>JANSYM010000017.1 GCA_024742355.1 Hyphomonadaceae bacterium | reverse complement strand
GGTTTCCCATTGAGCCTCATCCTGAGCGAAGTCGAAGGACGAGGCAGGCGCTTCGCAGGCTGCCCGGAAGCACGGCCCTTTATCCTTCGACTTCGCTCAGGATGAGGGCCTTAGGTCGCAATGCTCCTCCTGACCCAAAGCGGACATCGCGAGCGGCTCACAACACCCTGACGAACGCGCTCTAATCAATGCCCACCCACGCCCCAATAGCGCTGGCTCAAAATGCGATCTCCTGATCATTCCCCAGCGCCGGAATGCGGGCGCGCGCTTTTGCGACCTCCTCCAGGTCCAGGTCAGCTATAATAAAGCCCGGCTCGTCATCGTTCGCCTCGGCCAGGATTTCGCCCCAGGGGGAGACGATAAGGGCGTGGCCATAGGTTTCCCGGCCATCATCATGCTGGCCGCCCTGGGCCGGGGCGAGGAGGAAGCAGCCGGTCTCGATCGCCCGGGCGCGGATGAGGACATGCCAATGCGCTTCGCCGGTGACGCGGGTGAACGCGGCTGGCACGGTGATGAGGTCAGCGCCGGCCTGCCCGAGCGCGCGATACAGGTGCGGGAAGCGCACATCATAACAGATGGTCAGGCCGATCCGGGCCAGCGGTGTGGTCGCCAGGACCAGCTCGCGGCCGGGGCGATAGGCCTTGGACTCGCGATAGGACTGGCCATCGCCAACCTCGACATCGAACATGTGGATCTTGTCATAGCGGGCCAGGACAGCCCCATCCGGTCCAATCAGGAAAGAGCGATTGGCGAACCGGTCATCATCCGGCAGGGCGACGGCGATCGAGCCGATCAGCAAGGTGACCTGCAATGAACGCGCAAGGTCCGAAAGCGCCTGCAGGCAGGCATCATCCGCTTCCGAGGTGATTTTCGGACGCGCCTGGCCTGGCCGGATATCCAGCAGATTGGTCATTTCCGGCGTCGCGATAAACTCAGCGCCTTGTCCGGCGGCGGCGCGGATCAGCTCGCTCGCTGCGTCAATATTGGGCGCGACCTCTGTGGTCGAACGCATCTGGATACAGGCGGCGCGGAGTGTGGTCATGCCCGCACTCTAGCACCGGGATTGCGGGAGGCCAGCCAGCGGCGGATGCGTTACCAACTCTCGCTAAAGGGGCGCAAATCCATTTCATGCGTCCAGGCCGAGCGGTGTTGGTTGTGGACATGCCAATAGGCATCCGAAATGGCGTCCGGGGACAGGCCGCCATCTTCGCCGAGGCCATCAAGATAGTCGCCAAACCGGCTGCGCACCTGTTCGCCATCGATGACGCCATCAATGATGAAATGCGCGACATGCACGCCTTTCGGGCCGTAATCACGGGCCAGCGACTGGGCCAGCATGCGCAGGCCGGCCTTCATCATCGCGAAATGGGCGAAGTTCGGCTTGCCGCGCATCGACCCGGACGCGCCGGTAAAGAACAGGCTGCCGCGCCCTTGCGCTTCAAGCAGCGGAATGGCGCGCTTGGCGGTCAGGAAGGCGCCGAAACAGCCGACCCGCCAGAACTGCTCCACCGTTTCCGGCTCGAGCTGCTCGAACGGAATGATCGCATTGTTGCCGGCATTGTAGAGCACCGCCGCGACCGGACCGCGCGCCTTGGCATGGGCGAACAGGGCGTCGAGATCGGCTTCCGACGTGACATCCACGGGCAGGCTCTCGGCAGAGCCCCCGGCCGCGGATATCTCGCTCGCCAGCGCCTCGACCTTGGCCGCCGTGCGCCCGGTCATGATCACGTGGTGACCCTGTTCCGCGAATTTGCGGCCGAGGGCCCCGCCCACGCCTTTCGACGCGCCAGCGCCGAGGATGATGACAGTATCAGACATGGTGGGACTCTCTTCTCAGTTGGTGGGACGCCTATTTATGCGCCTGCGGCGCCCGAAGGTACAGCACGACGGCGATCACGGTCGCGACGATTTCAAAATAGAGCAGCGGCATGATCGTCGCGGGCGGCGATCCCACCGCGATGATGCTGACAATCCGGCCGAGCGCCGCGCCGGTCATGAAGATGGCGACAAAGGCCAGGGCGTCACGTCGCCGCTCGGCCACGAACACGCCGAGGGCGAAGATCAGGGACGAAGCCAGGAACAGGCCGCCATAGGTCGAGCGCAGCATATTATCCATGCCAGCGCTGCCCGTGGCGAGATCATAGCGCGCCAGCAGCAGATTGGGGTCATAGAGATAGAGGACCCCAATCATGCCAATGGAGAGCGCGATGAAGCCGAGGAAAAGACGCGCAATCATCGCCCTACTCCGCCGCTGACGGTTGGCGGTGACGGGCGAGCCATGCAGCTTCTTCACCCGGCTCCGGCATCACTTCGCCGCCTTCAAACGCCCAGCTTGCCGGGACGTCGGTGGTCATCATGCCGACCGTGTCGAGATCGATTCCCGCATGAGTCGAGATGGATTGGCGCATTTCATTGATGATCTGGGCCTTTTGCGCATCGGTCCGGTTCGCCCGGATACTGCCAAACAGGACAGCTGACTTTCCATCGAGCGGCGGAGCTGCGTCTTCTTCGACAAAGAAGGCGTGGACGAATTGCGGCGGAGCGCCGGTGACATCGCAATGGATGCGGGTGATGTCGGCCGCAATTTTCGGCTTGGCCTCATCAGAAATCGCGCCTTTGGCGGCGTTGCACAGATACAGGGGCATGATCGTCTCCTATCAGAGCTTGGGGGAGGTTTGGGGGCAGGATTTGGGGGTCAGGATTGCGGGTCGGAAATCACGCCAACCACTTCATCGAGGGTGCGCTTGGTCTCACCGACCCAGAGCTCGCACATTTCCTTCAGCAGCGCCGCACGCTCCGGCTGAGAGATGGGCCGATTTGCCGCCATGGAGATGATCGAGGAGGTGCTCGGCTTGGCCGCGGTGAAACCGCTCTGCTCGGGGACAACGCGCCAGTTAATATCTGCCGGTTCGCCAAAGGCGCGCTCGGCAAATGCGTTCAGGTTTGCGCGCAGCGCGGCTTCGGTCTCAGCAGGGACCTGGCCCGCTTGCACAATACAATTGCAGGTAATCATGAGGGGTCTTCCTTTTCTTCGTGCCAGATTTTCGGGGGGGCGCCATTGGCGCGGCGCATGCCGACCTCTTTCAGCGGCATGACCTCGCCATCATCGCGGCGCGGCCAGATCCGGGGCAGTCTGTCGCCCGAATTCTTGTCGGTGATGACCGTGGACGGGCCCTTTTCATGGGCCACCCATTTGTCGCCCCACTGGGCCAGCGCAATAATCACCGGCGCCAACTCACGGCCGCGCTCGGTGAGGACATATTCCTCATGTGCATAGCCGTCAGACGCGGGGACTTTTTCGATAATGTCGCCCTCGATCAGATCGTTAAGGCGGCTGGTCAGCGTGTTCTTGGCGATGCCGAGATTTTCCTGGAAATGCTTGAACCGGCGGGCGCCCATCATCGCATCGCGGATAATCAGCAGCGACCACCAGGATCCGACATGGTCCAGCGTCCGCGCAATCGAACACTGCATATTCGAGAATGATTTGGTCTTCATGGCAAAATCTTGGTTGCAATATGAGACCATATAACCTAAGTGGTTTTTTATTGCAACCAGTTTTTATATGAAACCACATTTAGTTCTGATTGAAAGGACCTCGTCATGAAACTCAGAGTCCACGGCACACTTCTCTCCCCCTGGGTCCGCCGCCTGGTGGCCTTTATCGAAGAGAAAGGGCTCGACTATGAGATCGAAACCGTGGTCCCGCTCGGCGACCCTGACCCGGATTTCCTGAAAATCAGCCCGCTCGGCAAAGTCCCGGTCCTCGAGTTCAATGGCCGCTTCCTGCCGGATTCCTTCGCCGCCTGTACGCTCCTCGAAGCTGAAGTTCCGGACCCGGCTCTGTTTCCAAAGGCCGGCTGGGACGAGGCCTGGATGCTGTGGCTCTGCGACTATCTCGCCACGGCCCTGTTCTCGAAAGTCGAGGCGCCGCTCTTTATCCAGCAATTCATCAACCCGACCTTCCAGAACACCGCCCCCGACGCGGATATCGTCGCTGCCGCGCAACAGATGAAACCGCAAGTCTTCGATTATCTGGAAACACAACTGGTCAGCGGCCGCCCCTTCCTGCTCGGCGACCAATGCACCCTCGCCGACCTCACAGCCGGCAGCATCTTCGTGAATTATTTCCACGCCGGCGAGACCATCGACGCCGCCCGCTGGCCCAACCTGTCAGACTATGTCATCCGCCTGCACGCCCGGCCCTCATTTGAGCGAATCCTGGACCAGGAACGGCAATTGGTGGGAACGACATCGCCGCTATTTGGGTGAAACTGGAAGAAAAATGGTGGTCGATACTAGGTTCGAACTAGTGACCCCTGCAATGTCAAAGCGTTCTTTGGCAGTTTGCCAGAGTTTGCGCACGCTTGCTCAACTTTGAAATTTTACAATTAAAACAAGATACTGTAGAGTTTTCAAGGCTGCCTAAGCTTGATCGCGTTTGCGTCGAATTGAGCGAGCGGTGGTGACATGGTGGTAACACAACCACCTGAACTTGGAGAGTTGAATGACGGAAGTTTCGCTAAAACTAACCAAGCGCAGCGCCGAAAGCTTGCTGCCAAAACCGACGAAATATGTCGCTTGGGACTCCGAGGTCTCTGGTTTCGGCGTTCGGGTGATGCCATCAGGTTCCAAGTCTTATATTCTTAAGTATCGAATTGGGAGAGGTCGCGCTGCAAAAACCCGGACTATTACACTCGGAAAACTAATCGACTCCACACCTGAAGCGGCGCGACGAATGGCCAGGGACTATAAAGCCGAGGCCCGATTGGGCCAGGACCCATTCAAAACCGAAGAGCAATCAGTAGAAGATGGCGCCCAGACGTTTGCTGAGCTTTTCGAAACTTGGCAGAACAAAGCCGCTCATATCAGCCGACGCACAGGTGCACTGCGCAAATCCGCCAACGTAAAATTGGATGTGGACCGTTTGACGATTCACGTTTTGCCGCTGTTGGGCAAGAAACCGATCAACCAGATCAAATTGGCCGATATCGCTAACGTGCGAGACCAAATCACCAGCGGGGCAACAAAGACCCAAAAGAAAACGAAGCCACGTGGTGTGAGACGTGCAAGCGGTGGTGCCGGAACGGCCAAAAGGACCATAGGAATTTTATCGAGCGTATTCGCGTATGCCGTCGAACACGAGCTTCTAGATCGCAATCCTTGCAAGGGTGTGCGACTTGCTCCGAGCAAAAACAACCAACGCTTCCTGACGGAAGCCGAGGCGAGGCGCCTGGGAGAGGTTCTCAAGAATTGGGAAAGCCGTGAAAACGCGAAACAAGCCGTTACAATTATCCGGCTGCTTTCGCTAACCGGAGCGCGGCGTTCCGAAATTTCAGAGCTCAAATGGTCTGAGATTGACTTTGATCAGGGTTTTTTGCGGCTCGGCGATACTAAGACAGGAATGTCAATTCGGCCGATTTCCAAGCTCGCGCTAGACTTGCTCGATTTGCAGCCACGAGAACATGAAAAATGGGTGTTTCCAGCCTCTACAGGGCCCGCCGCTTATCAGGGACTGGGAAAAATATGGCGCCAGATAAGAAGCGAAGCTGGCCTCGAAGACGTTCGCATGCACGACTTGCGTCACAGCTTTGCTAGTTTTGGAGCGGCCAAAGGCCTCTCACTTCCTATGATAGGCGCTCTCTTAGGTCATAAGAGTTTTGCGACAACACAGCGTTATGCACACCTGACGAATTCAGCAGCGCAAAAAGCGGCTGAAGAGATTGGGCGCGTTGTCGGCGACGCCATGGATATTTCACTAAGTTGATTGTTTCTCTCGCAAGTACCGAAAGAACTATCGTGTCTGTGGTCTGCCTCAGAAAAACTGGCCCATAGTTTGAGTTAGGATCGGCTCTGAAATGGAGTTGAACCATGGGCAAGAGAGCCAAGCCTGAAGAGATCATTGCAAAGCTGCGTGAGGTGGAGGTCCGCCTCAGCCAGGGCGAG
>JANSYM010000010.1 GCA_024742355.1 Hyphomonadaceae bacterium | reverse complement strand
TGCTTCGTTGCACCCATCTTGATGGCGATGCCCAGCATTTGAATCATCTCGCCCGCATCCGGCGAGACAATGTGTGCGCCGACCACGACCTGGTCAGACTGGCGGACGATGACTTTCATGAAGACGCGCTCTATCTTGCCATTGAGCATGTTCTTCATCGGCCGGAACTTGGTCTTGTAGACATCAATGTCGCCGAACTGCTTGCGCGCATCATGTTCGGCGAGGCCAACCGTCCCGACTTCCGGCTGGGTGAAGACGGCCGTGGCAATCTTGTCATGATCGAAGGTGCGCGGGTTGCCGCCAAATTCGGTATCGGCGAACGCGTGTCCTTCGCGGATCGCAACCGGGGTCAACTCGGCGCGGCGCGTGACATCGCCGACCGCCCAAATATTATCAACATTGGTCTTGGAATAGGCATCGACGACAATCTCATGACGGTCACCGACCTTAACGCCAGCCTTGTTCAGCCCTAGCCCATCAATGTGCGGACGGCGACCGACCGCCATCATCACCACATCCGCATCCAACGTCATGCCATTGTCGAGTTTGAGATGCAGCGGTGTTTCGGCATTGTCCGTCTTCTCGATCGACTCGAAGACAGAGTTGGTGATCACACGCACGCCGGCCTCTTTCAGACCTTCATGCACTTCAGTACGGATATCCATGTCGAAACCGCGCAGCACGGTGTCGCTGCGATAAACCAGACAGGTCTCAACGCCGAGGCCCGCGAAAACGTGGGCAAATTCGCAAGCGATATAACCGCCGCCCGCAATGACCATATGCTTGGGTAGCTCGGTCAGCTGGAACACACCATCGGATGTGATCGTGTGCTCGACGCCCGGCAGCTCGTCTGATGACGGACGCCACGGCGAGCCACCCACCGCGACGAGGATCTTGTCGGCTGTAATCGTCTTGCCGCTGGTTTTGAGTTTCAAAGTATGGGCGTCGACAAACTCAGCACGCTCCTCGAACACATCCACCCCGGCATTGACCTGACCGCTCATATACAGGCCCGACAAGCGATCGACTTCCGCATGCAGGTTGGCCATGAAGCCCGGGAAGTCGAAATCGCCGACTTTGACGTCCCAGCCGAACTTCTGCGCTTCTTCCAGCTTGCGACCGTAATCGCTGGCATAGACCATGAACTTCTTCGGCACACAGCCGCGGATCACGCAGGTGCCACCCATGCGATACTCTTCCGCCAGCGCCACTTTGGCGCCGTGCCCGGCCGCGATCCGCGCCGCGCGGACACCGCCCGAGCCACCGCCAATCACGAAGAGATCATAATCATAGGAATGGTCGGCCATGGCGAAGTCCTTGTCGGAATGAGGGAATTGGATGACGCGCCGTATATGGCGGCTGCGTCCTAGTATTCAAATATGGTGGCGCCGTCGTCAGCGCCAATGATCACAGTGCGCGCCAGATTGATAAACAATCCGTGTTCGACGACGCCTGGAATGTTGGAAAGCAGAGCCGCTGCCAGCGGCGCATCCGGGATCGCCCCACAGGAACAATCCAGGATGAAATTCCCACCATCGGTCACGATCGGCTTGTTTCCAGGCCCGGTACGGACATTGATCATCGGCTTCAGCACGCCAGCTTTCTTGAGCGCGTCATAGGCCTTCTTCGCGGTGATCGTGTAACCGAAGGGAGTGACCTCAACCGGTAGAGGGAATTGGCCAAGCATGTCGACTTTCTTCGAACTGTCGGCAATCACAATCATCAGGTCACTGGCATTGGCGATGATCTTTTCGCGCAGCAGAGCCGCACCGCCGCCTTTGATCAGTTGCGCATGCTCATCGACCTCATCGGCGCCGTCCACGGTCAGGTGGATGCGGTCGACCTGTTCGACATCGACCAGAGGCACACCCAGCGATTCTGCGAGGCGCCGGGTTTGTTCGCTAGTTGGCACACCGCGGACGACGAGCCCTTCGGCGACTTCCTCAGCCAGGTTTTCAACAAAGAATTTTGCCGTCGATCCGGTGCCCAGCCCGAGTGTCATACCGTCTTCGACAAAATCCATGGCCGCGTGAGCCGCGTTTTCTTTCTCTAGCTCATTTGCCAAAATCTTCCTCCATCAGCCCTTTTTTCTGGCAGCTTTCACAGCCGCCATTTTATCCCGAAAGGCGGTTGCCCAACCTGCCTTTTGCATCTGTCGACCGCGCCCCACAGCCAGAGCGTTCGGTTCGACATCCTTGGTAATAACGGACCCTGATCCGACAAAGGCGCCATCGCCAATCGTCACCGGCGCGACCAGCGCAGAATTCGAGCCGATAAACGCCCCTTTGCCGACCGTCGTCTTGTATTTCAGGAAGCCATCATAATTGCAGAAAATCGTACCGGCGCCGATATTCGCGCCGGCGCCAATCTCGCCATCCCCAAGATAGGCGAGGTGGCTGGCTTGCGCGCCTTCACCCATGCGCGTGTTCTTGACCTCGACGAAATTGCCAATCTTCACATTCGCCTCGAGCACAGCGCCGGGGCGCAAGCGAACGAAAGGCCCGACGCTGCTGTCCGGGCCCACGTCTGCACCCTCCAGATGCGAAAAGGCACGAATGCGCGCCCCGCTTCTCACAGTCACGCCGGGACCGAACACCACATTTGGCTCAATCGTGACATCATTCTCGATCTCGGTGTCGTGATTGAAAAACACCGTCTCAGGCGCGGTCATGGTGACGCCAGACGCAAGAATGGCGGCCCGCTTCTTGGCCTGGAACGCGGCTTCGGCCTCAGCCAGCTGGATGCGGGTATTGATGCCAATCACATCCGCCTCGTCACAACTGACAGTTCGGCAGGGGCTGCCGGCAGCACGTGCCAGGCCGACAATGTCGGTGAGATAATACTCACCCTTGATATTATCGTTGGAGACCTGTGAAAGCAGGTCGAACATGGTCTTTGACCGCGCAGCGATGACGCCGGAATTGCAGAACGAAACCGCCAACTGCTCAGGCGACGCCTCTTTTGCTTCCACGATCGCGTCGAGGTTGCCCTCTGCATCCGTGATCAATCGGCCATACGCCCCGGGATCGGCGGCCTCGAACCCGAGCACGCCGACAGCTGCTCCGTTGCAGACCTCGGCGAACAGAGCCTCAACCGTCTCGCTTTGGATCAAGGGAACGTCGCCGCACAGGACGACCAGCTCACCGTCAAAATCACTGAGGGCGTTCTTCGCCGTAAGCACCGCGTGTCCGGTTCCAAGAGGTGGATCCTGTATGGTGATGGCATCGGTGCCCAGAAGGTTCGCCACGTGCGCCTGCACCGCTTCACCAGCCGGCGAGCACACCACCAGAATGCGCTCACATCCGACTGATTGTGCCAGCGCGATCGACCAGTCGATCATCGGGCGTCCGCCAACCGGATGCAGGACTTTCGGGAGCGCGGACCGCATCCGCGTTCCCTGCCCCGCTGCCAAGATCACTGCTGCACGATTTGCCATACCCAAAGTTCCTCGTGAGTGCCTGCGACTGCCCTAGAACATGTTCTGAGTCGTTGCGAGCCCTATTGTGCCTGCGTGCGTACAGGCGTGATATGAAATGTCGGGCGGAAGATGCGGGTTGAGTTGGACAGAACTTTGCTCAAAACCGCACCAGATTGCTCGAACTCCAGATAAACGAAAGGGCAGCCCGCGCTGCGGCACTGCCCTTCTTGTCCATCTCATTGAGGTCGGCACTCTCCCGCCGCCCCTATGACCGCCTTCGATCCACTGATCCTTGGCGTGACATACGGCAAGTCCTCTCCAGAACCTGCCTGCCAGACTTAGTCTGGACGATACTCGCTGCGAACTTCGTTCACGTTCACGAGCTTACGGCGTGGCATGCCGTTGACCATGTTGCTGCGAACATCGGTACGGGCGCTGCGCATCGCAGGCACAAAGCCAGCATCAACCAGATCGACTTCGACGTCGTAGCCGCGATCGGACCAATACTCAGCAATTTTATCTTTAAGACGGCGAGCGCCGTCATTGTTACACCAGTCTTTCATTATCTCACTCTCTGCATCTTGGTCGTTACCGCGCAGAATTTTTCGGTAACTGTTAAAAGATGTCCTTCACTGCATTTCGGGGCTTGCTGCCCGCTCTAAGCGCTCCCTAGATGCCTGTTATAAATCCGACATACAAGGCCTTTTTTGGATGAATTTTCGATTAGGATAATCGATGAACAGCTGTTCATAATGAACAGATATTCATCAGATGAACCGTTAATATCGACCGCTCACAAAAGCGTCGAAAACCCAACAAAAGCCTTGAACTATCGCATCGAGGGACCTGCGAGCAGAGTTAACGATTCGGTGCGTACTTGTTGAGATTGCAACCAATATTCCAGATATGCATACCTGCCATGCAATAATGAAATGCTATTTTTTGCGAAATGACAGCGCTCGTCAGATTTTCGCATTGGGTTTTTCACCCATTTGCGCATTTTCGCTCTCGAAAAGAATCAATTCCGAAACAAACACGCGATTCGCGAATATGCGCATGCAACACTCTCTTCTATTCGGCTGCGCAGAGCGCAATCAGGGACTAGACCCTGATCTCAAATAGTCCAAATAGACGTGCATGAGTTTCGATCTGCGCACTTTCCGTGAAACGCTCGGCTTATTTGTCACCGGCGTCACCATCATCACCACACGGGATGAGACTGGCGAAGCCGTGGGCATCACGGCCAACTCCTTCAATTCAGTGTCGCTCGACCCGCCCCTGATCTTGTGGTCGGTGGGCCTGAAAGCACTCAGCCTGAAAGCTTTTTCAGATGCGGAGAGTTTCGCGGTCCATATTCTTCGCGACGACCAGGCAGGTCTATCCCAGAGGTTTGCGACATCGGGCACGGACAAATTCCGAGAACTCGATGTTGAGTCGGGCCTGGGCGGCGCCCCTCTTCTGCCAGACTGCGCCGCGCGGCTCGAATGTTCTTTGTTCGCCAAATACCCGGCTGGCGACCATGTTCTGTTCATTGCAAAGGTGGAGCGCCTGTCATCGGACCCCGCTGCGATGCCGCTGGTCTATCATGGTGGCCGTTATGCCGAGCTCTCCGACAAGCCGGATTGACGGCCCTAAAGTATGGTTAACGGCGATTGAGAGAATTTCTTGAGCCTTTAGCGGAATATAAGAATTTTTCTGAGACATTGGGAACATGAGGTCAAAAGGCCCGTACGGCGGCAATCCAGCTGCCATCCAATGGAGATGAAATAATGAGCTTTCGCAAACTGCTTCTGGCAGGTGCTGCCCTTGCGGCCAGTACTGCCGCTGTCGCCACACCAGCAAATGCATCGATCATCGATCGTCCGCACTTCAAAGTGCTGGGTGTCGTAATCGTATGGGCCGCTGACGAAACCAATGGCAACACCCCTATCGCAACCGACTTCGTCATCGATGACAGTGTCGGCGGCGTTGCTGCAAATGACACCGACCTGATCGGTGGTGCAGCCCTGGACGGTCGCACCGTGGTCACCGGATCACTGACACCAACCAAAGACTCAACATCTACGGCCGCGCTCGGCGACATCCTGACCATCGACAATGATGGCGATGCCACAAATGGTGTCACCCAGTCTGTCGACACCGGTACGCCAACCTCGTTCGGCGCATTTGATGTCACGGGTGAATCGCTGACCGGCGACCTGACTCACAATTCGAGCTTCTTCGTCGCGTCGAACACTGCGTTCAACATTGACGGCACGGCTACAGCTGTGACCCAGACGGGCGACTTCGACATGACCGATGTCAGCTTCTCGATGGGCGTCAGCGTTTCTGGTACGGCTGCCAATGATGGTATCGACTTCGGTGGCAACGCTCAGGACCCAGGCGGCACGTTTGGTACGTTTGCAAACCTCGGTGCCATGACGGGCGCAACGCCTGTCTATCAGGGCAACCAGCGTACGGCTGCTTCTGCTGGCACGATCACGGCTCAGTCTGTTCGCTTTGACGCGACTTATGAGCTTGGAACAACCGGATATGACCTGTCTATGGGTGCCGGTGAAGTCGAAGCTGAAGTCGTTTACACGGTCTACGTGCCATAAGCGCCAAACAGGCTTCTCGATCTTTCGAGACACAGCGCTCAGCCCTGTTCATCAGGGCTGAGCGTTTCTGTATCCAGCGCCTATGCGGCGCGGGCAATCACGGGTAGATAACAGCGCCATGAAAACGATCCTGCGGAGTGCAATTGTCGCCAGCCTTCTCGGCTGGCTGATCTGGGCCTATATGGCGCTGTGCAATCGCACCATTCGCTGGCAGGTCGAAGGCGATGAAGAGGCGCTGAAGGTCTGGCTTGGCTATCCGAACATCATCGTCGCAGCCTGGCATTCGACCATCCTGCTGCTGCCTTCCGGCTGGAACCGCATCATTCAGAAATGGCCGCAGCAGAAGACCCGCTCGGCCATGCTGATCTCGCTCTCCAAGGACGGCGAACCGGTGGCCAAGGCGATCAAGCATTTGGGACTGGAAGCGGTGCGCGGCTCGTCCACGCATAAGGGCAAGAAGCGCGACAAGGGCGGCATGAAAGCACTCGCCGAGGCCTTGCGCATTCTCAAGACGGGCGGCGGCATCTGCATCACCCCGGACGGTCCGCGCGGGCCTGCCGAGATCGCTCAGAACGGTCCCATCATCATGGCCCAAAGAAGCACGGCCCCGATCCTGCCTTACGCCATCGTCTCAGCCCCTCGAAAGCGCCTGAACACCTGGGACGGCTTTCGCATCCCCTACCCGTTCACCCGCGGCGCCCTGGTATTCGGCGAAGCCGTGATCCCGACCGATGATGATGATCGCGAAACTCTGCGCCAGCGACTGGAAGACAACCTGAACGTCGCCATGACCCGCGCCGAAACCATCGCGCAAAAAAATGGCCGTTCATAGAACGGCCAAGGTCAAGCAAGAAGGACGTCGTCGGAGCGTCTGAGAACAGACGGGATCTCCGTCGACATCACCTGTATAGTCGAACCAATATGAACGAAGACGGAGTGAGACCTGTAGGTTCCATTCATTTTCGCGCCGCGATTTCGCCTTAGTTCGACAGATCTCACGCGTCTGCGCGCGTGAAGATCGCTTCCAGAGAACGCAAATTCATACCATTTTTCAAGTAGTTAGCGGGCGTAAGATTGACCGCCTTGATCATCGCACGTTCGATCCGTGTGTTTCCCGCTTCGTCCGGGACGAGATCGAAATCGATAATATTTATGCACCCTGTATCCTGTTCGAATCCGGCGCTAGACCCCAACGGCGCGCCAATCGTCCAGGCCAGGATCATCCGATTCACGACCTCATGCGCAACCAGCAGCGCCGAAGCCCAGCCGGGACGAGACAGCAGCCCTTTCAACCCGTCTTCGATCCGGTCCATGGCGTCAGAGAATTTCTCGCCGCCATCGAGAAAGGTCGCGCCGGGTTTTCCGGCTTGTTCGAACTGAAACGTCATGGTCGCGGCAAGGTGTTCAGCAGATTTGAAATCAATGTACTGACCCGATCGCAATTCCTGGAATCGCGACTCCTGCTCAAGCTCAGGCGGTGTCAGATCGTGCTGGGAAAGCACAATCTCAGCCGTTTCCTGGGTCCGCCGTAATCCGGTATGAAAGGCGACGTCCAGCGAGACATCGGACAAGGCAATCCCTGCAGCCCGCGCCTCTTCGCGTCCCTGCTCCGTCAAATACGCGATCGATGGATCCTGCGCGGCGCGCACTTCCGGCGATGTGTAATCGACGAAACCGTGCCGCATCAGATAGATTCGCCGGCGTCCGGTGGTGCCAGGTAGAGCGCCCATGCTCGCCTCCGCTTATGAATGGTCAGGAGGTGGGGTTTACGTGATTCCCCAGTCCTTGAGCACCTCTTCCTGGTGTTCGCCGACACCTGCAGGCTTGCCTTGAATAGCGCCTGGCGTTTCCGAGAAGCGCGGCGCGGGCCCTGGCTGCACGACGCCATCAATGGTCTCGAACGTGTTGCGGTCCGCATTGTGCTTGTAACCCGGCGCTTCTGCCATGGAGAGGACCGGCGCAAAGCAGATGTCTGTGCCTTCCATGATCTCGCACCATTCATCGCGGGTCTTGGTTTTCATCACCGCCATCAGTTTAGCTTTTAAATCCGGCCACTTGGACCGATCCATTTGCGCTTGGAAGTCCGGATCGGTGAGTTCGGCTTTTTCCAGGAGCAAGGCATAGAATTGCGGTTCGATAGACCCGATCGACACCCATTTTCCATCCGCGCATTCATACGTGTCATAGAAGTGCGCGCCACCATCAAGCAGGTTGGCTTCGCGGTCGTCCGTCCACATCCCCATGGCGCGCATGCCATAGAACATGGTCGCCAGCGACGCTGCGCCATCCGACATGGCACAATCAATGACCTGGCCTTTACCGCCATTCTTGACGTTCACGATCGCCGCCAGCACGCCCATGGCGAGGTAAAGCGCGCCGCCACCGTAGTCGCCAATCAGATTAAGCGGCGGACGCGGGCGCCCATCACCATCGCCCATGGCATGCAGCGCGCCGGTGATCGCAATATAGTTCAGGTCATGACCAGCCGAATGCGACAGCGCGCCGTGCTGCCCCCAGCCAGTCATACGGCCATAGACCAGGTTCGGGTTGCGCGCGAGGACCTCATCCGGGCCGAGGCCATTGCGCTCCATCACGCCGGGCCGGAACCCTTCGATCAGCGCATCGGCCTGCTCGAGCAGTTTGAACGCGGTTTCGCGATCTGCCTCATCCTTCAGGTCGAGCGCAATCGAGCGCCGCCCCCGGCTCATCACATCCGCCGGGTTGCCCGGTCGGTTCCGCCCGGCACGATCGATACGGACAACATCCGCGCCCATGTCGCTGAGCAACATCCCGCAAAATGGACAGGGGCCGATTCCTGCAAACTCGACAATTTTCACACCAGCCAATGGACCTTGCGCCATCGTTTTCTCCCTCGATTGCGGGCTAAATAACCGCTCAGATCAACCAGACCTTAAGACTCAAGGGCGCAAAGAAAAGGCCTGACGCAACGTCGACTCAAGGGCGAACACAATGCTCAATGACCAACGGTTCGATGCACCTGTGATACATGTCGTATCCGAAAGCCCGCGGCTGGAAATGCTCCAGACGCGACTTCGGCAAGCCGGCATGCGCCCGGTTCCGGTTCGCGGCTCATACCTGCCGCCGGATTCGGCCCCGGCCCTGATCGACAACCTGACCCATCGCAGCGAGTTTGAGGGCCTCGACAATCGCCTGATTGTCACGATCGGGAAGCAAGGTCTGTCGACTGTGCACAGTGATATCCATCTCGCCGACGTCGCCCAGATTGAATCGCTACCAGCGCGCCTCGCCATCCGGCAGCGCGAAACCCAGCGTCAGCGGGAAATTCAACTACGGGCACGCACCGCCGAAAAATTTGGCACGACAAGCGCGCCAACCCCGGTCGGCCGCCCGCGTGTTTTATGGCTCGGCCAGGATGCGCCGTTCATGAACGCGATCAAGTCGAGCCTTGCAGAGGCACAGGTGACTCTGGTCGCCGCCATCAGCCGCCTGACCGCGGAGGACTATCTCGCCAGCGGCCAGTTCCAGACCCTGGTCCTGTGTCCGGCCAGCGCCGATGACGAAGCGGCGAAACTGCTGACGCGCGTGAAGTCCATGCAGATCGTCACCATCCCCCGCGTCGTCCTTTTGCTGCGCCCGGAGCTCACCAGCCAGATCTCGCGCGAGGACATGTCGAACGCGGACCAGATCCTGGATCTGACGGCTGATCTCGAGCACATCGCCAACAACCTGCACGCCGTTTCGCACGACGCCCTGGTCGAGCGAGATGCGCACAAGCTCCCGGCTGGCATGATCGAGGATCACGCCACGGGCCTGGTCTCACGCGAATATCTCGAATCACATCTGGAAGCCCAGATGGAACAGGCCGATCGCCTGGCCACACCGCTCTCAGTTGTCGCGTTCACCCTTGCACCGACCGCGGACATTCGATCCATCGCTTTGACCATCAAATCCATGCTGCGCGACACCGATCTCGCGGCCCGTCTGGATTCAACCCATATCTGCATCACCTTGCCCGAAACCTCCTATCGCGGCGCGGTTGTTCTTGCGCGGCGGATCGAGGAAACGGTGGGCAGCACGCTGACCTGGCGAGCGATCGAACGCAGGCAGTTTCACACGCTCAAGACATTGCTTGGCGGCCTCACCGCCAAGTCGCCGTTCACACGCCAGCGCACTGCGTCCTAAGTCGCGACGGCAGTTGCTGCGAGTTCCGTCAGCAGACCTTTGACCGACTGCATGCGGGCGTCCGCATCGGCGGGCACACCCATGATCACCAGCTTGCTGTCAGGGCGAAGCTTCATCTTACCCGGGCGTGAGCGGACCAGCATCATCAGCTTGGCCGGATCGACAGCTGTGTCTTCCCGGAAGGTCAACACCACGCCTTTCGGCCCGGCATCAAGCTTGGAAACGCCTAGACCCTTGCACGTCACTTTGACGGCGGTGACGTCGAGCAATTGCTGCGTCTCTTTCGGTAAAGGTCCAAAACGATCGATCAGTTCCGCGGCAAACGCTTCTCGCTCCTGCTCTGTACTGAGATCGGCCAGCCTGCGATAGAGCCCCAGTCGGACGCCAAGGTCTTCGACATAACCCTCTGGAATCAGAACCGACAGTCCGAGATTGATCTGCGGCGACCATTCATCAACCACGTCGTCGACATCGTTCGAGCCGGATTGCAGGGCCTTCACGGCGTCCTCGAGCATTTGCTGATAGAGCTCGACACCGACCTCGCGCACATGGCCGGACTGTTGATCCCCAAGCAGATTACCGCCGCCACGCATATCAAGATCATGGCTGGCCAGCTGGAAACCAGCACCGAGACTGTCGAGCGATTGCAGCACGCGCAGACGACGTTCTGCGGGTTGCGAGATGACGCGGTCTCTCGGCGTTGTCAGATAGGCATAGGCTCTGAGCTTGGACCGCCCGACCCGGCCGCGCAGCTGATAGAGCTGCGCCAGTCCAAACCGGTCGGCCTTGTGAATGACCAGCGTGTTGGCGCGCGGAATGTCGAGCCCGCTCTCAACAATCGTGGTCGACAGAAGGACATCATACTCACCTTCATAGAAGGCCGTCATCAGGTCTTCGAGTTCGCCCGCCGGCATCTGGCCATGGGCGACGCAGAATTTCACCTCCGGCACATTGGTACGCAAGAAGTTTTCAAGATAATCGAGATCTGAAATGCGCGGCGCGACATAATAGCTTTGTCCGCCGCGATACTTCTCGCGCAACAAGGCTTCGCGGATGGTGACCGTGTCGAACTCAGTCACATAAGTCCGGACGGCAAGACGATCGACCGGCGGTGTGGCGATGATGGAAAGGTCGCGGATGCCAGTGAGTGCCATTTGCATGGTTCGCGGGATCGGCGTCGCTGACAGGGTCAACACATGGACGTCGGCTTTCAGCTCTTTCAGGCGCTCTTTATGTTTCACGCCGAACCGCTGTTCTTCATCGACGATCAACAGGCCGAGCCGCTTGAACGCGACATTCTTGGCCAGCAAGGCGTGTGTGCCAATGACCACATCGACCGTGCCATTGGTCATCCCGGCCTTGGTCTCACTCGCCTCTTTGGCCGAGACGAAACGCGAGAGGGGCCTCACGTTGAGCGGCCATCCGGCGAACCGCGCGGCAAAGGTGTTGTAGTGCTGACGCGCGAGCAGTGTCGTTGGCGCAATCACGGCCACCTGCTGCCCGGACATGGCAGCGACAAAGGCGGCGCGCAAGGCGACCTCGGTCTTACCGAACCCGACATCGCCGCAGACCAGCCGATCCATCGGCTTGCCGGACGCGAGATCGCCCAGGGCATCCTCAATCGCGTTCAGCTGGTCGTCTGTTTCCTCATACGGGAAACGCGCAGCGAACTCTTCATACAGGCCGTCCCCGGTTACCACCGTGTCGGCCTTCTTCATCTCACGGGCCGCCGCGATCGCCATCAGCTCAGCGGCCATTTCTAGGATTTTCTTCTTCGCCCGCGCCTTGCGGGTCTGCCAACCGGCACCGCCCAGCGCATCAATCGCGCTCTCAGCATCCTCGCTGCCATAGCGGCTGATCAGGTCGATATTCTCGACCGGCAGGAAGACCTTGTCGCCTTTGGAATAGCCAAGCTCGAGACAGTCATGCGCGGCGCCCGCAAGATCGAGCGTCTTCAGTCCGACATAGCGGCCAACGCCGTGATCGACATGGACCACGAGGTCGCCGGGATTGAGGCTGCCCGCCTCAGCGATGAAATTCGCAGCCTTGCGCTTGCGCCGCGGCGCTGCCAGGCGATCGCCGAGAATGTCCGGCTCGCCAATGATGACCAGATCATCGGTCTCGAAACCGTTCTCCAGAGGCAGTTCGCAAATCGCGATCTCAGTCTGCCTGGCGGCCTCAAGGGAGTAGATTCGTGTCGCATCCGGCAGGCCGTGATCCTCAAGCACCCCTTCAAGGCGACTTGCCGAACCTTCTGTCCAGGCACCGAAGATGACGGTTTTTCCAGCGTCGTGCTTCGCCTTGGCGTGGGCGGCGGCGACTTCGAAAATATTGACCTCAGGCTGGGCGCGTTCGGGCGCGAAGTCCCGCCCCTGGCCGCCGCCCAAGTGCAGCCCGCCCTCGCCCGTGCCACCATGAAAGCGCGCGACGCCGCGGCTCTGCAGCGCGGCGGAGAGCTCCTGTTCGGTCAGGTAGAGATGGTGCGGCGGCAACACGCGCGCCTGGCGTTCCTCTCCAGCCGCTTCCAGCCGGGCTTCATAATAATCCTTGGCCTGGCTCAGCCGCTCGCTCGCCGCTTCGGCTGACAAGGCACCGAGGCCAATCAGGACATCCGGACCAAGATAATCAAACAATGTGTGCAGGCGATTGTGGAACAGAGACAGCCAGCCTTCGATCCCGCCGCGGCGGATTTCAGCGCGCGCCGCTTCATACATCGGATCGCCGACCGGCGAGCCGAGCGCTTCGAGATAGCGTTCGCGGAAGAGGCCGAGGGTCTGCTCGTTGAAGAGCACTTCCGACACCGGCGCCAGAGCAACGCGATTGAGGACGCGTGTCGAGATCTGGGTTTCCGGATCGAAGGCCTTGATGGTCTCGATCTCGTCGCCAAACAGATCGAGGCGCACCGGCTCGTCTCCTGTCGGCGGATAGATGTCGACCTTGCCACCGCGGATCGAGTATTCGCCTTTTTCCGACACCGAGGCGACGCGGACATAGCCATTGATCGACAGATAAGAGGACAGGTCATTCTGCGGGATGCGGCCGCCCGTATAGACCGATAGCGAGCTGGCGCGCATGGTCTCGAGCGGCGGCACGCGCTGCACCAGCGAGCTCGCCGTGGTGATGACCAGGCAGGGCTCGGCATTGGCCGCCCGCTGCGCGAGATAGGCAAGGCCCGCACATCGCGCCGCTGCAACAGCCGGCGACGGGCTGACCCGGTCATAGGGCAACACGTCCCATCCGGGCAGGCGCACGACTTCCAGTGACGGCTGGTAGAATTGTGCGAGCTTCAGCGCCGTCGCAGCCTGTTTGTCATCGCGCGCGACATAGAGCGCGGCCGAGCCACGCTCCTCAAGCGCCTCGATCAGGCGCAGCAGATCGAGCCCGAAAGGCGCGCCATAGACAGCGGCCGGGCTGGAAAGATTGGACAGCATCGAGACCGGGCTCATGAAGGAGACACTCCGCAGAGTTTGGTGAATCGACTGGCGCGCGAACGGCGCTTCATAACGCATAGATTCAGAAACGCCACCCGAGCACTTGCAATCAAAATTTTGCGGCGTTCTCTATTGTGGATAAGTACGACTAGTCGGGGGATATCCTGCAGTCTGGGGGATGCCTCCGAATCGCATCTATGGTTAACAAGTTCCGATGAGCACTGCTGTTTCACACCTTCCAGAGTCGGACGAGCCCGGCCGCGAACTGCCGCACAATTTGTCGGCAGAAGCCGCGGTTATTGGGTCGATTCTGTATGATAATAACGCGTTTCAGCGTGTCTCTGACTTCCTGCGCCCGAGCGATTTCTATGCGCCAGCGCATCAGGAAATCTTTGAAGCCTGCATGATGCTGATCCAGAATGGCCGTGTCGCTGACGGGGTCACTTTGCGCGAGCAGTTCGAAAAAGACGAGCGCCTGACGCAGATCGGTGGCGCACAGTATCTCGCCGACTTGCTGGACAGTGCCGCCTTTGGACCTGAAGTCCAGGACTATGCCCGGATCATTCGCGACCTCGCCATGCGCCGGGAACTCATCAATATCGGCGCCGGCGTGCAATCACGCGCGCAGCACCATGACCGCGAGGTCGATGGCTCGCAGCAGATTGAGCTGGCTGAGCGCGAACTGTTCTCGCTGGCTGAGCGCGGCTCCACCGGTCGCGGGTTTTCGACCTTTTCCGAGGCGCTGACTGAATCGCTGCAAATGGCCGAAGCCGCGTTCAAGCGCGAAGGCAAGATTGCCGGGATTGCGACGCTCCTGGACGATCTCGATCACAAGATGGGCGGTCTGCACAAGTCAGACCTGGTTATCCTCGCCGGTCGTCCCTCAATGGGGAAAACCTCGCTGGTCACCAATATCGCCTACAATGTCGCCGCCAGCTATCGCGGTGACAAACAGGAAGACGGATCGACCAAGACCATGGATGGCGGCAAGGTCGCCTTCTTCTCGCTGGAAATGTCATCCGAACAGCTGGCAACCCGTATCCTCGCCGAGCGCACCAGCATCAATGCTCACAAGATTCGCCAGGGTGACCTCGACAAGCATGATTTTGAAACCCTGCGCGAAGCCACCGAAAAGTTGCAGAACCTGCCGCTCTATATTGATGACCAGGGTGGTATCTCCGTCAGCCAGCTGGCCGCCCGGGCCCGCCGCCTGCAACGGGCGCAGGGCGTCGATCTGATCATTATCGACTATCTGCAACTGCTCACCGGCACCTCGGGCAAGTCCGACGTGAACCGCGTGCAGGAAATCACACAGATCACGACAACTCTGAAAGCCCTCGCCAAGGAGCTGAACGTTCCGGTCATCGCGCTGTCGCAGCTCTCACGTCAGGTGGAGCAGCGCGACGACAAACGGCCACAGCTCTCAGACCTTCGGGAATCAGGCTCGATCGAGCAGGATGCTGACGTTGTCATGTTCGTCTATCGTGAGAGCTATTATCTCGAACGGACAGAACCGCAGGCCGATGGCGGCGATCCGGCGGCGGCCGACAAATGGGCATCCTGGCGCCAGCGCATGGACGAAGTCTATGGCACCGCCGAAGTCATTCTCGGCAAGCAGCGCCACGGCCCGATCGGGAAAGTCGTTCTGTCATTCGACGCCAATGTCACGCGGTTCGGCAATCTTGCCCGTCCGTCGCAGGACGCATTTGACGAATAGGCCTTACATCTGCCGCAAAGCGCTGTAATCCGGCGCTTATGAGCCTGAGACCGCGCGCCCATATTCATCTTGCCAATATCGCCGACAACTGGCGCATACTGCAGGCTGCGCAGACGAACGGCGTGACGGCGGCGGCGATCAAGGCCGACGCGTATGGTCATGGCTTGCCGCAAGTCGCAGACGCGCTGCATGAAGCGGGCTGTGATCATTTCTTCGTCGCGCACAGTCATGAAGCCGAGGTGACCCGCGCCACGCTCGGCAGCCACCCGAATATCTATGTGCTGAACGGCCCCTCCCCTGACGAGGAAGCGCTCTACCGGGAAAACGCGCTGATCCCGGTGATCAATTCGAGTTTTCAGTTTCGCACCATGGCAGACTGGCTGGTCGACGGGATCAAGATGCCGCGCGGCTATGTCCTGCATTTCGACACTGGCATGAACCGGCTCGGACTGCCGCCCAAAGATGCGCATGATCTGGCCGAAGCTGGCGCCGCGCAGGACCCGATTCTGATCATGTCGCACCTCGCCTGCTCTGAAGACTCAGATGCGATGATGAATGGTCATCAGCTGGAGACTCTGAAGACGATTTCCAATGCGTTTCCCGACACCCCGATGAGTCTCAGCAATTCGGGCGGCGTCTGGCTCGGTCCGGACTATCATTTTACGCTGACGCGCCCTGGCATCGCCCTTTATGGCGGCGGACACCCGCCAGAAGGCGCCGATCTGAAACCGGGCATGACGCTGGAAGCGCCGATTCTGCAGGTCCGTCAGATCGAAGCGGGCGACACGGTCGGATATGGAGCCACCTGGCGCGCGACGGAGCCGCGACTGATCGCAACGCTGGCCATCGGTTATGGCGATGGCTTTCCGCGATCCGCCTCGAGCAAGGGCTTTGCCAGTCTTGGCGGGAAACGCTGCCCGATGGTCGGGCGGGTCTCCATGGATTTGATTACAATTGACGTCACCGAAGCGGCAGAGCTTGCACGCCCCGGTGTTTATGCCCAATTGATCGGTCCTGACGCTCCATTAGAAGAACAGGCCGCCCTCGCGGGCACTATAGGTTACGAACTCACCACAGGACTGACCCCTCGTGTCAAACGCATCTACGAAAGCTAAATCGGGCTTCCCGAATCCGCTGCAATGGCTCGGCGGCGCAACGCTCGCCATGCTCGGCGAGGTCGGCCGCTTGTCGATCTTTACCGGCAAGACCATGGGCGCGAGTTTCAGCCCACGCTGGTATCCCTCACAGATCGTGCGCCAGATGATCGCCATCGGCTTTTACAGCCTGCCGGTCGTTGGTCTTTCGGCGATCTTTATCGGCGCCGCCCTGGCCCTGAACATCTATTCCGGCGGCAGCCGCTTTGGCGCCGAGCAATTCGTACCAAACATTGTCGTTCTAGGCATCACGCGAGAACTGGGCGTGACCATTACCGGCCTGATGCTGGCGGGCCGGGTGTCTGCCGGGATCGCTGCGGAAATCGGCGCCATGCGTGTCACTGAACAGATCGACGCGCTGAAAACGCTGAGCGCCAATCCGTTCCGTTACCTCTATGCGCCTCGGTTCCTGGCCGGGATCATCACTTTGCCGATCCTGGTCCTGATCGCCGACGTGATTGGCGTCATGGGCGGTTGGGCTGTCAGCACATTGGGGCTCGGTTTCGATTCGACCACCTATCTGCGCAACACAATGGACTTCCTGACCTGGCAAGATGTCACCGTCGGCCTGATCAAAGCCGTCGTGTTTGGCGGCGTGATCGCCATTCTCGGCTGCTATCACGGTGATAAGTCGAGCGCTGGCGCCACCGGTGTCGGACGCGCCGCCACCTTCGCCATGGTCGGTGCAGCAGTGCTCATCCTCGCCTTCAACTATCTCATCTCAACCGTATTGGTGGACTTTGGATCATGAGTACGCAGCCGCTTCTTGAGCTTAAAGACGTCCACAAATCCTTTGGCCCGAAACAGGTCCTCACCGGCGTCGATATCGATGTCGCCCCGGGCAAGTCGCTGGTCGTGCTTGGCGGCTCCGGGTCCGGCAAGTCGGTCATGCTGAAGAACGCGCTCGGACTGATGACACCGGACAAGGGACAGATCCTGTTTGACGGGGTCGATGTCACCCGCGACCAGGGCAAGACTCGCGAAGCCATGCGCGCCCGGATCGGCATGCTGTTCCAGTCCGCCGCCCTGTTCGACAGCCTGACCGTCTGGGAAAACATCGCCTTCCGACTGCTCAATGCCGACGGCATGAAACGCAAGGACGCCAAGGAGCGCGCCATCGAGACCCTGAAACAGGTCCGGCTCGGCTCTGATGTCGCAGACCTCACACCGGCTGAAATCTCGGGCGGGATGCAAAAGCGCGTCGGCCTCGCCCGCGCCATCGTCTCGCGCCCTGAACTGATTTTCTTCGACGAGCCGACCACCGGCCTCGATCCGATCACAGCTGACGCGATCAATGATCTGATCGTCGAGCAGACCAAGGCGCTCGGCGCAGCGGCGATTTCGATTACCCACGATATGGCCAGCGCGCGAAAGATCGCCGACGAGATCGCCATGCTGTTTGAAGGCAAGATTATCTGGCGCGGCCCGGCCAGCATGATCGACGATAGCGGCAACGCCCATGTCGATCAGTTTGTCCATGGCCGTGCCGATGGCCCCATCCAGCCTGCTCTCTAAAGCCCGGCTTACGCTCCCCGAACTCTTCGGTTAAGGTCGCCGTCTTGCGATCTGAGGGGATTTGCGATGATGGAATTCATCAAATACGCGTCCATCGCGTTCACCGCGACGACGGCGGTGGTCACAGGCTGGATGCAGTACGAGAAATTCAGGCTGGATGGCGAGTGGCAGATCGACACTTGCACCGAGACCGCTGACCTTTCGACTTATGTCGGCCTGCACCTGGCCTGGCGCGTTTTCCTTTCCGATGATCCGCTGGCGGCGCCTGTTGTCGGCAATGGCGAGAAAGTCGAGGAAGCGTTTCAGACAATTCCTGCAACGGCCCGTTTTCCCGTCAGTTTTGTTGGCACCAAGGAGATCAATCGTGTCTCGCTCACCGGTCGCTTTGAAGGCGCGCGGCGGGCCTCTACGGGACGGTTCGAACTTGCGCCGACCCTGACCCGGCGAACCTGGTCGGGATACCTGCCCTTCTATCAGCGCAACGTGAATGTCCTCGAAGGCACGTTCGCGCTCACCGCTGGCAATGCGCGCGGCCATGCGCGCGCGGTGCGCCTGATCGAAGGCGAACCGGTTGCCGCTGATCCGTTTGTTTGCGAGGGCGCAGTTGTGCCGGATCTACCGCTGGAGGAGCCCGTTACTCCAACAAACCCTGACCCAGGCGAAACGACGCCGGAAGAAACGTCGCCCGACGAAACCTAAGCGCCAGCCGCCGCAATCCGGGCCCGGGCAATCTCGTCAGCAACTTCATTTGTTGGCCGCCCACTGGTCAGCGCTTCATCCAGAACACCGCCAAGCGTCTCAATCAGCGTGTCCAGTTTCTGATCAACCCAGGCGCGCGAATAGTCGCCTGAAATCTCAGCCGCAACATTGATGATCCCGCCGCCATTGATGACATAATCCGGCGCATAAAGGATGCCGGCGCGGCGGACGAATTCGCCCATGGCTGGTGTGACGAGCTGATTGTTCGCGCCGCCGGCAATGACTTTCACCTTCAGGCGTTTCAGTGTGTCTTCATTGATGATCGCCCCTAGCGCATTGGGCGAGAAAATGTCGGCATCGACGTCGTAAATCTCGTCGGGCGCAACGATCTTTGCGCCGGTCTTTTTGGCGATGTCTGCAAGTGCGTCCTGATCGATATCGGTGATGACCAGATTCGCGCCGGCCTCGGCCATGTGCTCGCAGGCATAACCGCCGACGGAGCCAACGCCCTGCACGGCAATCGTCTTGCCGTTGAGGTCATCGTCGCCAAAGGCGCGCTGCGCCGTTTGCTTTATGCCTCTGAACACACCGAGTGCTGTTACGGGTGATGGATCACCGCTCGCCGCAGCGCCCGTGGTCAGGCCGGCAGCATATTTGGTTTCCTGCGCCGCGATTTCGATGTCGGCGGTATCGATGCCGACATCTTCCGCCGTCCAGTAACGGCCTTGCAGACTGTCGACAGCGCGTCCGAAAGCGCGGAACAAGGCCTCGGTTTTGTCGGTTTTCGAATTGCCCCAGATGACCGCTTTGCCACCGCCATGCGGGATCGAAGCCATCGCATTCTTGTAGCTCATGCCCTGGCTCAGGCGCAGCACATCGGTGACCATGGAGTGGCTGTCCGGATAGTCCCACATCCGCGTACCGCCTGATGATGGCCCAAGCGCGGTCGAATGGATCGCGATCACAGCGCGCAGTCCGCTCGCTTCATCGGCGAAGAAGTGAACGCCCTCGTGATTATCGAATGCTGGATTGTCAAACATACCGGCTGCCCATCGTCATGGTTGTATCTGAAACAAAGCGGCGGTGTAACGCCTCTTGGCGCTGGGTCAACAATCAGTCTGGCGTTCGGCCCGGGACGTCACCCACATTGCTGGGCAGTGGGGCCTCAGGATCACGCAAAAATGATAGCACGTCTTCGAACACGACGTCCGACTGAAGATCGCGCAGCAGCATGTGATATCCTTCAGGATAATAAGCTGTGCGGACATGATCGGGCAGACGTTTCGCCGTACGACGAACACCACTCTCAGGGATGACAATGTCGCGGGCGCCATAGGTAAGCAGCATTGGAATGTCCGATGGCAGCGCGGGCGCAGCCTTGTGCGCATTTTCCATCAAGGTGACGACGCCGTGCACCTGTTCGATCTGGTTGGTACGGATGCCGAGCGGGTCGGTCCACAGACGCTGCAACATCTCGACATTGTCGCTTGGCTCGATCTTGACGAAACGCGGCGGGCGAACAACCCAGCCGGGGCGAACACGGACGCTGGTCCACAAGGCGACGCGTTGTACGACCGGGATCGCGCCCCAACCGCGCAGGCCGGGCCCTGAGAAAACGACGCGGTCGACCCCTTCCGGCGGTCGGTCCGACCCGAAGGCTGTCATTGTCATGGCGCCGCCCATGGAAATGCCGACCACAGCCAGCGTGGCTTCCGGGTGCTCGGCTTTCACCAGTTGAACAGCGGTGCGCAGATCTTCGCGCATGGATTCTTCGTCCGGCCATTGCCCGCGGCCATAGGAGCGGCCAAACCCGCGTTGGTCATAAGCGTACGTCATCACCCCGCGCTCCGCCCAGTATGGCGCCGCCATGTGGAAGGCATTGGCGTAATCATTCATGCCGTGAACGCCGACAATCACGATGTTTGGCGGCGACTCGGTTTCCCAGACGGTGAGACCAAGCTCAGCGCCGTCAAAGCTGATCATCCGGTTCGCGTCAGGTTCAAGCATCGGCATTAGTGGGTTCTCCAGGGTCAGCGCTTTCAGGGTGGCGGGCGTCACGCAGGCGGCGAGAAACCCAAACCCGATCGTGATCAGGAGAGCAAGGCTCGCACCCGTTTTCGCAATTCGGGCAGCAGATCGGTTTCGAACCAGGGATTGCGCTTCAGCCATGCATTATTTCTCCAGCTTGGATGTGGCGTAACAATGACGCCCTGATCCAAGAACACCTGCCATTTTTGTACGGTGGCGGTGAGCGTTTTCTCCATCTGATCGCCGATATGCCATTTCTGCGCGTATCCGCCGATCAGAATCGTCAGCCCAATATTGGGCAATCGTTCCAGCAGCGGCTGGCGCCAGGTCGGAGCACACCGTTTCATTGGCGGGATATCCCCGCCATTCTTGTCATAGCCTGGAAAGCAGAACCCCATCGGCACGATCGCCACCTTCGACGCATCATAGAACGTGTTCTCGTCCATTTGCAGCCAATCGCGCAGACGCACGCCAGACGGATCTGTAAATGGCCGCCCTGATTCCATGGCGAGGTTCCCCGGCGCCTGCCCGGCAATCAGGATCCGCGCCGAGCTGGAGACCTGCAAAATCGGTCGCGGTGCGCGTTCCATGTCAGCCTTGCATAATTGACATGCCCGGATTTCAGCTACGAATTCATGCAGATCAGTGCTCATTGTTGTACATCACCTTTAATGCCGACACGATGAGGACGAAAACCATGACCGCGCCAATCGAGCAAATCATAAAACCGCGAGAAAAGGACCTGGGCGATGGCTTCGTCGTGCGCCGGATCTTGCCCTTCCACAATCGCAAAATGGTCGGTCCGTTCATTTTCTTCGATCATTTTGGTCCTGTCGATTACGCCCCGGGAACCGGCTTTGATGTTCGCCCGCATCCGCATATTGGATTGGCCACTGTCACCTTTCTGTTCGAGGGCGCCATGCGCCACAAGGACAATCTCGGCAATGACCTGGTCATCCGCCCCGGCGCTGTGAACTGGATGACGGCTGGGCGTGGCATTTGCCACTCGGAACGCACGCCAGACGCGGAGCGCGCTGCTGGTCAGTCCATGCATGGCATTCAGACCTGGGTTGCGTTGCCGAAGACGCATGCCGAGATCGCGCCTGATTTTGTTCACCATCCCGCCGAGACCCTGCCCGCCTTTGATCTAGGGGGCGCCCGCGCGCGCGTTCTTGCGGGGACCGCTTTCGGACACAGCTCGCCCGTCACGTTTCCCTGGGGCATCTGGTATGTCGGCGCAGAAGCTGACGAGGAAGCCACCTTCGCGATAGGCGGCGGCGAGGCCGACGAGCGCGCCGTCTATATCGCATCCGGATCAGCGACGATCGGGGGCGATACGATCACGGTCGGGCAGATGGCCATTCTGACGCCCGGAGCGGACGCTGATGTGACCGTCTCTGCCGGCACCCGGTTCATGCTGGCAGGTGGTGAGACCATGGATGGTCCGCGCAAGATCGACTGGAATTTCGTCGCCGCTGACAAAGACCGGATCGAACAGGCGAAAGCCGACTGGCGCGCCTCGGCGGCCGGCAACTGGACGGACACGCCGTTCACCCTGCCCGACGGAGAGCAAGAATACATTCCGCTGCCAGAAGATGAAACGGTTTCATAAGCAACCTTGTCGCTCTTATCGCCCTGTGTCACACCGGGCGCCATAAGAAACATGACAGGAGTGAGAGACCATGATCCGTCTCACAATGGCAGCATCAGCCTTGGCGCTGATCACGGCTTGCGGACAAACCGCTGAGGAAACTGACCCGATCACACCAGAGACCCCACCGGTCGAAACCGAAACCGGCGACTCCTCTGCCCTTCTGGTGCCGTTGCCGGAAGGCACAAGCGCGGCCATCAGCGCTGATGATTTGCGCCAGCGCATCGCAGCGCTTGCCGACGACGCTTTCGAAGGTCGCGGACCGGCGGCCGAAAAAGGCGAGCAAGCTGCGGACTGGATCGCCGCTGAAATGGCCCGCGTCGGACTGCAGCCAGCGGGCGAGAATGGCAGTTGGTTCCAGACGGTTGGCATGATTGAGCAATCCCTGGACGAGAACGCCTCTGCCCTGACATTCGCTGGCGGCGCTTCTGGCGAAGACTTCCCGATGACGCTCAAGGAAGACGCGGTTCTCTGGACCAAGAAACAGGATCGCGATCGAGCCGAATGGACCGATTCCGAGCTGGTCTTCGTTGGCTATGGCGTCGTCGCACCTGAATATGGCTGGAACGATTATGAAGGCCTCGACGTCGAAGGCAAAACTGTCGTGATGCTGGTCAACGACCCCGGCTATGCACTCGAAGGCGAGCTCTTTAAAGGCAAGTCCATGACCTATTATGGCCGTTGGACGTACAAGTTCGAGGAAGCCGGCCGCCAGGGCGCCACGGGCGCCATCATTGTCCACGAAACTGCGCCAGCCTCCTATGGCTGGGATGTGGTCGCAAATTCCTGGTCGGGCGCACAGGCCGACCTGGTGCGCACCGATGGCGGCGACAATCGCACGCTTTTCGAAGCCTGGATCACCGAGGAAACCGCACGCGCCCTGTTCGCCGAAGCCGGGCTCGACTTCTCGGAAATGAAAACGGCTGCGAAAACGCAGGGCTTCCGCCCGGTCGACATGGGCGACCTGACGGTGAGTGGCAATCTCGCGCAATCTGTCAGCACGACCGAGTCACGCAACGTGGTCGGCATGCTGCCGGGCTCAACTGCACCTGACGAGTATATGCTGTTCACAGCGCACTGGGATCACCTTGGCAAGAAGTCCGAGGACCGCGACGGCGAGGCCAATCAGGATTTCTATCGCGACGACATCTTCAATGGCGCCGTTGACAATGCGACCGGGTCGTCAGCCTTGCTCGAAATGGCTGAAGCCATGGCGGCAGAGGAGATTGATCGCTCAGCTCTTTTCCTGGCTGTAACACTTGAGGAATCAGGATTGCTGGGTTCGGCCTATTATGCCGAGAACCCGACCGTCGCGATGAATCAGATCGTGGCCGGGCTTAACATGGACGGCATGCTGCCCGTCGGCCCCACCAATGACATGGTCGTTGTCGGGTACGGCGCGTCAGAGCTCGAAGACCTGTTGAAAGAGCATCTCGACGAGACCGGACGCGTGATTGTGCCGGACCCGAACCCGCAGGCCGGATATTTCTATCGCTCTGACCACGTTTCCTTCGCCAAGAAAGGCGTGCCAATGCTCTATGCCGATGGCGGAGTCGACAAGGTTGATGGCGGCGTCGCAGCTGGCAAGGCGATTGGAGATGTCTATACGGCGCAGCGCTATCACAAGCCAATGGACGAATATGAAGACAGCTGGGACCTCTCCGGCATGGAAGAGGACATCAAGGCGCTTTACTCTGTCGGATTGAAAATTGCGCAATCTGACACCTGGCCGACCTGGTATCCGGGCAATGAGTTCGAAGCAATCCGTCAGGAGTCCCTGGCCGAACGCGACGAGTAGTCAGGGCTTTGCTGTCCTACCAGCATGGCTTTCACGCCGGCAACAAGGCGGACGTGCTCAAGCACGCCGTCTTGCATGCTGTGCTGGAGACCGAAGCGGAAGCCGATCGATCCTTGCTTTATGTAGAAACCCATGCCGCGCGCGGGTTCTACGACCTGAAGAGCGCTCAAGCGATCAAGACCGGCGAGGCTGAGACCGGTATTCTGGCCATGCCGAAAGCGAAGAATGCGGCTGGCGCCCTGCAGCCATGGTTGCGCCATGTGCAATCCAAGGGACCGGACTCTTATCCCGGGTCTCCTGCGTTGGCGACGCAAATCCTCGGCGCGAATGCACGCCTCGCTCTGTTCGAGCTGCACCCAGCCGAACACAAGGCGCTTTTTCAAGCCCTGCGAAAAGACACCCGAGTGCAAATCCGCAAGGAAGACGGCTATCGCGGCGCCCTGCGCCTGCAGCCGAGGCGCGGCGAAGAGATGCTGGTCATGCTGGACCCGAGCTATGAGACCGACGCGGACATGGACGCGCTGGCAAACTGGGTCCCGCGGGCAATGCGCAAATGGCCGAAAGCGCGCTTTCTGATCTGGCTGCCTCTATTTGCCGATGGCCGCGAAGAGGAGTTTGGGGCGTTTTTGTCTGAGCTCGATGAGGGGTTTGTTGCTGGCAGCCGCTGGGCGCGTCACAGCGATGATCCTTCGGCGCTGGAAGGCTCGGCCATGATCGGCCTGCGACTTGGCGGCGCAGCGGCAAGGAAATCGTTCGCAATTGCTGCAGAATTAGACAAGCTTTGGCGCGACTAATTTAACAATTTAGCGCTTGAACTTTGCGCCTGATTGAGCTGCAACGTGCGAAGCGAAGTTCCCGTGCAATGAAGATGATCCCGACATCCGTTTTAATCTGTTCGAATGCCTCATTCGCGTGTGACTGGGGTCTGCACACATGAATCTTCTGTTCCGCCTGCTATGGGTGATGTTGCGCGCGCGGTTCAGCGCGAAACATAGCCCGCTATCCGCGCCTGCACGACTGAAATTTCGCGTCTGGCTGACCGATCAGGACATGTTCCTGCACATGACCAATAGCCGCTATCTCTCATTCAGCGATCTTGGTCGGGTCGACCTGTTCTCCCGCTCGGGCTTGCGCAAAGTGTTGAAGGCGAACGGGTGGCGGACGGAAATCTGCGGACAGACGATGACCATCAATCGGATGCTGAAGGCGCCGAAGCCGTTCACCCTGGAGACGGAAATCCATGGTTGGGATGAACGGTTTCTGGTTCTGGGTCAGCGTTTCATGCGCAATGGCAGAAATCACGCTGGAGTCACCACATTGCTCGCGATCCTGGACAGCTCAGGCGCGCCGGTTTCACCGCAATCGCTGGTCGAAGCCATCGAACCCGGGACACAGTCGCCCGCGCTGCCTGCAGCTTTTGCCGAGCTGATTGCCAGCACGCGGGCCTCGCGTGCAGCAGCCAAAAAATAACCCGCAAATCTACTTTTGAATGTATTTCAGTTTTTGCACTTAATAATTGTACGAATACTTGTTTCCGTGTAGAAAGAAATTGATTCTTTTTCGGAAACCCTAATGGCATTGAAATCTTCTTCGTGGACGTTTTACGCGCAAGTGCTCACGCGCGCCTTAAACGCACTTGAATCCGCCTGTACGGCGCCTCCTGAGTCGCAGGAATACAAGTTCTATCGCACCGAAGCTCCGGTCGTTCTGGAAGAAGCGCGCGAGGCACTCGCCGCATTGAAACACTATGTCCGTGATCTTGAGGCGGCGCGCCCCAACCCGTCGTCGCGCCCAACCCGGCACTAGGTCCTCCAACGTCAAGCTTGATTCTCGCTTTCCAACCGCACAAGGTGCCGGAAATCGGAGGATATCATGACCAAACAGCACCTCATCTCGAAGGCCAATCTGCGCGAGACACAATGGGTCGATGCGCCGGCGCATAACCTGGCGGATGGCGAGGTCAGGCTGAGCCTCGATGCGTTCGCGCTGACGGCAAACAATGTCACTTACGCGGCCTTTGGCGGACCACCTATGCAGTACTGGAACTTCTTCCCCGCTGGTGAGGAGGCGCAAGGGCGCGTTCCGGTCTGGGGATTTGCGACAGTGGCGGACTCCAAGACCCAGGGGGTAACAGCGGGACAGCGCGTCTATGGCTATTTTCCAATTTCCGAAGAGCTGATCGTCAGTCCGATTCGTGTGTCGGAGCGCGGCTTCATGGACGGGGCGGCGCACCGTCAGGGCCTGGCTCCGATCTATAACTCGTACGCGTTCACCGCCACAGATCCGGCTTATGTCGAAGGTGCAGAGCCTGAGCAAATGCTGTTTCGCCCGCTCTACCTGACGGGCTGGATGATTTGCGATTTCCTGATGGAAGCGAGCCCGCGTCCAGACGTTGCGGTGATTTCAAGCGCCTCTTCGAAAACCGCGATTGCAGCTGCTCATAGCCTACAACGCCGCGGCGTCCGGACCGTCGGCGTGACATCTCCGCGCAATGTCGATTTCGTCACGAAAAGCGGGCTCTACGACGAGGTTCTGACCTATGATGATGTGGCGTCTTACAACGGCACAGGGACCGCCGCCTATGTCGACTTTGTCGGCCGGCCGGCACTGACCAAAGCGGTGCACGAAGCCTGCGGCGATAATCTCGCCCACAGCATGGTCATCGGTGCAACCGATTGGGAAACAGACCGCATGCCGTCGGGAGATCTGCCTGGCCCGACGCCGACCCTGTTCTTCGTTCCGGATTATGCCGCCAATCGCGCCAAGCAGTTGCCGGCTGGTGAGCTCGATGCGCGAACCGGCAAGGATCTGGTGTCCTTTTATCCCGTCTCGCGCGCATTCGTGACACCAAAACCTGTCAAAGGGGCGGACGCGATTACGCAAGCCTGGCTGGATACAGTTGAAGCGAATGTGCCGGCCGATCAGGGCCTGGTCTGCACGTTCTAGTCAGACCGTTCACGAACCATGAATTCCGTGCGCTGGTTTCGCGCGCGGGCTTCAGGCGTATCGCTCGCATCCAGGGGATTGGTCGCGCCAAAACCGCGGGCAACAATGAAATCCCGATCGCCGAACAGGGAAAGCTGATCGCGGATATCAGAGGCGCGATTTTGTGAAAGCTCGAGCACATCAACCGTGTCCGAGGGACCGGCCGCGTGCTGGCGGATCTCGATTTCATAGCCGCGGCACAAATGCGCGACTCCTCTCAGGGCGTCCATTAGAGGTTTGTTCGAATTGTCGACAATCGCTTCGCCTTCGACAAACGTGATGGATTGATCATCCATGGTTTCGAAGAAGGCATTGTCGCAGGCAATCACGGACGGGGCTGTATCGAGGGTCAGTAGAGCCTCTCCGACAGGCTCTGCTTGACCAGAGACAGTGATCGCATCGACCGCGACATACTTGGTTTCATCATTGTTGAGTTGAATGCTGATGGCGTTGAGCGCCGCGCGATAAGCCTCTTGCTTGGAGGCTTGATCTGGAGCCGTGCCGTGCAACACCACAACCTGGCTTTTCACGTCTGCATCCAGCCAGCCAATCCCCATCGCCGCGAACGCATCATCGAGAATCGCAGCAACGGCATCAGCCCTGACCCTGACTTCGATATTATTGATGACCTGCAGCACACTGGCACCGATCGCCGGGTCTTTTTCGAAAGCGTCCTTGGCATTTCGAAACCCATCGATCCTGCTCGCTTCCGTCGGTGCCAGCCCGCCTATGGTCGCGGTCTGACCGTCCCAGGCGACGGTCAGCCAGGGAAAGCCTTGTCCGGCGAGGCTGCGCCCGATGCGCTGCGCCGTGATGATGGGCGGTTCGCCGGCACTCTCTTCTTGCGTCGACATCGCGACCAGTTTGCCATCCACGAACTGGAAATACTGTCCATCCGGAATGTCGACGCACTGTGCCGCTTTGGTGAAATTCGCATCGCTGGTCGGGCTGCAGGCCGCAAGGCCTGCCCCGATAACCATTGCAATCACGCTGTTTCGCGTTGAGTGCATTTCTTGCCCCAGTTTTTGTACTCTACATCCGATGACTAGCTTTGATCGCGCGCCAATGGAAGGGAATTGACTGGTCTACGGATGATATTCTTCGCCATTCTTGATGACAAATTGGATAGATTTCAGCGCTGTAATGTCTTGCAGCGGATCCGTATCGAGTACGACCATATCAGCAAACTTTCCGGCCTCGAGCGTGCCAATATCATCAGCCATCTCGACATGTTCAGCGGCGACAATGGTCGCGGCGCGAATGGCCTCTTCCGGCGTAAACCCGGCCTCGACCATCAGCACAAATTCTTCAGCATTGTCGCCATGCTTGGACACGCCCGTATCGGTGCCGAAAGCGACGTTGACGCCGCCTTCCCTGGCGCGGCGCAACATATCGAGCATGAGAGGCCCGACAATCGCAGCTTTCTCGCGAGACGGCTGCGGCAACCATGGCTGCTCGGTCCATCCTGTTACGGTGACGCCGGCGAGCACAGTGGGCACCAGCGTGCCGCCTGTCTCGCGGAAAATCTCGATCGTCTCATCGTCCAGATACGTCCCGTGCTCAATCGACTGAACGCCATTGCGCAAGGCCGCTTCGATGCCGCCTTTGCCATGCGCGTGGGCCGTGACTTTGCGCCCCATCATCGCCGCCGTTTCAACAATCGCCGCAATCTCATCATCAAAGAATTGCTGCTCCAGCCCAGCCTTGGTGTTGGACAGGACGCCGCCCGTGGCGGTGATCTTGATGACATCGGCGCCCGATCGGATGGTCTCGCGCACAGCGCGGCGACAATCATCAGCACCATTACATGCATTTGGACCGGTAAAGATCTTGGTCAGTGCCGGAGAGAACCCGTTGGCGTCGCCATGCCCGCCGCTCGGCGTAATCGCCCGGCCTGAAGCGCGAATGCGCGGCCCGGGAACCTTGCCCGCGCGGATGGCGTCGCGTAGGGAAAATATGGCTTCATTGGCGCCGCCAACGTCCTGAACCGTCGTGAACCCGGCCAGTAGCGTCGTCTTCGCATGTCCCGCGCCGTTAAGCGCCGCATCCACTTCCGATGTGTCGAGGATTCTCAGCCGCGAGGTCGGCGAGAACTCGTTGAGGAGGTGGACATGGCTGTCGATCAGGCCCGGAATGACATAAGCGTCCCGCAAATCGACCACACGAACATCATCCGGGTGGCTCTTGAAGCCGCGGTCGACGCTGACGATCCGGCCATCCTCGATGGTGATCGAACGATTGCGCAGATAGCCCTCGCCGGGCTCGGCCAGGACATATCCCGCTTCGATCACGGTTTTCGTCTCTTGCGCCTGAGCGCCGGTGGCGATGCCCAGCACGGCCACCGCCGCGGCGCAGATTTTTGCGATAGAATTCATGTCTCTCTCCCGTTTGCGGCAACTTGAACGCCCCTGCCCGATTGGGCAAGTCATGGCGGTAGGTAAAGCCTTGGATTTGCCGGAATCTTCACGCATGATTGAACCGTCAGGAAAGGATCCAACATGAAATCATGGCTGTTTGCGCTCGTCGGCGCATTGGCGTTTGCCCCGTTTGCGCAGGCGCAGGACGCGCCGGTATTTGACCGTCCCGATGCCGAGACCGACCAGCTGGTCGAGCGCTGCCTGCAGACCGAAGGCGTGACCATGCTCGAGGGCACGGATGTCATCTGCTACAATGCCGCGATCTTTCCCGAGCAGTTCCTGAAACTGAATTCCCTGCCCGAAGCCAGTCGCATTATCATTACCAGCCCCGGCGGCAATGTCGCCACAGCGCGCGGCATGAGCACGATCCTGGACAATCGCGCCGAACCTGCCGTGATTGCCGGACAGTGCATGTCGGCCTGCGCCATGGTGATCCTACCCGGACTTGATGAAGTTCACATCCACCACACCGCGCACATCGCCGTGCACGGCATCACTATGATGGATTACCGGACCTGGTGGGGCTGGCTGAAAGATGATGCGCCGCCGACTCCGATCGCTCTGATGTCAGCTCAGCTTGGATATGATTTTGGCTATGTCATGCATCGCAGCGGCGCCGACCATATGCGCGATCATCTGGAGGGCCAGAACGTAGATATCGCCTATATCGACCAGGTGAGCGCGCGCATGGAGACCGCCGCGCTCGATTATGATTGCCGGGTCGATCCGAAAGACTATTGGGGCATGCTTGATGCTGGCCATGTTCGTGATTTCCTTGGCGATCGGATCACGCGCATGGAAGCCTTTGCGCAAAACTGGGGCGATCCCAACAATAAGGTCTACAAAGAGATCACCGAGCCGATCGCGCCGCAAACCTATATCTTCAAGAACGATCTCGAAGACGCCGACTGCTAGCTGGCATGCGTGCCAGAACCGGCGCGCGCAAATACGTCATTCCCCCTACTTGCATGGAAAAATGAGTCATGCCATGAATTGCAAATCATTCTCATTTGCAGGAAGAGCTCATGTGTTACCACTTTCAATCCAGCGACATGCTCGAATGGCTGAAAACTCAGGTGCGGGTTATCGAGGCCTGGCGCGAGGATGTCGCCAGCCGCCCGGATCTCGATCTGGAAATGATCACGCGGCTGGAACGCCACTATCAGTGGCTGACGGCTGAAGTGCTCAATCTCGAAGAGCGCCCGGCTCGCCGGGTAGGCACATCGAAGTTCAGAGTCCTTCGTGCTGTCTGACTAAGCCAGAAGCTCAGGCGGATAAGCCTCATAGGAGTGTTTCAACACACCGTGATTGAGCAATGTCTCGGCCACTTGCCGCGTGCCGGTGGCATCAAAGATGCGCGTTCGCGTCCAGTAATTCTCAGTTCGCCGCCCTTGCGAGAGCGCCACAATCTCGCGCCGGATCAGATAATCCTCATCGACAAAGAGAGGGCCGTCGAGATAGCGGATCTCGAGGTCTGCAAACAGACCAATCGCTGGTCCCTTCACAGGAAAGCCTGCCATTCGGTTCGTGTATTCCGCCAGCACACTGATCATCTCGGTCGGAATGATGGCGCGGCCCCAGGGCGAGGCCTCCGCATCGTTATACCAGGGAGTGCGTTCGGTGATCTTCTCGAGCTTTTCGGTCAGCGAGAATGGATACAGCGCGCCCATGTTCTGGTCCGCCGCCATTTTGATCGGTTCGTCCTGCTTGCCGACCATGCCAACGCTCAGGTCAGACAGGATGACCAGCTCACCTGCCGGACGCAGCTTGGCCATCCGTGCTTCGAGCAGGGTCTCACCATGATCGGGGCCGAGGGTCGCCGACGCCTCGAGCACTGGCGTGCCATCGGCTTTCTCGGCCCAACAGGTCGCGCGGGTCTCGGATTCAGGCTTCACGAAGACGCGCACCTGTTCGCCTTCGACCACCATGTTTTTGTAGTGGCAGGAGATACAGCCACGCTCGAACCAGGTCTGCCCCCAGAGATTCACGAGCAGCGGGTCAAACTGACTGAAATGGGTCGGCCCTTCAATCGGTCCGGCCCGGAAGCCCAGACGTTCGGCTTCGGCATCATCATGGATGGATTTGTGCCCGCCATATTCCTGCTCGATCAGCATATTGGCCGGCGCACGCAGCGGCCCGCTCAGGACGCCGCCTTGCTCCTGGATCGGCGTGTCGAAGCTCATCCTTCCATCCCGGCCTTGCGCGCACAGTCAGCGGCAAATTGCGCCAGTGGCGCGACGCGGGCTTCCATTGTCGCCGCCGACGCGTTTGACGCCGTGCCATCGCGCACACGCCCGACAATGCCCTGACAAATCGCCGCCAGACGGAACGCATTATAGGCGAAGTAGAAATCAACCTCCGGCAGGCCATCGCGGCCCGTATGCTGACAATAGAGCGCCGTATACTCTTCCATGCTCGGAATGCCGTAGCTCTTCAAATCTTCGATATCGACCAGCGCGCCGCGCGCCGGGTCCGAGCTCGGCATCACCCAGTTCATAAGGTGATAGGTGAAGTCTGCCAGCGGATCGCCGAGCGTGCACAGTTCCCAGTCCAGAACCGCGATAACCTTCGACTCGGTCGGATGCAGGATCATATTGTCGAGGCGATAATCGCCATGCACGATCGTGGTCTTGTCGCCATCCGGAATGTTCTTGGGCAGCCAGTCGATCAGCGCGTCCATTTCCGGGATCTTCTTGGTCTCTGACGCAACATATTGCTTGGTCCAGCGATGCGTCTGTCGGGCAATATAGTCGCCTTCCTTGCCGAAGCCTTCCAGGCCCGCAGCGCGCCAGTCGACATTGTGCAGATCGGCAAATGTCTTGACCTTGGCTTCATAGATGGCCCGGCGCTCGGCCGGGTCCATTCCGGGCAGCGTCCCGTCCCACAGGATCCGCCCTTCAACACAATCCATGATATAGAAAATCGTCCCGACAACACTCTCATCCATGCACAGCCCGTAAGGGCGCGCGACGGGGAAGCCGAGCGGGTACAGCGCGTCAATGACGCGGAACTCACGGTCCACAGCATGCGCGGAGGGCAGCAGTTTCCCAGGCGGTTTGCGGCGCATGACATAGGTCTTGCCGCCCGCGAACAGTTTATAAGTCGGGTTGGATTGCCCACCCTTGAACTGTTTGACGGTCAGCGACCCTTCAAAGCCTTCGACATTCTCGACCATCCAGGCTTCGAGATTGCTTTCGTCAAACTTGTGCGTATCGGCCACATCTTTTGTGCCGGTGAACATTTCCTGCGCATTGCCACTATGTACCATGGCGCACCTCCCGCGGTGTTGGGTTCGTCTGAGATCTGTTTAGCGAAGCAACCGCCCGCGACAAGTCAGACGCAGGGTCAGCTGTCGCCTCGCAAGGCTTCAATGGCGCTGATTGCGTCAGCTGCGCGCGATTCCGGCACGAATATATGGTCATGATGATAGGCGGCGATGGCATTGCACGGCACGCCGATCTCAGTCAGAGCCGCCGCCACGCGCGCCAGAAAGCCGACCGCTTGCAGATCGGAGAAGACGGACAGCTCCAGCCAGGCCCAGCGATTCTCATCCGGTGTGTCGCTGGCAGCCTTTGTAACAACAGTCAGGCCTTCCTGTTCCTGGAACAGCATCGCGATGTCTTTTATGTCGCGGAGGTTCACCAATTCCGCCCACGAGGATTCAGCTGCAGCGATGGATTCAAACCTCCAGACGCCGTCATGCTGCGTCACCGACAACGTTGCGAGCAGTTTAGAGAGATCTGCCTCAGCCACGCTTACAGCGCCCGCCAGCCAATGTCTTTGCGATAGAAACCTTCCGGCCAGTCGATGGCCTCGACGCCGGCATAAGCGCTGTCGACAGCAGCGCGGAGGTCCTTGCCGGTCGCGGTCACGCCCAGGACCCGGCCACCGACGGCGATAAGCTTGCCATCACTGTCCTTGTCGGTTCCGGCGTGAAAGACGGTGACATCATCGATCCCATTCGCCGCGCTGACGTTTTCAATGATCGAGCCCTTGGCATAGGATTCCGGATAACCTTTTGTCGCCATGACCACGCAGGCGCTTGGCTGGAAGCGATTGACGCCCATCATGTCAGAAATCTCTCGGTGACCATGCACCAGGCCGCCGGTCGCACAGGTCAGCAGCGCCGGGACGATATCACCCGGCAGGCCGGCCATCAGCACCTGGCATTCCGGGTCGCCGAAGCGCGCATTGAACTCGACCACTTTTGGTCCGGACGCCGTCACCATGATCCCGACATACAGGACGCCCTGATACGGCATATCCTCGTCGGCCATTCCGGATAGAAGCGGTTCGACGATCAGGGTCTGGACCAGCTCCATGACCCGCGTCGTCACCACGGGCGCGGGCGCATAAGAGCCCATTCCGCCTGTATTCAGGCCGACATCGCCGTCGCCAACCCGCTTGTGATCCTGCGCCGGCGGCAGGTAGATCGCGCCCTCGCCATCGGTGAGGACAAAGATCGACGCTTCTTCGCCTTCCATGAATTCCTCGATGACGACTTCGGCAGACGCATCGCCGAACTTGCCGGTCATCATCGCTTCGACTTCATCTTCCGCCTGCTCAAGCGTATCGCAGATGACGACGCCCTTGCCTGCGGCCAGCCCGTCCGCCTTGATCACATAAGGCGCATCCATGGTTTCGAGGAAATCCAACGCTTCGGTGAGGTCGGTGAACCGGCCATAAGCGGCGGTTGGAATATCGAACCGCTTCATGATGTCCTTGGAGAAGCCTTTCGAGCTTTCCAGTTGCGCGGCTTTCTCACTTGGCCCGAAGACATCGAACCCACGCGCCCGGAGCGCATCAGACAATCCGACGGCAAGCGGCGCCTCGGGGCCAATGACAATCAGATCAGGCACCACTTGCAGGACCAGTTCCTGCATCTTGTGCAGATCCATTGGATCGACGTCGAAACACGGACCGATCTCATCCATGCCCGGATTGCCGGGCACGCAGAACACTTCGTCGACAATCTCAGACTGCGCGATTTTCCAAGCCAGGGCGTGTTCGCGGCCGCCCGATCCGACAACAAGAACTTTCATGGGCGCAGCTACTGGACCGGACTGGCGCTGCGATCAAGCCCTCAGTACAACATCGCGCGGTAATCGGGGCGCTCGGACGCCATGTCGGCATAGAGCCAGACCATCCTGTCCAGGAACCACAACTTGCCCCCCATTGCGATGACCAGGCCTGCCATCACAGGCCAGAACTCGTACTGCCACAATCCCCATGCCATCGGTATGAGCCCCAAGCCGGAAACGACGCCGAGCAGGATCGCCCAATCTGCGTGGTGTTTCGGAATGGGCACGGACTTGCGGTTCAACCAGACGCGCTCCCCCAGCACGCCGCGCGACATCCAATTGTCAGTCGACGCAGGTCTCGGGAACACGCGCGGATTAAGCCATGTCCAGACGAGCAAGGCCGCAATCGAGGCGAGGCACCAAATTCCCATCCATTGCCGCGCCCAAATGGCTGCAACAAAGGCGGGCAGCAAGGGCACACGTGTCCAACCGCTCCATGGATTGGCATGACGCGCCCAGACATCCGCGCTCATACCCATTCCTTTTTCCGTAACAGCGCCCAGATCCATTTCGTGCATTCCTTGTTTCTCATACCTCTAGTCGGGCCGAGCGACGAAAAGGTTCAAAATTCCGAGGGTGACGACGGATCATCGGGCAGCTAGGATTCCGGCATGGCTGATTCACCTGCGTCCAATATGCCGGAACTGACCGTTTCAGAGCTTTCTTCCGCGCTGAAGCGTACGATTGAGACGGCGTATGATCATGTCCGGGTGCGCGGCGAGCTTGGCCGAGTGACGATCGCGCGGTCGGGCCACATGTATGCTGACCTGAAAGATGACAAAGCGGTCCTCAACACGATCATGTGGAAAGGCCAGGTCTCGCGCCTGCCGTTTCGCCCAGAAGAAGGTCTGGAGGTCATCGCCACAGGTCGGATGTCGACTTATCCTGGACGCTCCAACTATCAGTTGATCGCCGACAGTTTGCGACCGGCGGGCGTCGGCGCCCTGATGGCCCTGCTGGAGGAACGCAAGAAGAAGTTTGCGGCAGAAGGCTTGTTTGACGAGCGTCACAAGAAGCCCCTGCCCTTCCTGCCGGGCACGGTCGGGGTCGTGACCTCGCCCACCGGCGCTGTCATCAGAGACATTCTGCATCGCATCCGCGACCGCTTCCCGGTTCGCGTCATTCTCTGGCCCGCTCTGGTTCAGGGCGACACGGCCGCCCCGCAAATCACCGCCGCCATTCGCGGCTTCAACGCCATGACCGGCTCCGATCGACCGGACGTCCTGATCGTCGGCCGCGGCGGTGGTTCGATCGAGGACTTGTGGCCGTTCAATGAAGAAGAGGTTGTGCGCGCGGCGTTTGAAAGCCAGATCCCGCTTATCTCCGCCGTGGGCCACGAAACCGATACGACGCTGATCGATTATGTCTCCGATGCCCGCGCGCCAACGCCGACCGGCGCGGCTGAGATTGCTGTCCCGGTCCGGTCCGAGCTGCAATTGCAGATCGGCGAGCGTCACCAACGCCTGAAACGCGCGCTGGTTCGCTACATCAAACGCGGCAGCGAACGCCTGGAAGCGACACGCTTGCCGCGTGCCGAGCGCCTGCTCGAACCGAAGCGCCAACGCTATGACGCGATCGGTGAACGGCTGCCGCTTGCGGTTCGCGGCCTGGTCGAGCGCCGACGCGCGCGGCTTGATGCGGTCAGCGCGGGATTGATCAGTCCAAAACAGATCGTCGCGGCCAAGCAGGCGAAACTGGAAAACCTGTCCGCTCGCCTCGGAGCCGCGCTGTCGCGTGCCGCTTCGTCGAAGCGAATTGCTTTCGCGCGGACAGCCTCACGCCTGCGCCCTGAACCGCTGGTCGCAGATTCCAAGCGCGCTCGTGCAGCACTGGTCGACACAGCGCGCCGCGCGCGACCAGCTGTGCTCCGACACCTCGAGCAGCGTCGCAATGTACTCGCCTCACAGGCGAAACTTTTGGAAACGCTCTCCTATCAGGCGACCCTGGGGCGCGGCTATGCGATTGTCCGCGATGCGAACGGCAAACTACTCCGGTCTGCCAAAGCGGTGTCCAAAGAGGCCAAGGTCGACGTCACCCTCGCCGACGGCAGCGTCGAATTGAGCCCCACCGGGGCCGCCAAGCCGAGCGCTGCGCCCAAGCCAAAAAAGGCTTCCCCGAAATCTGATCCGTCCGACCAGGGCAGTCTTTTTTAGATACCCTTGCCCCTGCGGCGGTACTTTGCGCGGGCGAAGCAGGCGCTAAGCTGCGCCCGAACAGTCCAGGAGTGCGCGAGACATGGCCAGATCGATTTGGAATTTCGGAGACATTCTCGACGACAATGCCAGGCATCTAGGGCCTGATGACCCAGCTTTGATCCATGGCGACCGGATTGTCTCCTGGCCGGACATGGCAGCCAGGTCGAACAATGTTGCCCGCGCCTTGCGCGAGCGCGGCGCCCAGAGCGGCGACAAGATTGGTTTTTACCTGCGCAACCAACCGGAATATGTCGAAGGCCTCGCTGCTGCCTTCAAAGGCCGGCTGACCCATGTGAACGTCAATTATCGCTATCTCGATGACGAGCTGTCCTACATTATCGACAATTCCGACAGCACCGTCGTGCTCTATGATGTTGAGTTTCGCGACAATGTCGAACGGGTGCATGAACGCCTGTCTAACGTGAAAATCTGGGTCGAGGTTGGCGGGTCTGGCGACTCTCCTGAATTTGCGACCGATTATGAGACGCTCGCCAATTCACGCGATGGACAGCCCCTCGACATCAACCGCTCTCCCGATGACCAGATGTTCCTTTACACGGGCGGCACGACCGGCATGCCCAAAGGCGTGATGTGGTCGCACAAGATCTGGCGGGAAGCCAATCTCGATGGCCTGAAACGGATTTACGGCGCCGCACCCGAGACCTGGGAGCAGCATCGCGCCTTCGTCCAGGAATTCGGTAAGCATGGCCGCCAGGTCCCGGCCTGCCCGCTGATGCACGGCACCGGTCTGTTCACGGCCCTCGGCGCCTTCCTGATGGGCGGCGCGATCGTCACGCTGGAGAACAAGTCCAAATTCGACCCCGAACAGCTTTGGCAGACGGCTGAGCGCAATGGCGTCACCGCAATGGCGATTGTCGGCGATGCGTTTGCCAAACCAATGCTCAAAGTGCTGAACGACGCGCCTGGAAAGTATGACTTGTCCAGCGTCGCCAGCATCACGTCATCCGGCGTGATGTGGAGTCATGAGGTCAAACAGGGTCTGATCGAACATCTGCCGCAGGTCGCCCTGAATGACAGTTTCGGCGCGTCAGAAGCTGTTGGCTTCGGCATGTCTGTCACCACAGCTGACGGCGTGGTCGAGACCGCGAAGTTCGAGATTGGCGAGCATTGCAAAGTGTTTGCGGAGGATGGCACGGAAATCCAGCCCGGCTCTGACCAGCCGGGCCTGATTGCCCGCGGCGGCGCGGTCCCGCTCGGTTATTACAAGGACGAGAAGAAATCCGCCGAGACGTTCAAGACGATTAATGGTGTGCGCTACGCCATTCCCGGCGATTGGTGCCTGGTCGCCGAAGACGGCACGATGACCTTGCTTGGACGCGGCTCGAACTGCATCAACTCAGCCGGGGAGAAAATCTATCCGGAAGAGGTCGAGGAAGCCCTGAAGGAACATGACGCCGTGCGCGATGCGCTTGTCGTCGGCGTCCCGGACGACAAATGGGGTCAGGCGGTCACAGGCGTGGTCGAATTCGCCAACAATGCCAGCGCCAGCGAGGACGAGCTGAAAGCCTTTGTGCGCACGCGCCTCGCCGCTTACAAGGCGCCCAAACGCGTCCTTGTAACCGACGATCTCAAACGCGCCCCAAACGGCAAAGCGGACTATAAAGGTGTCCGCGCCTTCGCATATGACGCACTCGGCATAGAAGGCTGACAGCCATCATCGAGTTCACATTCCAATGGTCGCGAAAACACGCAAACGCGGCCTAAATCGTCGCGCGACACTTCAGGGACTAATAATTCCCTGAAAAGTGAACTATATGTTTATCCGTTCACCCAAAATCGCGCCCAGATTTTTCGGGATGGAAATCTCTGGCCGCTATTAGGGTTAACACCCGTTTCCAAAGGCCAAGTGCGCGCCAGCGCATCTATATAAAAGAGCTTCCTCCCGATGCCATCCATGCCCACCTCCGTCCGCATAGCAGGGTTTATCTTGCTGGCGCTCCTGATTTACTTCGTCGGCAGTGCGGTTTTTCGCACGCCGGTAGAAGAGCCCGCCTCGGCAGACAGCGTCGCCGACGCCTCGACTGAGCGCGCTGTTCCGCAGGTCATCGTGACATCCGCGCGAACAGAGCTACACACGATCTTCGCCACTCTGAAAGGCAGCACAGAACCGGACCGAGAGGTCACCGTACGGTCCGAGACCATGGGCACGGTCATCAATGCGCGCATCGCCGAAGGCCAGGCTGTGTCGCGCGGAACAGTGCTTTGTGGTCTGGACGTGGAAAGCCGCGCCGCGCGCATTGCCGAGGCCGAAGCCAGTGTCGCCTCAGCGCAGCTGGATTACGACGCTGCCCGGCAGCTCGAAGAAAAAGGCTGGACGACATCGAACAATGCGGCGGCGGCCAAGGCTGTCCTCGACCGCGCCGAAGCTGGCCTCGCGGCCGCGAAGATCGAAATCAACAAGACGCGCATCACCGCGCCATTTGACGGCGTGTTCGAAACGCGCCTGGCCGAACGCGGCGACTTCCTCTCTGTTGGCGCCGCTTGTGGCCGTGTCGTCGACCTCGATCCGATCATTGTTGCCGTTGACGCAACTGAAAACCAGCTGACCGCGATCAATCCCGAAACGCCGGTTGATGTTGAGCTTGCAACCGGTATTCAGACGACCGGCCGCGTCCGCTACATCGCCCGCACGGCTAGCGCGCAGACGCGCACGTTCCGGGTCGAGATTGAAATACCCAATCCGGACAATGCCATCGCCGCAGGCCTGACCGCCTCGGTACGCGTCGGTCTGGGCGATGCGCCTGCCGTGCTGATGACCCCGGCTTCGCTGGTCCTGCATGATGATGGCCGCGTTGGCGTCCGCTTTGTCGATGCGTCTGACACGGTTCAGTTCACTGAGGTCAGCGTCGTCGACGATGCGCCGGATGGCATTTGGGTGACTGGCATCCCAGAAGGCGCTCGCCTTCTGACAGCCGGACAGGACTTCCTGCGTGAAGGCGTCAAAGTCAGCCCGCAACGCGGAACGGAGCGCTAGGCCATGAACGCTCTCATCGATGGTGCCATTGATCGCGCGCGTATGGTGCTCGCCATTTTGCTGGTCGCGCTGATTGCCGGCACAGCCACCTATATCAACCTGCCAAAAGAAGCCGACCCGGATGTTCCGATCCCGTTTGTGGGCGTGACCATTCCGCTGGAAGGCGTGTCGCCGGAAGACGCTGAACGCTTGCTCGTTCGCCCGGTCGAAACCGAGATCAAGAGCATTGAAGGGGTCAAACAGATCGACTCGTTTGCGCTCGAAGGCGCAGGCCAGATCATCATTGAGTTTGATGTCTCCTTCGATCAGGATCAGGCGGTTCTGGACGTCCAGGAAAAAGTCGATCTGGCCCAGCGCGAATTCCCGGAAGAAGCGCGCGAGCCGATTATCACCGAGATCAATGCAGCCCTGTTCCCCATTCTCAACATCAACCTGTATGGCGATGCACCTGAACGCGGCCTCTACAAGATCGGTCAGGAATTGCAGGAAGAGCTGGAGGGTCTTGAAGGCGTGCTTGAAGCGCGGCTGCAAGGTGATCGCGAGGAAGTGCTCGAAATCGTCGTCGATCCTGCCAAGCTCGAAGCCTATAACCTCTCCTATCAGGAAATCTTCGCAGCCGTTGCCAATAATAATAGACTGGTTCCAGCTGGGCGCATCGACATGGGCGAAGGCCGGTTCCCGGTCAAAGTCCCCGGCCTGATCAAAACCGCGCAGGACGCGTTTGATCTGCCGGTCAAATCGCAAGGCGACAGTTCGATCACACTGGCCGATGTTTCGACCGTTCGGCGCACCTTCAAGGACCGCGAACAATACGCCAAGTTCGACGGCCAGCCCGCCGTCTCGATCCAGATCGTCAAACGCACCGGCGCCAACATTCTCGATACGGTTGCCGAAGTTCAGGAAATCGTCGACGTCCACAAGGCACGGTGGCCGGACACTGTCGGCGTCACCCTGACTTCTGACATGTCTGAGATGATCGACAGTCAGCTCGGACAGTTACAATCATCCATCGCCGTGGCGGTGGTTTTGGTCATGATCATTGTCGTCGCGGCGCTCGGCCTGCGCTCCGCCGCGATGGTCGGTCTCGCCATTCCCGGCTCGTTCGTCATGGCGTTTTTGATGCTCGGCATGTTTGGCTACACGATCAATATGATGGTCATGTTCGGCATGGTGATCGCCGTCGGCATTCTGGTCGATGGCGCCATTGTCGTTGTCGAGTATGCGGACCGGAAAATGGCCGAAGGACTCGACCGAAAGCAGGCCTATGCGATGGCCGCCAAACGCATGTTCTGGCCGATTGTTGCATCTTCGGCAACGACGCTCGCCGCCTTCTTCCCCTTCCTGTTCTGGGACAGCCTGGTCGGCAAGTTCATGTCTTATCTGCCAATCACCTTGATCTTCGTGCTCGTCGCCTCTCTGGTCATGGCGCTGATCTTTCTGCCGGTGCTCGGCTCGGTCCTCGGTGGACGCGGGACCAAGGACACCAATGATGGCCTGGTCGAAGTGTCTGGCGTCGGCGGCGACCCACTCGAAGCACCAGGCTGGTTTGGCCGCTATGCACGCGCCACCAATGAGCTGATCAAGCGCCCCTTCATGGTCACTGGCGGCGCTGTTGGCGTCATCGTCGCAATCTTCATGTGGTTTGGCGCAACCGAGCACAAGTCCGAGCTCTTCCTCGATGTCGAGCCAGAGCAGCTTTACGTCTTTGTCCAGGCTCAGGGAAACCTGTCAGCAGACGAAGAATACGTCATCGTCGATCGCGTGGTCGACCGCTTGCTGCCACTCGACGGCATCGAATCCATGGCCTCGACTTCGGGCAGTGAGGGCTCCGGCTCATTCAATTTTGACGGCGTGGGTTCGCCTCCACAAGACACAATCGGGCGGGTTCTGATCAACCTGATGGACCGCGACGCCGGTTATGATGGTCGTGTCACCGAGCAGAATATCCGTGACGCCCTGGTCGGCGTTCCGGGTGTCCGCACCGAAGTGCAGAAGCTGGAACAGGGACCGCCCGTCGGTAAGGACGTTCAAATCGCCATTCGTTCAAATGATGGCCAGGCATTGCTGGAAGTCGCTGCGCAGGTTCGCGGTTTCGTTGACAGCATGGACGGTCTCCGCGAAGTCGAAGACAGCCGTCCTCTGCCCGGCATTGAGTACCAGCTCGAAGTTGATCGCGCCCAAGCCGGCAAGTTCGGGATTGATGTCAGCCAGGTCGGTGCGGCCGTGCAATTGGTCACCAATGGCATCCTGGTCGGACGTTACCGGCCAGATGACGCGCTCGACGAGATCGACATTCGTGTCCGCCTGCCAGAAGGCGAACGCAGCGTTCAGACCCTCGACCGGCTGCGCATCGCGACGCCAGGCGGACAGGTCCCGCTGTCGCAATTCGTGACGCGTGTTCCCGCACAAAAAGTCAGCAAGATTGAACGCCGTGACGGCAAGCGCCTGATCCTGGTGCGCGCCAATGCGGTCGTGCAGGGCGAAGGCGCCGCCAAGGTTGCCGAGATCAAGGACTGGCTGGCGAAGGCCAATCTCAACCCGGCTGTCGATGTGCAGTTCGAAGGCGCTGACGAAGACGCCGCCGAAGCAGCGGCCTTCTTCCAAATTGCGGCACTGTCCGCCTTGTTCCTGATGGGCATCATCCTGCTGTGGGAGTTCAACAATTTCTACCACGTGCTGCTCACCCTCTCAGCCGTTGTCCTGTCGACGGCGGGCGTGTTGATCGGCATTCAGCTGATTCTGCCTTACATCTCGACGCTGATGATCGGCACCGGGATTGTCGCACTGGCGGGGATCGTGGTGAACAATAATATCGTTTTGATCGACACCTATCAGCGCCTGAAGCGCGATGGACGCTCCAGCGAAGAGGCCTCGGTCGCCGCCGCGGCGCAGCGCATACGCCCGATCCTGTTGACCACCCTGACAACCATTTGCGGCCTGCTGCCAATGGTGTTCATGATGAATGTGAGCTTCATCAAAGGTGCAATCTCATTTGGCGGCGTGACCGCGGAATGGTGGGTGCCGCTGGCGACGGCTGTGGTCTTCGGACTTGGTTTCTCGACCATGCTGACGCTGATCGTAACCCCCGTCTGGCTTGCCGCTCCGGCCAAGATTGGCCGTTGGCGGGACCGGATGATCAATCGCATCCTCGGACGCGATGAAGCGACGCAAGCCCACGCGTCCGAGATCGAAGACAAAGGCTGGGCCGACCCCGAGCCGGATATCCGACCGGCAGCGGAGTAAAGCCAACCAGATCAGACCGTCAGGTCATGTCAGCGTACGGATTGTCACTCGGCAGAGTGATCGGATTGCCAGCTCCTTTCAGGGAGATGGCTTTGTCGGTCATGAGGACATCCGCGTCGGAAATCACTTCCTCGCCGAAGCGATAGATCGGAGCATAGTCACCGCGATCGGCGCGCTCCAGATAGGCCTTTGACTGCGCGAGGGCATTTTCGCGACGGGCTGCATAGGCGGCAAAGGCCTCCTTGCCATGGCGCTTTTCCAACATGGCTTCGGTCTTGCCCGGCGACAGGATCACGGCTGATGCATTATTGCCGCCAAAGCCCTTGGAGTTGAGGATGGCGACGTCCAGTTCGCTCGGATCACGCACCTGGTGGGCCGGGCCAAGTGCCAGGCGTTCATGGTGCACATCATCCGCGACACCATCCAATGTCGGTATGCCGGGCAAGATGCCGTGCTCGAAACAGCCCAGCGCCGTCGCCAGCTGGTCGCCGCTAGCCGGCGCGATGGTATGGCCGAGATAGGCTTTCACCGCGATCAACGGCCAGTCCTGTATGCCGAAGGCGCCAGCGACCTGATCGAATATCTGAGACTCAGTCACCCGGTTTTGCGGTGTGCTTGAGCCGTGCGCGAGGATGAAACTGCGCGCCTGGACGGCCTCACGCCCCGCCACAGCAGCGGCTGCCGCCACCGCCTTGGCCATAGAGATATGATTGCCAGGCCCCGGCGCGGTGATGGATTTCTTGGTGCCATCCGCATCGACAAACACATCGGTGATTGATCCGAGGCAAGGCGCGCCGAGTTCCAGCGCCAGGGCGTCGTCCATGAGAATGAAATACTGGCTCGCTTCGCCGATCGTGAAGCCGCAATTATTGCCAAACGGGCGGCTGGCGCGGCGATAGTCGATCTCACCATCGCCATAGATCTTGGTCATGTTGTCATCGGTCGCGAGTGCCCCCATCGTCCCAAATCCGTCCATGATTTCCGGCACAACCGGCGCTTCACTATTGCCGACCATGGCGATGCGCACCTTGCCGGACTGAATATCGGCGACGGCATGGCGCAGATTGGACAAGAAGGTCGCGCAGGCGGCGACAGCGCTGCTGGCAATCCCGACATTGGACAGGACATAGGCATTGATGAAATCGGTGGGCATGGAATTGATGCCCATGACCAGGGATTTCGCGGTCACACGTTGGCCCATCATGCGGGCCTGGTGCATGCCGCCATAGCCTTCCTTGTCCATCTGCCCGAAGCCGCTGCTGGAATAGACGCCGACCTCGTCCGGCTCGATACAGGCCAGCACGTCGTCCCAGTCGATGCCCAGCGACCGCAACGCATCCGTCGCGCCGAACAAGGCCATTTGCAGCCCCCGTGGCTGAAACCGGGAATTGTACAGGCTAGCCATTTCAAAACCACGCGGCAATTGCCCCGCCGCCTTGACCGGAAATTCCCTGACATTGGACAGGAAAACGTTGAGGTCGCCCTGAATGGTGACCTGGACACGGTCCTCATCATGCGGCTCGACCGTCCACGTCTCGGGCACGGGAGCCGGGATGGCAGATTTGTCAGCGAGGACGCGGATGGTGTCCTCCCCCCCGTCCGAAAGCGGGGACAGGGCGGCGCTTGATTGCCAGTACAGCGCATCGACATCAAACCGTTCCGGCTCGATTCGTCGCACCAGTGTGCCATCCAGAACAGCATCCTTGAAACGCCCGGCCACTTGCGCTGCGGTGAGGGCATCACTCGACTCATCGCCGGCGACCAAATAGTCACCCGCCTCGTTCGAGCTCACCAGCCCCATCATCACCGCCAGGCTCGTAATCGTCTCGGTGGCAAGATCGTCCGACAGAGAGTCCAGAACCATGCGGCGATAGGCCTGGTGCCCGGAGGTGCGACCGGCAGCATTCACGCCGCCCATGCTGACAATGACTGGTAAGCGCATAGAAGAAGTCCGTCCGGTTTGGCCTGCGAAAGCTCCGCAGATGATAGAATAAAGCGAAACTCTAGAAGCTATTCGAGATCAGGCTCAATACCTAATTACAACAGAACGCACCCGCCCCCTCCCTCGCGCCAACTTGCACCCGGGTCTCAGTTCGGAAACAATAGCGCATGCAAGATCAGTTGAGACGCCTGCCGAAAGTTCAGACATTGCTGGAGGGCGATGCCGCTGCCGGGCTTATCGCAAGACACGGACGCGAAGATGTCGCCAATGCCATTCGCGCGAAACTCGACATTGCCCGCGCCAAGATCATGGCGGCGGGCGGCGCATCGATCAGCGTGATTTCAGAACAGAGCCTGTTCGACGAAATCGCGACCGACCTGAACGCGGCAAAGGCCCCGACGCTGAAACGCGCCATCAATGCTACTGGCGTCATCATTCACACAAATCTCGGCCGCGCCCGCCTCGCTCCGGAAGCGATTGAGGCGATGCAGTCTGTGGCCGCACATTATTCGTCACTCGAACTGGCGCTCGACAATGGCAAACGCGGCACCCGGCACGCGCATGTCGAAGATCTGATCTGCCAGCTGACCGGCGCCGAAGCGGCGATGGTAGTGAACAATTGCGCGGCGGCCATCCTGACCTGTCTCAGCGCACTCGCCAGCGGACAGCAGGTCATCGCCTCACGCGGTGAACTGGTCGAGATTGGCGGCTCATTCCGCATGCCCGACGTGATCACGCAGAGCGGCGCTGTCCTGAAAGAAGTCGGCACAACCAACAAGACGCATCTGCGCGACTATGCCGAAGCGATTGGCGACGACACAGCGCTGCTGCTCAAAAGCCATACCAGCAATTATGCCATTGTCGGATTCACCTCGGCGCCGGACCGGCAAGAACTGGCGCAACTCGCGCACGAGACCGGGACATTCCTTCTGGAAGATCTCGGTAGCGGCGTGCTGATTGATCTTTCCAAATACGGACTGCGCGAAGACCCGGTGGTGCGCGACGTCCTCGCCGCAGGCGTCGACTTGGTGACCTTTTCTGGCGACAAGCTGCTGGGCGGTCCGCAAGCCGGGATTATTGCCGGTCGCCGCGCTCTGATCGACCGCATCAAGAAACACCCGATGGCGCGCGCGGTGCGCATCGACAAACTCTCCCTCGCCGCCTTGCGCGCGACCTTGGCGCTCTACAAATCGCCGCACGAACCGATCGCGCGCATTCCAGTCCTACAAATGCTGGCAGAGCCAATCGAGCATATTCGGGATCGTGCAAATCAGCTCTGCACGGCTATCCAGAAAGAGACCTCACTTCGCGCCGTCCAAATAGCCAGTACGGCCCGCGCTGGCGCCGGGTCTTTGCCGCAGCAGGATTTGCCCAGCGCCGCCATTGCGCTGTCGCGTGAAGATACATCCGTCGATGCGCTTGCTGAGCAATTTCGCAAAGCGGAAACACCAATTATCGGGCGCATCACCCAGGACCAGTTCCTGCTGGATATGCGCGCTGTGGCGGCGGAGGAAGTCGCGATGATTATTGCGGCGGCGCGAGCGATCTCTCCCAAATGACCGACAAGACCATCGCCGTCATCGGCCATGTGGATCACGGCAAAACAGCGCTGGTCAAAGCTCTGACCGGCACCGACACGGATACGCTGGCCGAAGAACGCGCGCGCGGGCTGACAATCGCCCTCGGATTTGCGCATTTCGAGACGCCATCCGGCATGCTGCATCTGATCGATACGCCAGGCCACGCTGACTTTGTGCGCACAACAGCCGCCGGGCTGAGCGGCGTTGAGGCGGTCCTGTTGGCCGTCTCCGCGGTCGAAGGGATCGGGGCGCAAACCCGTGAGCATGTGAAGCTCGCCCGCTCGATGGGCCTGGACACCGTCATCGTCGCCCTGACCAAATCTGATCTGGCAGATGAGGCTACAATCGATTTGCATCGCGATGAGATTGCAACATTTCTGTCAGAGATTGGGTTCGCAGAGCCTCAGATCGTCCTCTGTTCAGCCCAGAACAGCACTGGAATAGACGCCTTAGCGTCGGCGCTGAATTCGGTTTTCGAAAGCCCCACCCCGCGCCCGGCCTTGCCCGGTTTCTACTTGCCGGTTGATCGCGTCTTCACATCAGCGGGCGCGGGAACAATCGTCACTGGAACCTTGATCGGCGCATCGATAGAAACGGACAGTCCAGCAATCATCGCCCCCTCAGGCATCGACGCGACGGTGCGCGAGATACAGGTCGCCGGCGCGCCCGTTGTCGTGGCCGAGGCGGGGAGCCGCGTGGCACTGAATCTACGGGGCGTGGATCGCGGGTCGGTTCACAAAGGCGATGTCATTTGCGCGCCAGACAAGTTTGCACCATCCGCCCGGTTTGACGTCGCCCTGCGCACGCTTGCAGGCTCGCGCTTACCGCTCCGACACATGCAGCAGGTCATGGTGATGAGCGGCACCGCGCACATCCCGGCGCGCGTGCGGCTTTATTCCGAGCCGTCTCGGCATGCCGATACCCACTTTGCCCAATTGGTCTTCATGGACCCACAGGTCGGGTATCGAGGCCAACGGCTCATCGTGCGCAATCCAGCGACGGCTGAAACGCTGTGCGGGGCAACGATCATCGATCCCGTCGCGCAGCTGATCCGGCGCGACAAGCCGCTACACCTGTCCGTTCTCGAAGCGGCAAATGAAAGCGACCCTGAGAAGGTGGCCCACGCGCTCGCCGATCGCGGGCGCGGCGAGGTTCAACTCGACGATGTCGCTCGACTGATAGGCGCTCCGAACGCCGACCTGCAGACCAGGCTCAAGACGGATTTTCAGATCGTCGACCAATCTCTGGCATTGCGAAAATCAGATATTGAACACACCGCCCGTGATTATCTCACAGCGCTCGAAAATCTGCACAAAGCTCGCCCTGTCCGCCCCCATCATCCCATCTCAGCCATTCGCGGGTCGCTTCGACGCGTGCCGTCCTCATTGCTGGATCATGTTGAGCGCAGCCTGGCGGAAACCGGGCGTCTCGTGATGCGCGAGACCGATGTGGCGCTGCCCGATCACGACCCCATCGCTGCAATGTCAGACGCGCAACGCGCCGCCTATGACGAAGCGGCGCAACGGCTTACAGACATCGGCCTGCGCCCGGCACTTGTTTTAGACCCCGACGCGAATTCACTCCAACGGGATGACATAGTGGAATTGCTGATCGCGAACGGGGTCGCGGTTCGCCTGTTCAATCACGCACTGAAGCAACACATTCTTCTACATTCAGCCAGTATCAATGCTGCCCGCGAGCGCCTTCGTGGCGCCTTCCCGGATGGCAAGACGTTCACGACTGGCGAAGCCCGCGCAACATTGCAGACCAATCGCAAGACAATCGTTCCTTTGCTTGAATATCTGGACCAAAGCGGGGTCACTCAGCGCGACGGTGATACGCGCGCCATCATCACCTGAATGTCCGGATTTCCGCTTGCGCGCGGTGCCCGTCCGGCTAAGGCTGAGCGCGTGCGGAGGCGACTGGAGTCTGGTGGCTTCCCTGGTCTTCAAAACCAGCGACGCGTCGTAACCGGCGTGTGGTGGGTTCGATTCCCATCCGCCTCCGCCAACCACGTGACGCGGCGCAACTCATGGACAAGCCAGACAGACTTCGCCTAGCTTCACGCAGGAGATGATAATGGCTGAGTTACCTGGTTTCGAACTGCGCGATCTGGACGACGCGCCCCGGGCTTTTCCGGCGGCGAAGCCAAGCTTGATCTGTTTCGTCAAGGAAGACTGTGAGACCTGCAATCTCGCTGCGCCCGTGCTTGAGGCCTTCGCAAAAACATATGGCGAGGCCGCGAATATCTGGATGATCAGTCAGACACGTGACGGCAGCCTGGTTCTGAAAGACCGGCATGGCCTCACGCTGCCGATACTCGATGACTCGGACCTGAAGATCTCATTCGCGTACGGCTTTGATATTGTGCCGGCACTCTATTGGTGCCCAGACGGCCGAACGCCAGACACGCAATGCGAAGGCTTTGTGAAAACCGAATGGCAAGGCGTCGATCGCGACATGGCGTCCACGTTGAACTGCACGGCTACCGCCATTGACTGGGACACGCTGCCGGACTGGCGCCCGGGCTGTGGGTCCAAACACCTCGACCCGGAGATTCTCGACCGCCTCATGGCCGACGCCGAAGACAGCCCCATCCGCGCGCGCAAGATCGAGATTGCCAGCGCTGATGACGTTGCCGAGTTCATGTTTGATCAGGGCTTTTCTGACGGCCTGCCTTTGGTCCCGCCGACGCCTGAGCGGGTGATGCGCATGCTGAGCGGCACCTCGCGTTCGCCCAAGGAGGTGATCGCCCAGATGCCGCCAAATATGGGTGAAGCAAGCATCGAAAAGATTGCCATCAATGCCGTCATGGCGGGCTGCAAGCCGGAATACCTGCCGGTTGTCATCGCCGCTATCGAAGCGATCTGCACAGATGCATTCAATGTCCACGGCGTCATGGCGACAACCATGGGTGCCTCGCCTGTGATCGTCGTCAATGGTCCAATCCGCGAGCGGCTTGGCATGAATAGTGGCCTCATGGCGCTCGGCACCGGCAATCGCGCCAATGCCACGATTGGCCGCGCGGTTCGCCTCGCCGTTCGCAATATTGGCGGCGCGAAACCCGGCGGCACGGATCGCTCGACCCTGGGCAGCCCCATGAAATTCACCATGTGCTTTGCCGAGCGCGAAGGTCGCTCGCCCTGGGCGCCATTGCATGTCGAGCGTGGGTTCAAAGCCACAGACTCGGTAGTGACCGTGTTCGCCATGACGTCCGGTCCGGTTCACATTGTTGACCAGGAATCCCGCGCGCCCGATGAGATCGCCGGGACACTCGGCCTCGGACTGGAATCCATGTTCCTGCCCAAATATCACATGATGCCCGTCGACGCGCTGCTGGTCGTTTGCCCTGAACATATCGACACGCTGATGCGCGATGGGGAATATGACAAGGATCGCCTGCGGGACCGCATCCAGGACGTCACACGACGCCCCTTGCGCGATATGGTTGCCGATGAGGTGTCCGGCGCCGGCATGACCCGCGCCGCCGCCGCCAAGCTGGACGATGCGCAGCTCGACAATTTGGTGCCGAAATTTGCCAAGCGCGAACATATCCATATTGTGGTCGCCGGGTCAGATGCGGGGAAATTTTCGAGCGCTTATCATGGCTGGGTCACCGGCCCGATGGGATCGCAATCCGTGTCTCGCAAGATAGAAGAAACGTAACAGAAGGAGGACGAATGACGGTCATTCTTGATCCAACTGACGAAGCTGTTCCGGTCAGCCGGCAAATTACGCCGCGCTCTGGCCAGGTTTCAGGCGTGGTTGGCTTGATGGACATTCGAAAACCGAGAGGAGACGTCTTGCTCGATGAGCTTGAGCGCCTGCTCGGGGAACGAATGCCGGACATCGAAGTCCGGCGCTATGCCAAGCCAACGTTCACCAAGCCCTGCCCCGATGATTTGCGGGCGCAGATGAAGGCTGAGTGTGACTTCGTCGTTGAAGGGTTGGCGGACTGAGGGTCTTGTACGACGTGCAGTATGCACGACACAGTCTGGTTTGAAATCCAGGGCCTCCCAGCCGTCACCATCGCTTCGAGCGAATTTCACAATGCCGCCGTGACCCAGCGTGACGCGCTCGGCATGAGCGATGCGCGCTTTGTCCTCGTCGACCATCCGATCCAGGATGCGACCGATGACGAGATGCGCGCCAAGGCGGCAGCTGTCTACGATCAGGTGGTGCAGGCACTCACCGAATGATCGCGCGAAAGTCCGATCTGGTCAGCCCGGTTGGAAGACCGGGCTGATCACTTTTTCAGGGGTGCTGTCGGCACGCCCGCTCACCAGACACGGAGCCAATCTGCTTGCACACGCCCCGCCCGCTTCCGATCACACGTGACCTGGTCTTGCTGGGCGGCGGACATGCACATGCGCTGGTCCTGAAGAAATGGGCGATGGCGCCCTTGCGCGGCGCGCGGGTGACACTGGTCAACCCGCAAGCCAAGGCGCCTTATACCGGTATGCTGCCCGGTTTCGTCGCGGGACATTATCAGCGATGCGATCTCGATATCGACCTGATCCGCCTTGCCCGACAAGCCGGAGCGCGCCTGATCATCGATTGCGCCATCGGTATCGACACGGAGGGCAAGCGCATTCAATTGCAGGCGCGCCCTGACATTGGCTATGACACGCTGTCCATCGACATTGGCATCACCTCAGCGCTGACCGACTTGCCAGGCGCAGCGGAACATCTGATTCCGGCGAAACCGCTTGGCCCGTTTGCGGACGCCTGGACGACGCTGATCGACGATGCGCGCGAGACCGGACAAGCGCCAAAAGTCGCGATCCTGGGCGGCGGCGTTGCGGGCGTCGAGCTTGCCCTGGCAATGTCGCACCGGCTTGGTGAAATGAGTCTGCTAAGTGAGGTTCGACTCATCGAAGCTGAGACCTCAATCCTGCGGGAATCCAGCGCCGCCGCGCGGCGAAAATTGATGGCCGAACTCGACCAGGCCGGAATTGAGATCATCACTAACGCCAAGGTTACCGCCCTCTCCGGCGACGGCGTACAACTCGGATCGGAGCAAGACCTCATTCCCGCAAATTTCATCGTCAGCGCTGCTGGTGCGGCGCCGCATGCCTGGCTCGCGGACACATCGCTCGACCTCGAAAACGGGTACGTCGCGGTCGACAAGACCCTCCGCTCAACCAATACACCGAACGTTTTTGCCACCGGCGACTGCGCCCATATGGTGCACACGCCGCGGCCCAAGGCCGGCGTATTTGCAGTTCGGCAAGCGCCGGTCCTGTTCGAGAATTTGCGCGCTCACTTGTCCGATCGACCGCTTCGTCGTTTTTCACCGCAGAGATCCTACCTGAAACTGATCTCGACCGGCCGAAACTCCGCGGTGACCGATAAGTGGGGCATCGGTTTCGCCGGCAAACCGATCTGGCGCCTCAAGGACCGCATCGACCAGGCATTCATGGAGCAATTCCGGCACGCGACGCAGATGCGCGTCGCCGACCTCCCGCAGGACCGCGCAAAAGGGCTCGATGAGCTCTACGAGGATCACACGCAGCAATGCGGCGCGTGCGGGGCCAAGGTCTCGCAAGCGGCGCTGATAGATGGGCTGGAGGTCGCACCCGACACCCCGCTCGACGATGCGGCAATTGTCACGAATGGCGACGCGTTCCAGGTGTTCAGCACCGATCATTTGCGCGCCTTCAATTCCGATGCCTATCTGCTCTCTAGGATCGCCGCCATCCACGCGCTGGGCGACATCTGGGCCATGGGTGCAACACCGCGCACGGTCCTCTCCCAGATCATATTGCCGCCGCTCTCACCTGAAAAACAAAGCCACATGATCCGGGAAATCACGGCCGGCGCTGGCGAGGTCTTCGACGCTTGTGGCACGGGTATCGCGGGTGGCCATACCAGCTCTGGCGCCGAGCTGACAGTCGGCTTCTCGATCGCTGGCGAGCTGGATCGCGCGCCCATCACCCATGCCGGTGCGGCGCCCGGGGATGTCCTCGTGCTGACAAAGCCGATTGGAACCGGGGTCGTGCTGGCCGGAGAGATGCGCCAGCTGGCCGACGGCGATGATTATTGCGCTGCCATTGCCAGCATGTCTCGCTTGCAGGCGCGCGCTTCGCAATTGTTGCGCGAGCACGCAACCGCCCTCACCGATATTACCGGGTTTGGTCTCGCCGGGCACCTCTTGAATATTCTCGAAGCCTCCGGCGTCTCAGCGCGGCTGGATCTGGCACAGGTGCCGCTGCTGGATGGCGCGCTACAGCTCGCAGAGGCGGGCATCCGTTCGACCTTGTGGCCGTCAAATGCGGCCCGCGCCGCAAACATGACACTCACGCAATCCGCACGAAGTGATCTGCTGTTCGACCCGCAAACCTGCGGCGGGCTGCTGGCCACGCTGCCTGCGACTTCAGTCGACGACGTGTTGGCGGCGTTCGACTCCGTAAATGAACCGATATGGAAGATTGGTGACATCACCCAAGGTGATCCCCATATCCAGGTGCAATGACAGATAAAGAGGATCTGACCTGATGAACAATGACGCAATGATCGAGTACTGGAATGGTGAAGCCGGACAGAAATGGGTAGATCAATCGAACCGCCTGGACACGATGCTGGCGCCATTCGCCGATCAGGTCCTCGATGCTGCAGCCATTCAGTCCGGCGAACGCGCATTGGATGTTGGCTGCGGTGCCGGCGTTCTAACACTCGGCGCGACCGAGCGCGCCGGTGGCGAGACGGGCTCACTTGGCGTCGATGTATCTGCGCCGCTCCTCGATCTGGCAAGGAAGCGCGCGTCGGAGGCCGGGTCACCCGCCACGTTTGAACGCGCGGATGCGAGCACGTTCACCGTTGAGGACAAGCTCGACTTGATGATCTCGCGCTTTGGCGTCATGTTCTTCGAAGAACCAGACACCGCCTTCGCCAATATTCGCGCTCAGATCCGTTCAGGCGGGCGCATGGCCTTCATGTGCTGGCAAGCCCTGCCGATGAATGACTGGGCCTTCGCGCCGTTTCAGGCTGCGCTGCCACTGCTCAAACAGGCGCCGCCCACGCCAGACCCGACCGCACCAGGGCCATTTGCATTCGCTGACAAGGATCGAGTTGCGGGCTTGATGGCTGATGCCGGATGGCGCGATGTGTCGATCGAGCCATTCACGACCCAGATGACCCTGCCGGGCGGCGATGTCGAAACCAGCGCCCGCTTCATGCTGCAACTTGGGCCTCTGTCGCGCCTGATTGCCGAGCAGGATCTCGACCCGCAGGCTATTTTGACTGCTGTTATCGATCGGCTATCATCGAGCGTTCAAGCCGATGGGCAGGTCGCCATGGCATCAGCGTGCTGGCTGGTCCGCGCAAAAGCGTAAAACACCGGAAACGCTACAGTTGCCCTTGTCGATTTGATTTGAGCTTCTAAGGTCGCCACACATGTAAATGCTGGGGCTGTATATGAAGAATTCACTGATCGCCATCGCAACGCTTTCGCTGGCAGGTTTCGGAGGCGTCGCGCAGGCGCAGGAGCGTGGATACTACCAGTCCCCTGCTCTGCACGGAGACACGGTTGTGTTCTCGAGCGAAGGCGATTTGTGGCGCGCCAATGCCAATGGCGGCACTGCGGTCCGTCTGACCACGCATCCGGAAGTTGAGACCGCGCCTAAGCTGTCACCAGATGGCAAATGGATCGCGTTTCAGGCGAGCTATGATGGCCCGTCCGAAGTCTATGTCATGTCGATCACCGGCGGCACGCCACAGCGCCTGACGCATGAAGGCGGCGGCGCGACGGTGCGTGGCTGGGTCGACAATGACCAGGTGTTGTATCGCACCACGAATATATCCGGACGCATCCCGCGCATTCTGCGCACGATTGACCGCGAACGTCTGACCGTCAGCGATATTCCTTATGACAATGCCGATCTGGCGACGCTGAATACGGCAGGCGATCAGCTCTTCTTCACCCGGTATGGCCTGTCCATGTTCGCCGATAATGCCGTCCTGTATCGCGGCGGGCGCATGGCCCAGCTTTGGCGCGGCGACCTGAGCGGTAATGCCGAGGCGGTGCGACTGGCAGCTGATTTCGGGGCACCGATCCGGCACCCGATGTATTCTGACGGCCGGGTCTATTTCATCAGCGACAAATCCGGCGCCGACAATATCTGGTCGGTCGATGTCGATGGAAATGATGCGCGCCAGCATACAGAGCGTACGCAATGGCAAATCCGGACACCGCAACTCAGCAGTGGCACCATTATCTTCCAGAGCGGCGCGGACCTGTTCACCTATGACATTGCCAGCGATGCCACGGAACAAGTGAACCTGTTCCTGATGAGCGATGGCGATTACCAACGCGAACGCTGGATCGACAATCCACTTGCCTATCTCGAGAATGCCAGAATGAGCCCGCAAGGTGACGCCCTTGTTGTCACGGCGCGCGGACGGGTGGCCACCGCCTTTACCGGCCAGCGCCGCCGCATCGATCATCAGTTTCCAAAGGAAAAGCGCGCGCGATCGGCGGCCTATAGCAGTGATGGCGAGTCGATCTATGTCATTCTCGATCATGATGAGAGCGGCGAGATCTGGCGCTTCCCGGCCAATGGCCAGGGCGACGCGGAGCAGCTGACCACGGGCAGTGACACCTATATCTGGGGCCTTTATCCATCGCCGCACGACAATTCACTGCTCTACTCAGACAAGGCCGGGCGGCTCTATTCTCTGAATCCTGACACCAAGCGTTCGACGCTGATCGACCAGACGGCGAGCGGCAATGATTTCGCATTTTCCGACTTCAACTGGTCGACCGGCGGTCGGTACCTCACCTACACCTATAATGATGATCGCGCGATGCGCCGGGTCGGCCTGTACGACACGGAGACCGGACAGAAAGGCGTGGTCACAACCGGCAAGTATGAGTCCTTTGGCCCGGCCATCTCGGCCGATGGAAAATGGCTCTATTTCGTCTCGAACAGAAACTTTGACGCCTCGCCCGGCTCGCCCTGGGGCGATCGCAATATGGGCCCTGCTTTCCAGTCTCGCGGCCAGATTTTCGCGGTTCAACTCGATCCGGACGCTGATTTCCCTTTCGATCCGCCGAGCGAACTGAACATCGAGGATGAGGCCGAAAACGGTGACGAAGAGAATGGCGACAATGGCGATGAAGGCGAAGCCGGTATCAATTTCGATGGCCTCGCCTCGCGCCTCTATCAGGTTCCTGTTCCAGCCGGGAACTATTTCTCGCTCGGCGCCACGGCCAAGCATCTTTTTGTCGTCAATGTCGATGGAGCGCCTTCCCTGCAGCGCCTGTCATTCACACATGAAAGCCCGGAGCTATCTGATTTTGCCTCCAACATTCAGAATTACGAACTGTCTGCCGACGGCAAGACCGTGTTCGTGCAGACGGGCAATGGCCGCGACCCTAAATTCCTGATCCTGCCGGCGGATAAGGATTTCCCGTCGGACACCAGCAAACAGACCGTGCGGTTGTCAGACTGGACGCTTAGAATCGATCCGAAGGATGAGTGGCGGCAACTGGTTCTGGACGCCTGGCGCCTGCACCGCGACTTCGCCTATGATCCGGACCTGCGCGGCGTCGATTGGGATGCGGTACGCGAACGCTACGTTCCATTGCGCGATCGCATTGGCCACCGCTCTGAGGTCAACGACCTGCTGCGCCAGATGTCGGCTGAACTCGGCATCCTGCACAGCCAGGTCCGCGGCGGCGACCAACCGGAAGATGCCGAGAGCGGCGAGCCGAGCTTCCTCGGCGCGACCTATGCCGCGCATCGGAATGGCCTGGAAATCACCGCGATCTATACAGGCGAGCTTGACCGGATCGAAACCCTCGGCGCCTTGCAGAAGCCTGGCGTCAATGTGGCTGTCGGCGATGTCATCCAAGCTGTGGACGGCACGCCCGTCCGGTCTCAATCTGACCTCGCGGATGCGCTGACCATGAAAGCCGGCGAAGAGGTGCTGCTCGACCTCAGTCGCGGCCGCAACGCTTTCCAGGAAATCGTCACGCCGATGACGGCGCGGCGCACAGCGATGCTGCGCTATCGCAACTGGGTCGAAGGCAATCGCGCTCGTGTGGCAGCGCTATCGGATGGCGAGATCGGGTATCTTCATCTGCGCGCGATGACGGCTGGCGACCTGGCCAGTTTTGCCCGCGATTTCTATGAGCATTATGACAAGTCCGGCTTGATCATTGATGTGCGTGGAAACAGCGGCGGCAATGTCGACAGCATCATTCTGAGCACCCTGCTACGACAAGCCTGGGCGTTCTGGCGCCAGCCGAGCGGCCCGGCGACGACCAATATGCAGCAGACCTTCCGTGGCCATCTCGCTGTTCTGATCAATGAGGGCACTTATTCCGATGGCGAGACTTTCGCTGCCGGGGTCAAGGCCCTCGATCTCGGGCCGACCATCGGCACGCGGACCGCCGGCGCCGGAATCTGGCTGTCAGACCGCAACCCTCTGAGTGATCGCGGACAGGCGCGCGTGGCGGAATTCGCGCAATATGGCGCCGATGGCCGATGGTTGATCGAAGGCCGCGGCGTGTCGCCGGACATTGAAGTGGTGAACCCGCCAAAGGCAACCTATTCAGGCGAAGACGCCCAGCTTGCGCGAGCTCTGTCTTATCTGAGCGAGAAGATCGATGCTGAGCCGCTCCAGGAGCTGACGCCAAAACCGCTGCCGCAACTCGGCACCACCGGCGAGGATGTCGAATAGGGTCGGCGACGGAGTCGCTCGCGATGAGATCAAACAAAAACGCCCGGCTTGATTGGCCGGGCGTTTTGCCTGTCGATTAACAGAGGGGGTCAGGCCGCGGCACTGGCCATGTCATGCACCGCGCTAGCGGTCAGCAATTGGCCGCCAATACCCCAGTCACCTTCTTCGATTTCGACGATACGAACCCAGGTGACGCCGCGCAGGGCTTCACCTTCAAGCTCGACCATGGCATCGGTCACTTTGCCGATCATTTCGGCCTTCTGATCCGGGGTGAATACGTCCTTGATGAGGTCAATTGTTACGAGTGGCATTTTTCTAGTCTCCTTGTTTGCGGCCGGACCATCCGGCGACGAGGAAACAATGGCTGAGATCGAAAAAGGATGTCACTCACGCGTCGATAGCAAGTCGCTACACGTTTCAAAGTCATCCACTACGCAATGCGTAGTAAGCCAATTTTCGGTTGTGAATCACGGGTTTAAGCGGACGCATCCTCGCCGACAAATCGCTTTGGACGCACATCGGCATAGCGCGATTTCGGAAACCACTGGGTCGCGGTGCGCATCAGGTAAGCGGCACCGGTCAGATGAATTTCCTCATCCTTGATCGCGGTCGAGACCTCATAATCCCCCATCCAGACTTCTGCGAGCGCGGCGAGCGGCGCTGAGATGTAGAGGTCCACTTCCTTGCCCGGGTCGTCGGTGCACAGATCGACGACATCGCCATTGGCGACCAACCACCACTTGCTGTGCGCATCAAGGCCCTGGAAGGACACACTGAAGACCGTTTCGCCATCCGGCAATTCCGCTGTGTTCAGCGTCCTATGAAAGTCCCACATGAAAGTGCCGACATCGAGATCTTCTTCATTCATACGCCGGCGCGCCCAGCGCAAGCCCCATTTCGACATGTAATTGATCAAGGGCGCCAGTTCCCGGCCGCACCGGGTCAGGCGGTATTCGGTCGCCTTCTCGCCAGCGATGGATTTCTTGATGACCAGGCCATCCTCTTCCATCTGCTTGAGCCGCTTGCTTAGGACAGTCGGTGAGATGCGCGGCAGCGCGCGCTGGAACGCATTATAGCGATTGGCGCCCATGAACAGTTCGCGCATCAACAACAAGGTCCACTTGTCGCCAATCATGTCTGCCGCCTTCACGGCCGGGCAAAGACTGCCGCTCTGATTGGGTTTTCGCGGTTCGTCCTCGACCGCCAGTTCCAGCTCAGACATCCCTCTTCCCTCACCAGCTACAGATTGCGTAGTGGAATACTATCGCAATCGCCTACGCGTTGCTACTCGCGGAAAAGTATCAGGAATGGAACGCTCCGGAATAGGTTTGGGCATCGAGCAAAACAAGGAGACAATCATGCTGGATACACTCAAACCACACTCCGAAACGGTCGACATGAAAGCCCGCCAGGCGCCGCTGCGCGAATGCTATTTGCAAAACCCACCGGAAGCTCAGATTTCCGATCACGCGGCGACGCGATGTGATCGGTTCGAGCCAGGTCAACCGCTCTATACCGAAGTCGAGTTCGGTGATCCCGATCGCACTCGCCTGCCCATTTCCCTCCACCAGGGGGTTGGCGGACAAAGCGATCTTCCTGTTCCCGGCGAGCTGTTCAGCGCCGCCATTGCCAGCTGTCTCGACAGCACCATCCGGGTGATCGCGAACATGTTCGGATTGCAGATCAAATCCCTGGAGGTTCATGTCGAAGCCGAAGTCGACCTGCGCGGCACCTTGCGGATGGACCCAACGGTTCCCGTGCCGTTCCAGAATGTCAAAGTCAGCGTCGATCTGGTTCCGGTCCATGATGTGCCGGAAGGGTATCTAGATGCGATCGTGGCCGCAGCCGAGCAGAGCTGCGTCGTCCTGCAAACCCTGCGAACGCCCCCTGCAATCGAAATCACTCGTATCTAAGCCGCCATGGCCCGCAGGTCTCTCTCTGAGGCTGCGGGCCATGATCCGCTTTGTGAGCGAGCAGAATCTTGGTTCTCATGACCGTCGAACCCAAATGGCGCGGGCGGGACGACCCGACAAAGTAACAATCCGGTCATGTTGGCGCCGCAATGCGCGAATTATCTGCCGGAAGGACGGAGGATCTCATGCGCATTCACTCATCTATTTCCATACTCGTGGCGGGTTTGTTTCTGATCACTGCATGTGAAACCACGGCGAAAGACGGCCCGGGATCGGGCGCCGATGATGGCCGGGCGATGGACACGGTGACGGTCACAGGCACACGCGCCGAAGAATCGATGCCTCCACCGCCGCCCCCACCGCTGGCAGAGCTCAGCGCACCGGAACCCATGGCTCTCGCTGATATGAGCCCGATGGAGCGGGCGGTCAGTGAGCCACTGCGCGAAAAAGATGAGGAGACGCCGATCCAGTCAGGTTTGTTGACCGCAGGCGACTATGACGATGTGCTCAATCCTGATCTATACAAATCCTATCTCGACCAGGCCCTTCAAGGTCGGCTGGGCAAAAAGGATCTACCTTATATCGACGCGAATAATCGTATCGAGATCGAAGTCGTCGACCGGCTCGGAAAAGCCGTACCTCTGACCGACCTGTTGGTGCTCCGAGCGAATGGCAGGCGCGCCTTCCCGCTGCGCACCGGCGTCGATGGCAAGGCTTACCTGTTCCCCGCCTATGATGATTTGAAGCCGGGCATGACCGTCCGCGCCACCGTGAAAGGCAGCCGACGCGTGCAACAGACGCTGACCGCAGAGATGATCGACGAGGGCGGTACACTGACCTTTGACCTGAGCCTTGATCGCGACATGCCGCAAAAGCTCGACCTGCTGCTGACCCTGGATGCGACCGGATCGATGAATGACGAGATGCGCTACCTTCAGGCCGAGCTGGTCGCCATTCTCGATCGCGTACGGTCGGCCCAGCCCGACATGGATATTCGCGCCGGTTTCATCGTCTATCGCGACCGCGGCGATCAATATGTCGTCCGCGATTTCGCCTTTACTGACGATCTTGAGGCCTTCAAGACCGCCCTTGGCAAGCAATCCGCGGACGGCGGCGGCGACATGCCTGAGGCCATGCATGATGCCCTCTCGCAAGGACTTGATTTCGACTGGCGCAAGGATGCGGTGAAGATCAACCTCCTGGTCGCCGACGCCCCGCCGCATGACGAACACATCCAGGCGACCTGGGATAGCGGTCTGATCTCACGCTCGCGCGGCATCCACGTCGTCTCCCTCGCCGCCAGCGGCATTGATGACACGGCGGAATTCATGATGCGCGGCCTCTCGCAACTGACGAATGCGCGTTACCTGTTCCTGACCGATGATAGCGGCATTGGCCTGCCGCATGCCGAACCAACCGTGGATTGCTATGTCGTCACCCGTCTCGATCAACTGGTCGAACGCGTCCTGATCAGCCTGATCACCGGCCAACGCGTCGAGCCCGAGGGCGAGGACGTCATCCGCACCGTCGGCAATTATCGCAGCGGTGTCTGCGCGATCGAGCAGGATGATGTGAGCTAGCGGCGCTGCGAGGCGTTTGTTTGCTGGGAAAATGGTGCCCGGGGGCGGATTTGAACCACCGACACGCGGATTTTCAATCCGCTGCTCTACCCCTGAGCTACCCGGGCAGGCCAAACAGGGAAGCGGCTTATTAGCCGCCCTTCCTGCGCTTGTCCAATAGGGAAATTGTTTTTTTGCAGATGCCTGCTGTCCGGCCTTTCGGGCGGCGGTTTGCGGCTAGCTGTAGCGCGCCTCGACTTTCAGTTTTTCCGCATCGGCACTGGCCGCAACCGCGCGCAGGCTGGCCTCGAGGTCGCTGAGATAATCATCAATGAAATCGGCGTGTTTCGGCGATAGCATCAGGTGCAGGCTTGGCGGCTCCTTGGTCACCGAGGTGAACCAGCCACGGCGATAGATCTCGCCATAGATGGCAAAGGCATGATGATCCGGGTGTCGGAACGCGATGAGGCCGAGCATCGGATTGCCAAGAATTTCAAAGCCGAGCCGCTTGACGCCTTCCTCGACGCGCTCACGCGTGGCGCAGACCTGACCTTGCAGGCGCTTGTACCCGTCAATGCCGAGATGGTTCATCACCGCCCAGGCTGCCGAGATCGCGCCGCCGGGGCGGGTGCCGGCCAAGGTCGGCGTCTTCATCGGCGCGCCAGACCACTGGCTCAAATCAAACGGCATGTGCTCGAACAAGGCCTCTGATCGGAACAGCACGGTCGAGGCACCTTTCGCGGCATAGCCATATTTATGCAGGTCTGCGCTCATCGAATGCACAGCCGGCACTTCGAAATCGAAGGCGGGTACGGGCACGCCATTCATCCGGGCAAACGGGGCGAAATAGCCGCCGACACAGGAATCGACATGCAACCACACGCCCTTCTGCGTGGCGACATCCCCAAGCTGCTCAATCGGATCAATGATGCCGTGCGGAAAATTCGGCGCCGATCCGACCATCATGATCGTGTCGGCATCGCAGGCATCGCCCATGGTCGCCGGGTCCGCTTCGTAGGTGCCGTCAGTCTTCAGGGCAACGCGACGAACCTCAATATCCATCAGATGCGCGGCTTTGTCGAAGGCGAGATGCGCCGATTGCGGCAGCACGATATTCGCCCGCTCGCGCGCCCGGCCATTGGCGCGGGCATAGTCGCGCGCGGTCTTGATCGCCATCGTGATCGAATCGGTGCCGCCGGACGTCATCGCACCGGTTGATCCCTCAGGCCCGTGCAACAGGCCAAGGCCCATCGAGATGACGTCCTTCTCCATCTGCGCGAGCGACGGAAAGGCGAGCGGCCCGAGACCGTTTTCGGACATGAATGCGGCATAGGCTTCTTTTTGGATCGCCGCGATCTCCTCGCCCGCATTGAACACATAGACCGCTGTACGGCCATCGCGCCATTTCGCGTCTCCGGCGCCGCGTTCGGTCATGTCTGTCTGGATTTCCGACCAGGGCCGTCCGTGTTCAGGCATCTTCATGTATCTGTCTCCCGCATCTGCTCGCTACAGTGCGACAGCCAGCGCCGAAAATCGAGAGGGCGCGACAATATATGTCGCGCCCTCGAATTTTTGCTGAAGTTTGCCCGATTTATTTCGTGTCTTCGGCGTCTGCCAGCGCGGTCACTTCCGGAGCGTTCAGTGCTGCAACCGCTTTGCCGATCGCGCTTTCCGCACAGGCCCGGCGGAGAATACGCTCGCGCACGGTCGCCCGCGCACTTGAGATGGTGCAAACCCGATCAGCGGCTTTCTCGATTTTTTCGAGTACGGCTTTGGCATCATTCACATCCGTCAGATCATAGCCGCGGATCGAAACGTCCTGCGATTTCTCCTGAACGTCCGTGGATGCGGCCATGGCGGGCAATAAAGAGAACGCTGCAGCTGCGGTCATCACGGTGGCGAGTGTCTTGGGAAGAGTCATTTTTTGTCCTCGTATCGAAGGTTTTTTCTTTGTCGGTCTCTCTTCCCTGAGAGCACTCCTACACCATTCATATCGAAAAACAACAATTATTATCGAAAAACAATATGAACTTTTTGTTACTACACCTGTAACACGATTCCGCATAAACTGCCCTTCCCCTTACGCACGGAGCCCGCTAACCACGGCACATGGCTAAATCGCATTTCGTTTGTCAGTCCTGTGGCGAGACCCATTCCAAATGGTCCGGCCGCTGCGACGCGTGCGGGGAATGGAACACCCTGGTTGAGGAGACGGCCTCGGGACCACCCGGCGGATTGAAAACCCCGAAATCCGGCACCAAGCGCGCCAGCAAGGCCAAGTTCTCCGCACTGAATGGCGATGATGCACCGCCGGAACGGATTGTGCTCGGCGTTGATGAACTCGATCGCGTGTTTGGCGGCGGAATTGTGCCTTCCAGCGCAACCCTGATTGGCGGAGACCCTGGCATCGGCAAGTCGACCCTGTTGCTGCAAGTCGCTGCCCGGCTTGCCCGCAATGGTCTGAAATCGGTCTATGTCTCAGGCGAAGAAGCCACCGCCCAGATCCAGGACCGGGCGCGTCGGTTGAAAGTTGCCGACAGCCCGGTCCAGCTCGCCACGGAAACCGACCTTCGCAAAGTGCTCAGCGCCCTGAAGTCCGCCAAGCCGGATTTTGTCGTCATCGATTCGATCCAGACCATGTGGTCCGACAGTCTCGAAGCGGCCCCCGGCAGCGTCAGCCAGGTCCGCGCCTGCGGTCAAGAATTGACCCGCTGGGCCAAGACGTCCGGTGCCGCCCTGATCCTGGTCGGCCATGTCACCAAAGAGGGCCAGATCGCTGGGCCCCGAGTCGTTGAGCATATGGTCGACACAGTGTTCTATTTTGAAGGCGAGCGCGGCCATCAGTTCCGAATCTTGCGCGCGGTCAAGAACCGCTTCGGCCCGACTGACGAGATTGGCATTTTCGAAATGCACCAATATGGCCTCGCGCCGGCCGCCGAACCGTCCGCGCTCTTCCTGTCGTCTGAAGCAGACGAAGCCGGTGGCACCGCCGTGTTCGCCGCGATGGAAGGCTCACGCCCTGTCCTGGCCGAAGTGCAGGCACTGGTCGCGCCAAGCGCGTATGGCACGCCGCGTCGCTCGATTGTCGGCTGGGACAGCAATCGTCTCGCCATGTTGCTCGCGGTGCTCGAGTCGCGTTGCGGCGTCTCTCTTGGCGGGCGCGATGTCTATCTCTCCGTCGCGGGCGGGTATCGCATGTCGGAACCTGCAGGCGATCTCGCGGCGGCGGCAGCCTTGCTCACCTCGGCAGCTGCGAATCCGGGTCCCGGAAAAGCGATCTACTTTGGTGAATTGGCTCTGTCCGGCGCGATCCGACCGGTGTCGCGCATGGAGCAAAGATTGAAGGAAGCGGCACGCCTTGGATTCGAACGCGCCTTCGTCCCGGAAGGCAGTCCAAAAGCTGTAGAAGGCTTGACGATTACGCCAATCAAGCGCCTATCTGAATTAGTAGAGTTGATCGCACCGGAAGCTGCCTCATGATGGAAGCCCTTACAGCCTTTGATGCCGTAGCGATCGTAATTGTGATCGTTTCGACTTTGATGGCTCTGGCGCGCGGCTTCATGCGTGAATTGGCAACCCTTGGCGCCTTCATTGCAGCCATCGCTGCGGCGATGCTGGCTGACCGACACCTGGTCGACATGTTGCAGCCGATTTTGCCTGAGAGCGCGCCGGAAGCGACGGCGCGGATCATTGTTTTTGTCGGCATTTTCCTGATCGTCTATGTCGCCGTCGCCTGGTTTGGTGCGAACCTGTCCAGGACCATTCAGGGCGTCGATGGAATCGGATTGCTCGATCGCGTCGCTGGCGGTCTGTTCGGATTTGCCCGCGGCGGCGTTGTTCTGGTTTTCTTTGTATACTTGCTCAATCTCGCCATGGACCGGGACCAGATTCCGGAATTTGTAACGCAGGCAAGGACTTATCCGATCATTTCAGCGGGCGCAGATTATCTCAGCGACCGCGCGCCGGAGCTCGCAGAGCGCACCGCACAGACATCAGACCTTGACGCGGAGACCTCGTCAGAATAATCCGCGCACGAACAGACCGCGAGGGTTAGTCGAATGTTGTTTGACCATGATGACGACAAGCCCCGCGAAGAATGCGGCGTCGTTGGCGTTTACGGACACCCCCAGGCCGCCCTGCTCGTCGCCCTTGGATTGCACGCCCTCCAACACCGCGGACAAGAAGCCTGCGGGATAACCAGTTTCGACGGCGAAAAATTTCACAATGAGCGCCATATGGGTCTGGTTGGCGAGAATTTCGGCGGCGATGTTTCTGATCGCCTGCCCGGCAATTGCGGCATCGGACACAACCGGTACTCGACGCAAGGCAAGCCTGCGATCCGCAACATTCAACCCATCTATGCCGACTTGGATTCAGGTGGCTTTGCGATCGCCCATAATGGCAACCTGACCAATGCCAGGGCCTTGCGAAAGAAACTGGTGCGCAAGGGATCGATCTTCCAGTCCACCATGGACACCGAAGTCATCCTGCACCTCCTCGCCCGCAGCGACCAGGACACAGTTTCAGACCGCTTCCTAGATGCCATCCGTCAAATTGAGGGTGGCTTTTCTTTTATCGGCATGACCAACAAGAAGCTGATCGGCGCGCGGGACCCGTCTGGTCTGCGCCCGCTCGTTCTGGGTCAGGTCGGAACCGCCTATGTGCTGGCTTCGGAAACCTGCGCCCTCGATCTGATGGGCGCTGAATTTGTCCGCGAGATTGATCCGGGTGAAGTCGTCATCATCACCACCGAGGGTGTGCGCTCCTACAATCCCTTCCCGTCCAGGCCGGTGCGTCCTTGCCTGTTCGAATATGTCTATTTTGCCCGCCCTGACAGCGTGGTTCAGGGCCGGTCTGTGTATGAGGTGCGCCGCAAGATGGGCCACCAACTGGCCATGGAACACCCGGCGGACATCGACGTGGTCGTCCCTGTTCCTGACTCTGGCGTTCCGGCGGCAATCGGCTTTTCGGAACATTCCGGCGTGCCGTTTCAGCTCGGCATCATTCGCAGCCACTATGTCGGACGGACCTTTATCCAGCCGACGCAGACCGGCCGCCAGCGCGCCGTCTCGCGCAAGCATTCACCGAACAAGGCTGTGCTCGACGGCAAGCGTGTCCTGCTCGTCGATGACTCGATCGTGCGCGGCAACACGTCTCGCAAGATTGTCCAGATGGTTCGCGATGCCGGCGCCAAGGAAATCCATTTCCGCTCGGCCAGCCCGCCAATCACGCATCAGGACTTTTACGGCATCGACATGGCCGACCGGTCCGAGCTTCTGGCCGCCAATCACTCGCTCGATGAAATGCGCGAATACCTGAAAGTCGAAAGCCTCGGTTTCCTGTCCGTGCCCGGCCTCTACCGCGCCATTGGTGTCGATTATGATCCGGAAACGCCGGCTTTTGCCGATCACTGTTTCACTGGCGACTACCCGACCCGCCTGATCGATCACGACCAGAATGAAAGCAGCAAGGAAAGACAGCTTTCGCTTCTGGACTAGCCCCCCTCACCTCGTTAGGTCGCGCGCATGGATAAACGTATCACTCTCGTCACCGGCGCGTCGCAAGGCATTGGCCGCGCCGCGTGCCTCGCCCTCGCCGCTGCCGGGCATCACGTCATCGGCCTCGCCCGCTCAAAGAAGGCGCTTGAATCGCTCGACGATGAAATCCGCGCCGCTGGCGGATCGATGACCCTGATCCCGTTTGACCTCAAGGATGCAGCCGCGTTTGAACCACTCGGCCAGGCCATTGCCGAGAAATTCGGCCGACTCGATGGTCTGCTCGGCAATGCCGGACTGCTCGGCCATATCGGACCATTGCAAGCTGGCGGTGAGCGCCAGTTCGATGAAACCATCGATGTCAATCTAAGCGCCAATTGGCGTCTGATCCGGGTCATGGACCCGCTGCTGCGCCGGTCGAGCGCGCCGCGCGCGGTCTTCGTCACATCCGGCGTCGTTCCGCGCCCACGGGCCTTCTGGGGTCCTTACCAGGCGTCAAAAGCCGGTCTTGAGGCGTTGATCTATGCCTGGGCCGACGAAAACGAGCAGACCAGCCTGCGCATCAATCTGTTCGACCCGGGCGCCACGCGCACGCAGATGCGCGCCGATGCGATGCCTGGCGAAGACCCGATGACGCTACCCTCGGCGGAAGCCGTCGCCCACCACATCGTACCGATGCTCGAAGAGACCGAAACGCGCACCAAAGCGCGGATCAATGTGAGCGACCTGCTCTAAGTCCTGATCACGCGACGACACGTTTGGGATTTCGAAAAATCCATGCCACCCTTTGCCGATCTGAGCGAGATGGGAGAATGGCAGGATGCGTTGGTGGATGTGGGTAATTCTCGGTGTCGCCGCCATCGGCACGACCGGTTTCTTCTATGTCCAGTCTCGCCTGAGCGCACCGGTCATGTCGGAGTCCGCCGTCTCTGACCTTCGCGCTGAAGCTGCCGCACAAAACGAAACCGCGTTTGACGCCCCGCAACCAGAGTCGGCGCTCTACCCGGTGCCGAGCGCCACGAAGAATGTCTATTTCGGCGACCTGCACGTGCATTCGGCCAACTCCTTCGACTCCTATCTGTTCGGCAATCGCCTGTCGCTGGATGATGCCTATCGATTTGCGCGCGGCGAGCTGGTCGAGAATGCCGTCGGTGAGCAAATGCAGCTCACCCGCCCGCTCGACTTTGTCGCGATCACCGATCATGCCGAAGGCTTTGGCCTGCACGAAGCCTGCGATCTGGACGAAAAATCCAACGAGCTTCAAGCTTATTGCGATCGCATGGAGCGGCCTGATGCGCGGTTCTTCCTGGAGCTGAGGGCGCAAGGCGAACAACGACCGCCGCAGAACATCCTGGATGGATATGTCGGCGATCCCGAGGAAGCGAGGGGTCTCAAATCAGCGACCTGGCGCCGCGTGGTCGACGCTGCCAATCGCAACAACCGCCCGGGCGAGTTGACCACGTTTGCCGCCTATGAGTACTCCCCGCCCCTGCCCGGTCGCGGCAAGATCCATCGCAATGTCATCTTCAGAAACGGTGACACGCCCAATCATGCGCCCTCGGCGTTTGACGCGCTGACAGAGCTCGATCTCTGGCGACAGCTCAACGGAATGTGCGACGGTGACTGTGAGTACCTGACCATCCCGCACAATCCAAACAAATCCTGGGGCCTGGCCTTTGCCAGCCAGACCATTGATGGCGATCCCTATACCGAAGCCGACTGGCGCCTTCGCCAGGAGGTCGAACCAATCGTCGAGATGTTCCAGGTCAAAGGCAATTCGGAATGCGTCATCGGCTTTGGCACGACCGATGAGGCGTGCGACTTCGAACAATTCCTCCCCGTGTGCGACGAGGATCTGGCGACCGGCTGCATTTCCTCGACATCGATGATCCGCGATGGCCTCAAAAAGGGACTCGCGCTGGAGGATGAGCTGGGGTTCAACCCGCTGGCGTTTGGCTTGATTGGCAGCACTGACGTTCACAATTCCAATCCCGGCGACACTGAGGAATGGGATTTTCGCGGCGCCAACGGCATTCTAGGCGCTCCGGCAAAAACCAGGCTCACGTCGCCGCGGGCGCGCAACCTGAACAATAATCCAGGCGGCCTGGCCGCGATCTGGGCCGAAGAGAATACGCGCGACGCCTTGTTCGACGCCATGCAGCGCAAGGAAGTGTATGCCACCAGCGGTACGCGCATCGGATTGCGGTTTTTCGGCGGCTTCACGCTGTCGCCTGACTTGTTGACTGCGCCCGATCTGGTCGAAGCCGCCTACGAGTCCGGCGTGCCGATGGGCAGCAGTTTTGTGGCGGCCAATGATGGTGCGCCGAGCTTCCTGCTCTGGGCCGTTCGCGATCCGCTGTCGGCCCCGCTGGACCGGATTCAGATCATCAAGGCCTGGACCAAGGATGGCGAGACGCACGAAGCTGTGTTCGATGTGGCCTGCAGCGATGACCGCGCGCCTGATGCGCAAACGGGGCAATGCCCGGCGACTGACGCCGCTATTGATCTGGCAAACTGTACATTCGCGACCGATCGCGGCGCGGCGGACTTGAAACAGGTCTGGACGGACAGTGATTACGCAGCGGATCAGAACGCGGTCTATTATGCCCGCGTGATCGAAAACCCGACCTGCCGCTGGTCGACCTATGACAGTCTGCGCCTCGGCCAGGATCCACTTAGCATCGTTACGCCAACCATCCAGGAAATGGCCTGGTCGTCGCCAATCTGGATCAGCCCGAACTGAGGCCCCTGTGCGCATCAGAGCCTAGGTATTTTCACATATACATCCCCGCGTGCGCAGGCCTAGACTCTGTCGTTTGGACCGAGTTTGAGATGGGGGATTCCGCATGACCGATAGCAAAAAGACAAACGGAGCCGCGGGCACCGAGAACGCGATTGAGCCGGTCCCAAAACCGACAATTGGACAACAGCGCCATGACCCTGAGCGCATTCGAGAACTGTTCGAGAATGGCGAGTATCCTTACAAATCCAAGATGCAGCGCAAGACCTATGAGCGCCATAAGGCTGAGCTGCAGGTGGAGCTATTGAAGGTCCAGCATTGGGTCAAAGAGACCGGCCAGAAGATTGTACTCCTGTTCGAAGGCCGCGATGCGGCTGGCAAGGGCGGGACCATCAAACGGTTCACCGAACATCTCAACCCGCGCGGCGCCCGCGTTGTCGCTTTGGAAAAACCAACAGAGACCGAACGCGGCCAATGGTATTTCCAGCGCTATATTCGCCATCTTCCCACCGCCGGCGAAATCGTCCTGTTCGACCGCTCCTGGTACAATCGCGCCGGGGTCGAGCGGGTCATGGGCTTTTGCGACGCGAATGAGTATCTCGAATTCATGCGCCAGGTGCCTGATCTTGAGCGTATGTTGACCCGCTCGGGCATCAAGCTGTTCAAATACTGGTTCTCGGTCACCCAGGACGAGCAGTTCAAACGGTTCGAGTCGCGCAAGGTCGATCCGCTCAAGCAGTGGAAGCTGTCGCCGATTGATCGTGCCTCACTCGATCGCTGGGAAGACTATACCGAAGCCAAGGAAGCGATGTTCTTCTATACCGACACAGCCGACGCGCCGTGGACGATCGTCAAATCCTCAGACAAGAAGCGCGCCCGCATCAATTGTATGCAGCACTTCCTGTCATCGCTGGATTATCCAGGAAAGGACACGCACGTCGTGCGCCCGCCGGACCCGTTGATTGTCGGACTGAGCCATCATGTGATCGGCAACAGCAATCACATTCTGGGAAAGTCACTGCATCCTGAGAAAGACTAGTGCTTGCGCCGGGCCTTGTCCGCATAGGGGTTTGCCCCCTGCTTCACATGCAGTCGGATCGGCACGCCTGGAAGCTGAAAGGCCTCGCGCAATCCATTGACCAGATAACGCTTGTATTGTTCCGGCATCTGGTCGCCGCGTGAGGCGATCAGGACGAAGGTTGGTGGGCGGGCTTTGATCTGCGCCATATAGCGCGGCTTGATGCGCTTGCCCTGAACACTTGGCGGTGGATTGCGCTCGATCATATAGCGCAGCCAACGATTGAGATCGCCGGTTTTGACCCGGGCGCACCAGTCATCATAAGCCTTGGCGACAGCAGGCATCAGGCGCTCGACGCGCTTTCCCGTCAGACCGGAGAGTGTGACCAGGGCGGCGCCTCTGGCTTGCGGCAGATGTTCTTTCAGGCGCCGCTCGAGCTCCTTCATCGCCATGCCATGGTTCTTGATTGTGTCCCATTTGGAAATCACGAACACCACCGCACGGCCTTCACGCAGCGCCAAATCCGCGATTTGCAAATCCTGCTTCTCGAACGAGTCTTCCGGCTCCATCACCAGGGCAACCACGTCGGCATATTTAAGCGAGCGCACTGTCTCGCCTGTCGACATTTTCTCGAGGCGCTCCTGGACTTTGGATTTGCGACGCAGGCCCGCCGTATCGACCAGCCGAACTTCGCGCCCTTCCCAGGTCCAGCGCAAAGTGACCGAATCCCGGGTGATACCCGCCTCCGGACCGGTCAGCATGCGCTCTTCTCCGACCAACTGATTGATCAGCGTCGACTTACCAGCATTCGGGCGCCCAACAATGGCAAGCCGGATCGGGCGTTCCTTTGTCGCCGCCTTCGCTTCGGCGATGACATCGCCTTCGGCATCATCATCAATGCCGACTTTTTCAAACGCGGCCTCGAGTTTCGCCTCGTTCAGGAACGGATCGTCCATGTCGAGGCCTTCAAGCTGGTCAAGAATGCCGTGATTGAACGTATCCTGTTCTTCGACTTCGGCTTCTTTCAAGGCTTCGAGGAAGGCCTCTTCGCCAAGCGCTTCGCGTATCCCACCGTACAGGTCAGACAGACCTTCGCCGTGTGCGCCGGAGAGGCCGACAGGTTCGCCAAGCCCGAGATTCCAGGCTTCGAGAAGCCCTTCGTCGCCGGCATGGCCTTCCGCCTTGTTCGCCGCCAGGACGATGGGCATGTCGGCGCGGCGGAGGATTTGCGCAAACCGCTCGTCCATCGCGGTGACGCCGACGCGCGCATCAATCAGGAACAGGGCAAGCTCAGCTTCGCGGATGGCAATCTCGGTCTGATGGCGCATGCGCGCTTCCAGCGACTCGTCGGTGACGTCTTCGAACCCTGCCGTGTCGATCAGGATCAGCGGCAAGTCGGCAAGCCGGCCTTCCGCCTCTTTCCGGTCGCGCGTCACACCCGGCTGGTCATCGACCAGGGCCAGCTGCTTGCCGGCAAGGCGATTGAACAGCGTGGACTTCCCGACATTCGGTCGTCCCACAATAGCAATTTTAAGCGGCATGGCGCGCCCCGGTTTCTGTGGTTCTGCGCCGTCGAAAACCTAACGGATTGCGATCAGGCGCGCATCATCGGTCAGGATCAGCAATTTGTCCTGAACAGCAATCGGCTCGATATAGACAGGATCGCCAAGTTTCAAGCGGTCTGTCTCATCACCGGTCTGTGGATCAAACGCAATCAGCTCGCCTTTCGAGGACGCAACCAGGATCCGGCCATTGGCGATTACCGGTCCCGCATAGGTAATGCGCCCCTGTTGCTTTGCCGGTTTTTTGAATTTTTCCAGTTCCTGCACCCAGACAACCTGACCGGTGCCGGCCTTGATACAGGCCAGCTCAGCATCGACGCCAACGACGAACAGGTATTCGCCGGCAAGCGCCGGGGCTTGCGTGGTGCCAATCGGCTGCTGCCAGACACGATTGCCTGTACGCCCGTCAATCGCCGCGAGGACACCCGACTGGCTCGCCGCAAATACGAGCCCTCCGCCCAGAATGGGCCGTGCGCCAATATCATTGATCGACGAAATCGGTGTGAACTGGCCAGTGCTGGCGAGGGCTTCACTCCAGAGCCGACGGCCATTGCTCGCGAGGTAGGCAATCACCTCACCCGACGAATATGGCGCCACGACAATATCCTCGACAGCTGCCGGGCTGGGTGAACCGAGCACACGGGCTGTCTCGGCAATCGCCTGATCACTCCACAGAACCGCGCCTGTGTTCAGGTCAAGCGCCAGAACCTCGTTATTGTTTGAGGACACAAATACGCGTCCGTCCTTGATGGTCGGTGAGCCGGTCATCGGCGCTTCAGTCGATGTCCGCCAGAGTTCAGCCCCTGAAGTTGCGTCCAGTGCAGCAACAAAGCCATAAGCGCTGGCAATCACCAGCGTATTGCCGTCCAAACCCAGGCCCGATCCAATTCCGGTTCCATCGCGGCGATTGCCCGATTCCAGCTTTTCACTCCACTTGCGGCGACCATTATCGGCGTTGGTGGCGATAATCGTCTGGCGAGAGTCGATGGTGTAAATAGTATCGGCGGAGGCAACAGGCGGCGTGGTCAGAGCCGATTTTCGGTCCGATCCATTGCCGACACTGGCGCGCCAGGCAACATCCAGCTCGGATGCCACGTCAATATGGCCAATGGCCTTGCTGGCACGGCTGCCTGCTTGGGGCCATCCTTCGGACAGTTCGCGCGGGGCCGGCAAAGTGACAATTTCGCTGACAAGGGCGGGATCGGGCACCAGGGTCTCATCCCCCAATACCATGGTGATCCGGCCTTCCTTTTCGAGCGCCTCTTCTGCCTCGCGCTCGGCTGCGCCGCGATTGAGCAGGGAGCATGATGTCAGACCGATGCAGGAAACGGAGATCAGACCGATCTTGAGTATGGTTTGAGCGCTCATTCGGGCGTCTCCTCTGTATCATCAGTGGTCGCAGCATCTTCCGGCATCTCCGCCGGGTCCGCCGCTTCGCTATCGGTTGGGAGTACGCCCGCATCCGCGTCAATCTCGTCTTCCGTCGGCGCCGCAACATCCACGCTGACCGGCGGCAAGGTCTCAAGAGCTTGCTCGGCGCGCCGCATCACACCCGGCGGTACGTTTTGCGCCAGGCGCAGGAAGTTGAACTCGCGGCGGGCAAATTCCACATCGCCTTCCTGCAGCGCCTTTGCTGCAATCAACTCCGAGGCTAGCGCGCCGAATGGGCCATCATCGTTTGCCAGTGGACTCAACATCTGGGTCAGGTCTTGTCGCGTGATTGTGTCGGCTTTGAGGTAGGCCGCCTTGATCAGCGCCAGCTTTTGCGACGGATCCTCGGCTTCTCCGACGACCCCTTCCAGCACCTGCGCCGCCGTCGCCGCATCACCATTCCCGTCCAGACGAACGCCTGCCAGATAATGCGCCGCAACCGTCGACGGCGCGATTTGATCCTCGACCAGTCCGGTCAGTTGCCCTGCGGCATTATCATAATTGCGTGCGTCAACCTCGGTCAGCGCAGCTTCGAGTCTCGAGGCGTTCTGCTCGATGGTCTCGGCGGTTCGCACTTTCAGATACTCGTTCAAGGCCACGCCGCCAATCAGGAGCGCTGCGCCGAGATACGCCAAAATACCGTAGCGCTTCCAAAGAACTGTCAGGCGATCCTGACGTAAGCCTTCTTCGACTTCTTCAAAAATATCAGCCAAATAAACAGTCTCCAGACGGGTCTTTCGGGTCGATCACGCGCACCCTAGCGGCGCCCGGTCGCAGTCGCAACGGACAAGGTTAGCTCTTCGCAGTTTTGCGCAGTTTGTAAGTCTGAGCCTCCCCCGGAAACGCCCGGGATTTCACTTCGTCGGCATAAACCATGGCGGCGTTTTCGATCGCGCTCTTGAGGTCGGCATTCTTCTTGACGAATTTCGGCACCCAGTCGGTCATGCCGAGCATATCATTGGTCACCAGGATCTGACCGTCGCAATTGGCGGAGGCGCCAATCCCGATGGTTGGACAGCTGACCGTCGCGGTGATCTTGTCGGCCAGGTCCGGGGCAACGCCCTCAACGACAATCGCAAAGGCGCCAGCTTCATCTGCGGCCACAGCTTCCTCAATGGCTCGATTCCATTCCGCATCGGTGCGCCCCTTGGCCCGAAACCCGCCATCGACATTGGTCGCTTGCGGACGCAATCCGACATGCCCCATGACGGGAATGCCGCGTTCGACCATGTGCTGGATCTGGGTGGCGGCGTAGGCACCGCTCTCAATCTTGACCGCCTGACACCCGGTTTCCTGCAGAATGCGGGCGGCGTTCAGAAACGCCTGATCCGAATTGGTTTCGTACGATCCGAACGGCATATCGACCACCACGAAGGCTTGCGAGGACCCGCGCATCACGGCCTGGCCGTGCAAGATCATCATCTCCAGGGTCACGCCGACCGTCGACGGCAAACCATGGACGACCATGCCGACGCTGTCCCCGACCAGGAGAATGTCACAATGCGGGTCGAGCAGTTCAGCGACCGTGGCGTCATACGCTGTCAGACATACCAGCGGCTCACCACCTTTGGCTTTGGCGATGTCTCTCACCGTCTTTCGTCGAATTTGAGTCTGGGCGGACATGATCTCTCAATAATCTACTGATCCGCAGGCTTTATCAGACCCTCAAGCCTCGACAAGGTCATTGATGCGGCAAGTGCTGGGTCACGATATGGCCGGAACGCCGAACAAGATCGGGTGCAGCCAATAGGCAATCGCTGCCCAGGCGGCGAGACCGACGACCAGTGAGATCAGATCCATTTTCGAGTCCAGCGCCACGTCCGGCCCTGGGCCATTATCGCCGCGTCGCTTGACCATGATCCGGTCGAACACCGCGTAAGCCAGGAAACTGCCGAACAGAATGACGGAATTGATCTCGCCATTGGCCAGAAGGTGCCCGAGTGCCCACACCTTCACCGCAAGCAGCATCGGGTGCTTGGTCACCTTCTTGATCCAGCCGGCGGGCAATTGCGACGCGATCAGAAGGATCAAGGCCGGAACCATGAGAAGCAGGTTTATATGCCGCGTCCAGACGGGTGGATTGTACAACACTCCGACCTCGCGCGCGGCGCCAAATCCGTAAATGATAAGCCCGAATCCGATCAACGAAATCACGCTATAGCTGCTCATGAAGACGCCATATCCCAATCTTTTTTTGAGATCGTACTCCGCATGCCGCGAGCGAGTCGCGGAATAGATATGCAAACCGAAAAATATCGCTAATCCGAGCAAGAACAGTGTCATGGCGCGCCCTCCTGAGCGTCCATACAAAACTTATTTTTCTAATTTTGACAAAGGTTTCCGCGTGGGGACGGCTACCTGTTGCGCAAATTTCACAAATGTAACCTTGCCTTTTTTCGATAAGCGATTATTGAATATCAATAAGTTATTTAGGAGGAACGATATGAAACATCTCACTCGAAACTGCGTCGCTCTCACTTTTCTCGGCGCATCTGCCGCACTCGGCGCACATGCTGCCGACGCGGCAGGCGGCTGGACCCTCAGCGAGAGCAATGGAAGCTCATTGATCTACGCGGCAACCGATGCCGGCCCAAGCGTTGCCCTGTCCTGTTCCGATCAGGTTGGCATCCGTGCGGTCGTCCTGCTCAATGGTGAGTCGCTCGAAGAAGCGTTGAATGCGCCCGGTGCGAGAGCCAAATCTCGTCGCGTTTCACTCGAAACGGAGACGACTGATCCACGGGCCGGCGATTGGCACTACATCCGCCGTCAGGGCAAGCTCGTGTCCACCAAGAGCTGGCAAGGCAAGCGCATTTACAATGCAGCGGTTACCGGAAGCCCCGTCTCGATGGATATCTTCAAAGTTGGCGAAAGAAGCTTCGAACTTCCGGGCGTAGACGATCAGTTCACGACGTTCGCCTCGAGTTGCGACGCTACGAGCTAATCGCTCACCTTCCCCCCGAAAGGCGCTCGGCTTCTTCGCAAGTCGAGCGTTTTTTTATTCCGCCGCAGCTGGGATGATCGTAACGCTTTCTCCGCACCCGCAGGCATCTGTCTGATTCGGATTGGTGAAGGTGAACTTCTCATGCAGAAGCGTCGTTTCATAATCGACGACTGAGCCGAGCAGGAACAGGACGGCTTTCGCATCGACGACGATCTTCACGCCTTTGTCCTCGACGATTTCGTCCAGGGGTTCCGGCGTTTCGACATAGTCCATGATGTATTCCATGCCCGCGCAGCCGCCATTGGTGACGCCAACGCGCAGGAAACCAGCGCCTTTTTCAGACATGATTTCAGCGACGCGCGCGGCAGCGGCGTCGGTGAGCGTGACTAGTTTGGGTCGTGGTCGTCTGGCCATGGCTTGAAGATAGGGTCGAAACGCTTGCGGTTCAATTAAAGCATGTTCAGCGCGAGGCGCGCTTCATCGGACATGCGTGACGGATCCCAGGGGGGATCAAAGGTCAGGCGGACTTCAACATCCGCGACGCCCTCGACGGTACGCGCGGCGTTTTCGATCCAACCGGGCATATCCCCTGCCACCGGGCAGCCCGGTGCGGTGAGGGTCATGTCGATATCAACCTTGCGATCATCATCGATGTCGACTTTGTAAATCAGGCCCAGCTCGTAAATATCGACAGGGATTTCAGGGTCATAGACGGATTTGAACGCCGCGATCAGATCATCTGTGATGCGATTCAGCTCCGCCTGCGGAATCGCCGATCCCGTCTCTTCTTCAGCGGGCGCCGAAGAGACATCAATTACATCGCGAGGGGTCATATCGTCTGCCATATCCAAGCCTATATAAGCATCCCGCGCGCTTTGTGTAGCGCTTCGATGAAGCCGTCGACCTCGTCCAGTGTGTTGTACAGCCCGAAACTCGCTCGCGCCGTCGCCGACACACCGAGGTGCGTCATCAATGGCTGCGCGCAATGATGCCCGGCGCGGACGGCAACGCCGTAGCGATCGAGGATCTGCGCCACGTCGTGCGGATGAACGCCGTCGATCGAAAACGACAGGACCGGGCCTTTGCCGGGAGCTGTGCCGTGAACGGTCAGACCATTCACTCCCCTCACAGCCTCATACGCGCGCTCGTAGAGCGCCTGTTCATGCGCGAGCACATCTGCCTTGTCGAACTGGCCCAGCCAGTCGAGTGCCGCCCCAAAGCCAATCGCTTGCAGGATCGGCGGCGTGCCGGCCTCGAACTTGTGCGGCGCTTCATTGTACGTGACGCGGTCTTTCTCAACCACCTCAATCATCTCGCCGCCGCCCTGGAACGGCCGCAGGCGGGCCAACGCCGCCGCCTTGCCATACAGCGCGCCAATTCCGGTCGGGCCATAGATCTTGTGCGCCGTCAGGACGTAATAATCGCACTCGATCGCCTGGACATCCACGTCCAGATGCACCCCGGCCTGGCAGCCATCAAACAGGACTTCCGCGCCGGCTGCATGCGCGAGGCGGACGATTTCCCTGGCGTCGGTCACAGTGCCCAGCACGTTCGACATGTGCGTGATCGCGACCAGTTTGGTTTTCGGCGTCAGAGCCGCTTCCAGCGCCGCCATGTCCAGCGCGCCTGTTTCGTCGACATCGACCCATTTCAGCACCGCACCATGGCGCTCGCGCAGGAAATGCCAGGCGACGATATTGGAGTGATGCTCCATCACGGACAGGACGATTTCATCGCCCGGTTCGATCTCTCCGGCCAGGCCATAAGCGACCAGATTGATCGCCTCGGTGCCGCCTTTGGTGAAGACAATCTCGTTCGTCGATCCCGCATTGATGAAACCGCGGATTTTCTCGCGCGCGGCTTCATAGGCCTCGGTTGTTTCGTTTGCCAGCGTGTGGATGCCACGATGGACATTGGCATATGCCGTACGCCCTTGATCGGACATCGCATCGAGGACCGCATTTGGCTTTTGCGCACTGGCGGCATTGTCGAAGTAGATGAGCGGCTTGCCATTCACCTGGCGCGACAGGATCGGGAATTCACCGCGGATCGCCTGAATGTCGAGCGGCCGGCTCATGCCACGGTCTCCGCCAGGAAACTGCGGGCGGCATCCAGCAGTGCGTCGCGCACGCCATCATTCGCCTCCTCCAGGGCCTCTGAAACGAACGCCTCGGTCAGCAAGGCGCGTGCCTGAGCTTCCGGGATGCCGCGCTGGCGCATGTAGAAGAGCTGGTTCGGGTCGAGCGCGCCCGATGTGTTGCCGTGCGCACACTCGACATCGTCCGCATAGATTTCGAGCTCCGGCTTGGCGAAAATCTCCGCGCCGTCTTCCAGCAACAGAGCCTGATGCTGCATGTCGGCGTCGGTATGCTGGCCGATCGTCCGGGGCACATGGAATTTGCCCTGAAACACACCGGTGCCGCCATCGAGGACAGCGCCTTTGGTGACCTGACGGGTCACCGAGGATGGCGCGCCATGGCGGACATGGCTGGTATAGTCGGCATGGAACCCTTTGGCGCAGAGATAGGCGCCGTTCAGGGTCGCGTGGCTGCCGCTTTCCTGATGGGTCAGGCGGGTTTCCAGACGCGCCACTTTGGCACCAAAGGCCAGTGCGGTCTGAACATATTCCGATTTGTCGCCGAGATTGACCACTGCCGTGATCGCCTGCGCCTCGTCCGCGCTGCCGCGCTGCAGGACCGTGCGGCGCACCGCCCCGCCCTCTTGCATGCTGAGTTCCAGCAGGAAGGACGAGAAGCCCGCCCCGCCAACATGGCTCTCGACCAGGTCGAGGCTGGCGCCCGGGCGGACGATAATCGACACGCGGGCAAAATTGGTCTCATCGCGATCGCCGCGCGTGACGATGTGGAGCGGCGCGGATGCCTCACCGGTCACTTCAATGATCAGAGTGTCGAGGCCACCGACGCGCCCCGCCAGCGCCGCCGTCATAGCGCCGAGCGGCACTTCCTCGGCATCGCTTAGCGCCTGGGCGTCAGTCCGTTCGTGCAATTGAATGCCATCAGGCAGTGTGTCTGGCAGCGTCACGCCGCCCGCGGTAAATTCGATCACAGCCTGACCAGCCGCCGGCAGCGGCGCCGATTGTGCCCCCTGCTCCGGCGCTTCAACCGCTTTCACCGCCGCTTTGAAGTCCGTCCACTTCCAGGCTTCCATCCGTCGATGCGGCAAGCCGGTCTCGGCGAAGGCTTCAAACGCCCGCTCGCGCTGGCCGCTTTCGGGCAGCATCGCATAGCGCGCGATCAGTTCCAATTCGGCCGGGCCAGGATTGCGGAACTTGTCTTTCAGATCAGTGACAGACAGGACCACTATGCCGCCTCTCCAAGGACGCCATCATAGCCCTCTTTCTCAAGCCGCAGCGCGAGTTCGGGGCCGCCCGTCTTGATGATCTTGCCACCGGCCAGAACGTGCACCTTGTCCGGTTTGATATGGTCGAGCAGGCGCTGATAGTGGGTAATGACCAGCATGCCGCGCTCTGGATCACGCAAGGCGTTGACGCCGTCCGCCACGGTTCGCAGGGCGTCGATATCGAGGCCGGAATCGGTTTCGTCGAGGATGGCAAAGTGTGGCTCAAGCATCATCATCTGGAAGATCTCCAGGCGTTTCTTCTCGCCGCCGGAAAAGCCGACATTCAGCGGGCGCTTCAACATGTCCGGGGTGAGATTGAGCTGTTTGCCGAGCTCCCGGGATTTCTTGATGAAATCGGGCGCCGAGATCTCTTCCTCGCCACGCGCCTTGCGCTGGGCATTCATCGCTGTGCGGACGAACGTCATGACTGGGACACCAGGGATTTCGACCGGATACTGGAAGGACAGGAACAGGCCCTTGGCGGCACGGTCTTCCGGGTCCATGTCGAGCAGGTCGTCGCCTTCCAGCGTCGCAGAGCCGCCGGTGACCTCATAGCCGTCGCGGCCCGTGAGCACATAAGACAGGGTCGACTTACCGGCCCCGTTCGGTCCCATGATGGCGTGAACCTCGCCCGCAGGCACATACAGAGACAAACCATTGATAATGGCTTTTGCCTCGTCATCCTCGCCAACCGTGGCGGAAAGCTGATCCAGTTTTAACATGGGGCGCATGTAGAGCCGAATGGGCGAATTTCAAAGAGCAAAACGTCGCTGCGCTGGTAAAATCGGCGCGGGCAGATGACTCGGAGGAGCGGTGCGAAATCAGGTTGCGGCCGCCAAATGGCAGTATTCCCAGGCCAGACACCCGAAAATTGGGCCGAAATCTTGAAAACTGCCCTCACAATCCTTATTGTTTATCAATAAGAAGCGAAAGGACAAATTCTCATGTGGCTGTTTCTTTTATGGTGGTGTGTGGACGATCACCTGGCCAGCGCCATGAACGCGCCCGGCCTCGGCGAGCTGCCGATCTGGGTCCCGCTGATCCTGTCAGCCGCGTTCTCGTTTACGTTCAGTGAGTCCGTGAAGCGACGCTAGCCGACACTTCCCTCAAGGCTCACCTTGAGCAGGCTCTGTGCTTCGACCGCGAATTCCATTGGCAGTTCCTGCAGCACTTCGCGGACGAAGCCGTTGACGAGCAGGGCCACGGCCTCTTCCTCACCAATGCCGCGCTGGCGGACATAGAAGAGCTGATCGTCGGCGAGCTTGGTCGTCGTCGCTTCATGTTCGAGCTGCGCATCGGCGCGGCGGTTCTCGACATAAGGTACCGTATGGGCGCCGCAGCGGTCGCCGATCAGCAAGCTGTCGCATTGCGTGAAATTACGCGCCTGGTCGGCCTTTTTGTGCACCGAAACCAGTCCGCGATAAGTATTGTCGGACTTGCCGGCACTGATGCCCTTGGAAATGATCCGCGAGCGCGTGCGCTTGCCAAGATGGATCATCTTGGTGCCGGTATCGGCCATTTGCCGGCCATTGGTGACAGCGATCGAGTAGAACTCGCCAACACTGTCATCGCCGCGCAGGACGCAGCTTGGATATTTCCAGGTCACCGCTGAGCCGGTTTCGACCTGGGTCCAGCTGATTTTCGAGCGGGCGCCGCGGCAATCGCCGCGTTTGGTGACGAAATTATAGATCCCGCCTTTGCCATTCTCATCGCCCGGCCACCAGTTCTGGACGGTTGAGTATTTGATCTCGGCATCTTCCAGCGCGACCAGCTCGACGACAGCGGCGTGCAACTGGTTCTCGTCGCGCATCGGCGCCGTGCAGCCTTCCAGGTAAGACACGTACGAGCCTTTATCGGCAACGATCAGCGTGCGCTCAAACTGGCCGGTATTCTCCGCATTCATGCGGAAATAGGTGCTGAGCTCCATCGGGCAACGTACGCCCGGCGGCACATAGACGAAGGTTCCGTCGGAGAAGACGGCGCTGTTCAGCGTCGCGAAGTAATTGTCCGACTGTGGCACCACGGTGCCGAGATATTTCTTCACCAGTTCCGGGTGCTCATGCACGGCTTCCGAAATCGACATGAAGATCACGCCGGCTTTCTTGAGCTCTTCGCGGAACGTGGTCGCCACAGAAACCGAGTCAAACACGGCATCGACCGCAACTTTCGGCCGATCGTTTTCCGTACGCGCCTCGATAGCCGTGGCCGCCGCGCCTTCGACGCCAAGCAGGACTTCGGCTTCGCGCAATGGAATGCCGAGCTTCTCATAGGTCTCGAGGATTTCCTTCGGAACATCGTCAATCGACTCATATTTCGCCCCGGCTTTCGGCGCGGCGTAATAATAGATGTCCTGATAATCGATCGGCTCATAGCGCACCATCGCCCAGTCCGGCTCGTCCATGGTCAGCCAGCGCTCATAGGCTTTCATCCGCCATTCGAGCAGCCATTCCGGCTCACCCTTCTTGTCAGAGATGAATTTCACAATGTCCGGATTGAGCCCCTTGGGCGCATATTCGGTCTCGATCTCGGTCGAGAACCCGGCCGAATAATTCTCCGACTCGAGCGCTTTCGCCGCCGCTACGGTGCCTTCGTCAATGCCATCCTTGACTTTGACTTCCGCGCAATCGTCGTCGTGCTCTTCGATGCCGCCGCAGCAATCCATGCCGTGCTCCTAAAACTCTTGGGGGCAATATGGTCTATCTGGACAAGATTTTCACCCCTGCGCGGCAGGAGATCGCGCAAAAATCATCACGCCTTCAAAACCGCCGCATGATGCGCCACGTGATCGGCGATGAAACTGGCGATGAAATAATAGGAATGATCATAGCCAGGCTGCATGCGGTGGGTCACACGCTGACCATTATTCGCAGCTTCGAGCAGGAACATGGACGGGTCGAGCTGCTCGTCCAGGAACTGATCGGCTCCGCCCTGATCGATCAGGATATTGGCGCCCGACTGCATTTCCTTGACCAGCTCGGTCGCATCATAGGCCTCCCAAGCCACCGAAAGCGGCCCGAGATATTGCTCCAGCGCCTTTTGCCCCCAGGGCACACGCGCTGGCGACACGATTGGCGCGAAGGCCGAACACGATTGGTAAAGCGCCTGGTTCTTCAAATGCAGCGTGATCGCGCCATGACCGCCCATGGAGTGGCCGGTAATGCCCTGGCGGGTCAGGTCGGCGAGCTTGAAATGGTCCGCGAACAGCCATTGCAGGTCGACGGTGACATAATCGTCCATGCGATAATGCCTGTCCCACGGCGCCTGCGTCGCTTTCAGATAGAACCCTGCCCCGTGTCCGAGATCATAGCCTTCTGCGTCCGGCACTTCATTGCCGCGCGGACTGGTATCCGGCGCGACCACCATCAGGCCATGCTCGGCGGCATATTTCTGGATGCCGGACTTCTCCATGACATTGGCCCAGGTGCAGGTCAGGCCGGACAGGTACCAGAGCACCGGCACCGGTCCGTCCTTAGCCTGCGGCGGCGTGTAGACGCCAAACCGCATGGTGCAATTGGTGACATTGCTGAAATGGTCATGCACCGACAGCGTGCCGCCAAAAGAGGCCCATTCAGAGACAGTCTCGAGGCTCATCGATTAGCCGCGATGTAGCGCGCACAGCTTGTTGCCGTCCGGGTCGCGGAGATAGGCGAGATACATCCGGCCAGAAGGTTGCTCGCGCCAGCCCGGAGGGTCTTCGTCGGTGGTGCCGCCAGCCGCGACGCCGGCCGCATGCCAGGCATCGGCCTGTTCCGGATTGTCCATGGCAAAGCCGATCGTGCCGCCATTCGCAAACGTCGCCGCTTCGCCATTGATCGGCTTGGTGACCATGAACACGCCGCCATTATAGAGATAGATCAGACGACCCTTGGGATCGGTAATCCCGGCATTGCCGCCCAGCGCCTGAAACGTCGCGTCATAAAACGCCTTGGCTTTGTCGAGATCATCTGATCCGACCATCATGTGTGAATACATGTTTTGCTCCTCAACTCAGTTCTTGTTTCAAGTTTCACTTCTGAACCGCTTGATCAAGCCGAAACTTGAAGATCATTTCGCGGGACGATTCGGCGTCAAACCGCGCCCCGTCCCAATCTCCGCACATCGCGATCAGATCGAGTCCTGCCTTTTCGGCGGCGACGACGATTTTGTCTGCACTGAGAAACCTCAAGGTACTGTCCGAGCTCACAACACCATCCTCAAATTGATAGTCCCAGGCGAAGCTCAAATATTCCGGCGCCCGCGAGGCGTCCGTGATGCGCCGCGACGCGCGCACCGGCCCCTCGGGCGTCTCCATCACATATTCGCGCGCCCAGATCTTATCCCAATCAAGCGCGGGATTGCGGGTCTCGAAGACGGCTTGTCCGCCTAGCTTTAAATGCTGCGCCATACACGCAAGGGTCGCATCCACCTGTTGATCATCAAGCAGCACCTGAAAGGCGTGGCCTGTCATGGTGATGAGGTCAAAACGGCGCTCGGTTTGAAACAGTTCTGCAGAGCTCTCGATCCAGTCGACCCGATCCGCCCGACGCGCGCGCCGCGCAACTTTGAGCATCGCGTCCGCCGGATCAACGCCAACAACTCGGTGCCCATTCTCAGCATATTTGAGCGCGAGCAGGCCCGTGCCGCAGCCGAGGTCGAGGATATCCTGAGGCGGCGCTCCGGCCAGGCGGAGAAAGAAATCGCGATCTTCGGAACCGGCATTTCCCAGATCATACAGGTCAGCGAGACGCTGTTCGGAAAACTGCCGGTCTGGCGTCAATACACCACCACGCTGCGAATGCTCTTCCCCTCATGCATCAGATCGAACGCCTTGTTGATGTCTTCCAGGCCCATGACATGCGTGATCATCGGGTCGATCTGGATTTTCTGGTTCATGTACCAGTCGACAATCTTGGGGACGTCCGTGCGGCCTTTCGCACCGCCAAAAGCCGTGCCTTTCCAGGTTCGCCCTGTGACCAGCTGGAACGGCCGGGTCGAGATTTCCTTGCCGGCCTCGGCGACGCCGATGATGACGCTCGTGCCCCACCCTCGATGGCAGCATTCGAGCGCATCGCGCATGACATCGGTATTGCCCGTGCAGTCAAAACTGTAATCAGCGCCGCCATCGGTCAGCTCGACCAGATGGTCGACCAAGGAGCCTTTGACTTTGCGCGGATTGACGAAATGGGTCATGCCGAACTTCTTGCCCCACTCTTCCTTGTCATCATTGATATCAACGCCGACAATCTTGTCCGCGCCGACCATTTTCGCGCCCTGGATGACATTGAGGCCAATACCGCCCAGTCCGAACACGACGACATTGTCGCCGGCCTGCACATTCGCCGTATTGGTCACCGCGCCAACCCCGGTGGTCACACCGCAGCCGACATAGCAGGCCTTGTCGAACGGGGCGTCTTCGCGAACCTTGGCCACCGCAATCTCCGGCAGGACGGTGAAGTTGGAGAAGGTTGAGCAGCCCATATAATGATAGATCGTCTCGCCCTTATAGGAGAAGCGCGAGGTGCCGTCGGGCATCAGGCCCTTGCCCTGCGTCGCGCGGATCGAGGTGCAGAGATTGGTCTTGCCGGACAGGCAGGCTTTGCACTGGCGGCATTCGGGAATGTAGAGCGGGATGACATGGTCGCCGGGCTGAACACTGGTCACGCCGGCGCCAACCTCGCGCACGATGCCGGCCCCTTCATGTCCGAGAATGCTCGGGAACACGCCTTCGCTGTCAAACCCGTCCAGCGTGTAGGCATCGGTGTGGCAGATCCCGGTTGCCATGATCTCGACCAGGACTTCGCCATCCTTCGGGCCTTCCAGGTCCAGCTCGACAATTTCCAGGGGTTTCTTGGCTTCAAAAGCCACGGCAGCGCGCGTTTTCATATGGTCCTCCCAAACGATCTCTGCCCGTAATAAGCGCGCTTGGGGCGGTCAGCTCAACCCTTTTTTCGAAAATCGCAGGCCTCAGGCCGCGGTGCCGAGGGCGCGCTTGGCCGCAGCCAGCCAGGCCTCGGCCACGGCGTGAAAGTCCTCGGCTTTGGAGTCCCAGCCAAAACTGACCCGGATGGCGCTCTCGGACAGGTCGTCGGAGACACCCATCGCCGACAGGACGAGCGAGCGTTTGACCTTGCCGCTCGAACAGGCGGAGCCGGACGACACCGCCACACCCGCAAGATCCATCGCCATGACCTGCGTCTCGGCCCGGAATCCGGCAATGGCGAAATTCGAGGTTTGCGGCAGGCGGTCCACGCCTTTGCCGAACACGGTGACGCCGGCCTCCTGGACCAATTTCGCCTCCATCGCGTCACGCAGACTGCTGAGCGCTTGCAGCTTGGACATGTCCCGGATGGCCGCTTCGGTGGCGGCGCCAAATCCGGCAATACCGCTCAGGTTTTCGGTGCCTGAGCGCAGCGAGCGCTCCTGCCCGCCGCCGAACAGGACCGGCTTCAAAGGCGCCCCTGAGCGCACCCAGAGCGCGCCAACGCCTTGCGGGCCGCCGACCTTGTGCGCGGACAGCGCGAGATAGTCGACGCCAAGCAGATTGACATTGACCATCACCTTGCCGAGGCCTTGCACGGCGTCGCAATGGGTCAGGCCGCCCGCCTCGCGCACCAGTGTCGCAGCGTCCGCCACCGGCTGGAGCACCCCGGTCTCATTGTTCGCCATCATCAAGGCGAGCAACGGCGTCCCGTCCTGGTCGTGATCCCAACGCGCCAGGCGTTCGCGCAGCCAGTCGAGATCGAGCACGCCATCCGCCGTGACATAGGCTGTCTCCACCGGAACACCGGCATATCCGGCATTCTTGATCACCGCTTCATGCTCGATCGCCGAAACGAGCAGTGTGCACTTGCCCTCGAGTTGAGCGACCACGCCGTTCAGGGCGAGCGCACTCGCTTCTGTGCCGCCGCTGGTGAAGATCACATCCTGGGCCCGCGCGCCGATCGCCAAAGCAACTTGCGCCCGCGCCGTCTCCAGCAGCTTGCGTGCGGCGCGGCCCGGGCCGTGCACGCTGGACGGATTGGCCCCGACCTCGAGCGCCGCCAGCATCGCCGCTTTCGCTTCCGGGCGCACCGGCGCGGTTGCATTGTAATCTGCGTAAATCATCCCGGCCTGATATATGTGATCGCGCGCAGTTCAACCATCGCGGACATAGAAATTCTCGCCCGTTAACCTTGACTTTTGCAGAAAATTATCGATATTCAATAAGAAGCGAGAAGGAGAATACAATGGGCGACAATTCCTGGATCATTTGGATGATCATCCCGTTTCTTTTCTGCATGTTCGCAAGCCGTGGTGCCTATGGCGGGCGACGATCGCGATCTCGCCGGTATGACTCACGCAAGTCCGAAGAAGTTGCGCGCCTGAAACAGGAGCTCGAAGAGTCGCAGGCGCAAATCAATGCCCTGAAATCACGCCTCGAAGCGGTTGAGACAATCGTCACTGACGAAGAAGCAGAGCTCCGCCGCGAATTCTACAGGCTGCAAAACAGCTAGCGCCTAATCCACGTCAGGCGAAACAGGATTGGCAGATGGCCAGTCGGACTCGCCAATCCGCGTCAATGTCATTTCAAACGTCTGACGCGCCGGTCCTTCGGCAGGTGTGTACGCGCCTGTCTGATGCCAGGCATCGCCATCGAATGTCGCGGTATAGACCATCCGTGCACCGGGGCCCGCGGGCAAGCTCCAGACATAGCCTGTATCTGTGATCTCGAACGGAAATGTGCCTGACCGGCCATTGGCATAGCTGCGCATTTCCCAGCCGCCCTCAGGCGCGGTTGGCGATACAACGCCCAGCGCATTGAACACGGTATTGCCGTCATCATCATAGCCGCGGCCCTCGATAACCACCACACCGCCATCAAGCATCGGTCCGACACGCTCGGTTTGGGTCAGAGAAAATGGTCCGGCCTGTGACGTCCCGCTCGCGGGACCGACCCATTCACCAAACATGAACGCCAGGGGGTGACCCGCGTCATCCTCCGCGGCTGCGCTCCCGGTCATCACACCCAGTGACACAGCCGATACAAGCATCAATTTCTTCATCTGTAGCACGGTCTTACGCTCCATTCACTTTGCATTTCAAAGTTATTTGCACATTGCGCGAGTTCAATCAAGTCAGATTGCCCTGCAGAAAAATTTGCATTTCGCCTACGAGATTCGCTATAGCCGCCGCTCGACTTAGATTTAGCGCCGACAAGCGAGATATACCGTCATGGCAGAAATGCTCATTCAAGGCCCGCAGGGCCGGATCGAAGCCCGCTACACCCCACCTCCCTATGAAGGCGCGTCCCTGGCGCTGATCCTCCACCCGCACCCGCGGGCTGGCGGAAGCATGCAGGACCCGATCACGATCCGCCTGTACCAGATGTTCGAAGAGAAGGGCTTTGGCGTCCTGCGCTTCAACACGCGCGGCGTCGGTCGCTCGCAAGGCGTCTATGATCAGGGCGTCGGCGAACTCGAAGATGCCGCCTTTGTCCTCGATTATGTTGAGAACCTGTCGGAAAGCCCGCGCTATGTCTGGTGCGCCGGATACTCGTTCGGTGCCTGGATTACGCTGCAACTGCTGATGCGCCGCCCCGAGATTGATGGCTTCCTGGCCATCGCGCCGCCAGCCAATCATTATGATCTCAGCTTCCTCGCCCCCTGCCCGGCCTCCGGCCTGATCATTTCCGGCGAGTCCGATGCGATTTCGAAACCGGCAGACGTCGAACGCGCCCTCACCAAGGTGCGTATCCAGAAAGGCGAAAGCATTGAGCGCGAGAGCATTCCCGGCGCCAACCACTTCTTCCAGGACAAGCATGATGATCTGATCGACATTTGCTCGGCCTATGTCGATCGCCGCCTGATTGACGATGAAGAGAAGCTCCGACGTGAAGCGGAAGCTGCTGCGGCCAAGGCCGGCAGCCGCAAGCCGCCAATCCCGCGCGCTCTGCCACTGAAGCCGGAAGACAACACGCCGCAAGGCTGAGTCCACAATCGCAGCTGAATCAGATAGCTAGGCAGCACTGCTTCGCAATGAGAGCGCATGTCTGATCATCAGGTCCAACTTGTCTGCCATCCAGCACATCCCACCACGCGTGTGGACGGCCTCGGCGTGCAGGTTACGCGCCTAGGCGCCGGCGTGCAGCTGCGTTACGACCTCACTGGCAACCTGGCGCAGTTGGAAATACCTGCTGCGCGGGGCGCAGAGCGTCGTGATGAGCTGTGGAAGCATACCTGTTTTGAGGCCTTCATCGGCGCCGAAGGTACGGACGAATATGTCGAGTTCAATTTCGCGCCAAATGGCGACTGGGCGGCATATCGATTTAGCGGGCACCGCCAGAATGCGGGTCATCTTGATTGCTCAACCCCCGCCATCGGGGCGGTCAGCGACGGCGACCGGCTCATCGTTTCGGTGCTCATCCCTGCGCCGCCTCCTGACCTGACCGAAGGCCGGCCGCGCCTCGGCCTCTCTGCCGTGGTCGAGGAAAAAGACGGTCACCTGTCATATTGGGCCTTGCATCATCCCTCAAATAAGCCCGATTTCCACCATAACGAGACGTTCAAACTCAGTCTGGATTAACGCATGAGCATACTCTTTGGGATCGATCGCCTGCTGCAGGACGACAATCTGCGGGCGCAGCTTGCCGGGCGCCGTGTCGGCCTCGTCGGACATCCGGCCTCCGTCACCGCCTCGCTCGATCATTCGCTCTATGCGCTCGCGGCGCTGGACGATGTGAACGTTACCTGCGCCCTCGGTCCGCAACACGGCATGCGCGGCGACAAGCAGGACAATATGATCGAGACCGAGGATTATCTCGATCCCGATCTCGGCATCCCGATCTTCTCGCTCTATGGCGAGCATCGCCGACCGACCGAGCGCATGCTCGAGCCGCTCGATGTCGTGCTTTACGATCTGCAGGACCTCGGCACGCGGGTCTACACCTACCTGACAACGCTGGTCTATGTGATCGAGGAAGCCGCCAGGTTCGGCAAGGCCGTCTGGGTGCTCGATCGCCCCAATCCAGCCGGGCGTCCGATTGACGGCCTGACCTTGCGCCCGGGATGGGAGAGCTTTGTCGGCGCCGCCGAATTTCCGATGGTCCACGGCCTGACCATGGGCGAGCTCGGCGCCTGGTACATCGCTCACAAGAAGCTCGACGTCGAATATCGCGTGATCGAGATGCAGGGCTACAGCCCGAACCAGGGCCCCGGCTTTGGCTGGCCTGTACAGGATCGACCCTGGGTCAATCCGAGCCCGAATGCCGCCAGCCTGAACATGGCCCGCGCCTATGGCGGCACGGTCATGATCGAAGGCGCCACGCTCTCAGAAGGTCGCGGCACGACCCGGGCACTGGAAGTCATCGGCGCACCCGACCTGAAGGCAAATGACTTGATCGCGGAGATGCAAAGACTGGCGCCCGACTGGCTGGCCGGTTGCAAGCTGCGCCCGGCCTGGTTTGAACCAACCTTCCACAAGCATGCCGGGCAGCTTTGCGAAGGCTTCCAGATTCACGCGGAACACGCCTTCTTCGACCCGGCCGTATTCAAGTCCTGGCGTGTCACGGCACTCGCCTTCAAAGCCATTCGCAGCCTTTATCCGCACTATCCACTGTGGCGCGGCCTCGATTTCAAATATGAATATACTGAAGGCCATCCGGCGATCGATATCATAAATGGCTCGGACGAGTTGCGGCTCTGGGTCGATGATCCGAACGCCAGCGCAGAAGACCTTAATCGGCAACTCGAGACAGATCTCAGCGCCTGGCAAGAGGCGTCGCGCCCGTTCCATCTGTATGCGTAATGCGGGTCCTGCCCCAAAAATTTCCGAATTTTCTGCCCGGTATTGGTTCTAAGACGCCACCAGTCATGCTAACCGCGCCGCTTCACCAGGGATGAATGTGATGAGCGACTACAAATCCGATTTCCTGCGCACGCTGGATGAGCGCGGTTATATCAAGCAGACGACGCACGTAGCGGAGCTGGATGCCTATTGCGCGAACGGTGTCCCGGCCGCCTATATCGGTTTTGATGCGACGGCGGACAGCCTGCATGTCGGGTCCCTGATGGGCATCATGATGCTGCGCCGCCTGCAACAGGCGGGCGGCAAGCCAATCGTCCTGATGGGCGGCGGCACGACCAAGGTGGGCGACCCGACTGACAAGGAAAAGTCGCGCCCGATCCTGACCGAAGCGCAGATTGCTGCGAATATCGAGGGCATCAAACGCGCCTTCGAACCCTTCCTGACATTTGGCGACGGCCCAACCGATGCGATCATGGTCAATAATGACGATTGGCTGAGCAAGATCGGTTATATCGAATTCCTGCGCGATATCGGCAAATTCTTCACCATCAACACAATGGTGAAGCAGGACACGGTGGCGCGCCGGCTGACCAATGAACAGCCTTACACCTTCCTGGAATTCAATTACCTGCTGCTCCAGTCTTATGATTTCCTGGAACTGTCCCGTCGCCATGGCTGCCAGTTGCAGATGGGCGGCTCGGACCAATGGGGCAATATTGTTGGCGGCGCTGACCTCATCCACAAAGCCGATGGCAATCAGGGCTTCGGCCTGACTTGCCCGCTGATCACAACCGCCTCGGGCGGCAAGATGGGCAAGACGGCAGACGGGGCCGTTTGGCTCAATGCCGAGAAGCGCAGCCCGTACGACTATTGGCAATTCTGGCGCAACACCGAAGATGCTGATGTCGGCCGGTTCCTGAAACTGTTCACCGACCTGCCGCTCGACGAGATCGCCAAACTGGAAGCGCTGGAAGGCGCTGAGATCAATCAGGCCAAGATTGCGCTCGCAAATGCGGCGACGACCATGCTGCACGGCGCGCAGGCGGCTCAGGAAGCCGAAGCTGCGGCTGGAAAAGCCTTTACCGGCGGCGGCGTCTCTGTCGATCTGCCAACCTTTGAGATTGCCAAAGCCGACTTCGCCGACGGCCCAACCACGACGGCACTGCTGCGCGCTGGCGAGCTGGTCGCGTCGAATGGCGAGGCCAGGCGCAAGATGGGCGAAGGCGCCGTGCGTGTGAACGACGATAAGGTGGGCGCTGACCAGACCCATGCCTGGAGCGATGTGCTCGACGAAGTTGGCGCGTTCAAAGTCCAGGTCGGCAAGAAGCGCATCGCCCTGGTGAAACCGGCTTAGCCGCCACCACTTCCTGGCGTGGGTGCGAGAATTTCCTCGTCCGGCAGCTCAGGCAGTTTCTCGGTTGGCGGCTTGAGGTTCGGATCGACCGGCAGCGCTTCCGGAATCGACGTGTCGGACGGGTTCTCGAAAATCCGGCGCAGGATACCCGGGGTCACGGCCGAAAGCGGGTTCACCGAGACCTGGGCCTTTTCGAGCGAGCCGCTGACCGCATAGGTGATCGAGAATATGCCCTCGCCTTGACGTCCGACGATCAGATCGCCGATGATCGGAACCCCGCCGAGCACGGAATTGACGCCGAAACTCGGAACCAGCACGCCATCCAGGTTGATGCCCTTGCCATCAATGCCGATCCAGCCATTCACCGTCAGCCCGAGCGCTGGCCCGCTGGCGCGGCCGCCATCGATCACATAACGCCCACCGCCAATCGTGATCGGCGCTTCGATGCGCGAGAACAGGACCCCTTCGCCGGACAGCGTGTCAGTCAGTCCGCGAAGCGAGGCGAGGGACAGGATTTGTGTGAAAAACGGTGCATTGATGAGCCGGGTATCCTCGACGGTGGCGCGCAAGCGCGCGGGCGTGTCTTCCGTTGCCAGCGACCCGCGCAGATCGAGAATGCCGCCTTCGATGAAATCGACCCCGAAGAATGCACTGGCGAGATAACCGGCATCGCTGGTCTTCAGCTCGATGGCCAGAGGTTGACCGGCGCCTTCATTATCCAGATTGGCGATAAAGGTCGCACCAGCCACCGTGTTGCCGCTGGCGCGCAATTGCTGGAAGCCACCTGTCCGCGACAGTTCGAAGGAAAGCGCTGAGCCGATCAGTTCAAGATCGCGGCGCAAACGGAGTCGCTCGACGGTGGCCGCAAAGGACAGGTCAATTCCGTCAGTCCCTTCACCAACGCCGCCCACGGCGCCGATCTCGCTGAGGAATCCGGAAATATCGAGATAAGCGCCGCCCAGTTCGATATTGAAGCCGCCTGTCCCGGTGCGCGCGATCTGGCCGGCGACATCGATCGTGTCTTCGATATAGAGCTGTCTGAGGTCGAGCGATTGCAGACGGCCATCGGTGGCCAGGCGCAAGTCGCCATCCAGAGACGCCGACTCGCTGGTCACCCGTAGCGCTGCCGCCTGTTCGCGCAAGTCACCGGTATAATTGAGCGTCGCTCGCGCGGTTTCGCCAGTTGGTTTGACCCAGTCGATTTCGGAAATGTCGATCCGCGCTTCGCTGAGATCGAACGCGAACGTGCCTGTCTGCAAGCCATTGGCGCCGACCTTGCCCTGCATCTCAACCGGGATTTCCCCGGTCAGGAAGGCGCGGCCAACCAGGCCGAACACGTTCAGGACATCCGACGTGATCACCGCCGTCGCCGACAGATCGGCGGGTGCGCCGTCATCATCAAATGCATCGCGCCAGGTGAACTGGATCGGCGAGGATCCAAGATTGCCGAACCCGGTCAGGATCATCCGCTCGAGCGTCACGTCGACATTGACGCTGCCCTCGGCAATATCGAACGGTCCCGCCGCGCCGGTCAGCCCGGCATCGCGGATCTGTCCTTTGACTTCCATCGTGATGTCTTCAAGCGGCACATCGCTGAGCGCTGGGCGGGTCAGCCTGAACGAAGCGGTGGCATCGCCGCTGACGCGTTCCGGATCGAACCCGGTTTCTTCCTGCAGGCGCAAACGCGAATTGGACAGCTGGCGCAGCACCGACACAGCCGGGCCTGAGCCATAGGCCGTGACGATGAACTCCTCGCCGCGCGGATTAAAGGCAGGAAAGTCAACGGCGCCTGATTGGATCACCCAGTCATCATAGGTCGCGCTGATCACGGCGATGTCGAGACTATTGCCGCCGACGCGGCCAGTACCGACCGCATTCTCGACCGGCGGCATGTCGCTGAGAAATCTCAAACTGCCGCCTTCAAAAGCAAAGGTCACGGCGAGATCCTCCTCGCGCAAATAGCCCTCGGCCATGCTGTCTGGCTTGATACTCACCACTGCCGTTGCTTCGGTGGCCTGACCTGACAGAAGCTGGTCGGCGACATAATTGCGGGCGCCGCGTCCGAGATTGACCGGCCAATAGGCGAGGATGGTCTCCTTGCTGATATCACCCACCAGTTCCGCGGTGACATCCAGGGTGAATGGCAATTCGCCCTCTTCATGTTCGACGCTCCAGTCGAACTCGCCGCTTGCTTGCAAGCGCGCCTCATCAATATCGGCGCCAAGCGACTGGATCGAAATGATGGTGAAGTCATCTGACAGGTCCGCTTCCAGTTCGACATTGCGGGCCTCAGACGGCGCTTCAAACAGGCCGGTCAGATCGATTGTCATTTCTTCGGATTGCAGCGCCACGCGGCGCAGCGCATTGGTGGCCAGAATATTCGACACGGCGCCTTCGAAGCGGCCACTCAGGCGGTTGGAGGCGAGCTGCAGGAACTCAACCCGCACCTCGTCCTGCTGCGGCATGTAAATGAGCGAAGTGGTGATGTCGGAGATATCGCCTGCCCACTCGCCGAGATTGAGCGCACCCGCCTCGCGGGACGCGACCAGACCCACCTGCTGCAAGCCTTCTTCACGACGCAGCTCAGCATTGAATGAGGTGCCGACGCTCAGGTCACTGTCCGGCATGCCTTCGAGACCAAATCGACTGGCGAGATCGGTGACCGGCAGAACCCCGACATCGAGCACCGCTTTCAACGAGTGATAGCCCTCATATGTATCGAGAGAGATGCCGAAGATTTCCGGCAGACCGAGCCCCTGCCCGTCGCCCGCGAACTGGATGCTGACATCATTCTCCAGGCTTTGAAACTGGCCCGACGCGGCTTCGATCGTGCCGATGGCATCGCCGGATTCACCGATCACACGCAGGTCGAAATTGTTGAATTCCAGACCCTCAAATGACAGCGTCTGACTGAACGCCTCCAGGCCGACCAGCACATCGGTGAGGACTCCATTGATCCGGTCGAGCCATTCTTGCGGGGTTTGCGGCAGCACACCGGCCCGGATTTCCGGCATCGGATCGCCGGCCACGGTCCACTGGTTAGGGCCAACATTCTCGACCTCGATCCAGCCCTGATTAAGGTCAGCCTGCAGCACCACGACATTGCCAAGCAGGATCGCGCCGGCATCGAGGGTCAGTTCGGCGCGTTGCGCAAACCCGGCTTCCTCGCCAGCGGCATCCTTGAGGGAGAGATCATCAGCGACGACGAACATGCGGCGCTCTGACGGTGACCATTGCAGCGTCAGCCGCTCCACCGTCACCGCGCGGCCGTCGCGGGCATTGGTCAGTGCCCGCTCGACATCATCGCGAAAGATGCCAAGCTCGACCGGACCGCTGGCCAGCATGAAGGCCAGAATCCCGATCGCGGCCATCGCGACCAGCGAGATAACTCCGAGAGTCTCTAAAATTATGACTTTCGTCGTCTGGCGAACCAAGTCAAATACTCCAAGTAATCAACACACTGCCTCACAGCGTTTAGACTGGGACAGCCTCCCACCAAACATGAAAGACATGCCATGACAAACCGACCAGAAAAAGGCGACAAAGCTCCAAATGTGACCATCCCAGTTTCCGATGAAGAAACGGTCAACCTGAGCAAACCCGTCGGCCGGGCCCATGTGGTCTATTTTTATCCGCGCGACAATACACCGGGCTGCACAACCGAATCGATCGACTTCTCAGCCCTGAAAGCCAAGTTCGCGGCCCTCGACACGCAAATTATCGGTGTTTCGAAGGACAGTCTCAAAAGTCACGCCAATTTCATCACCAAGAAAGACCTGACCGTAACGCTGGCCAGCGACGCGGATGCCGATGCCTGCGAGCAATTCGGCACCTGGGTCGAGAAAAACATGTATGGAAAGAAGTATATGGGCATCGAACGTTCAACCTTTATCATCCTCGCCGATGGCACCATCGCCGAGGCCTGGCGCAAGGTGAAGGTGAAGGGTCATGCCCAATCAGTTCTTGAAGCGCTCGACACAATTTTGAATGTCTGATTCGTCAAATAAAAATACTTTAAGGCGAATTTTACCGAAACAGGCTAAATTGGCGCCGGAAAACCGCAAAAGGGGGCTTTTCGTCCGGATCACAATGAGGTTACTGTGGCTCATCACCAATCAAGACGTCATAAAGCCTGCAGCCTTAACGGCGTCTTACCTGCGGATAGGTGCGTAGAATGAAATCGACTGCAAAGATCTCTGACTTTGTACGCCGGGCTTTTCCGGAGCGGCAAATTTACCACCGTAGTGGTGGGACCGTCCGCTACTTTACAGTTTCCCCTCTTCAACAGATTCTTCTGACTTGTGCAGCGGCTGCTCTCGTAGGGTGGTCGCTTTTCGCATCTGCCACCGTGGTCTTCGGACAGAAGACGGTCGCGGTCGGTTCTGCGGCAAGCGAAGTCAATCGGTTGGAGCGCTGGGTCCAGGACCTGCGCGCCAAGGAAGCACTGTCGACCTCGCAACTGGAACAGCGCACGGAAGCGTTCCAGGACGCGACCCTGGAATTCCAACGTCGCCACGAAACCCTGGCGACCATGCTCGACGCAATGAAAACCGGCGGAGAATTGGAGGTTTCGGCGCTAAGGGGAAACTCGGCGTCCCTCCTGGTGACGGCCTCGATCGATGAGGCAGACGCTCGGCAATCGCAGCGTTTTGCCGCCACTGAAAGCCGCCTGCCACAAGTTGGCCTGCGCGGCGATGTCAGCAAGATCCGGGCTGAGCAGGACCAGTTCCTCGACGAGATCGAAGAAATGGCCGTCGAAAAGGCTGAAGCCGCACGCGGCATTCTGCGCCTGACCGCAGTTGGCGCCGGCCGGATTACCAGCGGCGAGAATATGGGCGGTCCCGAAGTCAGCTTTGCAAGTCTGCTCTCAGGACAGTTCGCCACGCCTGAAGAAGAACAATTCGCCGTTCGCGTCGCCCAGGTGGCCGCGCGTATGGAAGAAGCACGTTATTTCGAAACCCTGGTCGATCGCCTGCCTCTGGCGACCCCGATTGGTATCCCTTCGCGGGTGACCTCGCAGTTCGGAATGCGCATCGATCCGTTCCGCAAACGCCCGAGCTGGCATGGCGGAATTGACATGGGTGCAGGCTGGAACGCGCCGATTGTAGCGGCCGGTCCAGGAAAAGTTATTTATGCGGGAACGAAATCAGGGTATGGTAGGGTCGTCGATGTTGATCATGGCGGCGGTTTCGTCTCGCGATATGCACACCTCCGCCGCATCGTGGCCAAGAAAGGCCAGGAAGTCGAAATCGGCGACAAGCTCGGTACCATGGGTTCGACCGGGCGCAGCACGGGTCCTCACCTTCATTACGAAGTGCTGTTCCATGGAAAGCAGTATAATCCAGTAGAGTTCATTAAGGCAGGAAAACATGTTTACGAAGACTAAGGGCGACACACCACCAGGCATGACCCCGGCGCAAGACGCCGTGCGCAGCGCCTCGTCAAAGCCTGCAGCCCGGGTTGGCGCATCGATCATTTGCTCAGACGTTGAGATCAAAGGCTCGATCAAATCCGCGGGTGCACTTCAAATTGACGGTCAGGTCGAAGGCGACGTCACCTCTGGCGACGTAACGGTCGGCTCAACCGGGCGCATCATTGGCGAGATCAAGGCTGAAACGCTCCGCGTCAAAGGCAAGATTGTTGGCTCCATCCGTGCCCGCAAGGTCGAGCTGGAAACCGGCGCTTCTGTCGAAGGCGACATTTTCCATGCCGCGCTGATCATTCAGCCGGATGCCAGCTTTGAAGGCCAGGTCAAACGCGAAGAGAACCCGCTCAAGGAAACGGCGCCAAAGCCTGCCGCACAGGCGCCGCAGACGAATGGCTCGGGTCTCGGCAATGCCACAGGCCTGCCAACGCCAAACGGCCCAGCCGGCAACGCTTAAAATAAGCAAGCAGGACCAATACAAAGAAGCCGGACCTTCGGGTCCGGCTTTTTCGTTTTAGGCATCTTCGGTCTGACTGTCGCCAAGCGCATGCGACAAGGCCGCTGAGAGAAACGGTGTCAGATCGCCATCCAGCACGCCGCCAGTATCAGACGTCTCATGATTGGTGCGTAGGTCCTTCACCAACTGATAGGGCTGCAGCACATAAGAGCGGATTTGATGTCCCCAGCCGATCTCCGTCTTGGAATCGTGGCTGTCCTGCGCCGCTTGCTGGCGTTTTTGCAACTCCACTTCGTAGAGGCGCGAACGCAGCATTTCCCAGGCCGAGGCCCGGTTCTGGTGTTGCGAGCGTCCGGACTGGCAGGCGACCGCAATCCCTGTCGGCTCGTGGGTCAGGCGCACGGCGGAGTCGGTCTTGTTGACGTGCTGTCCGCCTTTGCCTGAGGCGCGATAAGTATCGGTGCGGACATCGGACGGATTGATCTCGACCTCGATCGAGTCATCGATCACGGGTGACACGGCCACAGAAGCAAAACTGGTATGACGGCGCGCTGAGCTGTCATAGGGCGAGATCCGCACCAGGCGATGCACCCCCTGCTCCGATTTCAGCCAGCCATAAGCGTTTTCGCCCTTGATCAGCAGCGTCGCGGATTTGATCCCGGCTTCGTCACCCTCATGGCTCTCAACTTCCTCGACCTTGTAGCCGGACTGCTCGGCCCAGCGCACATACATGCGCCGGATCATCGAGGCCCAGTCCTGACTTTCCGTACCGCCGGCACCAGAATTTATGTTCATATAGCAATCATTGCCGTCCGCCTCGCCCGAAAGCAGCGCTTCGAGCTCGGCCTTCTCGGCTTTCTCAGCGGCGCGGCGTAAGGAGCTCGCAACATCGGCGAGCATGTCTTCATCGCCATCGGCCAATTCGAGCAGTTCGAGACCATCTGCGGCCTCTTGTTCAAGCTCTTCAACCGTCTGCATGCCGGTTTCCAGCTTCTGGCGTTCGGCCATCAGCTTGCGGGCCTGTTCCGGATCGTCCCAGAAATCCGGGCGTTCCGACAGGGCGTTTAGTTCATCAAGGCGTTTGCTGGCGACGTCCCAGTCAAAGACGCCTCCTCAGCAGTTCCGAGGACTGCTTGATTTGTTCGGCAAGGGCGAGAATTTCTGCTGACATTCTAATTCCTGAAACTCAAGTGATCGCTGGAAATGGAGGCGTTTCACGTTCAGGTCAATAAACCTCGTCCTCGATATCGGTCTGAATGACATCCGATTCCACAACTTCACCCGTCTCCGGATCAATTTGCGGTTCCAGCGGCGTGCCCTGACCAAAGATGGAATTGTCACCAATCCCGGACAGGCTGAGATTTGAATTCTCGCTGAACGCCATGCCAGGCTCAGTCCCGGGTCGGAACGCTTCAAGGATGATCTCTTCGCTCGCAAAGGTCGGCATGCCGCCGGTTTGGGCATCGACCGAGACCAGGCGTACGCCCGGCGGAATGCGGAAAGGCAGCGCCGGTTCGTCGGCAAGTGCACGCTCCATGAACTCAGTGAAGATGACGCCGGCAACAGCGCCGCCACCTTCGCCCTCGCCCAGCGTGCGCGGTGTATCAAAACCGGTCCAGATGCCGACCACCAGGTCCGGTGAGAAGCCGAAGAACAGTGCGTCGACATAATCATTGGTCGTGCCGGTCTTGCCGGCCAGTGGCTTGCCGACCCGGCGCGCCCGGCGACCTGTGCCGCGCTCAACCACGCCTTCCAACATGTGGACCAGCTGATAGGCGATGATCGGATCGACCAGCTGCTTGCGATCATCCGGCAAGGTCGGCGGCTTGCTGCCGTCCCAGGCCTCGGCTGTGCAGGTTTCGCAGGCGCGCTGGTCATGCTTGTACAGGGTCACACCGCGCCGGTCCTGAACCCGGTCGAGCAGTGTTGGCGTGACTTCCTTGCCGCCATTGACGAGCGCCGCGTAGGCTTTCGACATCCGCCAGGGCGAGGTTTCGCCAGAGCCCAGCGACATGGCCGGATAAGGCGGCAGGCGATCATAGATGCCGAACCGCTCGGCGAACTCAGACACCGCTTCCATACCAATGTCGGTGGCGACGCGGGCGGTGACCTGGTTATAGGATTTTTCCAGGGCCACGCGCATGGTCACTTCGCCATAGCTGCGCCCCTCGGCATAGTTTTCCGGTTTCCAGATCTCGTCAGTATTCTCGTCATAATAGACATAAGGCGAGTCCAGGATGCGCACGGATGGGGTGTAGCCCTGCTCGAGCGCGGCGCCGTAAACGAATGGCTTGAACGAGGAGCCCGGCTGGCGCTGCGCCTGCGTGACCCGGTTGAACGGGCTCTTGAAGAAGGAATAGCCGCCCATCATGGCCAGCACCCGGCCAGTATGTGGATCAAGCGCAACGATCGCGCCTTCGAGATCCGGCACCTGTTTCAGGATGGCTTGCCCGACCGGCACCATGATCGGCTCGACCGGGACCAGTGGTTCGCTGTCTTCTGCGCTCGTGCCTTCGCGGGTCGGGGTGCTTTCCTCCACGCTCAAGGCTTGTCGGCTGACTTCGGCCAGGACGACATCTCCGGCGCGCAATCCGGTCTGCCCATTGGCGCGGACAAAGGTCTGGCTCCATTCGATGTCTTCAGCAGGAAGCGAGGTTTCTGCGCCATCATCAAGCAGCAAAGTGGCGCCATTGTCTGTGATGCGTGTGATCAGCGCGCGTTCCCACGACCCGTAACCGCCCGGGCGCGTCACCGCTTGCAGCTGCTCCATCAGGTCGTCCGCTGACAGATCGAGCGATTGCATCGGCCCGCGATACTCATGGCGACGGTCATAGGTTTCCAGGCCAACCTGCAGGGCTTCCTGCGCGGCCAGTTGCAATTTCGTATCGATCGTCGTGCGGATCGACAGTCCGCCCTGCTCCAGCTCTTCCTCGCCATATTGGTCGATCAGCTGTTTGCGCAGCTCCTGCACAAAATAGGTCGCGGCGGCGTACTCAGGACCGTACAGGCGTTTCGTCGTGGTCAGTGGCTTGGCCTTGGCGTCATCGGCCTGTTCCTGGGTGATATAGCCATCATCGACCATGCGATTGAGCACATAATTGCGGCGCTGCAGGACCCGTTCGGGATTGGTGTACGGGTTCACCCGGCCCGGGAATTTCGGCAGCGAGGCGAGCACCGCCGCCTCCGACAGATCGAGTTCCGGCAGCGACTTGTTGAAATAGTTGAGCGCTGCCGAGCCGACTCCATACGAGCGTCCGCCGAGATAGATCTCATTCAGGTAGAGCTCGATAATGTGCTCTTTGGTGAACGCCTTTTCCATGCGCTGCGCAACGATGGCTTCCTTGGCCTTGCGGACAATGGTCTGGTCACGGGTCAGCAGCATGTTCTTGGCGACCTGCTGGGTAATGGTCGAACCGCCTTGCATGCCGCCACTGCCCGTCAGCTTGTTCTTGGCGGTGTTGATGACGCCGCGGGTCATGCCGAGATAGTCGAGCCCGCCATGCGTGAAGAACTTCTTGTCTTCGGCGGCGACGAACGCATGAATGACATGTTCCGGGATTGCCTCGTATGGAATGAACACGCGATGCTCATCAGCAAATTCGTAGATCAGCGTGCCGTCACCCGCATGCACACGCGAAGTGACCGGCGGATTATACTCAGACAGTTTTTCAACTGACGGCACGGTCCGGCCAAGTGCGGCCATCCAGATCAGGAAGGCGATGATCGCCGCCACACCGATGGCAATCCCTGCCAGCACCGTCCAAAGCAGGAATTTCCAGGTGAATACACGCTGTTTGATGGCTGCCCACATGGCACTCGGACCTCATAATTCTTCAGCGCGGTGAATCACACGCCAACGGGGCAAGACTAAGGCGCTTCTGCAGTGTCGCAAAGGCGAACCGTCAGTTCGTTGCCAAGATTAAATCCTGGCGATCGAAATAGGCATCGATCGCGCGCTTGATGGCTTCCGCCGATTTGCGCCGTCCGCGCTCCGATTTCAGCCGCCGGGCATCTTCGCGATTGGTCAGGAAGCCAATCTCGACCAGCACCGCAGGCACATCCGGCGCCAGCAGCACGAATAGGTTGCCCTGGCGATGGGAATTGCGCACCAGCGGCCCGGCCTTGCCGAGCTCTGGCACCAGGAATTCGGCGAAAATCGAAGAATTGGACTTGGTTTCGCGCAAGGTCAGGTCCTGGAGAATGTTCGACACTTCTATGGACGTGCCGTCCTCGATGGGCAGGTCCCAACCGAATTTGCGGGCCGTGCCCTCAATCCGGGCTTCGCCGCGGGTCGAGATCGTATAGACCGACGCGCCGGATACGGTTGGCGCCCCTGCAGCGTCGGCGTGTACCGAGATGAACAGGTCCGCGCCCCAATTGCGCGCCTTGGTCACGCGGTCCTCGTGCTCGACATAGACATCCGTCTCACGGGTCAGTCTCACCACATAGCGCGGGTCCTGCTCGATCATCTGTTTCAGCTTCAGCGAGGTCTTGAGGACAATGTCGCTTTCCTTGCCGCCAATGATTGCGAGCGCGCCAGGATCGCGGCCGCCATGACCGGGATCGATGACAATCACACGCCGGCTGCGCGCCGCCATCTGCATCAAAGCGCCAATCGTTGCGGGCTTCGCCGAAGGGGATTCTGGTTGGGTCAGCGGCACCGTCTCAGCCATTTCGATCGGCTCCGGCTCAATCGGCGCACCGCTGCGGGCCGCTTCGAAGCGTGCAAACCGCTTCTCATCGCGCCGTGCAGCGTTGCGGAACCGGGTTTCCGACACCCCGCTCAGGTCGAGAATATAACGATACAGGCCTTCAGAGCCGGATGGCGGCAAGTCAATCTCGCGCATGACCATCATCGGCCGATCGAGTTCAAACACGACCCGGTCTGTGTCGAGCGTATAGGCATAGATGCCGCCCGTCGGCTCGGCAAAGAAGGGCTCGGCGCCAAGCCGGAACGTTTCGGGCACCATCTCGATCACCATTCCGTCGACGGTTTCGCGCAGAAAAATGTCCGGCCGCATGGACGATTCGGAAGTGATGGTGATTCGGGTGAATTCGCCGTCACCGGCAATACCGATCGATTGCACCTGCGCTGCGCCGGTGGCCGCCAGCCAGGCCGACACGATAAACAGACAAAAAACCTTCACCGAATGCATCAATCGTATTCGCTCTATCGGCGCCGCCCCAGGCGCCTCATTAACCCAATGTCTCTGTTTATTCTATCCAGTCTTAATCACACATTTATCTGCGTGCAGGGAATATTCATCCGCTTGCCCGCATTTTTGGCCTTTTAATTCGCGACCAGAAGGGGCATGTAGGGGACAACCCCGAACGGGGCCCGAACAGAATCCCCGAAAGGCGGGTGAACAGGCCTAATCCCCTGCACTAACGCCGAGACCGGAACGGATAATATGAGCTTACAGGCCGTGACAATCAGGACCGAGAGCCGCTCTATGGAAAGAGCAGGCCGGACTGGTGGGCTGCCTGTCCCTAATAACACATTCACTGGCGCGTTTCGCCATCGCCCGCAACGATTGCGGGCCTTAGCGCCGCCAGACTGCAAGGCAGCTTACAATGAGCAAACTTATGCTGATCGACGCGGTCCACCAGGAAGAGACCCGTGTCGCCCTCGTCAACAATGGACGTGTCGAGGACTTTGACTTTGAAACAACTGGAAACGAACAACTAAGAGGCAACATCTATCTCGCGAAAGTCACGCGGGTAGAGCCCTCTTTGCAAGCCTGTTTCGTCGAATATGGCGGCAACCGGCACGGTTTCCTCGCATTCAGCGAAATCCACCCTGATTATTACCAGCTCCCGCAAGCTGACCGCGAGGCCTTGCTGGAAGAAGCCGCACGTGAGGCCGAAGCCGCAGCTGACGATGATCCGGATGATGAGGACGATCTCGACGAAATCGAGTCCGAAGCCGACGAGGCTGAAGACGATGACGAGAATGGCGACGACGAAACAGACGCCTCCGCCGATGAGGATGATGCAAATGAAGAGGCTGACGAAGCCGCTTCTGAAGCTGATTCTGAAGATAGCGACGGCGATTCCGAAGACGGCGAGGCCGAGGCCAGTGCCGACGAAGACGCAGACTCTGACAAAGACGCTGACTCCGGCGACGACAAGAAGAAAAAGAAGCCGGCCAAGGCAGAACGTCGTCGTCGCAGCCCGCGCAAGTCTCGCGGCAGCTCGATCACCCGTCGCTACAAAATTCAGGAAGTTATTCGCCGCCGCCAGGTCCTGCTGGTCCAGGTGGTCAAGGAAGAGCGCGGCAATAAAGGCGCCGCGTTGACAACCTATCTGTCTCTCGCCGGACGCTATTCCGTGCTGATGCCAAACACGCCGCGCGGCGGCGGCATCTCTCGCAAGATCCCGAACGGCAATGACCGCAAGCGCCTGAAAACCATCATGGATGGCCTGCAAGTGCCGAAGGGCATGGGCCTGATCGTCCGCACGGCCGGCGCCAAGCGCACCAAGTCGGAAATCCGCCGCGACTATGACTATCTGCAAAAACTGTGGTCGAACATTCGCGCCAAGACGCTGGAATCAGTCGCACCGGAACGCATTCACGAAGAAGGCGGCCTCGTACACCGGGCCATGCGTGACATGTTCGATCGCGAAATCGCTGAAGTCGTGGTCCAGGGGGACCGCGCCTATCGCGAAGCCAAGGATCTCGCCAAGACGTTGATGCCGACCCAGGCCAAGAAGGTGAAACGCTGGACCGCCCAGGCGCCGCTCTTCGTCAAGGAAGGCGTCGAGGATCAGCTCGATTCAATCTTCTCACCGACGGTTCAGATGAAATCTGGTGGTTATCTGGTCATCAACCAGACTGAAGCCCTGGTCGCAATTGACGTGAACTCGGGTAAATCGACCCGCGAGCGCAATATCGAACAGACCGCGCTGCACACCAATCTCGAAGCCGCCGAGGAAGCCTGCCGCCAGATGCGCCTGCGCGACCTCGCCGGACTTGTCGTCATCGACTTTATCGACATGGACGAGAACAAGAATAATCGCGCCGTCGAGAAGAAGATGAAGGATGCGCTGAAGCTCGACCGGGCGCGCGTTCAGAACAATCGCATCTCGCAATTTGGCCTGATGGAAATCTCGCGCCAGCGCCGCCGTGCCGGTGTGTTGCAAGCGACATCAGACAAATGTGACGCCTGTGATGGCACCGGTCGCCGCCGCTCGATCCCGTCCTCAGCCCTGCAATTGTTGCGCGCTGTCGAAGCGCGTGCTGCCGGCGGTGGCTTGCGCGGCATGACCGTCACCGCGCCGACCGACGTGGCGCTCTACCTGCTCAATTCCAAACGCGACTCGATTTCGGCCATTGAAGACGAAGCCGGCTTCACCATCGCCATCAAATCCTCGGGTGCGATGATCCCGGGCGATTTCGAGATTGATGCCGACAAGGCGTCCAGCGGTCGCCGTCGCCGCAAGAAATTCAATCGCGATGAATTCCTCGAAGGCGATGCAGATGATCATCTGCTGCCAGACGCCGAAGACGATGAGGATGAAGACGAGCCAGATACGGCCGCAACCGCCGCTGACGAAGACGGCGAAGAATCAGGCGGTCGCCGGAAACGTCGCCGCCGTGGCCGCCGCGGAGGCCGTCGTCGTCGCAAGGATGGCGAAGCCATGGATCCTGGCGCACCACCATCTGATGGCGGCGCGCTGCTGGATGGCCTGGCTATGTCGATCTCCAACCTTCTTGGCGACTCGCCCGACGAATTGCCGGACGCCAGCGAAGGCGGCCTCAGCGCCAAGCCTGTCGCGGTGCCGGAAGCACGCGCGTCAGAAGCAGAAGCCCAGACCGAAGCATCGCCTGAAGCCAGCTCGGATGAAGAGTCCAAGGAAGGCAAGAAACGCCGCCGCCGTCGTCGCCGCAAACGTCGTGGCGGAGAGGGTGAAACCGCTCCAGAGGCAGCAGAGGCAAACACAACAGATGAAGGGTCTGAGCAGACGCCAGAGGCGGAAGACGCTGCCCCAGCTGAACCTGCGGAAGACGCGCCAATCGTCGCTCTGGAACCAGCGCCTGAGCCAGAACCCGCGCCCGAGCCAACACCAGAGCCTGTGGCCGAAGCAGAGCCCGAGCCAACCCCTGAGCCGGCCCCCGCGCCCGCACCGGAACCCGAGCCTGAACTGGTGACGGAACCGGCGCCTCAGGTGACAACGGAGCCGGTCCTCGAGACCACAACCAAGCCGAAAAAGAAAAAACGCGGCTGGTGGTCACGGTAGAACCGGAAATGATCACGTCAGATTGAAATCGGACGCACCGGGATGCGCATATGAACACCTTTTTTCGCCAACCAGGTCTTTGTGTGGGTGTCTCTTTGGGCAGATCCGTAGCGAACTGGACGGGAACCATCCTGATCGAACAGTCGAAAGACCGCGGCCGCGATATCTCCATCACCGTTTATTCACGAAATACCCCGCTTGGGCTAATCCCCTGTGCGCAGCGGAAAAGCAATTGAAACCATCAACCGAGCAAGTCACAGCTGATGGTTCAGGGGCGACTGTTTGATTTCTACAGCCGCCCCCGGAAATGTTGGATTTGATTTTACACGTTAGGATCGGTGGTGTTTTATTCACCCGCCAAGTGTTGAGAGAGGAATGCATTGACCTCTGTTGCGACGGTCATTCGACCGTCTCCCGTCGACATCCAGTGGTCCTCATCCGTCAGTTCAACGAATTTGACATCCTTTCCTGACGCTCGCAGCGCTTCGTAGAACACGCGGCTTTGCTCGATCGGAACGACATCATCATCGTCGCCATGCAGTAGCAAAACAGGCGCCTGCACACGATCCGTGAAGTTGACGGGGGAGATATCCTTCAATTTCTCACGATCCTCGCGCCGGTCACCGATCACATTATTCCAATACGCGACGACTGGAGACTGTTGCCCCGTTTCCTTGACCTCCCAGAACAACATCTTGGGCAAATCACTCACGCCCGCACCGGCGATCACGCAGCGGTACAGTTCGGGCGAGAACGTTGCGCCTGCCATGGCGGAATACCCACCATAGCTCCAACCGAAGATACACACGCGTTCCGGATCGGCATATCCTTGGTCAATCATGTGCAAAACAGCATCGCTGACATCGTCTTGCATCTCGCGGCCCCATTTGCCGCGCCCGAGATCGCGAAATTCTCGTCCGAACCCATCGGAGCCTCGAAATTGTGGTTGAACAACGATTGCTCCGCGTGAGGCGGGAAGCTGCGCCATCCAATCAAATCGCAGTTCATCGTGTGCTTCTGGACCACCGTGCGGCAGAACGATCATGGGCAGATCTTTGCCCTCTCCAGGCTCAATTCCCGGCGGCCAGGTAACCAGTGCAGGAATCTCCAGCCCATCTCTTGCCGAGTAGGAGATGATTTCGACATAACCAACCTGATCTTTCGGGATATTGGGATATGCGCGTCCGAGAGGGGTCAATCCGCCTGCGGAACGATCAAGCATATAGAACTCGCTGGCTGCACTGCCGCCTGACACCTCAATGATGATCCGAGACTGGTTCTCATCGGCAGACACCAAGCGGACTGCAGAGTCCGGGAAAGTCGCCTGCGCCGCCAGAAACAGCTGGTTCAACGAATCATCGAAGAACTCGTAACTTGGCACGAGGGCTTCATACTCCACTCCGATAATCAACCCGTCACTATCTACGATGGTTGTCTTTGTCTGCTCGAAACCATCTGGATTTTCGAGCCCGGATGGCACGATCTCGCCATCAAAGGTCAAGCCTTTCGTCACCGGCAAACTGTCCGGTGATCGCTCATCGTCATAACTGACCAGCAGTTTAGAACGATCATGAGTGTAACCAAGCATCCGAATCTGCGGGAACAAACGCCCCCATTTGTCGTTTTTGATTCCTTCTTCCAACCAAATCGTCGACGACTCGCCACTTGGCAGACGCCTGCTGATTTCGTATCGCTGCGCCGCTCGATCATAGTCGATCTCGACATCGATCTCCCCATCCGCCGACAGCAGCACCTGGCGGTCAGACAAGTTTCTGTGCTTACGACCTTTTCCAGTCTTTAAATTAACCTTGTAGAACGCGCGGCTACCCGTATCGGTCCGCGCGGTCATCAGCACATGCTTCTCGTCTGGGAACACATAACTGATATTAGTATTCACACTGCTGGCGAGATCGCGCCCACGATTGAGCAGTTGGACTACATTCCCGGATTTGCGCGCCATCGATAGCGCCGCGCCAAACCGGAACTCTCTCGAGGTATCCTTGTTGACAATTTTTGTGCCGATCAGAATGGCATAATCAGACCCCGCCCATTGCGTTCCTCGAGGCTCAAAATCTTCACATTCGACCACTTGAACCACGCCACCGCCAATTTCCGCGATGGTGAAGAAATCTCGCATTTGTTCACGTTTGATAAATGCAATATAACGCCCATCCGGCGACATCGACATTCCTCGAACCGTTTGCAAATCTCCATATGCTTCAACCGGCGGAGGCGATAATTGCGCATAGGCTGTGGCGCCAAATGTCACGCTTAGCGCTAAACCGATACTCGCGAGTGTTTTTTTCATGGTGTTTCTCTCTCCTGAAGGAAAATTCAACCTCAAAACAAAAAATGGAGCAAGACGTTTAAGTCAGAAATTGAACATTTAAGGCATACTCTTGTGCAGCGATCAGATTCCTCAGTCATTTTGCTTTCCTGGACGTCGGGTGCTGGTGTTTCCGTTCAATCTGAGTTCTTTCATCACCTGTGGATCCGCGGATGATTTGCGAGCAAAACTTGGTTGAATCAATCTTGTGGGGCTGCCTCTCAGTCCCAATACCTTCCTGAACCCCGCCGACCGACCCGCCATCAAGGTCAGAAAAATTCTTGACCCCCGCTTGCAGAAATCATATGTGCGCCGCTGACAAGTAAGCGAACCACGACGAGCTGTTCTGCAGCTGTCAGTACGGGGGAGCCCAACTGTCTTCACTTTCAATGTCGGTTTCGGGCCGATCTTGCTTTGCGAGGATACTTGGATGACCCATCCCCTGACGGGCGCCTGCCCACAAATTCCGATCCTTCTGCTCAAGCGCATCGATGTTGCGTTTGATACGACGACGGTGTTCACGCCGTTCGCCAAGGACGCCGATTATATGGCGGCGGTCGCTGAACCTATCTAGGCACGGCGCGGGCCGCTTGCCCGCCTTTTCCGACTGAGCCGGATGCGCCTGATCAGCCGCATCTGTCCCTGATCTTTTCGAGTGTTCTGACGCTCGCAATTCGGACCTGGATAACCATGTTTACCCCAGCCCCTTCGCGCCTCGCGCACCCTGCCCTGCTTCCAGATTTCGACCGCCCTTACGGTCTGCCCGCCTTCAACTCGATTGAAGACGCGCTCAAGGCCTATGACGGCGATGACGCGATCTATGTCCTTTATCCGCAGAAGATCGAAGCGGCGGCGAAAACCTTCCTCAATGGATTTCCTGGCACCTCGGTTTATGCCGTGAAAGCCAACCCGCATCCGGCGGTCCTGAAAACCCTGTGGGCGAGCGGCCTGCGCGGCTTTGATGTCGCCTCCATTCGTGAGATCGATCAGGTCCTGAGCGCCTGCCCGGATGCGGAGCTGTATCTGATGCACCCGGTCAAGTCGCGCCGCACCATTCGCCATGCCTATGCCGCCGGCGTTCGCCATTTCGCGTTCGATTGCGCCGCAGAGCTCGGCAAAATCCTGGTCGAAACGCAGGACGCGGATGATCTGCACCTGCATTTGCGCCTTGCGCTGCCGTCCGGTGGCTCAGCCAGCATGCCGCTCGAAGGCAAATATGGCGCCGCCTATCAGGACGCTGTTGACCTGCTCCGCGCTGCCCGCCCTGTCGCGGCCAGGCTGGGCGTCTGTTTCCATGTCGGCAGTCAGTGCATGGACCCGGCAGACTATATTCGCGCGTTGTCTTACGTAGATGGCCTGCTGGAAACTGCTGGTGTCGAGATTGAGAGCCTGGATTGCGGCGGCGGATTTCCAGTCGCTTATCCAGGTCTGGAGCCAGCTCCGATGCAGGCCTATTTTGACCGCATCGCCAAAGGTCTGAAGATTTTCGGGTTCGATGGGTTGGAGATTATCGGCGAGCCCGGCCGCGCCCTGTGCGGTGAGGGCGGTTCGACGCTGGCGCGGGTCGAGCTGCGCAAAGGCCAGGACCTGTATCTGAACGAAGGCTCGTACGGGTCGCTGTTCGACGCCGCGCAATGCGCGTGGAAATACCCGGTCAAACGGCACAGTGACAGCGCCTCAGACGGTGACCTTGAGGACTTCCGCTTCTTCGGGCCGACCTGTGACAGCCTCGATGCCATGGCCGGGCCGTTTGCCCTGCCCGCCGACACGCGCGAAGGCGACTGGATCGAGATCTGTCATCTCGGTGCTTATGGCCAGGCGCTGGCCACGAACTTCAATGGCTTCCAGTCCGAGACCACGATTGCCGTGCTTGGATAAGCTGCGCGGCCCGTGGACAGGCGGCAAAATTAATGGAAATCAGGTGAGATGATGAAATCTCTCCTGACCCCCGCTTTGCTCTGTTTCGCTGCTGCCTGCTCGCATGCCGCTCCGGTCGCTGAACTGTCGTCTGCTTGTCAGTTTGCAGCTCAGGCACCGTCGGACCTTTCTGACTGGCGCGCAGCCGGGTTCGAGACTGAAACCCCTGATCGAGCCGCCAGCGATCTCGCCGCCTGCCTCGGCGACGCCGATCCCTTCCTGCGCGACAAGATCGGTTATGAGGGGCTGACCACGGTGCTGCGCTCCGGCGCGGTTTCAGAAGCCACGCGCCGAACGCTGATCGCCGCGCTCTCGGACGCGATGGTGGGAGATGATCCGCATGGCGTTCATGCACCATTCGCAGCCCTTGGCCTCTCCGAACTTGCGCGCACCGACCGTGTCGAAACGTTTCTCGACGAAGCGGAACGCGCTGACCTGGTCGCAACAGCTGCCGCCTATCTTGCAAGCGTCACGGATTACCGCGCCTTCTCGGATACGGAAGGCTGGCGTCATGGCGTCGCGCATGGGGCCGATGTCGCCATGCAACTCTCGCTCAATCCGAACGTTTCGACAGAATCCCTGCTGGACCTCCGTTCCGCCATCACCACGCAGATCATGCCCGAGGGGGGCCACGCTTATACGCATGGCGAACCGGAACGCCTGGCGCGCCCGGTCCTGTTCATGGCCTCGCGCGGGGAGATCGATGCGGAAAACTGGCAAGCCTGGTTCGAGGGGCTGGTTGCCCCGGCGCCCCTGGAGACCTGGGGCGATGCGTTCAGCTCTGAAGCCGCCCTCGCCCGCTTGCACAATCTCAAGGCCTTCGTGCAGAGCCTCTATATCAATGCCAGCCTGAGCGAGAACCCGAACTTGGAACCGATTGCAACCGGCGCCCTGGAGATGCTGAAAGCGTTGCCCTAAACCACCGCAGCAGCGTCGATAACCTCAATCTGAGCTGTGCGGCGGCCATTCCAGACATTGTCTTTCAACCGCCCGGCCAGATGCACGCGTCCGCGCTGTAGCAAGGCATCGCCCAGCGGTGTGCCAATGCAGCGCCAGACCAGGGCTTCGACCCGCGCGCCAGCATCCTCGACGGTCAGCTTCAAATGGTTCTCACCAATCGGCCGCGTATACGTGATCTCGACATCGCGCAGGCCGAACACCGGCTCGGGGGCACCCTGGCCGAACGGGCCGATGGTTTGAATGAGATCAAACGTCTCCGGCGTCACCTGGTTCGGCGCGAGCAAGGCGTCGACCGTGAGTTCTTTCGCGGCCGCGCGCTCTTCACGAAACTCGGACATGTGGGCTTGCATCCAATCCTTCAAACCCTCCAGCTGGCCCGGCTCCAGGCTGAGCCCGCCCGCCATGGCGTGCCCGCCGCCTGAAAGAATGACGCCTTCCTTGGCGGCCGCCGAGATGGCATCGCCAATATTCACCCCGCGCACCGAGCGCGCCGATCCCTTGGCAACCGGTCCGAGCCCCTGGCCCCAGCCGATGACGATGCTGGGCAGGTGAAAGCGGTCTTTCAGCCGTCCGGCGACAATCCCGATCACGCCAGGATGCCAGCCTTCGCCAGCGGCAATCAGGATGCCTGTGTCGGGATTGGCGTCGATCTGCTTCTGCGCCTCGACCGAGGCCTGTTCAAGGATCGCCGCTTCGACGGCCTTGCGCTCGTCATTATGGGCGTGAAGCCGCTCGGCCAGCGCGATGGCTTCGGCCCGGTCATCGGTCGCCAGCAGCTTCGCCGCCAGCCAGGGATCACCAACGCGTCCGCCGGCATTCAGCCGCGGGCCAAGCACGAAAGTGGCGTGATAAACGCTCTCAATCGTGCCAATGCCGGCAATGTCCGCAAGCGCCCGCAGGCCAGGATTTTCGCCGCGCTCGAGGATTTTCAATCCTTGTTTGACGAAGGCGCGATTGGCCCCGTGCAGCGGTGACATATCGCACAGCGTTCCAAGCGCGCACAGGTCGAGCCAATGCAGGATATCCGGCAAGCCGCCTGGTGGCGCGATATCTCGCTCGCGCGCCAATTTGTTCAACGCCGCCGCGAACACATAGACAACCCCGGCCGCCGCGAGATGGCCCTGCCCGCTCGTATCATCGGCCCGGTTCGGATTGACCAAAGCGGCGCATTCCGGCGGCTCAGCGCCCATCAAGTGGTGGTCGATGACAATCACCGGCAGGTCGATGGCCACGGCCTCGGCGAGGGCGGCCGTGGCGGCGGCACCGCAATCAACCGTGATGACGAGGTCTGCGCCCTGCTCTTTGAGGTGCCGGAAGGCTTCCGGACTCGGCCCATAGCCTTCGGTCAGCCGGTCCGGAACGTACAGTCCGATCTCCTGCCCCCAGGCGCGGAAATAGCGGGCCAGGATGGCTGAGCTGGTGCCGCCATCGACGTCATAGTCGGCGAACACGGTGACTTTCTTGCCGGCGACGATCGCATCGAGCGTCAGGGCAGCGGCTTTCATCATGTCCTGGAAGCTTGCCGGGTCTGGAAACAGCGCCCGCAAGGTCGGGTTGAGGAAGGTCTCGACCGCATCCGGCGCGATGCCGCGCGGCTCGAGCAGGCGCGCCAGCAGGTCATTGCCACCGAGCTGCGGCATCAGCCCCCGCACCGATGCCTCATCTGGCGTACGCAGAGTCCAGTAGCGGCCGCCAAAGGACTCGCGAATCGAAAATGTCGAAGATTCCATGGAGGCGCTTATGAGCCGGAACGCGGCTGCACGCAAACGACCAGCGGCCCAGTTTGAGACTCGGTGACAAGGATTTGCCTCGATTTGAAGGCTAGAGTGACCACGGGCACGCAGCGCCTGGGCAAGTAGAATAGTGAAAGCAAGAGTGTTCCGTCCAAGCCTGATCACCACGTCTGCAAAGACGTCTGAGAACCTGGTTCCCGTAACCTCCAGCCATTTGGACGTGACGATGGAAGCCGCGCATGATCTTGCCATCGCGTCGCTGGCCACCACACCGACGGAACAGAATGGCGACCCGGGCTTCTTCAGGAAACGCAGCTGGCAGGTGAATGGCTGTCTGCTGGTCGAGTCTGAGGCGAATTTCTCGATCGTGGGTCGACGAACGTCCAGACAATTTAATCCACTCGACGCCTATCTGGTGCTCCACCGGTTTGTGCGTGGCCACTCATTGGGCCATTTCGACCACACGTCGATCCAGCGCAGACCTGGCTCTGTCTATCTGATGGATGTTGAATTGCCGCGCGAAGGCGTCCGGCATGGCGGTCTGTTGCAATCGATATACCTGCCAAAGTCGCGAATTGGGTTCGATTCAGCCCGCCACACCCGGTTTCTGGAGCTCTCGGCGGCAACCTATATTGGCAACCGTCTTCAAGTCGAGATGGAGACAGTATTTGGCTATCTCAAACGGGTCGAGACCTTGTTGCCCGCGAACGCGATCGATCGATTGCTGGCCTATGTGCGGCTCGCGTTCGATCCCGAGGCGCAGCATTGTGACATCCGGAAACACGCCCGTGATGTATTGTTCGACCGGATTTGCGTCTATATCGAGACCCATCTCGCATCGCCCTCAATCGGCGTCAGAACCATCCTCGATCAATTCGGTGTCTCGCGCGCCTCATTGTTCCGGATGTTTGAAGCGCATGGCGGCGTGCGCAGTTACATTATGGATCGCCGGGCACTCAAAGCAGTGATGGATCTGTCCCGCACAAGCCAAGAACGTGGCAGTGTTCGCGCCGTCTCCGAGCGCTACGGATTTTCCACCGGCGCCAATTTCAACCGGGCGATCCAGCGCGCCTATGGCAACAGCCCCGGGGCACTGTTCCCAGTAACGCAACGCGTGTTCAGCCCATTGACGATGCACGTTCAGCCCGAACCGCGCGTCGAAGACGCACGATCTATCGGCCAGGACCTGAGCTCAAAATTGAAACTGTCGGCCTAAATCCGGTGCCAGCTCTTGATCTTGCGGACCATGCCGTCGGCGCTGCTCATGACCAGCGTATCGGTTTCGATCTGACTGCCATTGCGCACGACACCGTCGACCAGGCCGCCTTTGGTGACACCGGTGGCGCAGAATACGGTCTCGCCGGAGGCCAGCTCGTGCAGGTCATACTTCTTGTCATAATCGGTGATGCCGGTGCGGTCGGCGCGGCGACGTTCATCATCATTGCGGAAAATCAGACGGCCCTGCATCTGTCCGCCGACACATTTGAGTGCAGCGGCAGCCAGCACACCTTCCGGCGCGCCGCCAGAGCCGACATACATGTCGATCCCGGTGCTTGGATTGGTCGTGTTGATGACACCGGCCACATCGCCATCTGAGATCAGATGAATGCGCGCGCCGGCTTCCCGCAAGCTGTCAATAATGTCGGCGTGGCGCGGACGATCGAGCACACAGGCCGTCATCGCTGAAACATCGACGCCTTTGGCCTTGGCCAGGGAGGTGATGTTCTCTGCAGGCGTCGCGTCGAGGTCGATCACGCCCTCTTCATAGCCGGGGCCAATGGCGATTTTCTGCATGTAAGTGTCCGGCGCAAAGAGCAGGCCGCCGCGCGGTGCAATCGCCAGGACGGCGAGCGCATTTGCCATCGCTTTTGCGGTCAGAGTCGTGCCTTCGAGCGGGTCGAGCGCAATGTCGATTTCAGGCCCGTTTCCGGTGCCGACTTCCTCGCCAATATAAAGCATGGGAGCTTCGTCGCGTTCGCCTTCACCAATCACGACACGGCCCTGGAAATCGACCGCGTTGAACGCCGTGCGCATCGCGTCGACGGCAGCGGCGTCAGCGGCTTTCTCGTCCCCGCGTCCAGCCAGCGTTTCCGCTGCAATCGCCGCTTTTTCTGTTACCCGCACCATCGCATCCGCCAGATGCGGAATCAGAATGCTCTCACTCATCTTTCACTCCCCCAGGCCACTCCTGGCCCAGCTCAAAACCTTACTTTGCCGCATCGATCGGAATGACCTGCGGCGCACCAACACTGGCTTCCAGATCGGACACCCTGGCGCTGGCAGCATCGATGTCCCCGCGAGAACACACATGCGTAACAATGGCAACAGGCGAGACATCGCTGTCATCAGCTGACTCCTGCAGCAGCTTGTCGACCGACACGCCGTGACTGGCGAGCGCTTCGGTCAGGCTGGCCAGTGCACCGGATCGGTCGGCCAGTCTGACACGCAAGAAGAATGCCGAACGCTCCGCAGATTCAGCAGCGACAAATTTGCGGGATTTGTGGTGCGCGGCGCGTCCGAACGGGCTACGTGCGGTCGGCGTGAACAGTTTGGCGATGTCGCCCATGACGGCACTCGCCGTCGGTCCCGGGCCAGCGCCCGGTCCGGTCAGCGTCACCGCGCCAAGTGGGTCGCCTTCGACGCGGACCGTGTTGAGGGCTCCGTTTACTCGTGCCAGCGGATGGTCGACAGGCATGGCCAGAGGCGCGACACGGCAAACGACGCCATCATCTGTGGCGATGCCTTCGGTGATCAGTTTGATGCGCAGGCCCAGGCGGTCGGCGAGGGTCAGGTCGATCAGTTCAACCGTATCCACGCCCTTCACAGAGACCTTGCTGAAGTCGAGGTCAGCGGTGAAAGCGATCGAGGCAAGAATGGCCGCCTTGTGCGCAGCGTCCATGCCGGACACATCAAGCGTTGGGTCAGCTTCGGCATAGCCAAGGCGCTGGGCTTCTTCCAGCACTTCATCATAAGAACGCCCGGTCTCGAGCATCTCTGTGGTGAGATAGTTGCAGGTGCCGTTAAGAATGCCGGACACACGCTGGATCGAGACCCCGGTCAGCGAGTCGCGCAGCACCCGCACCACGGGTACGCCGCCGGCGACGGCCGCTTCAAACATCAAATCAACATCATTCGCCTGAGCCAGGGATTCCAGATCCTGGCCATGCATGGCGATCAGCGCCTTGTTTGCCGTGACGACATGATTGCCGGCCTTAAGCGCTTCTTCGACAGCGACCTTGGCCGGACCGTCGGAACCGCCCATCAGCTCGACAAAGACATCGACCTCCGGGTCAGTGGCGAGCTCAGCGGCGTCATCGAACCAGCGATATCCTGAAATATCGACTGGCCGGTTGCGACTCTTGCTGCGCGCCGACACGCCGACAATCTCGACTTTGCCGGGCAGACGCAATTCCGCCTGGCGCTCGACCAGCTCTATCAACCCGCAGCCGACATGGCCGAGGCCTGCAATTCCCAATTTTACTGTTTTCACGATCCCGTCCTTTGCAGGGCCTCGCTTTGCCCGCCATCATCCATTTTGGCAAGGAACCGCTTCACGTTTCGGGCGGCCTGTCGGATGCGTTGCTCGTTTTCTACCAGGGCAATGCGTACATGTCGGTCACCATGCTCACCAAACCCGGCGCCCGGCGCGACCGCGACCTCGGCTTCGTTCATCAGCTTGAGCGCGAATTCCAGGCTGCGCATGTCGCCGCATTGTGGCGGAATTTTCGCCCAGGCGAACATGGATGCAGACGGGCTCGGTATCTCCCACCCGGCGCGTCCGAAACTCTCGATCAGGACATCGCGGCGTGATTTATACGTGCTGCGATATTCGTCGACACAATCCTGCGGCCCGTCGAGCGCGGCGCACGCAGCAACCTGGATCGGCGTGAAAGCACCATAATCGAGATAGGATTTCACCCGCGCCAGCGCGCCGATCAGGCGCTCATTACCGGCCGCGAACCCGATCCGCCAACCCGCCATGGAATAGGTCTTGGACATGGTCGTGGTCTCGACCGCGATGTCCTTGGCCCCGTTGACCTGCAGGATGGACGGCGTCGGCTCATCGAAATAGATCTCATTATAAGCGAGGTCGGAGAGGATATAGAGATCATGCTTCTTCGCCAGCGCCACAGCGTCCTTGTAGAAGTCGAGATCACAGACATCTGCTGTCGGATTGGACGGATAGCACAGCACCATCGCCGTCGGCGGCGGCACGGAATAGCGGATCGCCTTACTGATTCCGGACAGATACGCCTCCGGCGTCGGTGCCGGAATCGCGCGGATTGAAGCGCCGGCCATGATGAAGCCGAAATGGTGAAGAGGATAAGATGGATCTGGCGCCAGGATGACATCGCCGGGTGCGGTAATCGCCTGGGCGAGGTTGGCAAACCCTTCCTTGGAGCCGAGCGTGACAACCACTTCCCGGTCCTTGTTGAGCTTCACCCCGAAGCGGCGATCATAATAGTCGACCAGCGCGCGGCGCAGGCCCGGAATACCGCGCGAGGCGGAATAGCCGTGCACGTTTGGCTTGGCGGCCGTTTCGGCCAGCTTGGCAATGACATGCGGCGGCGCCGGCATGTCCGGATTGCCCATGCCGAGGTCGATAATGTCGGCACCATTGGCGCGCAGTTCAGCCTTGCGGCGATTGACCTGTTCGAAAACGTAAGGCGGCAAGCGCCTGATCTTGTGAAATTCTCCGCTCATGGTGCGGATCTCCATCATACTTGAATATCTGGGTCTAGAGGCGGGCGCGCGGCACGCTGAAACGCGCCTTGATTTCGTCCACCTCGGCGTCGGTCATGAAGTCGGGGGCGGGAAGCCGCCCCTCCACCGCTCGCCGCACCTCGCGCGCCCAGGCCAGCATGGCCTCAGGCGTCTCGACCGCGGCTTTCGCACGCGGGTCGCTATTGAACAGGACCAAAGCCGCGCGAACATCCGCTTCCGACAATTCCAGCTTGCGCTTCGGGTTGTAATCGGCGGCCGTTTCGGGGATCGATGCCAGGCTCGGATAGCCCTCGCCTCGAAACTCCACTTTGCGCGCTTCGTACCAGTCCGGTGCCTGGGCGCGCATCGTCTTGACCTTCTCAAACGAGCTGGAACAGCCCGCCAAAAGGGCAAACGTTACGAAAATAACAGCGCGCATCAATAATTTCCCTCGCTGGACTCATAAATCCCAAAGCTGTTTAGTCTTATATAGGTTCGCACAGAATAGCGAGTGTCGGTCTGATGACCAAAGGTAGAAACTTTGATAATTTTGGGGCGAGCACGCTCCCGGATGCATTTTCCGATATGAATTCGGAAACTTTGCAGGTGATGGCCGGCAACCTGATGCAGGCCTTGCAAGAGGCCCAGGGGCTGCTGACTGACTCGCTGAATGGCTCGGATTTCCGTCCGCCAGCACCGGGTCAGGCCGATCCTTATGGCGGCCTCGAGGCCCAGGCCAAGATTGGCGCCGCGCTCATCCGCAATCCGGAAAAGTCCGGCCATGCGATGATGACCCTGTTCCAGGGTTGGATGAATCTGTTCCAGTCCATGGCCAGCGGCACGCCCTTGCCCAGGGATCGCCGTTTCGCCGATCCGGAATGGGAAGCCAATCCGACTTTCAATTTCATGCGCCGGGCCTGGATGCTGAACGCCGAATGGCTGCAAGGCCTGGTCGATTCGGTTTCGGACGAGCTCGACGAGACGACCAAGCTGAAAGCGCGCTACTATCTCAGCCAGTTCACGGATGCGATGTCGCCGACCAATATGCTGGCCACCAATCCGGCCGCGATCCGCGCGATGATCGAGACAAATGGCCAAAGCGTGCTGGACGGCCTGCGCAATGCCCGCGGCGACATGCAGCGCGGCGATGGGCGCCTGGCGATCACGCAAACCGACGAAGAAGCGTTTGAAGTCGGCAAGAATGTCGCGACGGCGAAAGGCAAAGTGGTCTTCCGCAACAAGCTGATCGAGGTGATCCACTACAACCCGACGCGCAAGAAGATGCGCGAGACGCCGATGCTGATCTTCCCGCCCTGGATCAACAAATTCTACATTCTCGATCTGCAGCCTGAGAATTCGATGATCCGGTGGTTGCTGTCCAAGCGCGTGAATACGTTCGTCGTGTCCTGGCGCTCCGCCGATGACGAGACCAAGGATTATGGCTGGGACGATTATATCGAACAGGGCATCCACGCGGCGGTCGATGCCGTGACCAAGGAAGCCGGCGTCAAAAAGGTCAACACGGTCGGCTATTGCATTGGCGGCACGCTGCTTTCCAGCGCCCTCGCGCATATGGGACAGACCGGTGACAAGCGGATCAAGTCAGCGACCTATTTCGCCTCGCAATCTGATTTCGATCTCGCCGGTGAGCTGAAAATCTTCACGCAGGAAGACTCCCTCACCCAGATCGACAATGTCATCGAAGAGCATAATGGCATCATGCCAGGCGAGATGATGGGCGAGACGTTCAACTGGCTGCGGCCGGCGGATCTGGTCTGGCGCTATGTCGTCGACAATTACATGATGGGCAAACAGCCGCGGCCGTTCGATCTGCTCTACTGGAATGCTGACCAGACCAATATTCCAGGTCCGACGCACAAGAAATATCTGAAAAGCTTCTACAACAAGAACCAGCTCTCGCGCGGCAAGTTCAAGGTGCTGGGCGATCCGGTCTCGATGTCAGACATCAAGATTCCGGTCTTCATCCAGGCTGGACGGTCGGACCATATCTGCCCCTGGCACTCGATCTATAAAGGCGCGCAGAATTTTGGCGGGCCAGTTCGCTTCACGCTGGCCGGGTCGGGACATATTGCCGGCGTGATCAATCATCCTGACGCGCAGAAATACCAGCATTGGGTGAATGGCGACCTGCCGGAGAATCCCGGCCGTTGGCTCTCCGGCGCCGAGGAGCTTCCAGGCTCCTGGTGGCCGAGCTGGTGGGAATGGCTGAAGCCGCTATCCGGCAAGAAAATCGATGCCGTAAAGCCGAAAAACCATAAGCTCGGGTCCGCGCCCGGGCAATATGCGGCGCTCAAACTGTCGGACATTGCTGCGGGCAAGAAACCTGCGGGTCCCTATTCTGACGGAACGTCACCGTCCGCGGGTAAGCCGATGAAAAAGAAGAAGGCGAAGCAGAGCCTCCAGATGCCCCCCGGCTGGCCAGCGCAGGTCTGACGCGTCTCTAATGCGTGCTGTCATAGCACCCCCAATGACTCTGCATGCCGAGGCTCCATGCCAGGGCTGTGGCAAAGATCTGTGACCGGGCATCGAACACATCATTGCCGCGATACTGGTTCCACTCGCCGTTCCAGGTCGTCTCAAAATATTGGAACAGGCCGGTATAAGGCCCGGCCGGATTGACGGCATCCGCGCGCCCGCCGGACTCGCACATCATCACATCGAACATGCGTTGCTCGCTTTCTGCATAGGGATGCGTGGCGCGCGCTTCACCGATCCATGTGCGCAGCTGATCGAGCGAGGCGTTTGCCGCGGGCGGGTCAGGATCCAGCGCGACGTCCGGCTCTAGTGGAAGGTCTGGGTCTGGCGTGTCGACCGCATCCGGATCAGCAGCGTTCACCACGTCTTCGACCGGAACATCTGTCGACGCTTCCTCGTCCGATAACAAGCCTTCAACCGGCGCCACCAATGCGTCCGGCGCGGGTTTGAGACTGCCATAGATCCAGCCGGAAACCCAAAGCAGTCCGAGAAACAAAATGAGCAATACAAAACGCATGATAGCCTCCTATTCAGGGCCCACCATGCCGCCATCATACGCTAAATACCTGTTGCTTCAAATATTCGCCACTATCGGGGCGTCTCAAAACCCCCATTGGCAAATATTTCGCGGGTGATTTCATAGGCAATATAGGGATGGCTGACACCGCCATATTCAATGGTCGCATGCCAATCGATCAGGCGTCCGCCGATCTTCTCCATTGCCCGGCGCGAGCGCGGATTGTCCTCTGCAACCCGGAACAAAGCGCGCGGAAACGTCGCCAGGACGTGGGCCAGCATGCTGCGCTTCATGTCGCGATTATAGCGCCCACCCCAGAGCCTGCGGGCGAGGAATGTCCAGCCAATCTCCATATCATCCGGGCCGACAAACATTTGCGAGAAGCGCGAGAAACCGACCACGTCTCCGCTCGCGCGTTCACGTGCGACCATGCCGCCCTGATCGGCCAGAGCATCGTCGAAATTCTTGCGAAAAACGTCTTCTTTCCAGCGATCCCGAACCGTGTGCTGCGCCCAGATTTCGGGATCAGAGGCAACCGCGAAGAGCGGCTCGAAATCCGCTTCGGTCGCTGGTTGCAGGTCTATGAGGTCACCCGTCAGGTGAGGTTGAAAGTCAAACACGGCGAAATCCTCGTTGAGCTGGCCCCAGGACCAGCCCAACCTAGCAAATCTCGCCTAATTCATCAGCCCCATTTCGTGGCGATAGCGTCGGCGCAACAAATCAATCGGCGCCAGATCGCCATTCTTCGGCTCTTCATAATGCCAATAGGTCCAGCCATTACAGGCCGGCGCTTGCTGCACGAAGGCTCCGACACGGTGGATCGAGCCGGACGACTCGCCGGTTGTCAGGCTGCCATCGATACGAATGCGGGCATTGAAACGCTTCTTCGGTGACCATAGCCGGTCCCCAGGTTTCAGCCAGCCATTCTCGACCAGCGCGCCGAACGGTACGCGCGGCAGCGCCTTCTTGCTTTTCTGGACTTCCAGCATGTCACCTTCGATGGGCGTGATCGCTTTCAAGCGGGCACGTGACAGGCGGGCATAGGCCGGGTCCTGTTCGATGCCGACATAGGCGCGGCCAAGCTTTTTCGCGACGGCAGCCGTGGTTCCGGTTCCCGAGAACGGGTCGAGCACGACATCGCCCGGTTGTGACGTAGCCAGAATAATCCGCTGCAACAGCGCTTCGGGCTTTTGCGTCGGATGCGCTTTCTTGCCGTCATCGCCCTTCAGCCGCTCGCCACCCGCGCAGATCGGGATCAGCCAGTCAGAACGCATCTGCTTGTCTTCATTGAACGTCTTCAGCGCATCATAATTGAACGTGACCTTGGATTTCTCGGACTTGCCGGCCCAGATCATGGTCTCGTGCGCGTTCTGGAACCGCGTGCCCTTGAAATTCGGCATCGGATTGGACTTGCGCCAGATAACATCATTCTGAATCCAGAAACCGGCATCCTGCAGGACCGTGCCGACGCGGAAGATATTGTGATAGGAGCCGATCACCCAGATCGCGCCATCATCCTTCAGCACACGGCGACATTCGCTCAGCCATTGGTGCGTGAACAGGTCATACGCGTCAAAGCTGTCAAACTGGTCCCAGGCATCGGTGACGCCATCGACAACCGACTGGTCGGGCCGGGTCAGGCCGCCGCCGAGTTGCAGATTATATGGCGGGTCGGCGAAAATAAGGTCGACCGAATTATCTGGCAGGCGTGACAGAACGTCTACGCACTCGCCTTCAATGATTGTGTTCTCGTTGAGCTCCATGCCCGTGCTTCCCATCGTCGAATCAGTTGCGAATCAGAAGCACTCCAAATCTACCGGTTTGGGTTTCTGATTCGTTACCAGCGAATCGATTTCGCTCCCGCCCATTCATTTCGAAACCGAAACTGCCTGAATTTTGACCTGTGGACAAGCCTGTGGAATTTCAGCTTCCGGTCGATTCTGCTTGCCTTTCGTGACGCGCGCGTCATTTTCATTTTCATGAGCTCTGCGACAGACCGCCTTCCGCTGCCGCGGGTCCTTGCTTTTGCCAGTGTCGGGATGCCGCTTGCGGCGATTGGACTGCCAATGGCGGTGTTCGTGGCGCCAATGTATGCCGAACAGCTCGGCCTCGGCACGACCATGGTCGGCCTGATTTTCATGATCCTGCGCTTCTGGGACCTCGGCACCGATCCGGTCATGGGCTGGCTCGTCGATACGCGGCCGACCAGGCGCGGACGGATCAAGCATTGGCTGATCGGCAGCGTGCCGATCCTGATGCTCGGGGCGTTTTTGATGTTCATGCCGCTCGGCGACACCGTGTCGCCGGCCTATCTGGTGATTGGCCTGATCATCCTGTGGCTCGGCTTCACCATGCTGCAGACCCCGCACCAATCCTGGGTGCCGATGATCACCACCGCTTATGACGAACGGTCACGCCTGTTCATGTGGCGCGAAATCGTCAACACGATCACCCTGCTGACCTTGCTGATCATACCGACGCTGCTGGCCATCTATTATGGCATCGATCTGCGTGGACAGGTTCTGGTCATGGGCATCATCCTGCTCATCGTCCTGCCATCCACGGTCACACTCGCCGTCCTATACGTGCCCGACCCGCCGCCAAAAGACGACGAACCACGGATGGCGTTCAGCTGGGACGCCGTCAAAGTTGCGTTCCAGAGCCCGAACATGGTGCGCGTCCTGCTGGTCGAAGTCCTGGTCGGCATCGCCATTGCCGGCACGGGCGGCACCTTCCTGTTCGCAGCCAAATGGGGCTTTGGCGTCGAAGGCTACGCGCCTGTGGTTCTCATGGTCTTCTTCATCGCTGGCTTCGCCGCCATGCCGTTCTGGATCTGGCTGTCAAAGCGCACCGAAAAACACCTGACCTTCATCGCCACAGCCGTCTGGTCGATCGCCACATATGCTCTGTACTTCCCGTTCAGTGGCTGGGCGGCGCAGATGCCGGGCGACGATCAGGAATTGCAGCGCGCCATCATTCTCACCATCCCGGCGCTCATCTCAGGCCTCGGCTATGGCACACCTTTCATCCTGGCCCGCTCGATGGTCGCCGACATTATAGAGTCCGAACAGGCCAATACCGGCGAGAACCGGTCCGGCATGTATTATTCGCTGATGTCCGGCGCCTATAAGACCGGCGCCAGTTTCGCGATTGGAATTCCGTACATCCTGCTCGGCGCCTGGGTTGGCTTCGATGCGTCTGGCGATAACAGCCCGGATGTTGTCCGCGGCCTGATGTTCGTCTTTGTCGGCGTGCCGGTGGTTGCTTATGCCCTCGCCGCATTCGCGATGCGCAACTATCAGCTCACCCGCGCGCAACAAGCTGACAATGCGGCCAAGCTCGCCGAGACACTCTCAGACTAGATCATAGATCCATGCGGTACTGCCCGCCTTTCAGCACGGGCGGCTGGAACAGGTCCGTGCGCAATTCTGTCCGCGTCGGCTCAAGCCCCAGGCGGCGGATGGATTTGACAAAACGCTGTTTGATCAGGCGCGCGACGACACCACGGCCGGAGGCGCGTGAGAACCAGTCGGCATCATAATCCTTACCTCCGCGCATCTCGCGCAGAGTATTGATCACCCGTGCCGCGCGATCCGGATAATGCTGCACCAGCCATTCGTGGAAAATGTCTTTCAGCTCATGTGGCAGTCTGAGCAGGACGTAACCGGCCCCGATCGCCCCATGCACTTTCGCCGTCTCCAGCAAGGCCTCCAGCTCGGGCTCATTCAAGGCCGGAATGATCGGCGCCGCCATAACCGTCACCGGCACACCGGCATCACTCAGCTCCCGCACCGCCTGGAACCGTTTGCGCGGGGTCGCCGCCCGCGGCTCCATGCAGCGCGCCAGTTTCGGATCTAGCGTCGTGATCGACACCCCGACCCGGCACAATCGCTTCTCCGCCATGGGCGCAATCAAATCGAGATCGCGCGTGATCAGGGCCGACTTGGTCAGCAGCGAGACCGGATGATTGTGATCGCTGAGGATTTGCAGAAAGCGCCGTGTCAGCTTCTGCTCGCGCTCAACCGGCTGATAGGCATCGGTATTGACCCCAAGCGCAATCGGACGCGGGACATAGCCGGGCCGCGACAATTCCTTGAGCAGAAGGTCCGGCCCATCCGGCTTGAAAAACAGTTTGCTCTCAAAATCGAGCCCGGCCGAGAGCCCGTGATAGGCATGCGTCGGTCGCGCAAAACAATAGACGCAGCCATGCTCACAGCCGCGATACGGATTGATCGAACGGTCGAAGTGAATGTCTGGCGACTTGTTGAAAGTGATGATCGTGCGTGGCGTTTCCCGGGTCAGCGTCGTGCGCAGCCGCGGCGCCTCTTCCTCGATACTGCCCCAGCCATCATCCAGCGCTTCGCGGGTTTCACGTTCATAGCGCCCGGTCTGGTTCGACACCGCCCCGCGTCCGCGATGATGAAACCGCTCTCGCGCCGTCTCCACATTGGCGCGATCGACGCGCCCCGATTTGGCAAGTTTCTGTCCTGTACGCATGAGCGCGATAAAATCATGGGCAAAAGAACAAAACAAGAACTTTCGGAGTGAAATCCACAGAATCCCATCCTCAAGTCGGCGCAATTCAAACCCGCGCGCTAACCGCATCTCAAGCATATAACGCGATAATTACAGGCATCCAGAGGGAGAATTCGCATGGCACGCATTGGCACGGGACAAACGTCTGGCAGGCACTATGCCGTGCTCGTCGCAGGGCTCGCCTTTGTGCTCTTCCTCGCCATCGTCATGTGGCCGGGCGGGTCGAAAAAAGCCGCAACGACGCAATTGAGCGCCACACCGCTTTCAACCACACTCGATGATCCGGCGACGCATCGCTATCTCGCCGTGCTGGAACGAGTGAAGCCGCGCGTCGCCAAACGCCTTAATCGTGAGGCTGCCGAGGCCATCGAGAACGGCGCGGATGCCAACCTGCTCGCCGCCATGGTACTGGAAAGTCATGGCGCAGATGTCGAAAAGGACCTCAAGTACCTGTTGCGTGCGGATGTCCGTTATTTCGACCAGATCCTGCGCACCAGCCAGAACGGTTTCGCAACCTTGTCCAGCCAGGCCCCGAAATTCTGCCGGATGGCGCATTATCAACGCTTTGAGCACATGGACCAGGATGACATCGCGAATGAAATGTCGGCCTTCTTTGAATATGACACGCAGGCCTATCACTGGGTCATGCGGTTCAATCTGATCGTGCTCGAAGCGATCGAAGACGGCCGCGATGCACCGAAAAAGTATGATCGCCTCAACCCGAATGATCAGGCCGCCCTGCAAGGCGTGATGATGAAACTGATGAAACGGCCGCAAGTCGCGCAGATGATGCGCCTGCAATCCAAGCCAGAAGCGGAACAGCGCCGCGCGATGATGACGATGAATATGTGCGGCCTGGCCTCCGACGTCCTCTCGACCCTGAACACGCTTCCAACCGACACCAAGTCGCGCATGCTGGGCGAGCTGCAGCACCAGACCCGAAATGGGGATTTCCAACGCGTGCTGAGAACGGTTCAGAGTGGAATCTGATTCCGGCGCCGTCAGCGCCTCACATGAAGGTTTGCGCGAACCAGAACACGCCTGAAATCGTCAGCGCGGACAGCACCGTCTGAACCACAATCAGATTGGCCGCGAGACTGGCATCGGCGCCCAGTTGTCGGGCCAGGATGGTACCATTCGAAGCCGTCGGCACGGCGGTTGCGATCAGGATCGCCATCAAAACCGTCGGGGTCACACCCAGCCAGACGGCAAACAGCCCGGCCAAAAGCGACAGGCCGAGCAATCTCAACAGCGACCAGCCCAGCAGGTTTGCAATCGACGCCGACCGGCGCTTGACCTCGATCGCCGCGCCTGTGGTCAGAAGACCGGCAGCAATCGTGGCTTGCGCCAGCAGGTCCATCGCCGTGGTCACGCTGGGCAGAATGGGAATGACCAGCAGGTTCAGGGACAGGCCAACCACGCAAGCGATGACCAGCGGATTGATCGCGATCTGTTTGACCAGCTCTGCGGCATCTATACGCTCATCTGAAAAGCCGAGCAGCGCCGACACGGACAAGATGTTCGCGGTCGGAATCATCGCCGCCGCCGCGATCACGACCAAAGCGACGCCCTCACCGCCCATCAGCTCCTGGGCCAGGGCGAGCGCGATGAACGTATTCCAGCGCACCGCGGATTGTACATAAACGCCGATTCGATCACGCGCCTGTCTGAACAGTAGCCCGAGCGCGATACTGATCGCTCCGAGCGCCAGTTGAGCCCCGACCAGGGCCACCGGCATGCCGAGACTGAGAGCGCTGAAATCAACGGTTGCCAGCTTGCCAATGATCAGAGCCGGGAACAGCACGAAATAAGTGATCCGCTCGAGCCCGAGCCAACCTTGCTGCGAGACCACGTTCAGCGCCGACAGGCCTTTTCCGAGGGCCAGAATCAGAACGATCGGAATGAGCGCGGTCAGCACTGAAAACATATGGGATGAGCTCCGCTGCCGGGTCGGGCCGCCTAACTCACACGCCGGAGCGTTGGTGTCGAGCGCATTTCCCGTTCAGACATAACCAGCCGATGACTGATATCCGACGCTTTTGCGAAATGCCGTTAATCGGCAGCGCAAGCCGGCACTTCCGGGCGGTTCAGAGCGGGATCTGAGCCGGGTTTCAGAGGCCTGGACTCAAGTTTTTCGAGCCGTTTCCGTCTGACGGCAGAATCAGAAGCAGAAGAACTGCCACATCGCAAAAACGGAATATTAACAACAGGATGCAACAATTCTACCCTAGGTAGTAAATTTCCGAGGGAGCCCCGCATGTATGGGATGGTGAATGAGGGCATTCGCACGTTCATTGAGAACAATTTTGGCGGTGATGCCTGGATTTCGATCTGCGGTGACGCGGATATTGACATGACGCAGTTTGATCGGCTCGGCAATTATGATGATGCCGTGACCTATTCGCTCGTCGGGGCGATCGCGAAACACACAGAACTGCCGCCGGACAAGGTGCTCAAAGTGTTCGGAGAATACTGGGTCGATTATGCCGGACAGTCCGGCTTCGCAAACCTGTTGAAACTGTCCGGCAAGAATTTCGTCGAGCGCGTCCACAATCTTGATGACATGCATGAACGCATTCTGCTGACGATGCCGAACCTCAAACCGCCATCATTCGAGCTCGAGGAAGTCGGCGAAAACACTTATGATCTGAGCTATTATTCGACGCGCCCCGGGCTCGGATCGATGGTCATCGGGCTGCTGCACGGTCTGGCGGAACAGACCGGCGAAGAGATTACGGTCGAACAAACCCAGGAACGCTCGGATCAATCCGATCCTGATGTGTTCCGCATCGTGCTCGAGTCATAGCCAGACACGGTCAGCGCCATGGGGTCGGAGGCAATCAACCAAACGAGCATCAAGCACAGCGCGCTCGACGCTCTGTTTCCGATGCACGTGGTGCTCGACTGCGATGGCGTGATCACCCATATCGGCCCGACGCTGCAAAAGATCATGCCTGGCGATCTATGCGGCTCGTCATTTTTCGATTCGTTCGCAATCAAGAAGCCGCGATCGATCAAGTCCTTGTCAGACCTGCAGGCGGCGCAGGGCCGGAAAGTCGTGATCTACGGTCTGCGCGCCGCCGGCAGCATGGTGGAGTTTCGCTGCCTGCCAACAAAGATTGGCGCCGGTGACGAACATTTGCTGATCGATTTCTCGTTCAGCGCAAATTTTGTTGAACTGGTCGAAGAACTGGATCTTCGATCGTCCGATTTCAAACCGAACGATTTTTCACTCGATCTGTTCTACACAATCGAAACCCAGCGCACGCTGGTCGAAGACAGCCATAAGCTGACCATGGCACTGGAAGATTCCAAGAAGGAAGCCGAAGAAGCCGCCAATATCGATGTGCTGACCGGCATTGCCAATCGCAGGTCGCTGTACCGGCACCTGACACAAAAGCTGGAACGCGCCGACCAGTCGTCCGGCAGTGTTCTGCTTCACATCGATCTCGATGAGTTCAAATCGATCAATGACAATTTTGGCCATGCGGCCGGCGACCATGTCCTCAAGCACACTGCAACCATTCTCAAGGAACTGTCCGACGCGTCTGACTTCGCCGCCCGGATCGGCGGTGACGAGTTTGCGATGATCGCCGCTGACGCCATTTCGAACTCGAAAATGCAGATGATCGCAAATGGTATCCGCGCGCGGATACAGGCGCCCATCGAGTTCCAGGGACATGTGTTCCAGATCGGCGTCAGCATCGGCGTGGTCGAACTCAGCCAATACGCGAATGCGAGTCCGGATGAATTATTCTCCTGCTCCGATATTGCCCTCTATGAAGCCAAGCGATCCAATCAGTCGATCGTTGTCCTGACCGACGAAATGCGCGCCGCGCACGACACCCGCGCAAGCCTGATCAAGGAAATCGCGACGGGTCTGGACGGGGATGAGTTCGTCCCCTTCTTTCAGCCCAAGGTCGACACACGCAGCCGGCGCATCAAGGGGATCGAAGTCCTCGCCCGCTGGCAGCATCCGGAGCGCGGCCTGCTTCCGCCTGCTGCATTCATCGAGGCGGCGCAATCTGCCAAACTCATGGGCATGATCGAGCGGTCGATCATGAAAAAAGCGATCAAGTCGCAAAAACAATGGAAGGCAGAGGGGCTGAATGTCGGGAAATTGTCCTTCAACCTCACCGCCGCGAACCTGCGATCGATCAGCTTCGTGAACTCCCTCCAGGAAGAACTCAGCAATGCCGGTCTGACGCCGGACGATATCGAGCTGGAGCTGCTTGAATCGGTGATTTTCGAGCGCTCCGACTCAACATTGCTGACGCGATGCCGCGAGCTCAAGACGGCAGGATTTCACCTCGCCCTCGATGATTTCGGCACCGGTCATGCTTCGATCTCAACCCTGATCGACAATCCGATTTCGACGCTCAAGATCGACCGCTCCTTCATTTCCGGAATCAATAAGGAAGAACGCTTGCAGCGGATCACCCGGTCCATTCTGGCGCTGTCCAAACAGCTCGAACTCGATGTCGTCGCCGAAGGGGTCGAGACCCAGAAGGAACTGGACGTTCTGACCGCGTTTGGATGTCACGTTGTCCAGGGGTTTCTGTTTAGTCGCCCGGTTGAGGCCAATTCGATGGGGAAATGGTTGCGCGCCTGGCGGGATCTGGCACAGGCGCCGGAGACAGCGCTCAAGATCGCGGGCTGACCGAACGCCTGGGCGACGTCCGAATTCCGCGCTGCACTTTGGCTTGCTTCAGTCACGTTTGTGCAAGTTTCAGCGCTTTTACAAACACGCTCGGCATGCTCTCTGCGGCCTGTGTGCAAGGGGTGTTTCCCCGGGTCTTTCCCGCGTCAGTCCGCCAGACTTTCAGTGTCAGCGAGAAATGTGTGAACACATGACGGACCTCGCCGACCTCGCGCCAATTCGCCTCACAGGGGAATTCCGGCACCCCCAACTCGCCTGACCAGGCAGAGGTCGGCAAGCCCATCATCCCGCCCAGCAGGCCGCGCTCCGGGCGGCGTTCGGTGAGCACGGTCCCGCCTGCCCCGAACCGGACATAGACATGCCCCGTCCGGTGCGGCTTGGGCGTCTTCTTCGGCTTGATCGGGTAGCGCTCCGGCGCGCCTTCAGCGTACGCAGCGCAGAGCGAGGACAAGGGGCAAAGCCGGCAATCAGGGGCTTTTGGCGTACACACCGTTGCGCCAAGATCCATCAGTGCTTCTGCGAACTCCGCTGGCCGATCGGCCGGCACCAGCCCTTCGACCACGCCCTTCAGTCGGGCCTTCTCAGCCTTCCAGTCGCCGCGTAGCGCCATCAGCCGCGCGAACACACGATCGACATTGCCATCCACCGCTGCCGCCTGGCGCCCAAAGGCGAGCGCTGCAATTGCACCGGCCGTGTAGGGTCCGATACCAGGCAGTTCGCGCAGGCCGTCAATTGTATCCGGCCAACCGCCGCGCGCCTGCACGTCCCGCGCGCATTTCAACAGGTTGCGCGCCCGCGCATAATAACCAAGCCCGGCCCAGGCGGCCATGACCTCTTCATCGCGAGCCGCGGCGAGTTCATCGATGCTCGGCCAGCGTGCGGTAAAGTCGAGATAGTAGCGCGTCGCATGCGGCACGGTGGTCTGTTGCAACATGATCTCGGCCAACCAGACGCGATACGGGTCCGCCGTAACACCTTGCGCGCGCTCAGCCGGGCCAATCCGCCATGGCAAATCCCGGGCGGCGCGCGCATACCAATCGAGCAGCCGATCTGTAAGGTCTGCAAAGTGTAACTTTTCATCCATGTTCATGCCGGGCAAGGTGACGCGAATGGTGAAACGATCAAGCCTCGATCCGCTGGAAGAAGCACGTGCACGCGTAAAATTACGCTATGCCAAGGCGAAGCCCGTCCATCCTGGGCCCGGAACGATTGGCAAAGCGGCGATGCGCCTGACGCGCAAGGCGTTGCCAAAATCCGGCGCGACGCTCAGCCGCCTGAAAGTGCAATGGCCGGATATTGTCGGCGAGCAACTGGCCCGGCTGTGCCATCCGGAGAAGCTGACGCCGGCCAAGGGTGGTCGCCGCCTGACCCTGATGGTCATCCCTGCTGCGGCGGGCCTGGTGCAGCACCAGAGCGAAATGATCCGCCAGCGCGTCTCGGTCGCCGCGGGCGGGGACATTACCGCGATCAAGATCCTGCAAGGTCAGATTGGTACCGCTCCGCGGCGCGCGAAACCGGCGCGGGTTGTGCCGCTGACACCGGAGCAACGCGACGCCCTGGTCGCCAGCGCACAAACAATTGACGATGAAAAACTGCGGGCCGCTCTATTGGCATTGGGAGAAGCCGTGCTAACGGCTGAACCTGAAGAATCCACGCCAGACGACGACGCCCCGCTTCCGTTCTAGAACCGCATGAAAGGTCCCCACATGCCTCGTATGACCCGCCGCATCCTTTTTGCTGCATTCTCCGCTCTCGCGATCACCGCGTGCAGCGCCGCTGATTCTGGAAACGCGCAGAACGGCTCATCGGGATCAGATGAGATCGCGCTGACGGATATCACGCTGGGCGAAGCGGACGCGCCGATCACCATGGTCGAATATGCAAGCTGGACCTGCCCCGCCTGCCTGCAATTCCACTCCGACGTCATCCCGATGCTGAAGACCGACTATATCGAGACCGGCAAAGTACGCCTGGTCTTCCGCGAGTTCCCGACCCCGCCCGCGAACATCTCTGTCGCAGGCTTTGCCCTCGCCCGCTGCGCCGGCGCCGACAGTTATTATGACGTCATCGACGACCTGTTCGCGGCGCAGACCAATATCCTGACCCTCGCCCAGACCGGCGGCGATATTGAAGGCGCCATGCGCGCCCTCGCCTCCAGCTATGGCGTTGAAGGCAATGCCTTTAATGACTGCCTGGCCAATAAGGACGTCACTTATGCAATCGGCGAGTCGGTCATGAAAGGCGACAGCCAGGGCGTGAACTCGACCCCGACCGTCTTCATCAATGGCGAGAAACTGCAGGGTTATGAATGGCGCACGGCCGACGGCATGCGCACTCTCTTGAATGCCAGGCTCGGAGACGCTGCGGCGCCCGAGGCGCCTGGAGCGACCGCGGAATAGACATCGTTTCGCCCTCGCAACAGCGTTAACTTCTTGGCAACCAATCCGACTCAGACTGTTAAGGAAAGGTTATGAGCATGCTTCGTTTCACCCGTCGCGGCACTGTAATGGCCGCTGCAGCGCTAGCGCTTGCAGCCTGTGGCTCGTCTACAGACTCATCCGAATCAAATTCAAGCTCCAGCGGCTCAGACACTGATAAAGTGGTGCTGCAAGACATCGTTTTTGGCGATCCGAACGCGCCGGTCACACTGGTTGAATATGCCAGCTGGACCTGCCCGGCCTGTCTCGTCTTTCACCAGCGCGTGCTGCCATCGATCAAGACCGACTATATCGATACAGGCCAGGTGAAACTTGTGTTTCGCGAGTTCCCAACGGCGCCAGCCAATGTGACCGTGGCCGGTTTCGCATTGGCGCGCTGTACCGAGGGCGAAGCCTATTACGACATGCTCGACGAACTGTTCGTGCGCCAGGACGCGATTCTGACACTGGCCCGCCAGGGCGGTCCGGTGGTCGAAGCGCTGAAACAAGTTGCCTCCAATCATGGCATCGAAGGCGATGACGCCTTTGAGGCCTGCCTCGAGAGCGAAGACAATCGCGACGCAATTCGTGCCTCAATCGCCGCAGCGCGTGGGGTGGGCGTCGATTCAACACCGACTTTCTTCCTCAATGGGGAAAGAATGGACGGCAATGCCCGTATTTCGGTTCAGGCCTTCGCGGCTGAACTTGATGCAGCCCTGGCTGCAAGCGCGGGCGAGTAAGGGAGAATGGGGGCTGCATGCAACTAAAAGAACTCCGCATCGCAGGCTTCAAATCCTTCGTCGATCCTGAATCCGTTCCAATCCTGCCTGGTCTGACCGGCATTGTCGGGCCGAATGGCTGCGGCAAATCCAATCTGTTGGAAGCCATGCGCTGGGCCATGGGGGCAAACTCCGCCAAGGCCATGCGCGGCGGCGAGATGGACGATCTGATCTTTTCCGGCGCTGCCGGCCGACCGGCGCGCGAGCTGGCGGAAGTCACGCTGGTCCTCGACAATACGCTGCGCACCGCGCCGCCTGAATTTAACAGCGCCGACACGCTGGAAATCATGCGGCGTTTGAAGCGCGGCGCTGGCACGAGCTACAAGCTAAACGGCCGTACCGTGCGCGGTAAGGATATCAAACTCCTGTTCGCCGACGCCTCGACCGGTGCCAACTCGCCATCTCTGGTGCGCCAGGGGCAGATCAGCGAACTGATCGGCTCTAAGCCGCAGAATCGTCGCCGTATTCTCGAAGAAGCGGCAGGGATTTCCGGGCTCAATACGAGACGCCATGAAGCTGAGCTGAAACTGCGCGGTGCCGAAACCAATCTCGAGCGCCTGACAGAGGTCTCCGCTGAGGTCGAACGCCAGCTCGACAGCCTCAAGCGACAAGCTCGAAAAGCACGCAAATACAAAGAATTGAGCAGCCAGATCACGGCGCTGGAAGCTTTCCTGGCCCATCTGAAATGGCACACCGCCAAGGAAGACCAGGAAACCGCAGCCGTATCACTGGCGCGGGCCAAGACCGAAGTCGAACGCCTCACCCGCGAAGCGGCGGTGGCTGAAACCAAGCGCCTAGAGGCCAGCGATGGTATCGGGCCGCTGCGTACAGCTGAAGCGGTCGCATCAGGCAAGCTCGGCCAGGCCCGCATCGAGCTCGCCAAAGTCGAAACCGAGCGCAAGAACGCGGCTGACATGCTCGCCGGTCTCGAGCGCGAAGCCTCACGTCTCGCCGAAGACATTCAGCGCGAGCAAGGCCAGAATGAAGAAGCCGAGCGCACCCTCGCCGACGCCCGTGAAGCTCTCGCCGCTCTGCCGGTCGAGAATGACACGACGAACAAGGAGAAAGAAGCTGAGGCCGAGCGCGTGCTGGCAGACGCCAAACAGGCGCTCGAACAGGCGCAGGCAGATGCCGATGCCAAGAGCGAAGCCTTTGCGCAAAAGCGTGCCGAAATTCAGGCTTTGGAAGCCAATGCCAATGCCCACCGCCGGCGCAAGGAAAGCCTGGAACAGGAAGTCCAGCATCTGCGCGGTGTGGTCGAGGCCCTGCCCGACACCAGCGCCCTGACCAATGAACTGCATATTGCGCGCGAAGCTGAGACCGAGGCGGAGACTGCCCTCAGCGCCGCTCAGGATGCGCTTGAGGCGGCGGAGCAGACCATCCTCGACAAGCAGGAAGCTGAACTCGCAGCCAAAACACCTGCCGATGAGGCCCAGGATGCGCTGCGCACGCTGGAAACAGAAATAGCTGGCCTGACCCGTCTGTTGCGGAAGGCCGACACATCCCAAAGCACGCCTGTCGTGGAGCAAATGCGCACGCGGGATGGTTATGAGAAAGCTGTGGCGGCAGCGCTTGGCGATGATTTGCAGGCGCCGACCGACCGGTCAGCCTCGATTTACTGGGCGGGTAGCAGTGTCAAAACGCAAACCCTGCCGGGCTATGCCAAACCGCTGACCGATTTTGTCGAAGCGCCAGGCGAACTGGCCGCGCGGCTATCACAATGTGGGGTCGTCTCGCGTTCTGAGGGCGAGGAACTTGCGCCGGACCTGAAGCCGGGCCAACGCCTCGTCACCCTGGACGGCCATCTCTGGCGTTGGGATGGGTTTACGCGCACCCCGGCAGCGCCTGTGGCGGCAGCGGAGCGTCTCGAACAGCAGGCCCGCCTCGAAGCAGCGCAATCCGCGCTCGGGCCACAGCGCCAGACCGTCTCCGATCTGCAAGCGACCTATGCGCAAATCCGCGGCGCTCGCATCGGCGCCGAAGAAGACCTGAAACAGCTCCGCCGCAACGTGCAGGACGCAACCCAGCGCCTCGATCAGGCGCGTCGCAACCTGGCGAGCGCCAAGCAACATACCGACCGCGCCAGCCTGAAAGCTGATTCGGCGAAAGAGAATCTCGCCCGCGTCGAATCCGATCTGCACATTGCCCGTGAGGCCTACCAGACCGCGGCCAAGCCGGAGAATACAGAAGACCTGGCCCAGTTGGAGCGCGCTGTCGCTGATGCGCGCATCGTGCTGGCAACGGCCCGCGAGCGTGAAACCGAGTGCCGCGGCCGCCTGACCGACCTGACACGCAACCGCCAACAGGCCATGGCCCGCCGTACGGCGCTCGAACAGGATGTCGAGCGCTGGAGCGGTCGCCTGCAAAGCTCTGTCACGCGCGTCGAATCGCTGGTGCAAAGACGGGCGGAGGCCGCGCGTGAAGCCGCTGCGGCTAAAGCTCGCCCTGAAACGCTACAGACCCAGCTCGACACGCTGGCAGCCCGCGTTGAAGGCCTCGACGCCGAACGCCAGCAGGCTGTTGACGCACTGGCCACGCGAGAAGCCGAAATCCGAGACGTCGAAGAAACCGCCCGCTCGACCAATAATCTCGCCATGAGCGCACGCGAAACACTCGCCATCGCCAATGCCAAGCTCGAGAACGCCACGGAGCGTCTCGGTGAAGCCTCCGAGATTGCCCAATCCCACTTCCAGCGGGCGCCAGAAGGCTTGCTCGCTATTGCCCGCGAAGGTCTTGATGAAGAGACCATGGCGGCGCTGGACGTCAAAGAGGCGGAGCGCCAGCTCGATCGCCTGCGTCATGACCGTGAGCGCCTGGGCGGCGTGAACATGGAAGCCGAATCGGAAGTTGAGGAATTGTCCTCACGCCTCGGCCTGCAGGCGGAAGAAAAAGCCGATCTGACCGCCGCGATCGCCAAGCTTCGTGAAGGCGTGAAAGCCCTGAACGATGAAGGGCGCACACGTCTGCTGGCCGCGTTTGACACTGTGAACGAGCACTTCAAGGCGCTGTTCACCACCCTGTTCCGCGGCGGTGAAGCTGAACTGCGCCTGGTTGATGCCGATGATCCACTGGCTGCAGGCCTGGAAATCTTCGCCCAGCCTCCTGGAAAGCGGCTTGGCACGCTGTCCCTGATGTCAGGCGGCGAACAGGCGCTGACCGCGACCGCGCTGATTTTCGCGGTCTTCCTGTCACGTCCATCGCCGATCTGTGTTCTGGATGAGGTCGATGCGCCGCTGGATGATGCCAATGTCGACCGCTTCTGCCGCATGTTGGACGAAATGCGCCAGCGCACCGATACACGCTTCATTGTCATCACCCACAATCCGGTGACGATGAGCCGTATGGACCGCCTGTTCGGGGTGACCATGCGCGAAAAAGGCGTGTCGAAACTGGTCTCGGTCGATCTTGATACAGCCGAAGAACTTGTTGCAGCCGAATAGACGCGCTAGCGACTCGCCATGAACACCGACAAGAATGACGATCTGGCGGACCGCATTGCCCGCGCCAAAAGCGCGCAGGAGCAGCTGGAGAAAAAGCAAAGACAGCACGAATCCTCTGCAGGTGTCTCAGCCGGAGCGATGGCTTTGCGCTATGGCGCAGAGTTCGGAGCGTCCGTATTTGTTGGGATTATGATGGGTTTGGGCATCGATCATTTCTTCGGAACACGCCCGTGGGGCCTGTTGATCATGATGGGCTTCGGGCTGGCGGCAGGAATCCTAGGTGTTATTCGCGCCTACAAAGAGTTGACTGACGCGACTAATCCGGCCATGAGCGCCGACAAAACAAGCCCCAACGCTGACGAATAGACGCGAAAATGAATCTGTTTTTCCACAAAGTCGCTGACCCGATGCATCAGTTCGAAGTCCAGAAATGGTTCGAGCTGCCACCTGTATTCGGATACGACATTTCCTTCACGAACGCCGCTGGCTTCATGCTGCTGGGCGTCGTGCTGTGCATTGCCTTCTTTGGCTACGCGGCTTCGCGCGGCAAGATCGTGCCGAACCGCCTGCAATCGATGGGCGAGATCGGATATGGCTTCGTCGCTGACATGATCCGCGGCACAGCTGGCGAAGAAGGCCTGCGCTTCTTCCCATTCGTGTTCACACTATTCTTCTTCATCCTGTTCGCCAACATGATCGGCATGGTCCCGTACGCGTTTACGACGACCAGCCATGTCATCGTTACCGGCGCCCTGGCCATGTTGGTCATCGGCATCGTAATCGTGTTCGGACTTTGGAAGAACGGCCTGAAATTCTTCAAGCTGTTCGCCCCGTCTGGCGCGCCCTGGTACATCTATATCCTGCTGATCCCGATTGAGATCATCTCATTCGTCGCTCGCCCACTGACCCTGGCGCTGCGTCTGTTTGCTAACATGCTGGCTGGACACATCATGCTGAAACTGTTCGCAGGCTTTGCTGTGACCGGCATTACAGCTGGCGGTATTGGCCTTGCTGTCGCCCCCCTCGCCTTTGGCATGGGTGTGGCGCTGAACGCTCTCGAATTCCTCGTCGCAGGTCTGCAAGCCTATGTGTTTGCGATCCTGACCTGCGTCTACCTTAACGACGCGCTGCACCCGGCGCACTAAGGAGCCCATTCACTGCGGCCATTTAGCCGTGCTGATTCAACTTGACGTGCCCCAAGGAACACGCTTCACGGGGGCGCAAATCGAACGAAAGACTTCCCAAAGGAGATTCTCATGGAAGGCGATATCACTCTCGGTCTTAAGTATGTAGGTGCTGGCCTCGCGACTCTCGGCATGATTGGTGCTGCGATTGGTGTGGGTAACATCTTCGGCTCATTCCTGGACGCTGCAATGCGCAACCCATCTGCTGCTCCACAGCAAACCGGTAACCTGTTCATCGGTATGGCGCTGTCAGAAGCGCTCGGCATTCTGGCCTTCCTGGTTTCGATCCTGATCCTGTTCGTGGTCTAACCACGTCCACTTGTTTCGAACCTTTGTAGGGACCCGATAGGCTATGTTTGCAATCGTATTGGCTGCAGAATCTGCTCATGGTGCTGAAAAGGCGGCCTTCCCGCCTTTTGACCCGTGGCATTTCCCCTCCCAGTTATTCTGGTTGGCGGTGTTTTTCGGGTTCCTGTATTTTGCCCTTTCGCGTTTTATCCTGCCGAAGATCGGCAACACGCTGGAACGTCGTGAGAGCTCGATTGCGGGTGATCTGGACGAAGCCGCACGCCTCAATGAGGAAGCGGTAGAGGCCCAGAAGGCTGTTGAGGTTTCAATCGCCAAGGCGCATGCCAAGGCGCGCGAGACAGCCGACAAGGCCCGCACCAAGATCGACAAGAACATTGCTGCCGAAACCGCCAAGGTCGACGCCGAAGTCGACGCCAAGCTGGCTGAGGCTGAAACACGTATCGAAGCGTTCCGCACTGATGCGATGAAGAGCGTCGAATCGATCGCGACGGACACGACCGAGGCCATTCTCGGCAAGTTCAGCACAAAAGCCGGCAAGGCGGACATCAGCTCGGCTGTGAAATCCGCTCTCGGAGAAGGATAGAGACCATGCGTTACACCCTTCTCGCATCGACCCTGCTTCTGACGCCGATGGCGCACGCCGCCGGCGATGAAGCCGTCGCCTGGTATGCCGATCCTGTCACCGCGACAGCGATGGGCGCTATGGTCACATTTCTTGTGATTGTAGGTTTTGTTGGCGGGTTCAAAACCATCTTCTCCAAACTCGACGAGCGCGCTGAAGGCATTCAGAGCCAGATCGATGAGGCTCGTGCGCTTCGTGAAGAAGCCAAGAAGCTGATGGCCGACGCCAAGAAGAAGGCGAAAGAAGCCGACGCTGCCGCCGATGACATCATCAAACGCGCCAAGGCCGATGCTGACGCCATGATGAAACAGGCCAAGGCCGATCTGAAGGCGAAAGTCGCCCGCCGCGAGGCGCAGGCTGAAGCCCGCATCGCGCGCGCTGAAGCGGATGCGGCTGCGGATGTACGCCGTGTCGCTGCCGATGCCGCTACGAATGCTGCACGGTCAATTCTCGCTGGGTCTGGTGAAGCGGACGACCTGTTCGACGGCGCCCTGGGCGAAATCGATAAACGCCTCAACTAGACGCGTTCTTACAATCGAATTTGGATGAGCCCGCTGTTTCAGCGGGCTTTTACTTTTCAGGTCTGCGCTTTTCGCGTCCAAACACAGCCCTCATCAGCCAGTTCGGCGCAAACCGCTCTACCCGCGGATGACGTTCCAGAACGCCTTCCATCCAACGTCGCCCCCAGAGAGAGTTTCGCCCGAGCAGAACCACGCCCAGAATGGCGATTGGGAGACCGATTGGCAAAAGCGGTGTGACAAAGGCAATTGGAATCGCAATCGCGATCAGAGCCAGTCCCAAAAGCGCGAAGGCCTGACGAACCAGCGTGCGTACGCTCGAGCCAACCACCCCAAGCGGCGCAGTCGCCGCGCCATTTTTCAGGCGCTCTTTTCCGAATTGGGACGATCCGTCGGGCATAAGCTCTAATATGGTCCTCTGTGCCATACTTCCAATAGGCCTTTTCTGAATTATGACTCTGGCAACACTTAGGCATTTTGCATACACACATTCCGTTGAAATCGCGTGAATTTCAGCAAATAGTTTCGTCAAAGGCACACAAGGCAGGAAATGACTCAGTTAAAGAGCATTCAAGCACTCCGTGCCATCGCGGCGCTGGCCGTCATGTTTGCGCACTTGCAGGGCCTCGAGATTCAGTTGGCGACGGGAACACCGATCCTCGGTTCCGTATGGACCGCAGGCGTTAGCGGGGTCGATCTGTTTTTCGTGATTTCAGGCTTCATCATGGTCTGGGTCGCCGGGGACTGGGTCCCAGGATCGAGCAGCAGCCTGAAATTCATGTTCTCGCGCGTCTTACGCATCTATCCGCTCTGGTGGCTGTTTGCGGCTGTCACGGCTGCGTATTTCGCATTCGCGACAGGCGTGCCGTGGGATGTCGACCGCGTTTCAAGCGGCGACGGCCCAATCCACCTGGTCAAATCCTTTCTGCTGCTGCCACAAGGCCCGCCGCCGGTCCTGACGCTCGGCTGGACGCTGATCCACGAAATGTACTTCTACGTGGTCTTCGCGCTGATCCTGTTGCTGCCCGTAAATGCCCGCAAGCCAGCCTTTGTGCTGTGGGCGCTTCTCATCGCCGCCTCAACAGTGCTTCAATTGACCGGCTTCAGCGCGACCAGCCTGCTTAGCCTGGCGCTGTTTCCGCTCACGCTCGAGTTTCTGATGGGCAGTGCGGTTGCCTGGCTTGTATTGTCCGGTCACACGCGATTCGCCAGCGTCGCGCTAGGCCTTGGACTCGCGGGGCTGGTCTATGCGGTTATGGCAGTGGACTTCACCGTCGCCTCTGATGTCCAGCCGGTGCATCGAATGCTTGCGTATGGCCCCGCCTACGCGCTGATTGTGTACGGACTGGTCAGTCTGGAGCAACGCGGCCGCCTCACGCGTTTGATCCCGGGATTTCTCGTCACGGTCGGTGACTGGAGCTATTCGCTCTATCTTTGCCATATATTGGTCATCACCGCGATCGCCCGCGCCGTCATCCCCGTATTTGACGTCGCTGGCCCACTCGACAATCTGATTTTCCTCGTGCTTGCAAGCGCAGCGGCACTTCTCGTCTCCGGATTGACCTATACCTGTTTCGAAAAGCCGATCGTCCAGCGCACACGCGGCCTGCGCAAACGGCTGTTCGATTCCCGTGAGACGCCGAGCGGTTGATTAAACTTCAGGCCCTCCATACACACAAACCAATGGGTAATTCCGTCAGCTTCTGGCAGGCTGACCCCCGCGCAGAATGAAGCGAGCCATGACGAAGCTGAATTCCATCCAGGCCCTTCGCGGGATTGCCGCCCTGGCAGTATTTTTCTGCCATATCGTGGCGACCGAAGAAGCCCATTCCGAGCGCGGCGCGAAGCTGACAGACCTGTGGATCAATGGCGCGCACGGCGTCGACCTGTTCTTTGTCATATCCGGTTTCATCATGGTCTGGGTCGCCGCGGATTTGCAAAAAGGCGCTGTACAAGCCGGCGACTTCCTGTTCTCGCGCGCCACGCGTATCTATCCGCTGTGGTGGTTGTCTGCAGCGGCGATGGTATTCTTCTTCGCGACGATGAAAGGCGTACCCTGGGACGCCCCGCGCATCGATGCGGCCGGGCTCGACGGGCCAACGCACCTGTTTCAGTCATTCCTGCTCTGGCCACAGCCGGAACATCCCGTGCTCGGCGTCGGCTGGACGCTGGTGCATGAGATGTATTTCTACATCGCCTTCGCGCTGCTGATCCTGCTGCTGCCTGCCCGCATGCGGCTGTATGGCATCCTGGCCTGGTCGTTCGCGGTCACGATTGGCGCCCTGGCGGGCCTGTCGGCGAATTTCAGTGGCAATCCGGTCGAGCTGATTTTCTATCCGATGACTCTGGAATTCACGGCCGGCGCCCTGGTCGGTTATGCCATCAAGGCTGGCTGGCGCCGACATGCGCTCGCGGCGGCTCTGATTGGCGGCCTCGGCATCCTGATCCCGTTCCTCAATCTCGACCTGCAACCGACACAGGCTCTGATGACAGCCCTCGGATTTGAGGATTTCTCCGGCATGAACCCGGTCTGGCGACGCACGCTGTTTTACGGCATTCCGGTGGCGCTCCTGATCTATGGACTGGTATCACTGGAACTGGAGCGTGGGCTGCGCGTGCCGAAATTCATGGTTCATCTCGGCGACTGGAGCTATTCGCTTTATCTCTGCCACACGCTGGCCATCGGTGCGATCGGGCGGGTGACCTATACGCTGTTTGAGCCCAGCCTGCTGGCAACGAGCGCCTACCTCATCCTGGTCACGACCGGCACGATCCTGATATCAGCCCTGACCTATCACTGGTTCGAGCGACCATCGATCCGGTTCTTCCGGCGCTGGAAACCGAAAGTGCTGACGCGCGCGAGCGAAAACACACCCGCGCGCGCCTGATCTATTCCGCAGCGAGGGCGTCCGGATCCGGCGCCGTCCATTTCAGCACGGGCTTGCGCGCTGCCTGGGTTTCATCAAGACGCTTCATGGGCGCCAGATAAGGCGCGCCTTTCAGAGTCTCGTCACCCGCTGCGGCCCGCTCCGCAATCGAAAGAAGCGAGTCGCAGAAGCGATCGAGCTCCTGCTTACTCTCAGTCTCCGTCGGTTCGATCAGCATGGCGCCGTGTACGACCAGCGGGAAATACATGGTCATCGGGTGATAGCCCTCGTCCAGCATCGCCTTGGCAATGTCGATGGTCTCGATGCCTTCCGCCGTGAACGCGTCCGAGAACAGCGCCTCATGCATGCAATAGCCGTCAAAGGCAGGCGTCATCACATGTTTCAGGCGGGCCTGGATGTAATTGGCATTGAGCACAGCATCTTCCGCGACCTGTTTCAGGCCGTCCGCGCCATGGCTCAGCATATAGGTCAGCGCCCGTACGAACATGCCCATCTGGCCGTGGAACGCGACCATCCGGCCAAAGGCCTGCGATGCAGCGCCGTCTGTCTCTTCGATCAGGCGGAAGCCGTCATCATCATTGACCACGAAGGGTACCGGGGCAAATGGCGCCAGCGCGTCAGACAAGACGGTCGGGCCTGAACCCGGTCCGCCGCCGCCATGCGGGGTCGAGAAAGTCTTGTGCAGGTTGATGTGCATCGCATCGACGCCGAGATCGCCGGGGCGAACGCGCCCTTGAATGGCGTTGAAGTTTGCGCCATCGCAATAGAAATAGCCGCCAGCGGCGTGAATGAGTTCGGCAATCTCCTTGATGTCGGTTTCAAACAGCCCGCACGTGTTCGGATTGGTCAGCATGATCCCGGCAACATCGTCGGTTGTCTCAAGCTTGGACTTGAGGTCATCCATATCGACCCGTCCGCGCGCGTCGGCCTTGATCTCATCAACGATGAAGCCGCACTGGATCGCCGTCGCGGGATTGGTCCCATGCGCAGAGGCAGGCACCAGCACGCGTTTGCGGGTTTCCGCCTCACCGCGTGCGATCAGCGCCTGGCGGATGGCCAGCATGCCGCACAGTTCGCCATGGGCGCCGGCTTTCGGGCTCATCGCCACAGCCGGCATGCCGGTCAGCGTCTTCAGCCACGTCGCCAGCTCATCAATCAGTTCCAGAGCGCCCTGCACGGTGCGCTGGGGCTGCAGCGGGTGGATGTCGGCAAAGCCCGGCATCCGCGCCGTCTTCTCGTTCAGCCGTGGATTGTGCTTCATCGTGCACGAGCCGAGCGGAAACAGGCCAAGATCAATGGCATAATTCTTTTGGCTGAGGCGCATATAATGACGCACCGCTTCCGGTTCGGACAGGCCCGGCAATCCGCTGCCTTGCTTGCGCGCAACGCCGCCGAGACGATTCTTCTTGCCCTCAGGCGCCGGCAGGTCGACGCCGGTCTTGTTCGGGCAGCCAATCTCGAAAATCAGGCCTTCGTTTTGCAGCAGGCCTTTGGAGCCGGAGACGGTTTCCGCGTCGGACACACCTGCGGGGAATGGTGAGGTCGGTCGACCTATCGATTGCATACCCATCAGATCACCTCTTTCAGCGCCGCCGCATAAGCGGCGATGTCGTCTTGTGTTGTGCATTCGGTGGCGGCGGCGATAATGATATCGCCAAAGCCGTCATCGGGCAGCAAGCGGCTGGCGCGGATGCCGCCCAGCACGCCGCGTTCTTCCAGCATGGCGAGGACCGCTTCTGCGTCGACCGGCGTACGGAAAGCAAATTCGTTGAAAAAACGCGGGGTCAAGATCTCGACACCCGGCACAGCCTCAAGTGCATCGGCCAGATCGCAGGCAATCTCGTGATTGAGCGTCGCAAGCTGTTCCAGCCCCTTGCCGCCGAGCAGCGTCATATGCGCCGTGAAGGCGAGTGCGCAAAGGCCCGAATTTGTACAGATATTTGACGTCGCCTTGTCCCGGCGAATGTGCTGCTCGCGGGTCGACAGGGTCAGGACGAAGCCGCGTTTGCCATCGGCATCGACAGTCTCTCCGCAAAGCCGACCCGGCATTTGCCGCACCAGTTTCTGTGTACACGCAAACAGGCCGACATAGGGGCCGCCAAAGGTCAGCGGATTGCCGATCGACTGGCCTTCGCCAACCGCAATATCGGCGCCCATCTCTCCGGGTGGGGTGACCAGACCGAGCGAAACGGCTTCGGTAAACACGCTGACTAGAAGCGCCTTTTTCTCATGCGCGGCATCGGCGACTGGCGAGAGGTCTGTGACGGTGCCAAATACGTTTGGCGACTGCCCAATGACGCAGGCAGTGCCATCGTCGACATGCTTGGCAAGTTCAAGTTCGCCATCAACGGCAGGCTCGAGCTGAACCACTTCAATGCCCTGGGCTTCGCAGAGCAGGCGCGTCGCCGCCGCATAATGCGGGTGGAGGCCGCCTGACAGCACCACTTTCTTGCGACGCGTCACACGGCACGCCATGACCGCCGCTTCTGCGCATGCCGTCGAGCCGTCATACATGCTGGCATTGGCTACATCCATGGCGGTCATCGCAGCAACCTGGGTCTGGAACTCGAACAGGGTCTGCAACGTGCCTTGCGCGATTTCCGGCTGGTAAGGCGTATAGGTGGTGAGGAATTCCGAGCGCTGGATGATCATGTCCACGCTGGCCGGCACATGATGCTTATAGGCCCCTGCCCCAACAAAGAACGGCACCTCACTGGCGGTCGTGTTCTTCGCGGCCAGGCGCGCGAGATGGCGCTCAACCGCCAGTTCGCCCTGATGGTCTGGCAAGTCATGAATGGTCCCCGTCAAGCGCGCGCTTTCCGGGACGTCCTCGTAAAAATCGTCCACCGATGCCGCACCAATCGTGTTCAGCATCGCAGCGCGATCTTCAGGGGTGAGCGGGAGATATCTCATACAGTCGATCCTTCCAGTCAGGAGGGTAAAATCAGAAACAGGGCGATCAGCAGCGGCACGGCAATGGCGTCCATGATCGCAATCTTGCGCAGCGGTCCGTTGAACTGGCCCTGCACGGCACTGAGCACGAGGAAGCTGACAACGCTGATCGTTGCCGCCCACAGGGCCGGCCACCGAAACGCCTCGACATGCGCGGCGACGGCGCATCCTGCCCCGACAATGCCGAGCAGGATGGCGCGGTGCTGCAACAGGGTCAGCAAGGTCTTGTCATCTGGGGATGCACCATACAGGCGCACCAATTGGTTCGGCGCGACGGCGGCGATCACTGGCGGAAGCTTGATCAGCGCCAGACCCCAGAAGAGTGCCGTGACCAGCATGAACTAGAGGCCGTCGCAGAACGTCTTGTAGGCCGCAGCGTCCATCAGGCCGTCAAGCTCGCCTTTGTCAGACAGCTTGAGCTTGCAGAACCAGCCCTTGCCTTCCGGGTCTTCGTTCACGGTCTCGGGCGCGTCAGCGAGGTCGCCATTGCCGTCGGTGACGTCACCGCTGACCGGAGCGTAGACATCCGAGGCGGCCTTGACGCTCTCAACGACAGCCATGTCGTCGCCTTTGCCAAAACTGGCACCGGCTTCAGGCACTTCGACAAAGACCACGTCGCCGAGTTGCTCGGCGGCATATTTCGTGATCCCGATCGTGCCGACATCGCCGTCTACCGCGATCCATTCATGGTCTTCTGTAAAATAAGTGGTCATCTCTCTCACCCTCAGCGTTTGTAATTTGGTTGGACGAATGGCAGATCGCAGACTTCGGCCGGACGGGCCTTTCCGCGCACCATCAAGTCAATCCTGGTTCCGGCCTGCGCGAGGTCCGCGCGCACATAGCCCATGGCGACTGGCTTCTCGACGCTCGGCCCGAATCCGCCGGACGTGACGATGCCTACGGTTTCGCCATTCACCTGTATCTCGGTGCCTTCCCGTGCCGGAGCCCGCTCCAGCGGTTGAATGCCCACTCGTTTTTCGGCGGGGCCATTCTCAAAGGCCTTCAGAATGCGCTCGGCGCCCGGGAAATCAGCGCGCTCGCGGCGCGATTTCTGGATCACCCATCCCAGGTCCGCTTCGACCGGGTCGCGGGTCGTATCCATATCGTGACCATAGAGGCAAAGCCCGGCTTCCAGGCGCAGACTGTCACGCGCGCCGAGACCGATTGGCTTGACCCGCTCGTCGGCAAGCAGGTCTTCGACGATGCCAAGGCCGTAGGCATTGTTCGGCAAAAGCAGTTCGAACCCGTCCTCGCCGGTATATCCGGAGCGCGACAGCATGATTTTCTCATCGCCGCGTTGCAGATAGGCGCAGCGCATGAATTTGAGGTCGGTTGCTTCCGGGAATTGCTCGCTCAGCACCGCTTCCGCCTTCGGCCCCTGCAGCGCCATCAGGATGCGATCATCGGCCTTTTGCAGCATCGCCTCATCGCCAAGTTCGCGCTCAATATGCGCCCAGTCCTGTGCTTTCACCGCGCCGTTGACGACGATGTAGAGCATGCCGTCCAGGCCCTCGCCCGGCATCCGCGTGATGATCAGGTCGTCGAGGATGCCGCCAGATTCATTGAGCAGCACGGACAGACGCCCCTGCCCTGGTTTGAGAATGGCAATATTGCTCGGCACCAGGCGTTCCATCAGGGCGGCGATTTTCGCGTGCGCACCGTCTGTGCCCAAACCGTCTTTCAGAAATAGAAAGCACGGCCCCATGTGCGAGACATCGAACAGGCCGGCACTCTCGCGGGTCCACAAGTGCTCCGGCTTCACGCCTTCAAACTGAACCGGCATTTCATAGCCGGCGAACGGCACCATCTTGCCGCCATGGGCAAGGTGAATGTCGTAGAGCGGCGTACGCCGCAGGGTTTCGGTGGCCGTTTCGGTCAATTCCGGCGCCTTCCAAAGCAGGACAAATCGCGCCGATTGGCGGACCTGTGCTGCCCCCGCTGTCCTGGCGCCTGAGAGATTCCGTCCTTCGACTCGCTCAAGATGAGGTCGAGTGACTTGCTCCTTCGGCGAGGCTGCCACCCAAACGGTGCGCCTCTTTCCAGCGTGTTGAATCCGAACCGGTCCTTTTGCCTGAGCGTTTCCGGGGCGGTTGCGCCTTCGGCGATCGGGAGTTCGATTCTCTCCCGGAACGGATTGATTAGCGTCTAGCTAGTCCGAATCCGTGCAAGCGACAAGCCAATTGTCCATCCATTGTGCTAGGAATTCGGGCGGTTTTCGAGGACCGCTACTCAACGATGCGCAGAACGACGAGGCTTCGGGCGATGTCTGCATAGGCGGAGATCAGTTCGATATTCGAGCTCGCTTCGAAATAGTGGTCGGCGTCGCCGGCGCAGTCTTTCAAGGTTTGCTGACCGGCAGGCGGCGCCAGAAACGCGACGGAGAATATGACAATGCCCTTCTTTCGCATTTCCCCGCACAGTTTCACCGCCTGCTGAGAGCTGCTGCCATAAGCGCTGTGCGTGCTGTTATTGAACACACCATCCGTCATCAGGATCACGACTTTGCGCGCATTGCTGTCTTCATAAGCGCGCGGCTTGGACTCTTCCGGCCAGACGGCAGCCCATTTCGGCGATAGAAGATACCATGCCCAGGCCACGCCGAGATGCCCCGCCGTAGCACTCGACGCGCTGAGCCCGTCCACGGCTTCGTCGAAACTGGTCAAATCCGAGCTGAGCGTGAACAGGCCATTGTCCGGGCAAGTGCCGCCGCCCCACGGGAAATAAGCACCAGCTCCAGGCGGCCGGTCGTCCCAGGCACTATCGCCCACCCGTTCTGACACACAATAATATGGCGCAACGTCGCCGGGCATGGGTTCGATCGTTGCAGAGTCGCCCCACGCATAGGGGCCGTATTTGAGAATGTTGACCGCCTCCGAATAGGCGACATAGGACACACGGATGTCGCCCTCTTTCCCTGCATTGACCAGCGATTTCGCCGCAAGCTTGGATGCCGATTTCAAGGCGTCGAGCTTGCCGCTTGAATTCATCGAGCCCGACAGGTCGAGAACCATGGCGACGTCCAGCTTTTGCTGAGAGATGAAGGTCTTCGTATTGACAGTTACCTCGACTTTCTCCGGCGCGATCGTGCCACCGAGCATTGGCGGGTAGAAACAGGTGACGGCAACCGAAACATCCCCGGCATCGCGGTCAAAGTCAGGCACCGTCGATTGGCAGGTGAGATTTGCTTGCGAGGTCGCGAGGTTTTCGACGAATGAGGCTTCGACTCGGGCCTTGATCGCCTCATCGCTGAGAGAGTCATCGACAAGCAGTTTCGCGCCGGTCAGAGCGGAAATATCGAGAGCGGATTGAATGCTGCGCTTCGCCGAAATGACCGAAACCCCATCAAAAAGCAGGGTCATCGTCATGAACATGGCGGTCATGCAGATCGCCCAGATGACCGTGATTCCGCCGTAATCGTCCCAAATGGACGGCTTCGCTCCATGATTTTTCACGCCCAGGCTCCATGATGCGCTTCATTCGAAGTCGCAGGCGCCCCTAGTACGTGAACGAGGTCGATAGAATTGAGCGATTAAGGCCGCGCAAAACATTGCCGGACAATTTGCGTGAAAATTATCGCTTGTTCTTACCCATGAAGCCGAACAGGTGACCGGCAACCTTGCGCATCTGGATCTCCTCGCTGCCTTCGGTGATGCGATAGCGGCGATGGTGGCGATAAATATGCTCAAACGGCTTGTGGCGTGAATAGCCCATCCCGCCATGCACCTGCATGGCGCGGTCGGCTGCATTGCAGCACAGGCGATTGGCCCGGTAATTACACATGGAGACTTTGTCCGAGAGCCGCTGGGCGACTTCCGGCTTGGTCATCTGGTCTATTTCCCACGCCGTCTTGAAGATCAGCAGGCGCAGCATCTCTGCCTCCGTGGCCAGCTCGACAAGCGGGAACTGGATTGCCTGGTTCACAGCCAGCGCTTTTCCGAACGGCTTGCGCGCCTGAGCGTAGTCGACGCTTTCATCGATGCAGAACAGGGCCGCGCCGACCGAACTCGCCGCCTGGCGAATGCGATTCTCGTGGACGAAGTGCTGGGCCAGCGCCAGACCGCCTTCGGCCGGGCCGAACAGGGCGCTTTCGGGGACCCAGATCTCCTTCAAAGACACCCGCGGATGATCAGTCGGCATATTGAACGTCCAAAGGTATTCTTCAATCTTCAGGCCCGGCGCATCCGCTGGAACGAGCAGACAGCTGATACCGCGCGCGTCGCCATCATCACCACTGGTCCGCGCAAAACACATCATATGCGTGGCGACATGCATGCCGGTCGTCCACATCTTCTCGCCATTGATCAGCCAGCCATCGACACCATCGCGTGTTTCGCGGGTGGCCACGGTGTCCATATGCGTTGCATCAGACCCATGGTCCGGCTCGGTCAGACCAAATGTGGCCCGGAACTTTCCGTCCAGCGCCTCCTGAATGAGGTGTTTCTGGTCGGGCCGGGCAAAGTCCCGCAGCATCAAGATCTGAGGATAATTGGCGACAATGGAATGCTCGTTCTGAAGGTCATTGTGAAGGCCCAGCCCTTTGCGGGCGAGGTGTTCGCGAATGATTGCCATGGCGAGGTTTGATCCGTCCTGACCGCCATATTCCGATGGCAAGGCGAAGCGGAAATGCCCAGCCTTGTCGGCCCGGCGCTTGGCCTCGGTCAGCAAGGCTTCCCATTCATGCCTGGGCAACCCGCCATTCTCGAAATCGGTCCGGGCCCATTCGCGGCGATGGTCGAAGAATCGAATATTGTCGTCTTGTTGCTCAAGCGGCTTGATCTCTGCCTCGATGAAATCGTCGAGGACGACGAGATAATCGGCGATCTCCTGCGGAATGCTAAAGTCCATCACTTCCCTCCTGAGCTGTCATCAGACGATAGGTCGCCCCGGCAGGTCTGCAATCCGCTTCGTCGCGTCAATTGTTTCAATGTCGCGCGACTGCCTCCTGTCAATTCTTGTCAGCTGATGGCGTTTGGTCGCAATTTTCTGTGCGCTGAACGATTGACTTATTATTCAGGATTTATATGTTCACCCCTGTCAGATGAAAACATCGGCACTGGCGCAAAGCCACTCAGAATGAAAGGTTTCCTCCCATGATCCGCACACTCGCTGCTGCTACGACCGCCCTCGCCTTCGCTGGCACCGCTTTTGCCGGTACCGCATTCACCGCGACCCTCGAAACACCGATGGACAAAGCCGAGAAAATCGTTGCTGCCAAAGCCCTCTGGAACTGTTCCGACGATACTTGCCGCGCGACCCTGGACCGCAAAACGGTAAAGGTCAGCACCTGCAAGAAAGTCGTCAAGGAAGTCGGCAAGCTGGCTGAATTCTCGAACGGCACAGACTCGCTGTCCGACACTGATCTGGAGCGTTGCAACGCCGTTGCAAAATCCTGATCAACTCATTTAACTCACTCACTCCCAGGGCCGTTTCGAGAGGAACGGCCTTCTTTTTATTGCAAATTTCGACAGGTTGCGTCGCGTGAGAGCTTTCCTCGGGTCGGGCGCCGGGGTTAATCTCAATATATCTCGCCCGCCCCAAACCATCCGACCTGGAGATACCACATGCCTCACGATGCCGTTCGCACGCCTGATGACCGCTTCTCCGGATTGCCGGATTACGCATTTGCGCCCAATTATGTCGACGACCTTCCGGGTTATGAGGGCCTGCGCGTTCATTATCTCGATGAGAGGCCCAAGTCGTCTGATCGGGTATTCTTGTGCCTGCATGGGCAGCCGACCTGGTCATTCCTGTATCGCAAGATGATCCCGGTTTTTGTCGAGAGCGGCGCCCGGGTCATATGCCCGGACTGGCTTGGCTTTGGGCGCTCCGACAAACCGACCGATGAGGCGGTCTACACATTTCACTTTCACCGCAACATGATGGTGGAGTTGATCAAGCGGCTCGATCTCAGCCACATTACCCTCGTCTGTCAGGACTGGGGCGGCATTCTTGGGCTGACGATCCCGATGGATATGCCCGAGCGATTCGCGCGCCTTCTGGTCATGAACACCGCCATTCCCACGGGCATTTCTCCGGGTGAAGGATTCGATGCCTGGCGCGCCTATAATCGCACTCAACCCGACATGGATGTCGCCGCATTGATGAAACGCGCCACGCCGGTTTTGAGTGATGCTGAAGCCGCCGCCTATTCCGCCCCATATCCGGATATGAGCTTCAAAGCCGGCGTGCGGCGCTTTCCGGAGCTGGTCATGACATCTCCAGACATGGAGGGCGTGGAGACGGCCAAACGCGCCGCTGAATGGTGGCAGAATGAATGGTCAGGACCAACTTTCATGGCCGTCGGCGCGCAGGATCCGGTGCTTGGGCCAGCGCAGATGGCTGGACTGCGTAAGATCATTCAAGGGTGCCCGGAGCCCATGATGATCGAAGATGGGGGTCATTTTGTGCAGGAATGGGGCGAACCGATTGCGCGTGCAGCCCTTACCGCATGGGGCGACCTGGCTTAGCCCGCCTTTGCGGCGCGCTCGTGGGCGACACCGGCAGCATCGAGCTCTCGGTCCAGGCGTCCGGTCAGCCACAGGAAGAACATCCTGAAATCGCTGACCAGCGACCATAAAGGATGGGTGAATGTCGCCGGCTTGTTGCGCTCGATAAAGGCATGGCTGATCCAGGCGAAGAAATACCCGGCCACGGGCATGCCGAGCATTAGCATCCAGCGCTGAGTCGCCAGCGAAAACACGGCAATCGCAATCACCAGAGCTGTTCCGATATAGTGGAAGTGCCGCGTCCGCGGATTGGCGTGCTCCTGAAGGTAGTATGGCCAGAACTCTGCGTAGTTAGCCTTGCGCTCAGCCATGTCCTTCCTTTCGATCACTTGCCCGCGAGAATAATACCGCACGCCACGGAGGACAAGACAAAGAAAAAGGCCCGACCAGATGGCCGGGCCTTCTTACTTCAATCAATCGATCAGATTACTGAACGACGATGGTCACTTCTGAACGACGGTTCAGCGGCTCACGAACACCGTCGCGAGTAGCTTTCGCCAGATCGTCTTCACCGCGACCATCGGTAGAGATGGCGTCGGCAGCGATACCGCGGCTCTGCAGGGCATCCGAGACGATTGCCGCACGACGTGCAGACAGACGCTGGTTGTATGCAGACGCACCGGAAGTATCGGTGTGACCAACAATGCTCACGCCGCCTGTTGCACAATCTGCACGGTCGCGAATGTTCGCAATCGCTTGATCGACAACCGCAGAGGCCTGGCTCGTCAGATCCGAGCTATCCCACTCGAAGTAAACCACGAACTCCTGGTTCACAGTTGAGCATGGGGCCAGTTGCACTTGCTCTGCCTCAACCGGTGGCGGTGGTGGCGGAGGAGGTGGTGGTGGCGGTGGTGGTGGCGGCGGTGGAGGCGGTGGTGGTGGCGGAGGCGGTGGTGGCGGAGGAGCCGCACCAAACGCATACCGCAGACCCAGCGTCACGCTGTGATCAACATAGTCAGTTTCATAAGACGTCGTGCCGCCTGCAGTTGTTACACCGGCAAAGTCCAGATCGTCGACGTTGAACAGGCGGTAGCCCACATCAACGCTCAGCTGTTCCGTCAATCCAAAACCAACGCCTGCCAGCGCCTGGTAAGCCAGTCCCGTTTCCTTATCGAGGAAACCGTTCACACTGGACGCCGTACCGCCAGAACCGAATGGAGCTGCAGCAATGTTACGTGCATCCATATCAATTTGAGCGACACCGATACCGGCGCCGATATACGGCTTGACGTTGCCTTCACGGTTGAAATCGTAAAGCGCATTGACCATCAGATCCCAAGAACGAATGTCGCCTTCTGGATTGAGCGCGAAATCTTGGCTGCCATTTGCAGCTGGAAGCGAACCGTTAATGTCTGTCGGAACGTCCAGATCGCCATCGCGGTGCGAAAGCGCAGTTTCCAGGCGGAAGCCATTGTCGAAACCATAACCGAGTCCAACGCTATATAGAATTGGATCGTTGGTATCTGAATCACCGCCCAGCGTATTCAGCACGTTGTTTTCGGCATCGTGATCTGCGCGACCGTCGAATACGACACCGACATCAGCACGACCGTACCAGCCATCTTCAGCTTGGGCGACAAACCCGGTGCCGGCAAGCGCGGCTGCAGCGGTTGCGCACATGAGAGTTTTTTTCATACTCTTCCCCTTGTGTCTGCCGTGGGAACACCATTGTTCCACGACCGCAGGAATTACTACGGACCATTCCGTAAGTTCGAACCCTACGCGGTTTTAAATGCACGCGCGAGGCCAACCCTGTAGAAGATTGTCATTCCCACGCTTTTTTTAGTCTGGCGCGGCGTATTTGCAACAGCAAGATTCTTTTATTCTCACCATGTCTCTAATTCGACAGAGGTTCGCCTTGAACTCGCCAGGTCTACGCCATTAATCGTTCAGACTTCGGCCGCGAGCAGTCACGGCCTGGCGGGCTGCTTCGACGCTCTCTGCCGTGACTCCTGCAGCATGTTCAGCAGATCGCGCGATTTCAAGCGCCTGACCTTCGCCAAACCCGATCGCAAATCCATCATCGATAACGCGCTTGTAATTGCGCAACAGGTCAGGATCACACGACGCCATTTCATGCGCCAGCTTCACCGCCGCCGGAAGCAGTGCGTCAGCTTCATAAACCCGATTCACCAGACCCCAGCGTTCTGCAGTTTCCGCATCCAGAAAATTCCCCGAAAAGGAGAGTTCCTTGGCCCGGCTTATCCCTATCAGGCGAGAAAGTTTCTGACTGAGCCCCCAGCCGGGCATGATGCCGACTCGCGCATGCGTATCGGCAAACCTGGCGTTTTCCGACGCAAGCAGCACATCGCACATCAGCGCCAGCTCAAACCCGCCCGTGATGGCAAAGCCGTTAATCGCGCCAATGATCGGCCATGGAAACGAAGCCAGTCCCTGAGCGAGATCGATGTCGCCGCCATCCGCGCCGAGCGCGAATCCGGTCTGGCCGGCTTCTTTCAGGTCAACGCCGGCCGTGAACGCCCGCCCTGCCCCGGTGAGAACGGCCACGCGAACCGAATCATCTTCTGCAAGACCTGCAAACGTACGCACCAGCTCAGCGCGAAGGGCACGGCTTAGCGCGTTAAGCGCGTCAGGCCGGTTCATTTTGACAATGGCGATGGGGCCATCACGCTCGACCAGAACAATATTGTCAGACATTAGAGGCTCCAAATTTCAGATATTTGAGGTTTGTTGAGGCAACCGCCGCTGCGGAAGCCAAGGGTTTTCGACGGAGGTTAGTCCTCGGAAAGGCGGGGCAGGCGGCGATACGCTGCAGTCGCCATGGCGGCGATCGCGATAATGCCAGCGACGATAAAACTGACCAGTTTGATCGGCGTCGCAATCGCTTTCACGCCGATCAGGGATTGATCACCCGACAGGATGAACAGCTGGACCGTGTTCTCAACAAGGTCAGCAGGCACCACAATCATGGACGGGACCGCAACCCACAGGCCCGCGGCTCCAAAATACCGCAATGCGAGACCGGCGAAGAAGGCCCCATAGGCGAGCGGGTAGAAAAAATCGAGTGACAGGGTCATCCGCCAATGCGCTGCCATTTGTTCCGGCGTCATCGCCGCGACAACCGACCGAATCTGACCCGGATCGCTGATTTCATCGATGATGTGCAAATCATATTGCTGAATCCAGATCCCGAATCCGATGGTCAGCGCCGCAAAAGCCAGGCCTGACCAGACGATGGTGCGCCCGTCGGCTAGAATTGCCCGCATGAAACGCTCCTATGCTTCGCCGTCGAGGATTTCCGGGGTGACGCCTTGGGCTCGCACCAGGGCGGCCAGGGCATCTCGCACTTGCTTCAGTTGCTCCATGTCGGCGCCGCGCGCAATCAGCGCAACGCCGTGATCATTGACCGTTCGAAACCAGGGATAGGATCCGATACTTACGCCCTCGTGCGCGTCCGATAACTCCGCCAGCGCTTCTGCCAGGTCCCCTTCCCGCAGATCGGCGCCGCGCACGGTCACGCTGCCAACCACTTGCCCCGTTTGCAGGCGATGACCGATATCGCCGAGCATGCCTTCGACAATTTGCGGAACACCCGCCAGAGTGAACACATTCCCGGTCTGGAAGCCCGGCGCCCCGGAGACCGGATTGGCGATCAGGCTGGCCCCGTCCGGTATACGAGCCATGCGTCGGCGGGCCGGGGTGAACTCAGTGTTCATGGCTTGGTATCGCTCTTCCAGAAGCTTGGCCGCGTCCGGATGTTCGCCGATAGACACGCCGAACGCCGCAGCGATGGCATCCGCAGTGATGTCATCATGTGTCGGACCAATCCCGCCGGTCGTGAAGACATATGTGTGAGTCTCACGCAGGGTGTTCACCGCGTCGACAATCCTGTCCTGCTCATCTGGAACAATGCGCACTTCCTGCACGGGAATGCCATATGGCGCCAGGAATCTCGCAATGGTCTGCGTGTTGATATCGCGCGTACGTCCGGAGAGCAGTTCGTCACCAATCAGGCAGATCGCAGCAGTGGGCATGTTCGTCATGCCTCGTGCCTAAAGCAAAGCACTCGCGGAAAGCAATCAGAATCAAGCCGCATTGCAGCCGCCCTGCTGCCTGATTACACAGGCATGAGCGTATCTGGGACAACCCGCACGCCCCGGAGGATCTGATCATGGCCGAGTTTGGAGATACCGCCCCCTCGCCAGCCTCAACCACGCAAGCGGGCTATGCGGTACCGACCAAAACCAAGTTCAAACGAATCGGTCTGGCGAGTTTCCTGTGCGGAATCGGCGCCTGCTTCTCGGTCGCTCTGATCGGCGTCATCCTGCTTTTCCTGGCGTTTCAGATCGCCGACCTGTTCGGCAACAGTGCCGAGGTGATTTTCGGAGAAAGCGGCCTTCGACAGGGCATCGGCATGGCGGTTCTGATGGCCGCCATGAACTGGTATTTCGGGTATTTCACCGTGCCGGCGGCGGCGATTGTCCTGGCTTTGTCGCTGGGACGGTTTCCGCGCCGGGGCATCACCCGGCCATTGCCCTATTATCGATGGGGCGCAATCTGGGGCGCTGTCCTGGTTGGCGGAACGACGGGCATTGCATCCTACTTCATTCCCAGCGAAGCAAAGGAAGCCGCCGCGCTGAGCGCATTCCTGACCGGTGCCGCCATCGGCGCTGTCGCGGGCTTGATCTGCGGCGCGATTTTTCGCGGCATCGTCCGCCCGGCTGAGCAGGTCAGGCAGATTCAGGTCGACGTTTTCTGATCCTTGACCCGGTGATCAAATCCACCCACCTGAAGCGCCATGGTGAAACCAGAGATACAGATTTGGACAGACGGTGCGTGCAGCGGCAATCCCGGCCCGGGTGGTTGGGGTGCGTTGCTGATCGCGGGCAAAAAACGCAAGGAAATTCATGGCGGTGAGCCGGACACGACCAATAATCGTATGGAGCTGATGGCAGCCATTGAGGCCCTCAATGCGTTGAAGAAACCGAGCCTGGTAACGCTGCATACAGACAGCACCTATGTCAAAGACGGCCTGACCAAATGGATTCATGGCTGGAAGCGCAATGGCTGGAAAACGGCTGCCAAGAAACCGGTCAAGAACAAGGACCTTTGGCAAGCGCTCGAAGCCGCCTGCGAGCGTCACGAGATCAAATGGGTCTGGGTCAAGGGCCACGCTGGCGACGAAGGCAATGAGAAAGCCGACGAACTGGCCCGGCGCGGCGCCGAAGCGGCGCGCGGATAACACGCCCGAGGATAACGCGAACGTGAGGCCGCACCTTCGGCGCGCATGCTAAGACGACGCTTCAAAACAATAGGAGTTTCCCCATGCGATTGATCCTCGCCGCCACGGCAACCGCACTGCTCACCGCTTGCGGACAAGCCAGCGTCCCGGCATCAGAACGCGCCGTCGTGACCGCCCCAGCGGAAGATGCCCGCGTCCTCGCCGTGCTCAGCTATGCCTCCTGGTGTGGCAGCTGCAAAGCGCTCGACCCCAAGGTTCAAGCGGTACAAGAGGCCAATACGTTTGACGGCGTCGCCTTCGCCAGGATCGATTACACTTCGCGCAGCGCGGACGCATTCTATGCCGATGCCGAAACCCTGGGCATTGGTGAGACGATGCGCGCGACCTTTGGTGACACGATCAAGACAGGCAAACTCTATCTGATCAATCTGGAGACGGGCGAGGTGATCTCGACCGTCGACAAATCCATGGATGAAGCCGCGCTCACAGCCGCGATTACAGACGCAGCGGCGCTGTCCTAAGGTTTTTTCCTGGCGCTTGTCAGGAACACTCCCCTTCAATCGTCTTGTTGACAGATCCGGCAATCACGCAGGATCTTGATGACAGACCTCTGAAGGGAGGATTTTTTATGCCCAAATTCGTATTGATGCTGCCGCACAAGCCGAACCGCTACACCGATATTCCCGAAGCCGAATTCATGGACCTGATGAAGGACTATATTGGCTGGGTCGAAGAGATGAGCGCGAAAGGCAAATATGTCAGCGGCGAAAAGCTCAACGCCGATGCCGGTAAGATCGTCACCAACACATCAGGCGCGATCGAAGTCCATGACGGCCCATTCGCGGAAGTCGCGGAGATCCTGGGCGGCTATATGGTGATCAATGCGGCGGACTATGACGAAGCCGTGGAGATCGCTCGCTCTCACCCGCATATGAAGCACAATGAAACCATCATTATTCGCCAGACCGATCCGGCTGCAGATGATTGATGCGTGATCCGGACCAGATCCATCGCCTGCTTGATGAGACGGTCCGCCGGGAACGCGGCTGGTTGATTTCCAGCCTCGTTGCCCGGCTCGGCCCGGCGCAGATGGATCTCGCCCAGGATGTGGCGCAGGATGCGATCGTCAAGGCGCTGTCGACCTGGCCTTATAAAGGCATCCCGGACAATCCGCGCGCCTGGCTTCGGCGGGTCGCGGGCAATGCCGCAATCGACCGCATTCGCCGATCCGTGCGCGAACTGGGCCTCGAAGAGTCCTGGGACCTGACGGCTCCAGATGAGGATATCATCACACCCTCCCTGAGTGACCCCGAACTCGATCTCATGATTCTGTGCTGCGATCCGAATCTGTCGGCGCAGGACCAGTTGACACTCGCCCTGAAAACGGTATGCGGGTTCACCGCTGCCGAAACCGGCGCGCTCCTGTTCCTCAAGGAAGACGCTCTGTCGCAGCGCCTGGCGCGCGCAAAACGGCACTTGCGAACTCTGTCTGGTGATCTTGCCAGGTACCCGACCCGATTTGCCTTGAAACAACGTCTGCCGCGTCTGCTCAAGATCATTTATCTGATGTACTCATGGGGATATCTGCCCCGCCGCGGCAAGGATCTGGTGCGCGAAGACCTTTGCCGGGAAGCCATACGCTTGTCTGAAGGCCTGATGCTACACGCGCCCGAAGCCGCGCCAGGTCATCACGCCTTGCATGCATTGCTTTTGTTCCAAAGCGCACGAACGCCAGCTCGGTTTGACGACACTGGCCAACTCATCACCCTGGAACAACAGGACCGAACCAGGTGGGACCAGGCAATGATCCGCGAAGGCTTTGAGCATCTCGAGGCATCGCGGGCGAGTCCAGTACTGACGCGCTATCATTTCGAAGCCGGGATCGCCTCAATCCACGCGCAGGCGAAGCATTGGTCAAAGACCGACTGGCCGCAAATCAGCCGGTTATATGAACTGCTGAACGCTCATGCCCGGTCTCCCGCCACCAAAGTCAATTGGGCCGTCAGCCTGATCCTGCAGGACGCACTCGACGACGCCCAGGCATTGCTGGACGAGGTCGGCGCCGAAAAGGTGGCAGTGAACTTCACCGGATGGCACCTCGCCCAGCAAAAGCTCGCGGATGCCAGAGGCGACGCGGCGGGTGCGAAAGCGGCGCTCGCGAAAGCGCGCACGTGTATGAATTCAGACGCGGTCGACCAGTACCTGGCGCAGCAATGGCAGCTCTATGCGGACGGTGCCTAGTCCTTGAAGCGTCCATCCTGGATGATCGCGTCATAGTCGGCCTGGATCTGCGCATACTTCATGTCGATGCCGATTTTCATGATCTCGTGCGTGAAGATGTAGAGCCGGTTGGCTTCAACGCAGTCCGCGACCCACTCAGCGACCTTGTCAGGATCAAGCCCGCCTTTGATCACAGCATCCATCTCCTGGAATTGCGGATCGTCTTTGGCCTCTTCCAAAGTCGGGCCACCGGATGGACGGCCAAAGCCGGTCGTGTGGATATTGGTGCGGACCCAGCCCGGGCACAGTACGCTGACGCCGATATTGTGCGGCATCAGTTCGGCTTTCAGGCTCTCCGAATACCCGACCACGGCATATTTGGTTGCGTTATAGGGGCCCATTCCGCCGGGCGCGACATGTCCCGCCATGGAACCGGTATTGATGATGTGCCCGCCCTCACCATGCGACTGGATCAGCGGTGCGAACACTTCGACGCCGTGAACGACTCCCATGAGATTGATATCGACAATCCAGCGCCAATCTTGCAGCGGGATCTCCCCCGGCTGGCCGCCGAGCCCGACACCGGCATTGTTGACGACGATGTGGACCTTGCCGAAATGATCAATCGTCGCCTGCGCGGCTTTTTCGATCTCGCTGGCATCAGCGACATCGCAGACAACCGAAGCGACCTGATTGGTGTCGGAGGACAGCTCGGCAACCGCGCGCTCCAGACCCTCGGCATCGCGGTCGGCCAGCATGACGCTGGCGCCGCGCTTCAAGAAAATCCGCGCCATGGAGAGGCCAAGTCCGCTCGCACCTCCGGTGACAAAAGCCACGCGTCCCTGAATGTCGCTCATTGTGTGTTCCTTTAAATGACAAGCGGCCCGCCGGGTGCCCCAGCAGGCCGCAATATTTCGCGTCGGCCAGGCTTAAGCGTTGACCGTGCCCTTCATGAAGCCAACGAGGCGTTCATTGATGATCTGATCGGCTTCAGACATGATCCGGTCGATCAATTCCTTACACGTCGGAATGTCATGGATGAGGCCGGCAACCATGCCGCACGACCAGGCGCCGGCATCCATGTCACCTTCCATCATGATGCGCGGATAGACGCCTGCCACTTCTTCAACAATGTCCTCGAACTTGAGGTCCGCGCCGAGCGCTTTTTCTTTTTCGAGCAGACGCTCGACAGCTTCATTGGTCAGCACCCGTTCGGTGTTGCGCAGCGGGCGCATGACCAGGCGCGTGTCGAGCTCGGAGGCCGCGACAATCGCCTTTTTCACATTCTCATGCACCGGCGCTTCCTTGGTCGCGATAAAGCGCGTGCCCATGTTCATGCCTTGCGCGCCCATGGCCAGTGACGCCACCAGCGAGCGTCCATCTGCCTGGCCGCCAGAAGAAACGAATGGAATGTCCAGCTCGTCCGCCGCGCGCGGCAGCAGGATCATGTTTGGCACATCATCCTCGCCTGGGTGCCCGCCGCACTCGAAGCCATCAACGGACACGGCATCACAGCCAATGTCCTGTGCCTTGAGTGAGTGGCGCACAGAGGTGCATTTGTGAATCACCTTGATGCCCGCATCCTTCAGATAAGGCAGCACCTGCGCGGGGTTGCGACCAGCGGTCTCCACGGCTTTCACGCCGCCATCAATGATCGCCTTGACGATGGCAGGATAATCCGGCGGGTTGAGGGTTGGCAGGAAGGTGATGTTCACGCCGAAGGGCTTGTCGGTCATGTCCTTACACTTGGCGATCTCGTTCGCCAGGTCTTCCGGGGTCTTCTGGGTCAGGCCCGTAATGATCCCGAGTCCGCCGGCATTGGAGACAGCCGCAGCCATTTCAGCAAAGCCAACAAAGTGCATGCCACCCTGGATAATCGGGTGCTCAATACCAAACATTTCGGTGATGGCGGTCTTCATGCGGTGATCCTCCTTGTTCTCGGCTACAATGTCCCTCAAACTGGCTTGAAACAAGTCTGACCTCGGGGGAGGCCGAATGGCACAGAAACTATTTCTACACGGCGTACCGGACACGCCTGCCATGTGGGGCCCGCTGATTGCCGAGCTGGGTCTGAGCGACGGTGACTACCAGGCGCCGGCCATGCCAGGCTTTGTTGAGCCACCACCAAGCGGTTTCGACACGACCAAGGAGGCCTATGTCGACTGGTATATTGGTGAAATCGAGCGCGCCCACGCAGATGACGGACCGGTCGATCTGGTCGGCCATGACTGGGGCGCGATTATCACGGTCCGCGTCGCCAGTCTGCGGCCTGACCTGGTACGCAGCTGGTGCGTCGCCAATGCCCTGCCCCACCCGGATTATAAATGGCACCGAATGGCGCGCATGTGGCAAACGCCGGTGCTGGGCGAACTGATCATGGTGGTGACGCGCAAGGAAGCGCTGTGCAAAGGCCTTCACGCCGCCGGCATTCCTGCTGATCTCGCCTCGACCGAGGCCAGCCATTGGTCGCCGCACATGCGCAAGGCGATCCTGAAGCTCTATCGCTCGGCCAAGACTGCTGGCGCTGACTGGTGGGAGGCCACCGCCAATCTGCCGGAACGCGGCATGGTGTTCTGGGGCGCGGATGATCCTTATGTCCCAACCTGGGTTGCCGACAAATTCTGTGCGCACACAGGCGCCCGGCTCGAAAAACAGGCGGGTACGGGCCACTGGTCCATCATTGAGCGCGCTGATGTGTTGGCGAGCCTGCTAAAGGCCCACTGGGCCTAGATCAGTCGAGCGCGGCCAGCAAGCTCGGCAAGACCGGTGCGACGCGCGTTTCCATGAATTCCTGTTCGTAGGCCTCTTCAGGCGCTTCGCGGACGGCCTGGTCCAGCGCTTGGGCGTCGGTGCCGACCAGGATACGCCAGCGCTCATCACGTACGCCTTGCAGGATGATCTTGGCCGCTTCCACCGGGTTCAAGCCCGTGTCGCGGAAGGCCTCGCCGCGCGCTTGCTGATCCCCTACGAAGTCCGGATCGCCGCTTGGAATATCCTGCGAAGACAGTTCGCCAAACTCGCGCATCGTGTTGAGGGCGATATTGGTCCCGATATGACCCGGCATGACGACGCTGGCTTTCAGGTGCGGGGCATTGTTGCGGAAATCATTGACCAAGGCTTCGGTGAAGCCTTTGACCGCGAACTTGGCGGCAGAATAAGCTGTATGAGATGTTTCGGGGCCGAGGCTCGCCCAGAACCCGTTGACCGAACTGACATTGATCATGTGCCCTTCATCGGCGCGCATCAGGGCCGGCAGGAAAGCCCGGGCGCTGTAATAGACGCCGTACCAACAGACCCCAAACGTCCGTTCCCAGACATCACGCGGCGAGCTGATCATGCTGCCGCCACCGCCAATTCCGGCATTGTTGAACAGCAAATGGATATGATCGATCTCGTGGCGCTTTAATGTGTCGTCACGGAACGCCTCGAGTTCTGCTTCCATCGCGACGTCGGCCAGGAAGCTCGTCACGCGGACGCCTTGCGGTGCCCCGTCCAACGCGTAAGCGCAGCTTTCATCCATGTCCGCTTGCGAGACATCGCACATCGCAACGCTGCACCCTTCTGAGGCGAGCTGCTTGGTCAGCGCCCGGCCAATGCCTGCCCCACCGCCGGTTATTACGGCGAGTTTTCCGCTAAAGTCCTGCATGCCGAAGTCTCCTGAAATCTCTGTCTGGATATCCAGGCAGCCTACGGCCCCCATGCTGCTTGGCAATGGAGTCGTAAGGGCAATTCAGGCGTTTCGTCCTCGCGCCGGGCATCCTCAACCGGGGCAAATTAGTCTCCGACATTGTGAGCAGACGCCAACCGGGATAGCGTTCAGACATGCGCAAACTGGACCTTCAATCCACCACATTCAAAGCCGCTCCGCACGCGGTGCTGGCTGAGGCATTGACCGAAGGTCCGTTCGCGCGCCTCAAGGTGCCCTTGCTCGGCTATATGAAAGCGGCGCTCAGCCATGAGGCGGTGCAAGCGGTGCTCAAGGATACAGATCGATTTGCCGTCAATGCCCGCAATGCCGGGCACAAGCGCGCTTTCGGGTTTCCTTTCATTCCGAAATCGCTGCGCCTGTTGACGGAGAACATCCTGTCGCTCGACGATCCGGATCATCAGCGCCTGCGGCGTCTGGCGGACACCCCGTTCAGACGCGCAGCGATCGAGACACAGCGCGCCCGCGTCGCGGCGCTTGTAGATGGGTACCTGGACGAGATCGCGACCCTCGGCGACTCTGAAACGGATCTCGCGGCGGCGGTCTTCCGCCCACTCCCTCTGAAAGTCATCAGCGACCTGCTCGGGCTGACCGACGACGCTCAGGCGCGATTGATGCAGACCATGTCCGGGTTTTCCGGGGCGACCTCGACCTTCGGCATTCTGCGCGCCATCGCCGGTATGGGCGGCGTGGTCAAACAATTGCGCGAAGAGATCGAGACCATGCGTCAGAACCCGCGCCCTGGCCTGCTCAGTGACCTGATCCAGGCTGAGGCAGAAGGCGGCAAGATGAGTGAAGATGAGCTGGTCTCACTGGTGCTCGTCCTGTTCGTAGCCGGGCACGAGACGACAACCAATCTCGTCTCCAGCGGCCTCTACGACCTGCAGACCCAGCCTGGCGCCTGGCAGACAGCGCAATCGCTCGACGATGATGGCTGGCGCGTTGCGGTCGATGAATTGATGCGCTTTTCCTTGCCCGTGCACATGACCAAGCCGCGCTTTGTCATTCACGACACCGAGGTGGCAGGCGTGCCATTTGAGCGCGGCGAGAAAGTCATCGCCTTGCTCGGCGCGGCCAATCTCGATCCCGTTGTGTTCGACAATCCGCTGGTCCTCGACCTCGCACGTCGTCCAAACCGCCATACCGGCTGGGGTGGTGGGCCGCACATTTGCCTCGGCCTGCATCTGGCGAAAATGGAAGCTGAGCTGGTCCTGTCAAAAATCGCCCGAAGGTGGCCGAACTTGTCGCTCGACAACGGTTTGAAATGGGGCAAACGCGTCGGCACGCGCGGCCTGGAGGTGATGCCTGTACGGCTGGGTGACTGAGCGCATTCTAGCGGCTCACCAATACGAAAAAACCCGGCCAGTTCGGCCGGGTTTCTTATTCGAAATCGGAGCTTTGAAGCAGACTATTCGTCCATTGCCTCAAGTTCAGCCTCGTGGCGGGCACGATCGGCAGCGCCGCGGGCATCTTCGTCACGGTCGACCAATTCGATGACGGCGCGCGGGGCGTTGTCACCGTGGCGGAAGCCAGCTTTCAGGACGCGGGTGTAACCACCATTGCGGTCCTTGTAGCGCTCACCGAAGACTTCGAACAGCTTCTTCACAGCCGCTTCGTCGCGGACTTTGGAAACGGCCTGACGACGGGCGTGCAGGTCGCCGCGCTTGGCCAGCGTGATCAGCTTGTCCATGAACGGCTTCATCTCTTTCGCTTTTGGCAGCGTCGTCACGATTTGCTCGTGCTCGATCAGAGAGGCCGCCATATTGGCGAACATCGCCTTGCGGTGCGAGGCTGTGCGGTTCAGCTTACGATGTGCAATGCCGTGGCGCATTTTGGTCTCCTTGTCTGCCCTCTCCTCTTTTCAGAAAGGATGGCATACACTCCTATAGGTGGTCGTCGTATTTCTTGGCGAGCGCTTCGATATCTTCTGGTGGCCAGTCTGGCACATCCATACCGAGGTGAAGGCCCATACCCGCCAGGACTTCTTTGATTTCGTTCAGCGACTTGCGGCCGAAGTTCGGGGTGCGGAGCATTTCCGCTTCGGACTTCTGGATCAGGTCGCCAATGTAAACGATGTTGTCGTTCTTCAGGCAGTTTGCCGAACGGACAGACAGTTCCAGCTCGTCGACTTTCTTGAGCAGGACCGGGTTGAAGCCCAGGTCGCTCTCTTCAGTCTGGCTCGAGCTTTCAGACTCAGGCTCATCAAAGGTGATGAACAGCTGCAGCTGGTCCTGCATGATGCGGGCCGCGTAAGCGACAGCATCTTCTGGTGTGATCGAACCGTCGGTCTCAACCGTCAGGGTCAGTTTGTCATAGTCGAGAACGGTACCCTCACGGGTGTCCTCAACCTGATAGCCAACGCGGCGAACCGGCGAGTAGATCGCGTCCACTGGGACAAAGCCGATTGGCGCATCCTCAGGGCGGTTCTCAGTCGCGGGGACATAGCCTTTGCCGGTCGCAATGGTGAATTCCATGTGCAGATTGGCGCCATCATCCAGCGTACAGATAACGTGATCCGGGTTCAGGATCTTGACGTCGCCTGGGGTCTCGATCTGACCGGCTTTAACTTCGCCCTTGCCAGATGCCTTGAGGATCATGCGCTTCGGAGAATCCGAAACCATGTCGACGGCAACCTGCTTCAGGTTCAGGATAATTGTGGTGACATCTTCACGAACGCCCTGAATGGACGAAAACTCGTGAACAACGCCGTCAATCTGAACACCCGTAATCGCAGCGCCCTGCAGAGACGAGAGCAGGATGCGGCGCAGCGCATTGCCCAGAGTCGTGCCGAAACCGCGCTCCAGCGGCTCAACAACAAGCTTGGCGACGCGGTTTGGATCGCGACCCGCTTCAACAACCGGACGGTTGGGACGGATCAGGGCTTTCCAATTGCGGTCGTTGACGACCATTTCTTCGGCTTCGGTCATGCTCAGCCTTTCCGTAAATTCAGTTCAAACAGACTATACGCGGCGACGCTTTGGTGGGCGGCAGCCATTGTGCGGGATTGGCGTGGTGTCGCGGATCGCGGTCACGGTCAGGCCAGCGGCCTGCAACGCACGAAGCGCACTTTCACGACCAGAGCCTGGTCCCCGAACATTCACTTCAACGGTCTGCATGCCATGTTCCATGGCTTTCTTGGCAGCGTCTTCCGCCGCGACCTGAGCCGCATATGGGGTCGACTTACGAGATCCCTTGAAACCCATCGTGCCTGAAGAAGACCAAGAAATGGCATTCCCCTGCGCGTCTGTGATGGTGATCATCGTGTTGTTGAAGCTGGAATTAACATGCACAACGCCGGAAGTGATATTCTTCCGGGCGCGGCGTGCTACGCGTGTTGTCTGGCGGGCCATCTCTCGAAGATCCTATTTCTTCTTGCCGGCAATCGGCTTGGCTGGACCTTTGCGGGTCCGAGCGTTGGTGTGCGTGCGCTGACCGCGAACCGGCAGGCGCTTACGATGGCGCAGACCGCGATAGCAGCCCAGGTCCATCAGACGCTTGATGTTCATCGACACCTCACGGCGAAGGTCACCTTCCACCATGTAATCGCTGTCGATGGTCTCACGAATTTTGATTACTTCTGCATCAGACAGATCCGCCACACGGCGTTCCGGGGTGATGCCGATCTTTTCACAGATCTCGTCGGCTTTGGCCGGGCCAATGCCATGAATGTAGCGCAGCGCGATCGGTACGCGCTTGTTCGTCGGTATATTGACGCCTGCAATACGGGCCAAAGCCAGTCTCCTAATAGTTCAAAAAGAAAGCCGCAGTTCGCACAGCAAAAACACCGCTGCACGCTTGCAGACTCATCCTCTTAACGAAGTGCGTCGTTATAGACGCAACAAATGGTACGTCAACCACTGAATCAGCGGTTCACGCAGTCTCAAACAGCCTCTTTCAAGGCCGCCTCAATTCCGGCACTAACCTCATCGATTGCGGCCATGCCGTCAACCTCTCTCAGGATGCCACGTTCCGCATAAATCGGCACCAATGGTGCCGTATCAGCATTGTATTTCTCAAGCCGCACAGAGAAGGTCGCCGGATTATCATCCTTGCGGCCCTGCTCTTCGAATCGCTTGGTGACGCGTGCCAGCAAGGCTTCTTCGTCGACGACCAGGCGGATCACGCAATCAACCGCTTCGCCGCGATTCTTGAGCAATTCGTCCAGCGCCTCAGCCTGACCAACGGTGCGCGGGAAACCATCATAGATGAACCCGGCTGCGCCCTTGTTCATGTCGAGCTGCTCATCGATCAGGGCGATGACGATTTCATCCGACACCAGGGCGCCCGATTCCATGATCGACTTGACCTTGTTGCCGAGCTCAGAGCCCGAGGCGATCGCGGCGCGCAGCATGTCGCCGGTCGAGAGCTGAATGAAGCCGCGTTCTGCGACAAGTTTCTTGGCCTGCGTGCCTTTACCGGCCGCTGGCGGTCCAAACAGGATCAGGTTCATTTCTTACGCTTGCCTCCCAGCCGCGATTTCTTGATCAAACCCTCATATTGATGGGCAATCAAGTGAGATTGTATCTGCGTCACGGTGTCCATGGTCACCGACACAACAATCAGCAGGCTTGTGCCGCCAATATAGAACGGGATGCCCGGAACGTATCGACGCAGGATTTCCGGCATCAGACAAACAAAGACGAGATAGATCGCACCAATCGTGGTCAGGCGCGTCAGCACGTAATCGAAATAGGCCGCCGTGTTCCGCCCTGGCCGGATGCCGGGAACGAACCCACCATACTTGCGCAGATTGTCCGCCGTCTCTTCCGGGTTGAACATGATCGAGGTGTAGAAGAACGTGAAGAACGCCACGAGCACACCGTAAGTGATGATATAGGTCCAGCTGCCCGGCGAGAAGTTGGTGGCAATCCAGGCGAGGACGCCGCCATCTGTGGCAACTTCTGCCGTGTTTCCGCTCATGAAGCCAACCGCGGTCAGCGGCAGCATCAGGATCGCGATCGCGAAGATGGGCGGAATAACGCCAGATGTGTTGAGCTTGAGCGGCATGAACGAGCTCTGCCCCTGCGCAGCCTGATTGGCGGCCTGCTGGCGCTTTGGATACTGGATCAGCACCCGGCGCTGCGAGCGCTCGATAAACACGATGAAGACGGTCAGTGCGATGACCAGTGCAGCAACGCCGACGACGAACACGACATTGATGCCCTGCTCGCGCGAGCCGCTGAACAGGTTGAAGATCGCCCGTGGCATCTCGGCAATAATGCCGGCAAAGATGATCAGGGAGATACCATTACCGACGCCGCGCGCAGTGATCTGCTCACCCATCCACATCAGGAACATGGTACCGCCGGTAAACGTCGTTACAGCGGTCAGCACGAAGAACCATTGGGGCATACTGTCATAAGCAGCACCGGACAGGCCCATCGAGATGCCAAAGCTCTGCACGACGGCAAAGGCCAGCGTCAAATAGCGCGTATACTGGTTGATCTGTTTGCGGCCCGATTCGCCTTCTTTCTTCAGCTTTTCCAGCGATGGCACTGAAGACGTCATCATCTGGATGATGATCGAGGCGGTAATGTACGGCATCACGTTGAGCGCAAAGATACTCATGCGCTCAATCGCGCCGCCGGCAAACATGTTCATATTGCCGAGCATGCCGCTCGACTGGCTTTCAAACAGCTGCGCAAACTGGGCCGGATCGATGCCCGGCAGCGGGATATAGGTTCCGAGCCGGTACAGGAACAGCACAAACAGGGTGAACAGGATACGGCTCTGGAGATCTTTCGCCTTGGCAAAGGATCCAAAATTCATATTCCGTGCGAGTTGTTCAGCAGCAGTGGCCAAGGGGGACTCCTTCTCCCGGAAACGCGTTCGCCGCCAAGATTGGCGGCGAAAGCTGATTTGTGAAGACGTTTAGTGGAAAAAGCTAGAGGATTATTCTGCTTTTTCTGTCGGGACAGGTCCGGTCAAAGTGACCTTTCCACCCGCCTTCTCGATCGCTTCAACCGCTGCCTTGCTGGCGCCAGTGACGGTGATCTTGACCTTTTTAGGGGCCTCACCCTTGGCCAGCAGGCGGACACCGTCCTTGACCCGGCGGATAACGCCAGATGCGACGAGGTCAGCTTCCGTGATCTCTTTCTTGGCGTCCAGTTTGCCAGCATCGATCGCCTTGGCCAGACGGCTAAGGTTCAACCAGGCATGGTTCTTCGAGTTGCGGGCTGTGAAGCCGCGCTTTGGCAGACGCATATAGATCGGCATCTGACCGCCCTCGAAGCCATTAATGGCAACACCAGAACGTGACTTTTGACCTTTGACCCCGCGGCCACCGGTCTTGCCTTTGCCTGAGCCTACGCCGCGACCGATACGGTGGCGGTTCTTTGTCGACCCAGCTGCAGGAGAGAGTTCGTTGAGTTTCATTGTCTATCCCTCGACGACTTCGACAAGGTGCTTGACCTTGTTGATCATGCCGCGAACGGCAGGTGTATCTTCCAGCGTCCGGGTGCGGCCGATCTTGTTCAGACCAAGGCCGACCAGCGTTTGACGCTGATTAGGTGCGCGACGGATCGGGCTACCGGTCTGGCGCACAGTGACAGTGGCTTTTGCTTTTGCCATTGGTCAGATCCTCTTACTTACGCGTCTGTCGCTTCGGCCATGCCGGCTTCAGAAGCGCCATCGGTGCGACGACCGACAATGTCCTGAACCTTCAGACCGCGCTTGGACGCAACCGAACGTGGGCTCGCCTGATTGGTGAGCGCGTTAAATGTGGCACGAACCATGTTGTATGGGTTGGACGAGCCGATCGACTTGCCAACAACGTCCTGGATACCCAGAACTTCCATAACCGCACGCATTGGACCACCTGCGATCACGCCGGTACCGGGAGGTGCTGCACGCAGAACCACTTTACCAGCGCCCCAGCGGCCACGGCCGTCATGGTGCAGGGTACGGCCTTCACGAAGCGGCACGCGAACCATGTTGCGTTTGGCTTCTTCAGTTGCCTTGCGGATGGCCTCAGGTACTTCGCGGGCTTTACCCTTACCGAAGCCTGCACGGCCTTTCTGGTCACCGACAACGACGAGCGCTGCGAAACCAAAATTCTTACCGCCTTTAACAGTCTTGGCGACGCGGTTGATACCGACCAGCTTGTCGACGAATTCGCTTTGCTCTTCGTCGCGATCCCGGCGGCGTCCGCGGCCTCTGCCTCTTTCTTCTGCCATGGTGGGCCTCCTAGAACTTCAGACCGCCCTCACGGGCGGCGTCTGCCAGGGCTTTAACCCGGCCATGGAACACATAACCGCCGCGATCGAAGACAACGTCTTCAATACCGGCTTTCTTGGCCCGCTCAGCCACCGTCTTGCCGACTTTTTCAGCCGCCTCGATGGTGCTCGTTGATTTCAGGCCCTTGCGAACATCAGCTTCCAGAGAGGAGGCAGATGCCAGCGTAATGCCTTTTTCATCATCGATGATCTGAGCAGAGATATTCTTGCCTGAACGCGCAACAGACAAACGAGCCTTGCCTTCCGCAGTCTTGCGGAGCTTGGCGCGGCTGCGTTGCTGGCGGCGCAGGAATTTTTCGCGTGACGTCAACATGGCTACTTCTTCTTGCCTTCCTTGCGGCGGACATATTCGCCCTGATAACGCACACCCTTGCCTTTATACGGTTCTGGGCGGCGATAATTGCGGATTTCAGCGGCGACCTGACCAACGGTTTGCTTGTCAGCGCCCATGATCTCGATTTCCGTCGGCTTTGCACACTTGATGTCGATGCCTTCCGGCGCCTTGTAGATGACATCGTGGCTGAAGCCGAGCGCCAGCTTGAGGTCCTTGCCCTGCATTTGGGCACGGTAACCAACGCCGACGAGTTCGAGCGTCTTTTTGAAGCCCTCAGCTGCCCCCTGAACCAGGTTCGCAGCGTTTGAGCGGCTTGTGCCCCAAAGCGTGCGAGCCGATGGATCAAGCGCCTGAGCGAAGGTCATCTTCTTGCGACCCTTCTCGTCATTGAGGCGAATTTTTTCATTCGCCGCTTTGACGAGATCGTCACGCGGAGTGATGCGCAGCTCAGCGCCTTCCAGCTCAGCCGAGATCACGTCCGGCAGCTGCATTGAGAGCTCGCCTTTCGGGCCTTTTGCTTTCAGCAGCTGGCCTTCAACCGTGACCGTCGTGCCTGACGGGACAGAAATTGGAAGTTTGCCAATACGAGACATATCAGTTCACCCTTCCCTTAGAATACGCGGCAGAGAATCTCGCCGCCCACATTCTCGTTACGCGCAGTGTTGTCAGACATCACGCCTTTCGAGGTGGACAGGATCGAAATCCCAAGACCGTTACGAACCAGAGGAATATCACTCTTCGAAGAGTAGACACGCCGGCCTGGCTTCGAGACACGTCGGATCTCAGCGATCACCGGCGTACCGTCGAAATATTTCAGTTCAATCTCGATATGCTTGTGACCGTCTTTTTCGATCTCGGCATAGCCACGGATGTAGCCTTCGCCTTGAAGCACTTCGAGGACGCGCGCCCGCAATTTAGAGGCAGGCGTTACGACTTTATCCATACCGCGCATTTGAGCGTTACGGATACGTGTCAGCATATCGCCGAGGGGATCAGAAATCGCCATAATATCCCTCCTTACCAGCTGGACTTTACGAGGCCCGGGATCTTGCCGAGTGAGCCAAGCTCACGCAGCGCGATACGGGACATTTTCAGTTTGCGGTAATAACCGCGCGGACGACCGGATACTTCGCAACGATTTCGCACCCGGTTCGGAGCAGAGTTGCGAGGAAGTTCAGCCAGTTTCAGACGCGCCTTGAAACGCTCTTCCAGTGGCAGATCTTCGTTCAGTGCGATCGCTTTAAGCTCTTCACGCTTGGCCGCATATTTCTCGACCAGGCGCTTGCGCTTATCATTCCGCTCAACAGCACTCTTCTTAGCCATGTCAGTCTTTCCTCAGTGCTAGTTTCGGAACGGGAAGCCGCACTGCGCGAGCAGGCTCTTGGCTTCTTCGTTCGAGTTGGCGGTGGTACAGACAATAATGTCCATACCGCGAATATCGTCGACATCGTCATAGTTGATCTCTGGGAACACGAGTTGTTCCTTGAGACCCATGGCGAAGTTGCCGCGACCGTCAAAGCTCTTGCCGTTCAGACCACGAAAGTCTTTCACGCGCGGCAGAGCGATATTGGTCAGACGATCCAGGAATTCGTACATACGTTCCCGACGAAGCGTCACTTTGCAGCCGATCAGCATCTCTTCGCGCAGCTTGAAGCCAGCGATAGATTTACGAGCCTTGGTCGCAACCGGCTTCTGGCCGGCGATCTTTTCCATCTCGGCAAGCGCCGTCTTGATCTTCTTGGAGTCAGCGACAGCTTCGCCAACACCCATATTGATCACGACCTTGTCGATCTTCGGGATCTGCATGTCATTCGTGTAGCTGAATTCTTCCTTCAGCTTGGCACGAATCTGCTCGTCATACTTCTTCTTGAGGCGAGGAGTGTAGTCTTTAGACATCTAGAGCCTCTCCTGAACGTTTGGCATAGCGGAACTTGCGGCCATGCTCATCAGTTTTGAAACCAACCCGTGTTGCCTTGCCATCACGAGGATCGAGCATCGCAACATTCGAAACGTGAATTGGCGCTTCGAATGAATTGATACCGCCCTGCGGATTTTCCTGGCTTGGCTTGGTGTGGCGTTTGACAACGTTCACACCGCGCACAACCACACGGTTCTCTGCTGGAATGACTTTCAACACTTCGCCCTCTGCGCCTTTATTACGGCCAGTGAGAACGACAACGCGGTCACCCTTTTTCACCTTCGCAGCCATAGCTACAGCACCTCCGGCGCGAGTGAGACGATCTTCATGTGGTTCTTGGCGCGCAGTTCACGTGGAACAGGCCCGAAGATCCGAGTGCCGATCGGCTCATTGTTATTGTTGATCAGGACCGCCGCATTGGTATCGAACCGAATGGTCGACCCGTCTGGGCGATTGATGTCCTTGGCGACACGAACGACGACGGCACGACGCACATCGCCTTTCTTTACGCGGCCGGTCGGAATTGCTTCCTTGACCGAAACCACAATGACATCACCTACAGAAGCGTAACGGCGTCCGGCACCGCCCAGCACTTTAATGCACTGGACACGGCGGGCACCAGAATTGTCCGCGACCCGTAGGTTGGACTGCATCTGGATCATGCGTCGCCTCCATCAGATGAAATGACTTCCCAACGCTTCAGCTTTGAACGCGGCGGACACTCACGGATCGTGATTGTCTGGCCTTCAACAGCAGCATTGTCTTCATCGTGGGCGTGGTAACGCTTTGAACGACGAACGGTTTTCTTCAACAGAGGGTGAAGGAAACGACGCTCTACGCGTACAACAGCGGTCTTGTCCTGCTTGGTCGAGACCACAACGCCTTCCATAACACGTCTAGGCATATCTTATCTCCTACGCCTCAGCGTCCGCGCGGGCCTGCTCGCGAAGCAGGGTCTGGACGCGAGCGATATCGCGGCGGACGACCTTGATGCGGGCGGTCTTTTCCAACTGGCCAGTGGCCTGCTGGAAGCGGAGGTTAAACTGTTCCTTCTTCAGCTGCAGAAGTTCTTCCTTCAGCTGGTCCGGGCTCTTCGAACGGAAATCAGAAGCTTTAGCCATGCTTAAATTCCTTCAATCCGACGGACGATTTTCGTGCGGATTGGCAGCTTGGCTGCACCGAGGCGCAGCGCTTCCAGCGCGACCTCATCCGGAACACCGTCGATTTCAAACAGGATGCGACCAGGCTGAACTCGGGCGACCCAACGGTCGACAGAGCCTTTACCTTTACCCATCCGAACTTCGATTGGCTTGGCGGTGACCGGGGTGTCCGGGAAGACACGGATCCACACCTTGCCTTGACGCTTCATCTCACGAGTGACGGCCCGACGAGTTGCCTCGATCTGGCGCGCTGTGACGCGTTCTGGCTCGAGCGCTTTGAGACCAAAAGAGCCGAATGCGATGGAAGATCCACCTTTTGCATTGCCCTTAATCCGGCCTTTGAACGCCTTGCGGTATTTTGTACGTTTCGGCTGACGCATCGTTTATGCTCCTGCCTGTGGGCCCGAAGCCGGACCACGCTGGTTACCAGAGCGCGCACGCGATTCACCGGACTTTTCCGCACGGCGATCACGGGCCATTGGATCATGTTCCATGATCTCGCCCTTATAGATCCAGATCTTGATGCCGATGATACCGTATGTGGTCAGCGCTTCGGCTGTGCCATAATCGATATCGGCGCGCAGCGTGTGCAGCGGCACAGATCCTTCAGAATACTGCTCGGTTCGCGCGATTTCTGCACCGCCGAGACGGCCAGAAACCATGATCTTCACACCTTCAGCGCCGAGACGCATGGTGTTCTGGATCGAACGCTTCATCGCACGGCGGAACGATCCGCGACGCTCAAGCTGGCGCGCAATGTCTTCAGCAACCAGGGTTGCATCGAGCTCAGGCTTGCGAATTTCGACCAGGTTCACACGAACTTCGTCATCGGTCATCGTCGCCAGTTGGCGGCGCAGGCCCTCAATGTCCGCACCTTTCTTACCGATGACCAGACCTGGACGTGCGGTGTGAATGGTGACGAGGCATTTCTTGTGCGGGCGCTCGATGATGATCCGGGAGATCCCAGCCTGACCAAGCTTAGACTTGATGTGCTTCTGGATCTTCAGGTCTTCGTGCAGCAGACGACCGAAATCCTCACTGTCCGCATACCAGCGGCTGTCTGAGGTCCGGTTGATGCCGAGACGCAAGCCAATAGGATTAACTTTCTGACCCATTATACGGCCTCCGCTTCTTGTGACGTGTCGCGCAGAACAACTGTCAGCTGCGAGAATGGCTTCATGATGCGTGCAGCGCGGCCGCGAGCACGGGCACGAATACGCTTCATGACGAGGTTCTTACCGACATGCGCTTCAGCAACCACCAGGCTATCAATGTCCAGGTCGTGATTGTTTTCAGCGTTGGCGACGGCGCTCTTCAAAAGCTTGCGAACATCAGAGGCGGCGCGCTTGCGAGAGAATTGCATCTCGTCGATCGCTTTCTGCACAGGCAGACCGCGAATTTGCTGCGCCAGCAAGTTCAGCTTTTGCGGGCTTGAACGATACATGCGCAGGACTGCGCGTGCTTCGTTTGAGGCCTGCTTAGGAGCATTCTTGGCTTTACCCATGACTATCTCCGCTTCGCTTTCTTGTCGGCACCGTGACCGTAATAAGTACGGGTCGGTGCGAACTCACCAAGCTTGTGACCCACCATTTCCTCACTGATGAGGACGGGGACGAACTTGTTGCCATTGTGGACCTGAAAGTTCAGGCCGACGAATTGTGGCAGGATGGTCGACCGACGTGACCAGGTCTTGATGACCTCACGACGCTCAGACGCATGCGCCTTCTCAGCCTTCTTCAGGAGGTAGCCGTCGACAAACGGGCCTTTCCAGACGGAACGTGACATTCTCTACGTCTCCCTAGCGTTTCGAGTTACGGCGACGGATGATCAAACGATCCGAAGCCTGCTTGCGACGGGTTTTTGGCCCGCGTGTTTTCTTACCCCAAGGCGTCACTGGGTGACGGCCACCTGAGGACTTACCTTCACCACCACCGTGTGGGTGATCCACCGGGTTCATGACCACGCCGCGAACGTGTGGACGCTTGCCCTTGTGACGGTTGCGGCCGGCTTTACCCATGACCTGGTTCATGTTGTCCGGGTTGGACACAGCACCGATCGTGGCAACGCACTGATCCGGAACCATGCGCAGCTCGCCAGAGGTGAGCTTGATTTGCGCATAACCAGAGTCGCGACCAACCAGCTGAGCGTAGCACCCGGCAGAGCGCACCATCTGGGCGCCTTTCAGAGGCTTCATCTCAATATTGTGGATGATCGTACCAACAGGAATGTTCTTTAGCGGAAGAACGTTGCCTGGCTTGATGTCAGCGGTCTTGGAAGAGATCACCGTATCACCGACGGCCAGACGCTGCGGCGCAAGAATGTAAGACAGCTCGCCATCTTCATACTTGATCAGCGCGATGAACGCGGTGCGGTTCGGGTCATACTCAAGACGCTCAACCGTTGCCGGCACGTCCCATTTGTTCCGCTTGAAGTCGATCTTGCGGTACAGGCGCTTGGCGCCGCCACCTTTGTGGCGCGCGGTCATGCGACCTTTATTGTTACGACCACCGGTCTTGGTCAGACCTTCGGTGAGCATTTTCACCGGACGACCCTTGTGCAGCTCTGAGCGGTCAACAAGGACCAGCTGGCGACGACCGGGTGAGGTAGGTTTGTATGTCTTTAAAGCCATCTAAATCTCCTACAGGCCCGTCGTGATGTCGACAGACTGTCCGTCTGCCAGGGTCACGATCGCCTTTTTGAAGTCAGAGCGACGGCCAGGCTTTCCGCGGAAACGCTTGGTCTTACCTTTCACCAGGATCGTGTTGACCTTGGTGACATCGACTTTGAACAGGTTCTCAACAGCTTGCTTGATGTCAGGCTTGGTGGCGGTCAGAGGAACACGAAAGATGATCTTGTTCTCTTCAGCGACCAGCGTCGACTTCTCCGTAATGATCGGAGACAGAAGCATGTCATAATTGTGAGGCTTGATATCAGCCATGGATTAAGCCTCCGCTTTGGCGCCATTGAAGCGCGCATCGATGCTTTCCAGCGCATCCTTGGTCAGAACCAGGGTCTTGCGGCGAAGCACATCATAAACATTGAGACCAGCAGCTGGCAGGACATCCACGTTTGGAATGTTCTGAGCGGCCTTGGCGAAGTTGGCGTCAAGCTCAGCACCACCAATGATCAGCGCATTGGACAGACCAAGCTTGGTCAGCTTTGCAGACAGATCCTTGGTTTTGGCATCTTTCAGCTCTGCCTTGTCGATGACCAGGATGGCATCATCCTTGACCTTCGAAGACAGCGCGTGTGCGAGCGCCATTTTGCGGACCTTCTTCGGCAGTGCGTGCGCGTGGCTGCGGACGCGTGGTCCGTGAGCGACAGCACCACCAACGAAGATGTTCGCGTTCTTGGAACCGTGACGGGCACCGCCAGATCCTTTTTGACGAATATACTTCTTGGTTGTGACAGACACGTCGCCACGCTCTTGCGTTTTGTGCGTGCCAGCCTGGCGTTTGGCGAGCTGGTAGCGAACCATGCGCTGAATGACGTCGCCGCGGATCTCTTCGATCCCGAACACAGCATCATCAACAGTGGCTTTGCCAGCGGCCTTGCCTTCAAGAGTTTTGACGGAGAGTTCCATTATTCAGCACCCTCTTTCAGAAGTTTCTTCAGGAGGTCCTGGTCGACTTTCGCGCGCGGCTGACCGCCAGCGAGAATGTCTTTGGCCTGCCCAACCCAGTCTTCGGATGCCGCATCTTCAGCAACACCCAGCTCTTCGAGCAGCGCTGTGCGCTCATCGTCGGCCATGGCGACAAAAGCTGAAAGCGTGCCGAGGCCCTTCTCTTTCAGGTTTTCTTCGGTCTTTGGACCGATGCCATCAACGAGGACGATATTGTCAGCAGCCGTGCCCTCGATCTTCACGTCAGCGGCAGGTGCGTCACCCTTAGCTGGCGCCTTGAATGAACCGTCCGCTGGTGCGTCAGCGTGAATGGCTTTCTTCACCGCGTCGCGAACTTCAACATAAGACCCATCAGCGCCTGGGATGGCGCCTTTGACGAGGAGCAGACCGCGCTCAACATCCGTACGGACGATTTCGAGATTTTGAACTGTCTTGCGGTCGACACCATAGTGACCAGCCATCTTCTTACCTTTGAAGACGCGGCCCGGGTCCTGGCACTGACCCGTCGAACCGTGCGAACGGTGAGAGATAGACACACCGTGCGAGGCACGCAGACCGCCGAAGTTCCAGCGCTTCATCGCACCGGCAAAACCCTTACCGATGGAAACGCCAGCGACGTCGACTTTCTGACCCGGAACAAAATGGTCGGCCTGAACTTCAGCGCCGACCTCCGGCAGAGCGATGTCAGATTTGACACGGAACTCTGTAACTTTTGCTTTTGGCGCGACACCGGCCTTGGCGAATTGCTCGCGCTGGGCTTTCGCGGTGCGCTTGGCTTTCTTCTCGCCGGCACCCATGACGACAGCGGTGTAGCCGTCGGTGCGCTTGACCTGTCCACCCTTTTTGGTGGTCACGTCGCGCTCTTCTTCGGTGCGCAGGCCGACGACCTGACAGCCGTCAAGCGCCAGAACAGTGACAGGCACGTGGCGGCCCTCGTCACTGAATACGCGTGTCATGCCCAGTTTACGGGCGAGCACGCCAGAACGTTGAGCTGGAAGCGCCATTAGCGTGCTCCCTCGAGCTTGATCTCGATGCCAACACCAGCCGACAGATCGAGCTTCATCAGCGCGTCGACGGTTTGTGGGGTCGGGTCAACAATGTCGAGGATACGCTTGTGCGTACGGATCTCGAATTGCTCACGAGACTTCTTGTTCACGTGTGGAGAACGGTTGACTGTGAAGCGCTCTTTACGGGTTGGAAGCGGGATTGGCCCACGCACTTCCGCGCCGGTGCGCTTGGCAGTCGAAACGATTTCACGCGCTGACAAATCGAGCGCGCGGTGATCGAAGGCTTTAAGCCGGATCCTGATATTCTGTTTTTCCATCCTGCGATGTCCATTCACGATAAAACCACATATCCAGGCCGCACAGCTCTCTGAGCGCCCAGACACGAGGAAAATCCAGTTGTTCGTTTCGGTTGCCAGCGTTTGCCTTCACGGCACGGCCTAGCTTGCGAAGGGTGGCCTGTACGGGAATCAGAGCGCCGCGTCAACAGCCGCGTGTGCAGATTCTGTGACCGACAATTGCGCTCTCGTCAGCCCCCAGGATCAAGCATTGTTCTACCGCACGCTTTCAGGCCCGAAAAGCGCCCGCTCTGCAACCGACGAAAGCTTGTCCGGATTTCGCATCACGTACAGCCAGGCAATGCGATTCTCGGTGTCAGGTGCCAGGGTCAGGACGAAGTCGACCTCGCCGTTCACGCGGCGGATCACACCAGGCGCGCCATTGGCGACGCACGGCTCTATGCTCAAGTCCCCGTCTCCTGCCGACTTGCGCCACACGGCCATCATCACATGCACGATTTCCTCCGGCCCGGTCAGGACGCGCCGCGCCGCCCGTGCCTTTCGGCCGCCATCGGATATGGCCACGGCTTGCGGCGCGAACAGTTTGATCGCCGCCGCGCCATCTTCTGCCGTCGCCGCTGCGAAGAAGCGGGCAATCAGGTCCTGCACCTCGGCCTCCGGGGCATCAAATTTGGGACCACTTTCCTGCAACCGTTTGTGCGCCCGGCTGACCATCTGGCGACAGGCCGCTTCAGACTTGCCGAGCGCGGCTGCAACCTCGTCATAACCGGCATCGAACGCCTCGCGCAGAATGAAGGCGGCGCGCTCTTCCTCGCCGAGCCGCTCCATCGCCCAAACCAGCGCCAATTCGCATTCCTGCGCCAGCTCAAAAGCATCTTCCGGCCCCTGCTCGCTGCGCACCAAAGGCTCGGGCAACCACGGGCCGACATAGGTCTCGCGGCGTTGACGCGCGGACCTCAAGGCATCGATGGCAATATTGGTCGCGACGCGGCGCAGCCAGGCCGACGCATTCTCGACGCGGGCATGATCGGCGTCCATCCATCGCAGCCAGGTCTCCTGCACTGCATCTTCCGCGCCGGCGCGATCGCCGAGCATGCGGTAGCAAAGGGAGGTCAGCTGCGGGCGCTGCGCTTCGAAGGTCGCGGCGAGGTCCATGATCAGGCGGCTACGGCCGGCTCTGCCGGTCCGTGAAACTCCAATTGGCGGCAGGCATGGCCATAGCCGAGCCCACGTTTGAACACAGGATAAAACCGTCCGGAACCAGCCGCAAATGCCGCCGCGACCACCGCGCGCCGCCCATATTTCTCTTCTATCTGGGACTGCAGATCATCAACCTCCAGGTCGCCGCGAATGGCGGCCAGGGCAAACCGAAACCCGAGGCCGACATCGCCGGCCTGATGCGGATCGCCGTCGAAACACTGTTTCAAGACTGCCGAATCTGCGCCCGCCTCAACCGCCATGTCGACAACCAGCTGCGCACACGGTCCGCAATCGCCTTCAATGGTCGAGGCGAAAATCGCGCCGACCCAGATCTGCTGCGCCGCTTTCGGGCCGCGATACTGGCTGATCAGCGGGAACGCCGACAGCCGCACGCCAGCCCCGGCCGAGGTGTCGATGACATCCAGCATGTAACTGACATCATAATCATACGATCGGCCAAAGGCCCGCGCGCCGCGTCGCAGCAACCATTTTATCATCCATCTTGTCCTTTCAGTTTCCAGGCAGCCACAAGCGCCAGCCATGCTGGAAGCTGGATGCCGCCCCAATTGACCAAAGCAACCAGATCGAAAGGCACGCCGCGCGCGACCCAGATCCAGACATGGAACAGCGCATGCAGACACGGCCATATTGCGCCAAACACCGCGACCGCATGATTGCGGTTGAGCCCGCCCCAGAGCAGGCCGCCGCCGCTGACCAGGAAGGCCAGACCGGCATCGCGAATGAAATGGGTGTTGAACGGCCCCATCATCGCCACGCCCGGCGTGCCGTCATAGAAGGCTTGCGGGGCGACGAACATGTAGATGCCGGTGCTCAGATACAGTCCGGCGACCACATAGAGTGCGAGTTTCAGCATGGTTTTCTCCATTTGCTCCTGAGATGACGAGACAGGGATGGAGTTTGTGACAGGCTTGTCCACTTTTTTCGTTGCAGACGCCGAAAATCGAAATTGCAGCAATCTGGATTCTAAGATCAATTAGAACCTGTCAGCCGTGAAGGAGCCCGCCCTTGATCCGTGTCATTTACACCTGGACCGTAACCCCAGACCGCATGGACGAGTTCGAACAGGTCTGGCGCCGCACAACGCGCGCGATCCATGATGCAACACAAGGCGCACGCGGCAGTTTCTGCCTGCGGTCCATCGATGCCCCTGACCAGATCCTGACCATCGCGCTATGGGATACCGAAACGAATTGGCGCAGCTTCATTGAGACGGCCAAAACTGGCAGCATGAAAGGACTCCACGAGATCGGCGCGCAAACCTCGGTTCGCGCCTATCACCAGGTCGGCGACGAAACCGTCGCGCCAGCCTAATCGAATTTCTCAGGAAGTTTGTTTCACATGGCACGGGCGCCAGGACTCGAACCCGGGACCCTCGGTTTTGGAGACCGATGCTCTACCAACTGAGCTACACCCGTCCAGTGAGGCGCCTATGTGCCTCAAGCGCGCCCCAGATGCAATGGGGTGGAAACAGGAAATCCGACCCTATTGGTTGAACGCGGTCACCGGACGCGCGACCAGCATTTCGGTCGGCTCGTCAAAACAGTCGCCGCGCATGGCGACGAATGTAGATGGGAAATCCGGGTCGACAAAGACCACCCGCACGCGGCCCCAATTGCTGGACGTCTCGCCGGAATCCGGGGCCACCATGGCGACGTCGCACAGGTCTTCTTCCGAGGGCGCTTCGATCCAGATGCCTTCATAGCCGGTGCGGTCGGTATAGACGCCGGCCAGTCCTGACAGATAGGCCCGGCCGCGATCCTCACCATCGGTTGGATAAGACAGCACCGCCATGCCATTCTCGAGATCGATCTCATAAACCACATCGCCAATCTCAGTGCTCCACACCTCGTCGGCAAACGCGTATCCGCCCATCGTGGCGCCGCTGACGGCCAGTCCGGCCAGTATTTTTCTGATCATCACCCGCTCTCCTCTCATTCTGATGATCAGTCTTAAACTGCTTTGAGACCATTCAAAGGCGTGATTTAGTCAGTGCTGCTGAACAAGGAGATCTCATGGCGCGTATTCCCTATGCCGACCCCGCCGCGATGGACGAGACGACAAGCCGGTTGATGGAGCGGCTCGCACCGCTCAACATTTTCAAGATGATGGCCAATGCGCCGGGCCTGGTCCGGCCCTTTGTCGATCTTGGCGGTGCCTTCCTGTTCGATGGCAAGCTCGCCCCTGTTACCCGGGAGTGTGCCATCCTGCGCGTCGGCTATCTGTCCAATGCCGGTTATGAGACGGCGCAACATGAGAAGATCGGACGTGACCTGGGAATGAGCGACGCGCTGATCGAAGCGGTGAAAGTCGGGCCGGCGGACACGTCTCTCAGTGAAGAACAGAGACTGACCCTCGCCTTCGTTGACGACCTGGTCGCAAATGTCCGGGCTGGCGATGAGACGTTCCAGCCGGTGCTCGCCCATTTCGGCCCGGAAAAGACCCAGGAACTCACCCTGGTCACCGGCTATTACATGATGGTCTGTCGCTTCCTCGAGACCTTCGATGTCGACATCGAAGATGGCGGTGCTGGCGGACTGAATCTCGCCAATGCAGACGCGCTCTCGGATCAGGCAGGCTGATAGGAGTCGACGCCCTCGAGCAGAGACCTGATCATCACCCGATCGGCCGCGCTGAGCTCTGGCCGCCAGACGAAGAAGATCAGGACGAAGCGTTCTTCGGCGCTGTTGTTCCAGGCTTCGTGATCGATGCTGTCATTGAACATCATCACCTCGCCGGACTTCCAGTGACGGGTTTCATTGCCGCAACGCAGGCCGCAGCCATCGGGGACGACAATGGGCAAGTGGCAGGTCAGGCGGGTGTTCAGATAGCCCGTATGCGGCGGAATGCGCGCCCCCGGAGCGAGACGCGAGACCAGCACTGTCGGGCCACGCTGGTCGATTTCCTCCAGCGGCGCCTCTGACAGTGCCTCGAGAACACTTGGCATCAGCGCCGCGAATTCCGCGTTCACCTCGCCATTCTTCTGAAGGTGCACGGCGCTCCAGTCATCATTGTCGAGCAATGGATTGTTGCGGTCGATGGGGACGTTTCCAGAGGCATGTATATACGGCGTGAACGCTCCGGGCCGCTGGCTCACCGCCTCGAACTCCTTGCGAATCTGAGCTTCCGCGGCGATCAGTTTCTGCGTCCAGGCATAATCCTGCGACTCATAGAATTCCCGGTCCGGCAATTCCGGATAGAAAAAGCTGCGCGGTTCCTGGCTGTAGCGCTGACGCTCACCGAACAGCAGGCCCTTGGCCCGCTCAAACCGTGTCCGCTCATAGGCACTTGCCTCGGCCGGTTGGCGATCGCGGAAATAATTATCCAGGTGGGCGCGGATGCCGGTATTGTGCGATTGCAGCCGCGCAACCACGCGCTCGACCATTTGCCGGGCCGGGCCCTCGACCATGTTCACATCCGGCACCAGTTTGCGGATATAATTGTACAGCGTAGCCGCTTCAGCGTGTCGTCCGCTGTCCCAGATCGCGTCGCCTTTCATCAAGAGCGCACGCAGATTGGTCGGGTCCTCCAAAAGCACATTGTCCAACGCTTCGATCATCTGCTCAGGTTGGGCCTGGCCTTGCCGCGCCAGCGCGAGGCCGAGCCAGATATCGCGATTGCCGCCGCCGCGCGAAATAATCTGCTGAAAGCCATTGGCCGCATCATCCGCGCGCCCGCCTTGCAAGGCGGCCATTGCGGCTCCGGCGAGCGTGTTCAATTCCTGGGGTGTCAAACTCATGCCGTGTCTTATCGCGGCGGACGCCGAAGACAAAGAAAAACCCCGCTGCGTGTGCAGCGGGGTTTCTGATTTGGTTGCTTGTGTGTCTCTTACTTGGAGACAGAAGCCACAACACCGGCGCCGACTGTGCGGCCACCTTCACGGATCGCGAAGCGCAGGCCCTGGTCCATGGCGATTGGCTGGATCAGCTCAACGCTCATCTTCACATTGTCGCCTGGCAGAACCATTTCCTTGTCCGCTGGCAGGGTGACAACACCGGTCACGTCCGTCGTGCGGAAGTAG
>JANSYM010000008.1 GCA_024742355.1 Hyphomonadaceae bacterium | reverse complement strand
CTATGAACCACCCGCGCCCAGAACCATCTTGCCCGCGACCTTCATGCCGCCTTATAGGTTGAAGGCGGCATGAACGCCGCTACAAACCAACCGTCGATCCTAACATTTCGGTTGGGCCAGTCAGATCGGGCAGGCCAGGAGACTGTGTCTCTTCCACATGATTGCCGTTCGCGGGGCGCCAAGTCTTTGAATTGTGGGTTGTTTCGTGGGTAGTCGACGGGTGGCTCAAATCGCGCAGACTGCGTGGCGGAGAGGAAGGGATTCGAACCCTCGATACGCTTATCACGTATACTCCCTTAGCAGGGGAGCGCCTTCAGCCACTCGGCCACCTCTCCGCGCGGAGGAAAGCCCTAATTATATCGGGCATTGATGGCAAGCATGGATTGTGCCCATGCAGCGCCTTTTCGCAGATGGGCTTGCATGCGTGAGACGGCAGGCCTATTCCCGGGGGCATGAACAAGATTACTCTTCACAAGGGCGATTTGCCGGCCGGGCTGGACCTCGGTTCCGTGGTCGCCGTCGATACCGAAGCGATGGGCCTCAATCCGGTGCGCGATGCGCTGTGTGTGGTACAGCTTTCGTCGGGTGACGGCTCGGCGCATGTGGTGCAGCTGACGCGCGATTATGACTGCCCGAATCTGAAACGCCTGCTGGCCGACGAATCGGTGCTGAAACTGTTTCACTTCGCGCGTTTTGATGTCGCGATGATGAAAAAATGGCTGGGCATTGATTGTGCGCCGGTCTGGTGCACCAAGATCGCCTCCAAGCTGTCGCGCACCTATACTGATCGCCACGGCCTGAAGGACGTGACCCGCGAGATTGTTGGCGCCAATATGGACAAGTCGCAGCAATCCTCGGACTGGGGCGCGGCGGAGCTTAGCGACCAGCAATTGCAATATGCCGCGAGCGACGTCTTGCACCTGCATGAGATTCGCGAGGCGCTGGCGGCCATGCTGGCGCGGGAAGGGCGCACGGAGCTGGCCCAGGCCTGTTTCGATTTTCTGCCCGTGCGGGCCGAACTTGACCTGCTCGGCTGGGACGAGACTGACATTTTTGCGCATAGCTGAGCGAGTGTGACGGATCTGTCATGACAGTGCCCTGTTCGTGCTCCATTTTTTGGCGTAGGACGAAACCATGAACACCGCGCACACCGAAATGCTGGCGCAATGGGCGCCGCAGCGACAGATGACGCTTGCGCAAGCGCGTCGTCGCTCGTCCACGGTTGGCCTGCTGCGCGTGGTCTTTGTCGCCTGCGCAGCGATCTCAGCCGGGGTGATTATCGGCCCGATCGCGGCGACCGCGCTGTCCAGCAATGGTCAGAAGATTGACCAGGTCGCCGGTGACGAGGTGATCACCATGGTCAATGCCCGTTTCACTGGCCGCAATATTGCCGGCGATGCCTATGTCATTACGGCCGCTGAAGCCCGCCGACGCCGCGCCGATGCCAGCATTGTCGATCTCATCAATCCAAGACTGGTTGACGACAAGGGCACCGAGGTCGGGGCGCCGATCGGGGTCTATTATCAGAATTCGGAATTCCTCGACCTGTTCCAGGCCGTCTCGGTGCGGGATTCCGATGGCTATGAGTTCTCGACCACAGCGGCCCGAGTGTTCGTGCAGGAAGGCCGCGTGCAAGGAATTGAACCGCTGAGCGGTAACGGACCCCTTGGCGATGTGCGCGCAGACTCGTATGAAATTGAAGACGATGGTGACCGCGTCATCCTGCGCGGGAATGTCGATTTGACGATTTATCCCGATGGCCGAGAACCGGCTGAGGATGAGAGCACGGAAGAGTAGAGGCGATGTCGATGAGAATTATGGCTGCCGCAAGCGCAATGGCTGTCCTGGCAACAGGGCCGGCTATGGCCCAGGTTTCCGGCGAGGGCGGGCCGATCCGGGTTAATGCTGATCGCTCCGAAGTGCTCGACAAGGAACGCAAGGTCATCCTGATCGACAATGTCGACATCACCCAGGGCACAGCGCGGCTGCGGGCTGATGTCGTGACGCTGGAATATGGCGGCGGCGGCAATACCTCGACGACCGGTCTCGGCTCGAATTTTGGCGATATCCGCACCATGACCGCGCGCGGCAATGTGTTTTACGTGACCCCTGAATTCAAGGCGAATGGCGATCTCGGTATCTATGTTGCTTCCGCAGATACGATCACGCTGACCGGAAATGTCATCATGATCCGCGGTGAGGATGTGGCAAAAGGCGAGCGTCTGGTGATGGAACTGGAAGCCGGTAAGACCACGCTGGATGGCGGCGACAGCCAGGTAAACCTGGTGATTACGCCGAGCGAAAACAATAATTGATAAAATTCGTCGTTTCGGTCTAAACGGATTTTAAGCCTGATATTCTAAGTGGTTAAGCCAGGAGCTGATCACTAAAGGGAGCTGAAGCATATGGACCAGACTGGCCAAGGCCTTGTCGCAACCGGACTCGCCAAGTCATTTGGCAAGCGCCAGGTTGTCCATGATGTTTCGCTGAGTCTGCAGCGGGGCGAAGTTGTCGGCCTGCTCGGACCCAACGGGGCGGGCAAGACGACGTGTTTCTACATGATTATGGGCCTGATTGGCGCCGATGATGGCACCATCCGGATTGATGGCGCGGATGTCACCGCATTGCCAATGTATCAGCGCGCCCGGCTCGGCCTCGGCTATCTGCCGCAGGAAGCCAGCATTTTCCGCGGCATGAATGTCGAAGAGAATATCATGGCGGTGGTTGAACTGGTGGAGCGTGAGAAATCCGAACGCCAGAACCAGGTTGATGCGCTGCTGGAAGAGCTGCACATCACGCATCTGCGCAAACAGCCGTCTACCAGCCTTTCCGGGGGGGAGCGGCGCCGGGTGGAAATCGCTCGCGCGCTCGCCTCGCGTCCCGCTTTCATGCTTCTGGACGAACCGTTCACAGGCATCGACCCGCTCGCTATCTCGGACATTTCCGATCTTGTCGGATATCTGAAAGAGCGCGGTCTGGGTGTGCTGATCACGGACCACCAGGTTCGCGAAACGCTTCAAATCGTTGATCGTGCATCGATCATTTATGAGGGCAGTGTGCTGTTTGAAGGACAGCCACAGGAAGTTCTCGACAATGACGATGTTCGCCGGGTCTATCTCGGCCAGAGATTTGCGGCGTAGAGGGCGAGACCATGAGTGCCTATCAACGCTTAGACATGCGCCAGGGGCAATCCCTGGTGATGACGCCGCAACTCCAGCAAGCGATCAAGCTGCTGCAATTGTCCAACATCGAACTTGCCGAATTCGTCGCTGAAGAGATTGAGCGCAATCCGCTGCTCGAGCGCGGCGAGAATGCCCCTGGTGCCGACGCTGCACCCGAGGGTGAGGTCGACAAGTCGAAAGGCCGCGACGAGCTGGCCCTCGATGGATCGGAAGGCATGGGCAATGCCCGCGATGCCGTCGATGCTTCCGACAGCGACATGTATGAAGCCGGCACCGGCTCGGACGAAGCGCGCACTGCGAACAGTCAGTCCGGCCCGTCGGCGAGCACGGACTGGTCGTCAGTTGGCTCCGGCCGCGGCGGCGAGGATTTCGATTTCGAAGGCTCGCTGACCAGCGAAAAGTCACTCCACGAACATTTGCACGATCAGCTGTCCATGGCTGGCCTCAGCCAGGCCGACAGCCTGATCGGCGCCCGCCTGATTGATGAGACCGATGATTCCGGCTTCTGCAAAGTCGAGCTGGACGAAGTCGCCAAAGTGCTCGGCGCTGATCCGGCCAATGTCGCGGCCGTGCTCGAGGTCTGTCAGGGCTTCGACCCGACCGGCGTCATGGCCCGCGACCTGACCGAATGTCTCGGCCTGCAGCTGAAAGAGCGCGATCGCCTCGACCCGGTCATGCAGACCTTCCTGGATAATCTCCAGCTGGTCGCCAAGCACGACATCAAGGGTCTGAGCGAAGTCTGCGACGTCGATAAAGACGATGTCATGGACATGATCGCCGAGCTGCGTTCGCTCAGCCCGCGTCCAGCCTCAGGCTTTGCCACCGAGGCGACGATTGCCGTTGCGCCTGATGTGTTCGTGCGGGAAATGCCGAACGGCATGTTCGCGGTCGAGCTGAACAGCGAAACCCTGCCGCGCGTGCTGATGGACAAGGCCTATTATGCCGAGGTTTCGGCGCTGCCGATGCGCGACAAGGAGAAGGAATTCATCTCCGAATGCGCCGCCAATGCGACCTGGTTGATCAAGTCGCTCGATCAGCGTGCCCGGACTATCCTGAAAGTGGCGAGCGAGATCGTGCGCCAGCAGGATGCTTTCTTCGCGCACGGCGTCGCCCATTTGCGTCCGCTCAATCTCAAACAGGTCGCGGACGCGATCGAGATGCATGAATCGACCGTGAGCCGGGTGACCAGCAATAAATACATGGCCACACCGCGCGGCCTGTTCGAGCTGAAATACTTCTTCTCCGCGGCGATTCCCTCGACTGGTGGCGGCGAGGCACACTCTGCTGAAGCCGTACGCTATCGCATCAAGCAGCTGATCGACGAAGAAGGTGACAAGATCCTGTCCGACGACAAGATCGTCGAAATCCTCACCGAATTCGGCATCGAGATTGCCCGCCGGACCGTCGCGAAATATCGCGAAAGCCTGGGCATCCCGAGCTCGGTGCAACGCCGCCGGATCTTGAAGGCGAGTGCTTAATCTAACTGAAGAAATGTGAATTCGGTCGCGCGTGATGTCTGCTTTGAGTCAGGAGCAGACATTAGAGATACCTAGCAAAATATGGGGAAAAGTAGCCGATGGCTAAACCTGCGCAGCCCGATGCGACAACCATAACTGGACTAAGGTCTCGAGACAGCGCCAAAGCAACTGCCGATGCGCTTGCAATTACAGCGCAAAGTAGAGGTCTGGGCCTCCATTTCTTCGAATTAAAGTAGGGCAACGCTGCGAAGCCGAAGAAACCACCCATGGCGGCACCTAAAACAAACTGAGTAAATGTTGTTTCCGACCCCATCTTCATGAGGGAGAACAACAGCCCAGCGCCAAATACGATCGCGATAGCTTCCTTGTCCAGCTTCATTGGAAACCAATGAACTGGGCTTAGGTCAGAAACAAGAACTTATGGTCCGCTCCGACGCCGAAAACGGGCGTTCTGCACAAGATGTGAATCTTAGCCAAAACGGAGCACCTGAATTGGCTGAAGCGTGCTCTTGTCTATAGCTTGCGCTCTAGATGATTTGGTAGTTTTTTGTCTCTTCCGCACTTACCACATTTGCGAGTGTTCCAAGCGGCATAGAACGAACCTTTGGGCATGCTTCCAAACGTAAACGAAGGCGCGGCTGGTTCACCCGAATCTAAATTTACCAATGAATATAACGTTCCACACCTTGGACAACGAATGAAAAAGGACGCGATGCCTATCCAAATCCAGATTGAAAACGACCATCCGAATGAACTTTGATTGTCCGGAAAGAACGGCGTGAACAGTCGAAATGGAAGAAAAGAAAAAAAGACGTAGTAGCTTGTAAGCAAATGAATGAGAGAGCGATCGAAGAACGAGGTTCTACGATCGACCATGGAGAACGAGACCAATGCCAGTACGAGATAGAGTTCAATTGATTGAAGTCTAACATCGCGAAAATCCACCGGCGACCACGCAACTAATCCGACTACTAAAATCAAGGGAAGAACCGACCAAAACAGAATACGCGCTATCTTTGTTCCTCCAACAAACCCTCGTTTTGAACATATAGGAAGAGATCAAGAGGAATGGAACGAATATTCGTGTCGTGCGTTGGTCAACGTCCGCTTTGACGCCGAAAGCCGACCTAAACGCCACACCCCGTCAAACCACTCCCATCGCATCCGCAATCAAATCAGATTCCGCTTCGCGCAGGATCGCTTCCTCCAGGCTGGCGCCGTGCACCGGCTCCTTGCCGACTTCCAACATGACCGGAACGGCGAACGGGCTGATCTTTTCGAGGTCCTTGTGGACGATCTTGTCCTGTACCCGAACCAGCATGTCCGACAGGCGGCGGATGTCGAGGAAGCCGGTGGCGGCGTCATGGCGGGCGGCCTGGAGCAGGATATGGTCCGGCTCATGGCTGCGCAGGACGTCATAGATCAGGTCGGTCGAGAAGGTCACTTGTCGCCCGGTTTTTTCCTTGCCAGGCATACGCCGCGCGATCAGGCCCGAGATCTGTGCACAATGCGCGAAATGGCGTTTCATCAGCACGGCCTCGTCGAGCCATTCTTCCAGATCATCGCCGAGCAGGTCCGGCGCGAACAAAGCCTGCAGGTCAACCGCGCCCATCGGTTCCATCGCCCACACGGCCATTGCGTATTCGGAGGCGACAAAGCCGAGCGGCTTGGCGCCCATCCGCTCCAGTCTGCGCGTCAGCAACATGCCGAGCGTCTGGTGGGCGAGGCGGCCTTCAAACGGATAACAGGCGAGGAAATGGCGCTCTCCGCGTGGAAAGGTCTCGATCAACAGCTCATCGGCTGCCGGAATGGTTGAGCGCAGATCCTGTATCTCGAACCATTCGCGCACCTGGTCTGGCAGGGCGCGCCAATTGTCACGATCATGGATCATCTTGCGCACGCGGCCCGCGAGAAACTGGGTCAATGGAAACTTACCGCCATTATAGCTCGGAATGGCCGGATTGGTGTCGGCCGGTGCACGCATCACGAGACAATCATTGTCCTGTACGCCTAGAAAGCGAAGGATTTCGCCTGCGAAGAGAAATGTGTCGCCGGGCGTCAGGGTTGAGATGAAATATTCCTCAATCTCGCCCAGCGTGCGACCGGCGCGGAGGGCCGGGCGACCCGTGGCTTGTCCGGCCTTTTCGCGTCCGACCCGGCTCGCCAGACGCACTTTCAGATGCTGCGCCTCGACGATCGCGCCGACATTCATGCGGTGTTGCTGCTGGTCACGCCTGGTCCGCGCTGACCACAGCCCATCGCGCCGCCGCGTGATCCGCTTGAACCGGTCATAGGTCTTCAGCGCGTAGCCGCCAGTGGCGACGAGATCGACGACGCGCTCATAGGTTTCCCAGTCGAGATTGGCGAAGGGTGCGGACGCCTTTACTTCGTCGAACAGGTCTTCCAGCCCGAAACCTTCACCGCAGGCGCGCCCCATGACGTGCTGGGCGAGGACATCGAGCGCGCCCTGACGTAGGGGTTCACCATCAATCTCACCGGCCTCGACCGCTTCCTCTGCCGCCCGGCATTCAAGGATTTCAAACCGGTTGGTCGGGACCAGCATGGCACGGCTCGCTTCATCCATGCGGTGATTGGCGCGGCCAATGCGCTGGACCAGACGCGCAGCGCCTTTCGGGGCGCCCATCTGGATGACGAGATCAACTTCGCCCCAGTCGATGCCGAGGTCGAGCGTGGACGTACACACAACGGCCTTGAGCTGGCCCGCAGCCATGGCTGCTTCCACGCGTTGCCGCTGCTCGCGCGCCAGCGAGCCGTGATGCAGTGCGATCGGCAGGGCGTCTTCATTGACGTTCCATAATTCCTGGAACAGCAATTCGGCTTGCGAGCGCGTATTGACGAAAACCAGCGACATCTGCGCGGCCTTGATCTGCTCATACACTTCGCCGACCGCAAACCGGCCGGAATGACCGGACCAGGGAATGCGCTCATCCGAAATCAGAATGTCGACATCGGCATGCACACCGCCTTCGGCAACAATCAGTTTGGGCGCGTCCTGCCGGACCGCGAGCCAGGATTGCAGGACGCTAGGGTCATGGACCGTCGCGGACAGTCCAATGAAACGACAGGCCGGCGCCCATTTGGCCAGTGTTGCGAGGCCCAGGCTCAACAGATCGCCGCGTTTGCTTGGCGCGATGGCGTGGATTTCGTCGATGATCACGCATTTCAGGTCGGCAAAGAACTCGGCCGCGTGGTCGGAGGCAATGAACAGCGCCAGCTGCTCGGGCGTGGTCAGCAGGATGTCAGGCGGTGTTTTCCGCTGCCTCTGACGCGTGTGCGATGGCGTGTCGCCGGTGCGGGTCTCGATGCGAATATCGAGCCCCATTTCTTCGACCGGCGTCATCAGGTTGCGAGCGACATCGACGGCCAGTGCTTTCAGCGGCGATATATAAAGCGTGTGCAGAGCCGGCCGGTCTGAATTGCGGGACTGTTTGTGCGACAGCTCGATCAGGCTGGCGAGAAAGCCGGCCAGGGTCTTGCCGCCGCCGGTCGGTGCAATCAGTAACGCGCTTTCGCCGCCAAGGGCGGTTTCGGTCAAATCCAGTTGGTGTGCGCGCGGCTGCCAGCCCCGTTCGTTGAACCAGGCGCCGAAACGGTCTGGCAGTGCAAAACGGGGAGCGATCGTGTCTGGCATCACGTGATCTCTACCGCATTCTTCGGCGCTGTTGCAGATTTTTCATCTGACATTCAGACAGGTCCGGGTTTGAAGGGGAAAAGTGATTTAGGAGTTCCCATGTCCCGTTTCCTCCCGCTCGCGCTTGTCGCCGCCGGTCTGTCCGTTCCAGCTTCAGCCGATCCCGTGCTCGACATGATGCGCAATCTGTCCAAGGACGGCCCCGTCTATGCCTATGAGATGACCTATTCGGAGGCCGACATGTTCGCCACCGGAAAAATCGATCCGAGCCAGCCGGAAGGTGAGCGCATTCAAGTGACCAGTCCTGCCGAGAGTGAGTGGTCAGACGATTTCCGCGAAGGTCTCGAAGAAATGGAATCCGAAACCGATGGGGATATCTGGTGCGCGGACTTTGCGGAGATGGTGCCCGACAAAGTTTCGGCGCTCAATGAAAGCGATGACACTGTCACCTATGCCTTCACGCCCCAGCCGGAAGCTGACGCCGATGGCATGGAAAAGAAGATGATGAAAAAACTCAAAGGCACGGTCACACTCGACAAGAGTGATGGCTCGGTCCTGGCCTTCAATATGAAGCTGCCCAAGCCTTACAAGCCGGCCATGGTCGCCAAGATCAACTCATTCGAAATGGACGCCACCTGCGCCCGCGCGCCGGATGGTCGAACCTTTGTCGAGGCGTTCGATTTCAAGATCGCCGGTTCCGCGATGATGCAGAGCTTTGATGAAGCGGTCTCGCGCCGGATCACCAAGCTCCTGCATCCGGTCGGCTAGTCAGCGTCTTCCTCTTCGAGCGCAGCGGCGGCGGCTTCGGCCGCCAGACGCGCTTGCTCAGCGGCATCGAAAGCGCCGACCACGTTGGCGACGAAATTGCCGATCTCGAAGCGCGGTTCGCCAGCAATATCAAAGCCGCGGCGGACGATGACCAGGTCCCGGGACGGGACGACGACCATGTACTGGCCACGATTTCCGAAGCCGGCAAACGCATCAGACGGGACGCCGTCGACATTGTTCATCAGCCAGAATGATCCGGCATAACCGACATCACCATCAGGCTGGGACGGGGCAGGGGTTGTGACAAAGTCGAGCCAGTCAGGTGGCAGGATCTGCTCGCCGCCCCAATTGCCGTCCTGCAGGTAAAGCTGACCCAGCCGCGCCATGTCGCGTGCGGTCATCCAGACTTGCGATGAGGAGACATAATCGCCGTTCCAGTCGGTCTCGAGAATGGTGTGGCGCGCGCCGATCTTCTGCAGCACTTCGGTGTGCGGGAAGGCGCGATAAGCTGAGTCATTGCCCATCGCCTCACGCAAAGCGCGCATGGCGATCAAAGTGTCCATATTGGAATATTTGAACCGCGTACCGGGAATGGCTTCCATGGAGCGATCGGCGAGCTGGTCGGCGACTGCCGCGCCGCCAAAATAGAGCCGGTCTGTGCGCGATCCCGGATTGTTGGATTCCAGGCCGCTCGCCATATTGAGAACATGGCGCAGCGTGATCGCCCGGCGCGGATCGCCGCCTTTGTTGAAGTCGGCAATGATCGCCTCATTGTCCAGGCCAAGAATGCCGTCATAGATGGCCGCACCGATAATCGTTGAGGTCAGCGACTTGGCCACCGACCAGGTACGTTGCGGCGTCGTGCGGTCTATGCCGCGCGCATATTGCTCGGCGACGACCTGTCCCTTGTGCAGGATGACGACAGCGCTGGTGCGCGTGCCCTGTCCATAGGTGGCTTCGTCAAAGGCAAAACTCACCGGCACACCCAGCAGGTCGAGCGCGAATGTGTTCTCGGTCAGCGTGACATTGTCTCCGAGTGCGGTCGAATTGTCCGGCTCGTTCATGCCGGGCATATTGGCAAAGCTGGGCAGCCAGGCCGTCATGTCGGCAGAAGCACCAACCGGGAGCGTCGAGCAGCCGATGCCTGGGCGCCAGACCGCGACGCGTGGCGGCAGATTATTGTCAAACTCGACCTGAACCGTGCGGTTGTCTTCATCGATCCTGGCGTTCGAGACCTGGTTCATCAGGGGGCGGTAATCGACATAGATGCCGCTCAGCTCATTAGATTGGATTTCCGGCAGGCTCTGCCCGGCGCTGAAATATCCGGAGCAGGTGAAGAGCGCTTTGTATCCGGCGACCATGGACAATTTAATGGTGTCGCTCGGGTCCGAATTCTGAGCCTGGGCGAAGGGGGTGGTCGCCACGGCGAGGCCTGCGGCTAAAGCAAGGATGCGACGCATAGGATACTCCAAAATCATTCGAGATGAGACGCTAGGCTGGTTTGGGTAAAACCTGCAAGCGGCGGAAATGGGGCAGTGTCGGATTTCGATTTCAGGATTATAGCTGGAGGTATGATCCGCCCCGACCTCTTGCTGCACGAGACCCCGAAAGGCCTCTATTGCCCGCCCGGGGACTTTTATATCGACCCGGTGCGCGGCGCCGTCGATCGGGCAGTGGTCACGCATGGACATGCCGACCATGCAAGGGCCGGGCATGGCGCGGTCCTGGCAACCCCCGCCACCCTGGCCATCATGGCTGCGCGCTATGGCGAGAACTTCACCGCCAGCCGCCAGCCTCTGGAATTCGGCGAGACGGTCGAGATCAATGGCGTGACCGTCTGGTTCGCGCCGGCGGGCCATATTCTCGGCTCCGCCCAGGTGGTGGTCGACTGGCGCGGTCTGCGCATGGTCAGCACGGGCGATTATAAAAGGCGACAGGATCCGACCTGCGCCCGGTTTGAGATTGTTCCGAATACTCACGTCTTCATCAGCGAAGCGACATTCGGCCTGCCGGTGTTCCGCCATCCGGATGACCGGGCTGAAATCCGCAAACTGCTGGCCAGTGTCGAGCTGTTCAGGGACCGCTCGCACCTGGTTGGCGTCTACTCGCTGGGCAAGGCACAGCGTGTGATCGCCTTGCTGCGCGAGGCCGGATATGACCGTACTCTCTATATACATGGCGCGCTGGAGAAGCTGTGCGCGCTCTATGGCCGCCAGGGTGTCGAACTGGGGGACTTGAGGCTGATCACGCCATCTACAGACGACGACCCGCAGGTGTCATTCGCGGGTGAGATCATTCTCGGTCCGCCGGCCAGCTTCAATGATAAATGGGGACGCCGCTTCGCCGATCCGGTGACCTGTTTTGCTTCAGGTTGGATGGGCATCCGTCAGCGGGCAAAGCAAAGGGGGGTGGAACTGCCGCTGGTCTTGTCCGATCATGCCGACTGGGACGAGCTGACCCAGACCGTCCGCGACGTCGATCCGGAAGAGTTGTGGATCACCTATGGCCGCGAAGATGCGCTGGTGCGGTGGGCCGAACTGGAAGGGCGCAAGGCGCGGCCATTGCGGCTGGTCGGATATGAGGAGGAAACGGAGTAGGCGGGCGCTTATTCAGCGGCCATGAGCTCCAGCACCCGATCGTCAGCGTCGAGCGTTTCGGAGATCACTTCGCCAATCGTGCAGCGGCATTTGCCGCAATTGAAGCTGCAGCCATGATGCGCCTGCACAGCCTCAGGGCTGCGCGCGCCAGCTTCGACAGCTTCGCGAACCCCTTGGTCATTGATACGGCGGCAGATGCAAATGATCATGAGAACGATTTGCAACTTCAAACCGCATTTGTCAAGAATGATTCGCAACTAAGACTGCGGCAGGGTGTCACGATGCAGGTGAGGCGCATAGACGCTTGCGTCGCAAGAAACGGGTGGCAGAGCTTGCCCGGGCCCGGCAGAATGTGCTCATGACACTTCTTATGAAACCTCTTGATGAACGCTGTGTCGCTTATGAGCGCATGGCAGATGCCCTGGAACACTTAGGCGATACCTGGCGTGACTGGCCGGACCTGCGCACCTGCGCGGAAGCGGTCGGTCTGTCCGCCAGCCATTTTCAACGCGAGTTCACGCGCTGGGCGGGGGTCAGCCCGAAACAGTATCAGGCGACGCTGGCACATGCCGAGGCCGGCGATCTGCTGCGCCAGGGCGCCAGCGTGCTCGACACCACGTTCGAGACCGGCTTGTCGTCGCCGTCGCGTTTGCATGACCTGTTCATCGCGCACGAAGCGCTCTCGCCGGGCGAGGCCAAGACGGGCGGCCAGGGCGCGCAGCTGACCATTGGAAAAGCGAATACGCCGTTTGGAACAGGCGTCTTCCTGATTTCTTCGCGTGGATTGTGCGGGCTCGGCTTCGCTGATGAAGGCGTACAGGACAAGACCGGTTTCGTGCATCCGGGCTATGCCGAAGACCGCGTGTTTGAAGACATGATGCAGCGCTACGCCAATGCGGATTTCCAATTTGATGACGCCGAAGCCAAACGCTGGGCCGACAAGATATTCGGCGATGGCGGCGAGGTCCCACTGGCCATGTATGGCACCCCGTTCAGGCGCCAGGTCTGGCGGGCATTGCTCGAGATTCCGGTCGGTGAAACCTGGACGTATGGACAGGTTGCGGCGGTTGCCGGCAATCCCAAAGCGGCGCGCGCAGCGGGCACGGCGATTGGCGCAAATACGCTCGCCTGGCTGATCCCATGTCATCGCGCGCTTGCATCTGACGGTAGGTTACATAATTACCATTGGGGCACGGCGCGAAAACGTGCCATGCTAACTTATGAGAAGGTGCACACGGCGGCCGAATAGGCAGGTCTGGTCCACCGGATGGAGTGGACGCCAATGTTCGTCGATAATTTTACTGGCATCTATTACCTGATGTTTCTGCCGGTCGCGATCTGGGCAGCGGTCCTCGCCTGGAAATGGATCAAGGCGCCGGAACTTGGCGAACAGGTCTATGATTCCAATGTCGAGAAGGGCCTGCTCAACAGCAATGTTCCGCGTGACGAGTTCGTGAAGAGTTTCGCGCGAGCTGAACGGCCGCGCCTTGGTGTTTATCAATGCGGGATCGCGCTTCTGGCGCTGGTCCTGTTGCCGGCCCTCATCGCCGGGTTTTACGGTTTTACCCATGACGCAAATGTCTGGGGCGAAGACAATGTTCAGGTGACCATTCGACAGCAGAATCTCGGCAATATTCTCGGCGACTTTCTGACCATTATCATTATCATGGCGATCAATGCCGCGCTTTTGGCAGCGGCGACCTTCTTCTATTATCGCAATCGCCCGCCATCGCTGCGATCCGAGATCCGGCGGCTTGAGGAGCAGTATAAATGAGCGTTGAATTCCTGCATGCCATGGTCCGTGTCACCGATATTGATGCGGCGGTGAAGTTCTATGGCGAAGGCCTTGGGCTAAGTGAGCTGCTGCGCTATGAGAATGAGCAAGGCCGGTTCACGCTGGTCTTCCTGGCCTCGCCAGACGATATTGAACGCTGCGGCGGCGTGCCGGAGAATACTTCACCCACTGCCATGGATATTCCAATGGTCGAGCTGACCTATAATTGGGACCCCGAAGACTATGATGGCGGCCGCAATTTCGGCCATCTCGCTTACCGCGTTGGCGACATCTACGAAGCCTGCGAGCGCTTCCAGAAACTCGGCGTGACCATCAACCGGCCCCCGCGCGACGGGCGTATGGCCTTCGTCCGCTCGCCAGATGGTATTTCGGTCGAGCTGCTGCAAAAGGGCAAGCCGCTGGCGCCCGCTGAGCCATGGGCGAGCATGGAGAATGAAGGCAGCTGGTAAGCGGTCTTACAGATCGTCGACGTCGCAGCCGCGGGCTTCCAGGATCGGTTTCATCTCCCAATACGCCATCGGCGTCCGGTACAGCGGAATACGCGGGTGCAGGTGGTGGATGACATGAAACTGCATGCCCAGCGAGCCGATATTGCCGAAGATTGAGCGGAAACTGCGCGTGTCGCGATAGCGGCCTTTGCTGAGGCCCGGATTGTGCGGCGCCCAGCTGAGATAATACTGGATATAGCTGAAGGCGAGATGACGCGGCAACCACCAGAGCAGAGCCGCTTCGATGGCGTATCCGCTCCAGGCCAGCGCGAACAGAATACTATAGAAGACAAGCTGATAAAGAATAGCGTGGACGATGCCTTCAATATGGCCAACGCGTTCCAGGGTCTTCGGATAGGCCTCGATCCATTCCGATCGCGGTTGCCGGTTCTGGAAGGTCTTCCAGATCGCCTGCAAATGGCCGGTCGCATGCGTTCCATAATCAGGATCAAGCGCCGGATCATTGGCGTGCTTATGATGCTCCATATGGGTCCATTTCAGCGTGCTGTAGGGCATGACCAGCGGGATGGTGGAGGTATGACCCACCAGCTGGTTCAACCAGCGCAGCTTCGACCCGGGCTTGGCGATGATGTCGTGCTGGGCCTCATGGCTCGGCAGGTAAGACAGCGTGATGTTCACCGTGGCGATGATGAAGCCAAGCCAGAGCGGGATGACGCCCATGAAGACGAGCGGCCAAAGTGACAGCCAGACCGCGAGATTGGAAAAGGCCCAGATCACCGCAAAATACGGAAACTTGTTGAGATGGCGGGCCGCCACTTCGCGCTCGAGGCGCATCAGCTCGGCCTCTGAGAGTTTGGAAAGATCTTGGGTCGGGCTCATATCCAGGTCCCCCGTATTTGAGCGATCAGGCCAAGCGTGCCGCCGACAATCAAGCCGGTCATGAGCGGGGTCAGGCCGAAGGGCGGCGTCCAGGACAAGGCCTGGATTGCTTGCGAAATGAGCGGAGCCATGAAGCCGAAGCCGAAGAGCAGCGGTCCGATCGCGAAAATGGCTTTGATGACGGTTTGCATGGGCCTCTATCTCAAAAAATGACGCTGGCGTCAACTTTTGGTGGACTTGGCCTTGCGCAAGCCAACCAAACAGAAAAATGGCGAGGCAATCGCTTGCCTCGCCATAAGGATACTATTTGTGGCCGATATTGCCTAGTAAAGCGTCGCCAGCGCCTTGGCATCATAGTCGGCAAGCTCGTCGACGCGGTCTTCCTTGATCTTCTGCGCCCAGAACGGATCCTGCAGCAGCGCGCGGCCAACGGCGACCATATCAAACTCACCTTTGTCGAGGCGTTCAATGACATCCGAGATGGGACGGGTTTTGGAATCCTGACCGGCAAAGGCGCCGATGAAATCAGATGACAGACCAACCGATCCAACCGTGATCGACGGCAGACCGGTGATCTTCTTGCACCAACCGGCAAGGTTGAGGCCGCTATCGCCGTCAACTTCCGGGAATTCAGCTTCCCACCAGCGCCGCTGACTGGCGTGCAGGACGTCGACGCCGGCATCAGCGAACACTTGCAGGAACGGTTCGAGCTCTTGTGGTGTGGTAGCGAGGCGCGCAGTGTATTCCTGCTGCTTCCATTGCGAGAAGCGCAGAATGATCGGCATATCCTCTCCGACCGCCTTGCGGCATTCGCGGATAATGTCACCGGCAAAGGTCGCGCGGCCGACCAGGTCGCCGCCATATTTGTCTTCGCGGGTGTTCATGACGTTCCAGAAGAACTCATCGATCAGATAACCATGCGCGCCGTGGATCTCGATAGCGTCAAAGCCGAGGCGTTTGGCGTCTCCGGCGGCCTTGGCATAGGCCATGACCATATCAGCAACTTCGCTGTCCGACGGTTCAGGCTGAACCTGCTTGCCGTGATGCGTGCGCCCGGAAGGGCTGTCAGAGACGGCGTCCGGGTCAGGGCCAGTGCCGGGTTTGCGCATCATGCCGACATGCCAAAGCTGCGGCGCAATCTTGCCAGGGGTCTTGTGAACCGCCTCGACGACATTGGACCAGCCGCCCAGCGCGTCTTCCTTGTGGAAGTTCGGGACCTTCGGATCGTTCGAGGCGCCGCCACGATCGACCGTCGTCCCTTCGGTCACAATAAGTCCGACATCGGCATCGCCGCGCCGCGCATAATACTCAACGACATTCTCGCCAGGTACGCCGCCTGGCGAGAATGAGCGCGTCATAGGCGCCATGACAACACGGTTTGGAATGGTCATGCCGCGAATGGTCAGCGGCTTGAAAAGCGGGGAAGTGCCAGACATCGAAAAGTCCTTCATTGATTTGACTGCGTATGTGCGAATTCGGTTGGTGCACCGCAAGACTGACGTTGCGGCAAGATTTGGCCGTTTAATTTTCCTAATGTATTCAGGGACCATTCACACCTGCGGGCGCACACTCACTTGCAATCGAATGGGACGGAACCGATGAAAAAGACCCTGTTTGCAACCACTTGTGCCCTGATGGGCGCGGCAGCCTGCACCACTCCGGGAATCAATTACGAAGCCCGTCTGATGCCTGAGAGCGTCGCTGCTGCGGAAACCCGCACCGTACAGGTCGACCGATTCCGAGGTCCGGCGGGCGGTTGGTATGCTCGCCAGTTCGAAACCATGATTGCCAATACCGTATTTGACGGCGCGTCCTGGTTCACATTGGCCGACTTTTCCTATGGAGTCCCTGGCGATGTCCCGGCGGGGACCTATACCGGCCATGTCGACATCGATTCCTATGACTGGAATGAGTATCACCACACGACCAGCAAATGCATCGAATGGGACGGCCTGTTCGATTGTGAGACCCGCGTTGACGTGGAAGAGCTCTGCATCGAAGAGCGCGTTTCCGTCTCTGCGCATCCGCGTCTCGTCGATGCCGACACGGGCGAAGTCGTCTTCTCCGGCGCATATGGCGGCGATGCCTCGCGTGAAACCTGTTATGAAACCGGCGTTTATGACGGCGTTTATGACAAGAAACTGAAGCGCAAGCGCCGCCGGCATGGATTGAATGGCTTCCACTCCATTGGATTTGCCGGACTGGATGCGCCTGCAGAGCTAATCCGTGAGGCCTTGTTCGAAACCCTGCGGCCGATCCGCAATGATATTGCGCCGCGCAACGCGACCGTAAGGGCAACTTTCATCACCGAAGCGCTCGACCCGGTCGTACGTGCCGACCCGAGATTTGAGCAGGCGCTCGACATCTCGTCCAAGGACCCGTTCACGTCCTGCGCGATGTGGACCGGGATGGCCGAGGAGTATCCTGAATCGCCCGCCGTCATCCACAATGTCGGCGCCTGTTCAGAAGCGACCTCTGATTTCCAGGCTGCGCAAGGCCATTATGCCAAAGCGGCTGAGCTCTCATTGGCCTACAGCGCCGATGGCGTGACCGCTGGGGCGGACTTCCTCAAAGCCTTGCGCAAACTGTCCGACCAGCGGGTGGGGCTGGAGATTATCGACGAACTGGTCGAGCCGCGCCTTCCGGTCGAGATGGAAAAGCCCAGCTCCTAGATTCCGAGTAGGGCGAGCACGGCAGCGACCGCGCCGACCAATGCGAAAACCAGCGTCAGGCTGACCGCGATGGCGCGCTGCGCCTTGCGTTTCTCATTGGCATCGGGCGGCGTTTCACCGCGCTTGAAATTGGCCAATGTCCAGCGATTTGTGAAAAAGCCGAATGCAGCCAGCAGGGCGGTGACCCCGGCGACCAGTGCGCCGCCCAATATGGCCAGTCCTCCAGCCACCAGCATGACCACCGCAATCGGGTCAGAGGCAGACTTGAGTAGGCTGCGGACATGCTTGTCTGCGCGCGTCGCATCGAGATTGTCATAGGATGTGTTGGGCGCAACAATCGTCACGATCCAGGCGGCGCCGACAGACAGCCCCAGGAGCAAAGTCGCGCCGTCTTGCCCAAGTTCGCGAATTGTAGCCAGCACCGGGACCTCCGTTTGGAGGCAGGATAGAGGGCTTCCACATCAACCGGCAAGAGCCGAGATCAGGAGGCAATCTTCAAATGACCACGGTGCTCAGAAACGATCTCAGGATGCCCGAACCAGAAGCCTTGCATCTGACGGCATCCCTTGCTTGCGGCGAAGTCTGCAGCATCTTCGGATTCGATGCCCTCGACGCAGCATTCAAACCCGAGATCGCGGGCCAGGCGAATGGTTGCCGGCAGGACACCGCGCTGGTGATTGGACGATTGCAGGCTCTTGTCGAGCTTGACCTTGTCGAGCGGCAACTCCTCGAGAAGGGAGAGTGACGAATAACCGGACCCGAAATCGTCGAGCACAATCTTGCATCCAAGCGCCCGCGCGGCCGCCAGAGTGGCGATATTGTCGTCAAGATTGCGAAACGCGACATGTTCGGTGATTTCAAGCTCGATCCGATCCATGGAAAACCCGCTGGCTTCGACATGCTTTTGCAGCGTCTCGACGAACGAACTGGACGAAAGCTGTGACGGCGACACGTTGATCGCAAGGAACCCATCGGTTCGCTTCATCGCCGAAAGCGCTGATTTGAGCGTGAGCCAGAGCACTTCATTCAGAAGGCCGAGCTTTTCAGCGATCGGAATGAACTCCATGGGCGACGGCGTCCGCGCCAGGCCGCTGTCTGACCAGCGTGCCAGCAATTCGTGGCCAATCACGCGCAGGGAATGAGCGTCGACAATGGGTTGCAGCGCAGGCTTGATCTGGCCAGCTTGCAGCGCCTTGCGAAACAATTCCTCGACAGCGCCGGATGCAAAGGACGCGTCGTCCAGATCGGAGTCGAATTTCTCGACCCCGCCACCGCTCGCCTTGCACCGCATCATCGCCGTATCAGCGGCATGCAGCAGCTCGCTGACGCTGACCGCATCTGTGAAGGCCTGGGCATAACCGAACGACGCGCCGACGGAGACCATGGCGATTTCAATGTCGATTTCCGAGATGCACTGGCGGTACAGATCCTTGACCAATTGGTCGAGCGCTTTGTCTGTTGCCTGCTCCTCGATCAAGAGGGCAAATTCGTCGCCGCCAAACCGGGCGACGGTGTGGGCGGCGTCACTGGCTTGTAAGCGCGTGGCCAGGGTTTGCAGGACACTGTCACCGACAGTGTGTCCATATTCATCATTCAGGGGTTTGAACCGGTCGAGGTCGATGAACACGACCGAGAAGGGCGCCTTGTTGGCCCACAGGGCTTCAACTTCTTCCATGAAGGCGCGGCGGTTTTTCAGCCCGGTCAGCGGGTCCTGCGCCGCGAGGCGCTCGGTTTCGCGCACCAGGCGCAGCAGGCGATTATCGGTCTTGCGCCGCGAATAGCTGACAATGGCGAGAATGAAGAGCGTGATACCGGACATCACAGCCAGCAGAGTCGCCAGATTGCCGGTATCGACCACTTCCGGGTCGAAGCCGAATACACCTGCGCCGAAATGCTTCATGTAGAAGTAGACCAGAAGCGCCTGAACCGGCGTATAGAGCGTCAAGACCCGCGGACCCGCGATCAGGATCAGGCAGAGCGGGACAAACAGCAGTGTCGGGAAACTGAGCACCGAGGCGTTGCCCATCCAGGCATCGAAATAGGTTGTGCCCCACATGTGGAAATAAATTGCGGCAATCCCGGCCGACAAGACGGTCATGAAATTCCAGTTGCGATAAGCGCTCCAGGCAATGATCGAGATTGTCACCGTGTAATAAACGTAATTGATCACCAGGAAGGGCGTCAGGCTGTCATTTGTGACGTAGAGCGCGAACAGGATCGTGTTGACGACGAGACCGGTGAGGGAAACCCAGAAGGCAATGCGCTGAGCGCGATCAGAGACCGTGCGAGCAGCATTATTCTCGACAAAAACGTCCGTCATCACTTCTACTTAGACGTGTATGGTGGAGTTTCCGGAAAACTGTACATCGAATCTTTGACGCCAGACTTAACACAGTGGAAACTCGCGGTTCACGATTCGAGGGCTGCAAACAGGTCCCGAGGCAGGAAGGACAGCCCGCATGCACGTACTCAAGAGCGATGCGCCGCTCATCATCTATATCGATATTAAGAGCCCGTACGCATTTGTGGCGGTTCGTCCGACCCTGGCGCTCGAGGCAGAGCTTGGCCTGCAGTTCGACTGGCGCCCGCTCACCCTCGATATTCCAAGCTATCTCGGCTCGGCTGAGAAAAAAAAGGGCAAGGTCGTCGCTTCGAAAGGGCGTAGCCAGCGGACCTGGAACGCGATCCGTTATTCCTATCGTGACGCCCGGCGCTATGCCGAACGGCAAGGTCTTATTCTGAAGGGCACGGAAAAGATCTGGGACTCCCGCTTGCCCAATATTGGCATTCTCTGGGTGATGCAGACCGCGCGAGACCGGCTCGGCGCGTACCTGGAAGCCGTCTACCCGCCATTCTGGCGGCGCGAACTGGATATTGAAGACATCAGTGTGGTCGAGGGCTGTCTGAACGCGGCCGGCGTCAGCGCCGTCGGGTTTGCCGACTTTGTGTCAGGCACCGGCGGCGCGCAACACGATCAGCTCCAGCCGCAATTCCATCCGGCCGGTATTTACGGTGTTCCGACTTACATCCTCGGCGACGACATATTGTTTGGTCGCGAACATATTCCCTACATCCGCTGGGCGCTGACCGGTCGCAACGGTCCGGCGCCCGATATTGCCTACGAGATTGCCTGATGCTGACCGTCTATATCGATTTCAAATCCGCGCCCGCTTACCTCGCCATCGCGCCGACGCTGGCGCTGGCGGAACGTCTGGGCCTGCAGCTCGACTGGCGCCCATTCAAGACGGTCGAGCGGGATGTGCCCAGGCTGGGCAAGGAAGAGACGGTTGGTGAAAGTCATCGCCGCGTGCGAGCCGCATCGCAGCGGGCGTTGAACATCAAATATGCCGCGCATCAGGGCATTGATTTGCGTTACCCTGAGGTGCTCGCCGCATCAGACCTGGCGCTCGGTGCGCTGGCCGGCATCGAGGGCGACAAGTTACCGTTCCTGCAGGCGGCGTTCGAGGCTTACTGGTCGGAACATGCCGATCTGGATGATGAGCGTGTGGTCGCCGATCTGATCGCGAACAGCGGCGCTGTCTATTCAGGATCGCTGTCCGAAGCGCGCGATCGCCTCGAAGCCGCGCAGGAAGATGCGGAAAATGCCGGCATTGTCGGCGCGCCGGCTTATGTCATCGACGAGCAGATCTTTGTCGGGCGCGAGCACTTGCCGTGGATTGAAGAAATTGCGCGGGCGACAAGGCCCTAATCGTCAAACCCGACAAAGACTGCCCCGTCTTCAATCGACTTACGGGTCGACACGACGGCATTGGCCGGGAAGCTGTCATCCGGCCAGCCCATGGCGACACAGATCATGATGACCTGATCGTCGGGAATGCCGGCATGCTCGCGTACCACAGGCGATTGCATGATGCCTTGTGAATTGATTACGCAGCCGAGACCTTTCGACCAGGCGGCGTTGACCAGCGCATTGACCACGCCACCGCAATCGAACGGGGCAATGTCAGAGCCGTGGATCGACTTGTCATAAGTGATCACGATCGATACAGGCGCATCAAACTGGCGGAAGCCGCGCAGCACCCAGTCCTGGCGCTTCTCCTTGTCATGACGCTCGATGCCCATGGCCTGGAACAGCTGGATGGCAATGCCGATCTGGCGTTCGCGGTGGACGCCCTGATAGCCCGGACCGCCGCGAAACTCGCGCGAATCCGGCACGCCGGCGAGATTGCGTTCGACATTGCCCGCGCGAATCCGATCCAGCGGCTCGCCGGTGACGACATAGAAGTTCCAGGGCTGTGTGTTCAGCGAGGTCGGCGCCCGCATGGCCATTTCCAGAACCTCAGTGATTGTTTCCTTCGGCACTGGTTTGTCGAGATAACCGCGAACGCTGCGCCGGCCCAGGACCACGTCTTTGTATTCCACTGTATCGCCTCCAGAAATGTCTCTGCGCCCTTCAGTACCTGATTGGCGGCGAGCGTTAAGCCATCTCTCAGCGTGAGGTTGAACCTTTTTGGCAGTTGCTGCGACTATCCTTATGACAGGCTAAGGGAGGCCATGAATGGCGCGGCAAGTCACCGATCGCGTATATGACGAGCTGCTCGTCACATTGGCCCGATCTGGCGATCGCCGGGCGGCGAACCGGCTGGCTGCGCGCTGGTATCCGCGTCTGATGCGAACGGCCTTGCGGCTGCTGCGGGATCGCAGCGAAGCCGAGGAGGCCGTGCAGGAAGCGTGGGCCGGGATTTGCCGCGGATGGCCGCGCCTATCGGACCCGGCCATGTTCCCGGGCTGGGCCTTTGGCATCCTGCGCCGCAAATGTGTCGACCGCATTCGCCATGCGCAAACCCGGCGAGCCCGAACCGCACCGCTGGACGACGCGCCGGAGCCCTCGCAGCCCGCCCGCGGCGAATTGCGGGTCGAGATTGAACAGGCATTGGCCGGGCTCAGCGATGATCATCGCCTCGCTGCCGAACTGTTCTTTGGCGAGGGCCTGAGCCTGAACGAGCTTGCCGCTGTGACCGGGGTACCGGTTGGAACGGCGAAATCGCGCATCTTCCATGCGCGTAAACACCTGAAATCAACTCTGAAAGGAGAGACTGATGACTAGTTTTGAAGACCGTCTGATGACGAGCCTGAGCGCCGATGATGAAGCGTTCCTGAAAGAACTCGAGGAGGATGTCGGCCTGTTTCAGCAGATGGGCATGACGTTCAGTGGGCCGCTGCGCTACTGGACCGGGATGGCCTTCGTGTTCAGCTTCCTGATCTTCGCATTGTCACTCTGGGCCGGCTATAACATGCTGCAAGCGGAGTCCCTGAAACTGGTCGTCCTTTGGGGCGCGCTGTTTGGCTGGGCGAGCCTCGGCGTCGGACTGATCAAGGTCTGGTTCTGGATGCGGATGAACCATCTCAATGTGCTGCGCGAACTGAAGCGGATCGAGCTTCGCCTGGTCAAAAACAGCTAGGCCGTCTCTGTGGTCATCGCGACGAACACATCTTCCAGATTGGGTTGTTCGGTGGCGAGATCCGCGACGCTGATCCCGGCTTCGCGCACGCGCTCCAGCAAACGGCCGATGCCGGTCTCGGAGCTGCGGAAGGTGATATTCAGAACGCCGTCATCCGAAAGCTCTGCATTCAATTGCGCCAGGCTTTCGGGGATGGCACTGAGCGGCTCTCTCGGCGTGATTTTCAGGAGGCGCTGATCCAGGCGCGAGAGCAATTGCGGGGTCGGTTCCTGGGCCAGGACTTCGCCATGGCTGATAATCGCAATCTCATCGCACAGCTCTTCAGCCTCTTCGAGATAGTGCGTTGTCAAAATGATCGTGGTGCCATTGGCATGCAGCTCGCGGACATAGGCCCAGAGCGAGCGCCGCAATTCGACATCGACCCCGGCGGTTGGTTCGTCGAGGATCAGGACTGGCGGATTGTGCACCAGCGCCTTGGCCACCATCAGCCGGCGTTTCATCCCGCCGGACAATTGCCGGACATAAGCATCCTTCTTGTCGTCTAGTCCAACCGCAGTCAGGATTTCCATGCTCCGGCGTTCAGCCTTGGGAACACCGTAATATCCGGCCTGCAGCTCCAGCGCCTGCAACGGCGTGAAGAACGGATCCATGGTGATTTCCTGGTTCACAACGCCGATTGCCGCGCGTGAGGAGCGCGGATGTTTGTCGATGTCGAGACCCCAGATCTTCGCGGTTCCTGACGTCTTGGTGACGAGGCCCGCCAGGATGTTGATAAAGGTCGACTTGCCGGCGCCGTTCGGCCCCAGCAGCCCGAACATCGAGCCGCGCTTGATCTTGAGATCAATGCCTTTCAAGGCGCGCATTTCCGGTAGCTTGCCCGAGGCCCGGTAGACCTTTTCCAGCCCGATCGCTTCGATGGCATATTCAGGGTCGGTCATACAGGCTCCTCGCGCTCAGGATGATCCATATAGGAGGGGCAGACGGATTCGCTAAGCCTTTTGTTTTTCGAGTGACCGCTGAAATCCGTCCCGGACGCGCAATTGTTCCAGATAAGCCCGCGCATTCGGTCCGAGGCGATCGCGAATTGGCGGAAGGCGATCGGCCAGGTGGAGACCGTAACCAATGGCGATGTCAGCAATCGTAAATCGGTCCGCGACGAGATAGTCGCGGCTCTCCAGCGCACTCTCGACGTGGCGCAATCGTCCGGAAAACCAGGCGCCGTAATCATCCACCGCCTGCGGCAGGCGGCGATCTTCCGGTTCGAGCTCGGAATAGCGCAGCACCAGCGTTTGCGGGAAAGTCAGGGTTGCGTCGCTGAAATAGAGCCAATTGAGAAATGCGCCATATTCGGCGTGCTCGACCGGCAAAGCCAGATCCGTCGGTCCGTAGCGCTGGGTCAGATAATGACAGATGCCCGAGCTTTCCGTCATCCTTGTCTCACCATCGATCAGGTACGGGATCGTGCCGAGTGGGTTGATCTCCTTATACTCCTTCGCAAACACGCGCGGCGGGAAGGGGAGATTGACCAACTCATAGTCCAGTTCCATTTCTTCCAGGCACCAGAGCGGGCGCAGGGACCTCGCGTGAGAACAGTGATAAAGGGTGATGGTCATCTGCCGGGTACTCCTGATCGCAGCACGAGCCGCATTGACGCGACTCGTCGTCAGGCCTAGCTAGCGGGAGGGCGGCCTGTTTGGCAATTTCACCTTGGGGAAGAGAAGAGTTTGTCCATGACCAAGACACCTTCGTTTGAGAATCCGGAAATCGTGATCGTCGACACCCGAAAAGTGTCATGCAATGGCGGCGGCGGCGCGCTCGGACACCCGATCGTCTGGTACGAGATGGGCGACGACGACGAAGTCGAGTGCAAATATTGCGATCGACGCTTCATCCTCAAAGGCGGCAAGGCCGATCGCGGCTAGTCATCCGACTTATCATCAAAGTCTTCATTCTCTGACAGCGGCGCTGTGCCCCCGCGGCTGCCATCCTTGCGGAACGCGCCCGGATGGAAACGATCCCAGATGGTGCAGAGATTGAACGGCGCCGCCAGCTCCTCGCCGGTGGTGAGCACGACTTTGACCTCGGCATTCTCGATACAACCATAGCCATGCCAGCTTGCCAGGAAGACGTTTGAATCGCTTTCCGGCCGCATCGGATTGCGGAAGGTGCGATGGTAGAAATAATACCGCACAGACGCGATCTGGTTCAGATAGGGCTCTTCCAGGTTCAGCCACACCGAAGCGGGGTAAAAATCATAGCCTTGCGGGGTCTGACCCTCGGCATTGCGTCCGACATGACCAGTGACCGCGTTGGCCAGCATATTGACGTCGAGCGGGTCCGGTTCGGCAGGCGCTGCCTCTTCCATTTCCTCTTCGATCGGCGCGCCGGATGCGGCGGCATTGCCGCGCGGCGTGTCGCTGTCAGAGGCGAGGATGATGGACGGATCGCCGGGAAACGGCTCGTCAAACAGGCGGTCGGTGGTGACATAGGCTTCAGCGATCAGATCGCGGGCGGCGCGATAATCCATCCAGAAGAACCCATCATCGCCCCATTCCGTGCCCCATGAATTGATGATTTTCAGGGCGCGTCTTTCATCATCATAACCGACCACGGTGACGGCGTGAAAATCGACCTGGAACTCGACATCCGGATCATGGCGATAATTGCCGCCGCCGTCCCAATTCTCAAAGCTTGGGAAGACACGCATGGCGACGACCACAGGCTTTTCATTCGACAGAGCTTCGCGAATGGCAAACAGCATGCCGTCCTTTTGCAGGCGGCGATAACTCTTGATGGCATAGTCGCGGGCGATCGAGCTCATGTCTTCGGTGGGCGGCAGGCATTGCGCCTCTTCGTAAGGGAAATCGTCCATGCGCACGGCGCCGGTATTGGCGACGAATTCCAGGGCGTCGGAAATTCGGCTGCCGGCGCTGCAATCGTCGCCTTGCTTGATCGAGTTGAAGACGAAGGCCGGGCTGAAATGGTCCCATGCCTGCGGCCGCGCAATATTGAACTCGAGCGCTTCCTGATAGGTTTTCAGCGCATATCCGACCGCCCAACCGACGCAGGACCCCTGCGCGCCCTGATGTCCTGGCGGCGGGAAGAAGGCACTGAGATCGACGAATTGCGGCAGGCGGCCACGCATCAACGGATCGCGCTCGGGCAGGGCGTCATACTCGTCCTCATCCATGAGAATGAGGCCGGTGGATTTAGACGTTGTGACTTCTTGAGATTGCGCGGGCAAAGCGAGGCTTGCGAGACAGAATGAGAGGGCGGCTAAACTGATGGCATTCTTGCGCATGGGAGCTCCATTATCTTCGTCATGGCCGAATCTATTCACTGAAAGTGTCCTATTCGCGGCAAGCTCGCAACTCTCCCGCCAGCGCTTGTCGTAAGGTCTGATCACGCAACGTCACGGCTTGCGGTTGACGTGCGCGTCAAGCATAGCTCTTCCATATTCAAGATGACGGAGATCCATGATGGCCGAAGCCTATATTATTGATGCGTGCCGCACGCCGCGCGGAATTGGCAAGCAAGGAAAAGGCGCCCTCGCGCACCTGCACCCGCAGCATCTGGCCGCGACTGTGCTGTCAGCCATCCGCGATCGCAATGATCTCAACACAGCTGAAGTCGACGACATCATCTGGGGCACCAGTTCACAGCGCGGGGCCCAGGGTGCAGATCTTGGCCGCATGGCAGCGCTGGATGCCGGCTATGATGTCAAAGCCTCAGGCGTGACGCTCGACCGGTTCTGCGGCTCTGGCATCACCACCGTGAACCTGGCGGCAGCTCAAGTCATGTCCGGCATGGAAGATGTCGTCATCGCTGGCGGCACCGAGATGATGAGCTACACGTCGGCCACAGCCGACCCGAAGGTCCCGCCAATGCTCGATGCGGGCAATATGAGCCTGCGTGAGAAGCACCCGCAATCCCAGCAAGGCGTTTGCGCCGATGCGATTGCGACGCTGGAAGGCATTGATCGCGAAGCTGTCGACCAGCTCGCCGTGGTCAGCCAGGAACGCGCGGCGCGCGCGATTGCGGAAGGCCGCTTCGACAAGTCCGTCGTGCCCGTGCACAATCCGGATGGCTCGCTTGCCCTCGACAAGGAAGAATTCCCGCGCCCCGGCACGACCATGGAGAGCCTTGGCGGCCTCAAGACCGTGTTCAACATGTTCATGGAAATCCCGGTCGATGATCAGGGCAATACCTATGGCAAGATGGTCACCAAGAAATACCCCGAACTTGAAGGCAAGATTGACCATGTCCATCATGCCGGAAACTCGTCCGGCGTCGTCGATGGTGCTGCGGCCCTGCTGATCGCGTCCAAGGATGCGGTCGACAAGAATGGCTGGAAACCGCGTGCCCGCATCGTCGCTACAGCGAATATGGGTGATTGCCCGACCCTCATGCTCAACGCCCCGGTCCCGGCGGCTGAGAAAGTCCTGGAGAAAGCCGGCCTCAGCAAGGACGATATCGATGTCTGGGAAATCAACGAGGCCTTCTCCGTGGTTGCCGAGCGTTTCATTCGCAAGCTCGATCTCGACCGTGAGAAGGTCAACGTGAATGGCGGCGCCATGGCGCTTGGCCATCCGATTGGCGCGACAGGATCGATCCTGATCGGCACGGCGCTGGATGAGCTGGAACGCTCGGGCGGTCGCTATGGCCTGATCACCATGTGCGCAGCCGGCGGCATGGCGCCAGCCGTGATTATCGAACGCACCTAGTCGAACGCTTCGGCGATATCTGCTTCCGCAGGCTCATCTGCCTGGGCTGGCGGAAGCGGCTCGCGCGCCAGGCGCCGCGCCGCGATGGTGAAGATCACCGCGGACCCGACGATCAGCGCCGCTGCGAGCAGGAATGGCGCACCGGGCAAGTAGAGCCCCGGCTCATCTGTGTAGGCCGAGAAGATGAACGCCATTGCGGCTGGACTGATAATGGCGGCCAGGCTGTACAGGCTGGTGATCGCGCCCTGCAGCTCGCCTTGCGAGTCGGCCGGCGTTCGACTGGTCATCAGCGATTGTAGCGCCGGGCTGAGAAACGCGGAGAAAACACCGACAGCGATGCCGATATAGATGTGCACGCCAGAGGTCGCTACCGCCAGGATCAGGAAAGAAATGACCCCGATCACGATCGTGAAATAAACCGCTTTGACTTCGCCGAACCGGTCAATGGCAGGCCCCGTCAGGGCACCTTGTACGGCCGCGAACCCGAAACCATAGACGCTGACGGAAAGCCCGATAAAGAGCGGCGTCCAGCCGGCGACTTCGGCGGTATAGAAGGACCAGATGCTCGAATAAGAGTGATTGCTGAGCTGGATCAGGAACAAGGCGGCCAGGACGATCAACACGCTCGGATGCCGCGCGATCGAGATCAGGCTGCCAAGGGGGTTGGCGCGCGCGATCGAGAAAGCGCGACGGTTCTCGGGCCGGAGCGTTTCCGGGAACATGAACACGCCCCAAAGCGCGACGACGAACACCAGGGCGCCCGCGGCGATGAAGGGCAGGCGGACCCAGTATTCGCCAAGCAATCCGCCGAGGGCAGGGCCGAATATGAAGCCGAGCCCAAGCGCGGCGCCGCCATAGCCAAAGAATTTTGCCCGTTCCTCCGGCGCCGAGACATCGACCAGGGATGCATAGGCGGCCGCATAAGTCGCGCCGCAAACCCCTGAGATCAGGCGCGCCACGAACAGCCAGGTGAGAGTCGGGGCCCAGGCCATGATGAAACTGTCGATCGAGAAGCCGAGCAAAGCCAGCAACAGGACGGGGCGGCGCCCAAACCGATCGCTCAATCCGCCAAGAATAGGCGCAAACAGGAATTGCATGATAGCGAATGTGGTCAGCAGGAGGCCCGCAATTGTCGCGCCGTCGCTGATCGACAATCCGGCCACATCGGCCAGCAGTTCGGGCATGATCGGCATCAACAAGCCGAACCCGACGGCATCAAAGAAAATGATCGCGCAGACAAACAATACAACACGATTTTTTGGCACTGAACGACTCACGCGATATCCCCCGACCTGAAAGCGCTAGCATAAATCTGTTCAGGTCAAAATTGCTTTTGTTTTGGGGTGGAAAAATGGAGGCAATGCAGTCATGAGCTCTATTGCAAACTGGACTTGCATCGCCTTCGGTCTGTCACTCGAATACTGACAAGCGCAATCGCCAAACGCGTGTCGCGGGGCAAGATTCGCCTGTGGAGAGAGCAAGACTGGTCAAATTGGACACAAACCGTCATAGTTTCCTTATCCGGTTTACCGTAAGGGCCATAACAGTATCGCGCGTGCGCCGGCTTGGGAGATAGTGATGGAACAATTACAAGGCATGGATGCCTCGTTCGTGGCGATGGAAACGCCAAGTTCGCCAATGCATATCGGGTCGATTTTGATTTATGACCCATCGACGGCGCCCGGTGGCTTCGTTCGGTTCAAGGATATTTTGCGCTTCTATGAGGAGCGCATGCGCTTTTCCAAGACGATGCGCCAGAAACTGGTCAAAGTGCCGTTCAATGTCGACTATCCTTATTGGGTCGAGGACGCTGATTTCGACCTTGAATATCATGTTCGCCATGTCGCGCTGCCCAAGCCTGGCGATATGCGCCAACTGAACATTCAGGCGGCCCGCCTGTTTGCACGTCCACTCGACCTGTCGCGCCCGCCTTGGGAAATGACCGTGGTTGAAGGCCTGGACAATATTCCGGGTATTCCAGAAGGCTCGTACGCGATCGTCTCGAAAGTCCATCATTCGGCGATTGACGGCATGTCGGGCATCGACCTGATGCAGGCCCTGCACACGCCGAAGCCGGACGTGACACCGCCGAATGAGCCTGATGACTGGAAACCGGAAAAGTATCCAAACCGAGTTGGCATGTTCGCCAAGGGCTATGCCCGCGCCTGGCTCAATCCGATTCGCCAGCTTGGCGTTTCAGCCCAGGCCGTGCCAGGCCTGTACCGAACTGCTCGCGGCATGATCCGCGGGGAGTTTGGCTTGAAGGCCGCCATTGAGGCGCCGAAAACACGTTTCAATACAAAGATTTCGCCGCATCGCGTGGTCGACGGTCAGGTCTTTGAGCTGGCCCATATCAAGGCGCTGCGCAGCCTGGTCGAGGGTGCCAAGGTCAATGATGTCATGCTGACCATCATTGGTGGTGGTCTGAACAAATACCTCACGCACCACAATGACTTGCCGAAGACGACGATGACGGCGATGGCGCCGATTTCAGTGCGGACTGAGGGCGAAAAGAACACAATGGGCAATCAGGTTTCAGCTATGATCGCCCCGCTCGGAACGCATATCGCCGACCCGAGAGAGCGTATGGAATACGTCTTCGATCAGACCAGCCGCTCGAAAGAGATGACCAGCGCGCTTGGCGCCCGGCAAATGACTGAGGCGAGCAAGGTGTCCCCAGCGCTGTTCATGGCGCTTGGTGCGCAGCTTTATTCGCGCCTCGGTGTGGCCAATTACATGGCGCGGCCAGTGATCAATACCGTGGTCACGAACGTCCCCGGGCCGCCGGTTCCGATTTATCAGGCCGGTGCAAAACTCGTTTCGATGCAAGGACTTCTGTGCCTTCTGGACGGGATGGCGCTCGGCCATGTGGTGCAGAGCTATGTCAATGAAGCGACCATCACTTTCACCGCTGATCGCGAGATCATGAAAGACCCCGAATTCTATGCCCAGTGCATCTGGGAGAGTTTCGAGGAAATGATGGAGCTCGCCGGCATCGATATGGCGCCGCCGAAGCCGAAACCAGCCCCTAAAAAGGCGGCAGCTTCGGGCAGTTCACGTGCCAAAACCAAGCGCAAGCCGCGGTCCAGCACAGCCAAGAAATCGACCCGCTCCAAAGCAAAAGCAAAGGCTGGTTAAGGAATTAGGCATCATATTCTAGCCTTGTCAGATAAACCGATACGAACCATGTTGGTTTATCAGACCGCATAAAGCGGCAGTCGGGAGGCTATATTATGGTTGCAGCAACGATGGCGAGACCGCCACATCCATTCTGGACTTTGACAGAAGGACGGGCGATTTTCGAATTCGGTGCTTTCGGTTTATTCCGCAAAAGCATGCGCAATCTGCCAAAAGGCGACGGCCACCCAGTTCTTGTTCTGCCAGGTTTCATGGCGAGTGATCACTCGACCCGCCCGATGCGGCGCCTGTTCAAGGACCTTGGCTACAATGCTTATGGCTGGGGCCTAGGCCGCAATGTGAAATTCAACGAAGTCCGTGAACGCGAAATGTCGGACCTGGTCGAGCGCATCTATGAAGAGAATGGCGAAAAGCTTTCCATTGTCGGCTGGAGCCTAGGCGGTGTGTTCGCGCGCGAGCTGGCCAAAATGCATCCGGATATTGTCCGCCTTGTCGTGTCACTGGGCAGCCCGATCAGCAATGATCGCCGCCATTCTGCGCCAAGCCGCCTGTTCGAAGCCATTAATGGCAAGGAAACACGGCCGGAAGCTGAAGGTCGCTATCACGATCTGGAACTCGCGCCGCCTGTGCCCACCACATCCATCCTGACCAAGACCGATGGTGTCGTTTCCTGGCGCGGGTCTGTGCAGTGTCCGACCAAAGGGCATCAGACGGAGAATATTGTCGTTCCAGCCAGCCATGTCGGACTGGGTGTGAACCCGCTGGTCATGGTCGCGGTCGCAGACCGTCTGGCCCAGCCAGAAGGCCAGTGGCAGCCTTTTGACCGCTCCGGCTGGCGCGGACGGGTCTTCAAGACGGCTGCCGAGCTCGGATAAAATTCGATAAAATTCAAGCGATCAGCTGAACCATAACCTCATCTCTATGTGCCATAACGGGGCGTAGCGTAATGAACCACGCGCCGTTTCGCGTTGTGGAGTTGAGGGATAAAAATGGCAAAGACCGTTCTGGTTATTGATGACGATCCAACCCAGCGACGCCTGCTGACCGCAGCCGTTGAAAAAGCAGGGTTTGCCTGCCGGACCGCCCCTGACGGCGAAACTGGTGTGGCCATTGCGACCGACGCAAATGCCGGCGCCGATGTTGTCCTTCTCGACCTGACCATGCCTGGGCTGTCCGGCATGGAAACCCTGGAAATGCTGGTGGAGCGTCGCCCGGACCTGCCGGTGATCATGCTCACAGCGACCAGCGGAATTGATACGATTGTTGCCGCCATGCGGGCCGGCGCCGTCGATTTCGTGGTTAAACCGGCCAGCCCCGAGCGCGTGGTTGTCTCGATCCGGAACGCTCTGAAATTGTCTTCGCTGACGGGCGAGGTCAAACGCCTCACGCGCAAGGCAGATGGCGGCATGGGCTTTGACGACATGATTGCCAGCGCCCCGATCATGCGCCAGGTCATCCGCCTCGGCCAACGCGCTGCGGCGTCTGATATCCCGGTCCTGATCCTCGGTGAAAGCGGTGTCGGTAAGGAAGTCATCGCGCGCTGTATCCAGGGCGCTTCGGACCGCTCCGGCAAGCCGTTCATTTCGGTCAATTGCGGCGCGATCCCGGAAAACCTGGTCGAAAGCATCCTGTTCGGGCACGAGAAAGGCGCGTTTACGGGCGCGGTCGCTCGCTCGGCAGGTAAATTTGTCGAGGCTGATGGCGGTACGCTGTTCCTCGACGAGGTCGGTGAATTGCCGCTCGACATGCAGGTCAAACTGCTGCGCGCCCTGCAGGAAGGTGAAGTTGACCCTGTTGGTGCGCGTCGCCCTGTGAAGGTTGATGTGCGGATCATCTCTGCGACCAACCGTGACCTCGCCCAGCGCGTCAAGGAAGGTGCGTTTCGCGAAGACCTGTTCTATCGCCTGAATGTCTATCCGGTAGAAATGCCGAGCCTGCGCGAGCGGGTGGAAGACATCCCGGCTCTGGTTGATCATTTTATTGGCCGGTTCAACGCCTCGGAAGGCACTCGTATTGTCGGCGCCGCTGAGGACACACTGAAAATGCTCAACGCCTTCGACTGGCCGGGCAATGTGCGCCAGCTGGAGAATGCCGTGTTCCGCGCCGTGATCCTGTGCGAAGGCGACATGCTGCAGCCGCATGACTTCCCGCAGATCAGCGGCATCATGCCGGAAATCGCGAACCTGCCAGAAGTGCCGGCGCAACCTGCTGTCGCGAATGATGCGGCCCCGGTTGCCGGGTCAGGACCCGTGGCTGTCGTCGAAGAAGGCGAAGTGCGCAGCCTGTCAGACGTCGAACGCGACCTCATCGCCTACGCCATCGAGCATTATGCCGGGCATATGAGCGAGGTCTCCCGCCGCCTCGGCATCGGCCGCTCGACGCTGTACCGCAAAGTCCGCGAGTACGGCCTCGAAAGCGAGGCCAAGAAGGAAGCGAGCTAAGAAGCGCTCCTGAAAACACCAAATGACGAAAAGCGGCTCCGGGAGAGAGCCGCTTTTTTCTTTGGGGTGGTGGATTTCCGGGGCCTAGGTCAGAACCGTGTATCCGATCATCAGCACCGCGCCCCAGGAGATGAGGTAGACCGGCGTGCGCAGGTAGGGGATGCCCAATGTGTAGACCGCCGCATGGGCCAGACGTGCGAAGAAGAACACTTGCGCAAGGCCGCCAATCAGGGCGCCTTGCGCGTCGCCGACCAACCAGGTCGCCGCGACAATGACTGCGATAAAGGCGGGCATGGTCTCGACCATGTTCAGATGCGCGCGCTGCGAGCGTTGTGCCCATAGTGGCGGTTCTGGCGCGGTGGCCGGGAAGCCTTCCGGATAATTGTTCAAAAAGGTCGGCAAGCCCCAGACGAAGAGGCGGGCGAGGATGTACGGCGTCCAGAGCAGGAGTGTCAGAACTCCGCTCAGCGCCAGATAGGTATATGCAGTTTCCATGAGGGTCTCTGATTTTCTTTGATGAATTGGGGGGCGACACTGGTCGCCGGAATGATTGGGAAGGCCCCAGGCACACGAGTGGGGAAGGGCGACAGCGCCGGGCGCAGGGAAGCTCTGAATGTTGCGCACCGGATGACTGCAGCCCGTGGCCTGGGGCCTGGCTCGGTGTTCTGGATTATGCCGCGAAGCCGTTATGGATGGCTTCGAGCTTGTTTCCGAACGGGTCGCGCACAAAAGTCGTGTAGACGTCTGGTTTCGGGTAACCAGGTCGAGGTCCGGGTTCGCCTTCGCAGGTGCCGCCATTTTCGAGGGCGGCTTTGTGAAAGCGATCGACGGCGCCTGGCGTCTCGGCTGCAAAGCAAATGTGGGTGCCATTGCCGGAAGAACTGGCCGCGCCGTTTTCCGGTTTCATCACCAGGAATTGCACGGCGTCCCGCCCATAAGCGGCAAACGCGTCGGTCGCTGCGAGTTGTTGCACGCCAAGCGCGCTCAGGACCGGGGCATAGAATGCGGTTGCGGCCTCGATTGCCGGGACGCCGACGCTCAAATGATCAATGATATTCATGAAGTGTCTCCAAGATGGGACCGGCCCGGACGCCGACGCCCGGACCGGTCACGTTTTGAATGGGTTAGAGGTCTTTTGCGGCCGTGTGCTTGATCTTCGTCCACTTATCCTCAGCGGTCGCGATCGTGCCGGTTTCGTCTTTCTGATAGGCGTTGAAGATCTCTTCGTTCAGGAACACGTAGAGCTTGCCATCACGAATGTCGGCAAATTGCGGGTCGCCATCGAACTTCTTGCCGACCGACACGCCATAGGTGCAGAAGCCGCCATTTTGCGGTGTGTAGTCTGCGGCATTGCGCTTGAATTTGCGCATATTGGCTTCGGTCGAGAAGTAATAGGCAACGCCGTCATGAATGGCGGTGAACTCGGCACGCCCTTCGACGCGGTTGCCAATGTCGATAAAGGCGACGGGGTCGACGCCGTGCAATCCGAGCGGCGCGCCGGCAGCGGTCAGGCCAGGGGCCGTGTTGAACTCATCGGCGGCAAAGGCAGGGTTTGCCGCCATGGCGGTGATCAAAGCCAGGGAGGCAATCGCAAGTGGTTTTTTCATCATTTTCTCCAGTTAGATTTGGGTCGGTCGTGCCGACACCGGAGAAATTGATCAGGCGAGACAGATTATCAATTCACTCGCCAATCTTCGGTATTTTCGATCATGTAACTGGGACGAATGGCAAACTATATGGCCATTTGAGCGCGATAGGCCTTTGGTGAAAGATCGAATCGCGACGAGAAGGCCCGGCTGAACGCGGCCGCGGATTGGTATCCTGCGCGGTTGGAGACTTCCTGGATGCTGAACTGGTTCTGGTCGAGCAATTCGAGGGATTTCTGCAACCGCCAGCTGGTCAGGTAGGCCATCGCGCTCACCCCCATCAAATGCGTGAACCGGTCTGAAAACCGGCTTCGCGACATGCCGACCAGTTGCGCCAGATTTTCCAGCGTCCAGGACGCACCGGGATCATTGTGCATGGCAGATAATGCTTGGCCAATCTGCCGATCGCTCATCCCCGCGACCACGCGGTGCAGGGCTTCGCTCTCAACCAGATTGGAGCGCAGGATCTCGATGAAGACGATCTCCGATAGACGCGTAATGGTGGCGGACGCTCCGAGTTCGCCGGCAAACATGCGACGCGTAATCAGGCGCAGCGTATCATCGAGCCAGGGCGTTGCCGACCGATCGGCGACCCGAAGGTGCACCAGGTCCGGCAAGGAGGACAGCAGGGGATGGTCGGCCTGCGGTCTGAAATTGAAATGCCCGCAGACCATCTGCGTCGCAGCATTCGGTGCGCCGTCGCCGACAACGAGCACGCCATTGCCGTCATAACCCGCATCATCGAGCACGGTTTCGAGTGGTGCAGCCTGGGTCGCGCCTTCGGCTGAGAGGACATGCTCGCGGCCTTTGGAGATCAATGCCATATCGCCGGGTCCGAGGCAGATCGGGTCCTGACCCTCGACCGCGACATAGCAGGTTCCCTGAACCACCAGGTGGAACCGCGCCACTTGCGCATAGTCCGGGACAGTTACGGCCCAGGGCGCGGTGAAATGCGTGCGAAAGTAGAGCGATCCCTTGAGATCAAGCGTGCGCATAATGTCATCAATCAAGTCCATCCAAGCGGCTTAATCGACTCACATCGTCCTGTCAGTCCGGACGATCTGCAACTTTTCGTGAGGGGAGCGGCTTAAGCCACCGAGGCATTCTCGACCGTCTCTGGCATGTCTTCCGGATAGACTGTGATTCGGTTGCGGCCCTGAGCCTTGGCCTGGCGCAGGCACAGGTCGACGCGTTGCATGGCCTGCTCGAGCGTCTCGCGCTTGCGGCAGGCGATCACGCCGATACTGGCTTCCAGGTGGATTTGATAGTCATTGAACTCGACCCGCAGGGTTTCGATCTGGCGGCGCAAGCGCTCCGCCACGCGCACCGCAGATTGGTGACCTGTGTCAGACAGCAGGATGGCAAATTCCTCGCCGCCCCAGCGGGCGACATCATCTGTGCCGAAGCGGCTGGTCGAACGCAAATGCGCAGCCAGGACGCGCAGCGCTTCGTCGCCGCCAGCATGACCATATTTGTCATTGATCAGCTTGAAATAGTCGAGATCGATGAGCAGCAGCGAGATTGGGCGATTGGTGCGCTCATAGCGCGCCGCTTCGCGCTCATACCGGTGCGCAAAAGCGCGGCGATTGAGCAGGCTGGTCAATGGATCGGTCGTTGCCAGCTCATGCAGCTGTTCCTGTACGGTGATCAGCTTGCTCGAATAAAGCGCCATCAAAACCGAGGCCGGCGGCGCCAGCGCACACGAGGCGATGGCCGAGGTCAGCATCGCCGTATTGGCGTTGCGGGCTTCGAGATACGGCGCGATCAGGGCGGTGAAATGCACAGTCAGGCATATCAGCACCACCGACATTAGCACGGCGTAAACAATCGTATGGAGGCGTGAAGAAGTACTCAGCATGTATCGGTCCCTGTAATGATGGTTACAGGAAAAGTCCGAAGTCCACGTTCAACGGATCGATGAAATTTGATCGATCCGGGACTATTTTTCAAAGATGATTTCAGGCGCTTTCTTGGTTTGCAGCGCGTCCAGAGACAGCGCCACGTCGCGGGCAATGCCAGTGAACAGGGTCGCCGCCGGTTCGCCTGCAATGGCGGCCGGTTCACCGCGATCGCCGCCCTCGCGAATGGCCTGCAGCATCGGGATCTGCGCCAGCAAGGGCAGGCCCAGCGCCTGCGCCATCTGCTCGCCGCCGCCTTCGCCCATGATCGGGTGGCGATTGCCAGCCGGATCTTCAAACCAGCTCATGGTCTCGACAATGCCCAGCACGGGGACATGGGTCTTGGCGAACATCGCGGCGCCGCGGCGGACATCGGCCAGCGCCACTTCTTGCGGTGTGGTCACAATCAGTGCCGCGGTCACGGGCACACGCTGGGCCAGGGTCAGTTGTGCTTCGCCGGTTCCGGGCGGTGTGTCGATGATCAGCAGGTCGAGAGGATTGTCCGGCGTGCCCCAGGCCGCGTCATTGAGCATTTGCGTGATCGCAGATTGCACGATCGGCCCGCGCCAGATCATCGGCGAATCCGGATCGGTCAGATAGCCGATGGACAGTGTTTCGATGCCATGGGCGGAGACCGGTACCAGCTTGTTCTCAGGCGTCGTGCCGGGACTTGCGTCGGCAACCCCAAGCATGGTCGGGATGGAGGGCCCATAAACGTCCGCGTCGAGCAGACCTACCCGCAAGCCCTGTTTCGCGAAACTTGCCGCCAGGTTGACGGAGACGGTCGATTTGCCGACGCCGCCTTTGGCGCTGGCGACGACGAGGATGCGAGAAATGCCGGGAATAGGCGCGATTTGCGCGGCTTGTTGCGGCTGGCCCTGATTGACCGCTTCATCCGACAGCCGGGCGCCTTTGCGGACACGGCGCGGGCTGGCATGGGTTTGTAGCGTGGATGGGGCAGGCTGGGGCGTAGATTGCCCAGGCGCCCGCTGCGCGGTGAGGACGGCGCGGACGTCTGTGACGCCGTCCAGGCTCATCGCCCGGGCTTCGGCTTCGATCTTCAGCGTTTCCGCCCGTTCCATGTCCTCAGGATCGGCTTCGATGATCAGCGTAACCGTCCCTGATTCGTCGATTTTCACGCCGGAAAGCCAGTCCGGTTGCCCCAGCGCCTGCCGGATCATGTCATCGGAGAGTGTTTTCTGGTCTTTCTTGTCCCAAAACATGGGCTATGTCCTTGATGCAGAGGGTGTTAGACCGCAAATAGGCACCATGCAGACAAAAAGCCAGTGACCTGGTGTGACTGAAAAGGAGGGGCAATGCCCTGGAACGATAATAACGGAAATGGCGAAGAGCCGCCCAAGGCCAATGGCGGCCCCTGGGGCAGCGGCGGTTCGGGCGGCTCAGGCGGCAATGGCAATGGCGGCTCGCCATGGGGACGCCCGGGTGGTGGCCAGGGCGGCGGCGGAGGCGGCTCTGATATCGAAGATCAGATGCGCAAGATGCAAGAGCGATTCTCTCGCCGTGGACGCGGCGGTGGTGGCGGCGGTCGACGCGGCCCCAGCCTCGGACCTGGCGGATTTCTGGTTCTAGGGCTCGTTGCTCTGGTGGCCTGGCTCGCAACCGGCGTCGTTGTCGTCGACGAAGGCGAGCGCGCCGCTGTGTTCCGGTTCGGACAATATCAGAAGAATTTCACACCTGGTTTCCACGTCCACCTGCCAGCTCCGATCGAGACCCATGAAATCCTGCCGTCAGAGCGACAGCAGGAAACCCAGGTCGGGATCAATCAGGGCGAAAGCCTGATGCTGACGGGCGATGAGAACATTGTCGACGTCCAGTTCCGCGTGTTCTGGTACTATGATGCCGAGAACCCCGAGAACTTCATTCTCAATATCGACAATGGCACGCCGTTGGTAAAAGCCGCGGCTGAAAGCGTCATGCGCGAAGTGGTCGGCAAGTCGACCCTTGATGCCGTCCTGACGACTGGCCGTGGTGAGATCGCTGCGACGGTCCGCGAACAGCTGCAAGTGCTGCTCGCTGATTACGGCGCCGGCGTGAACATCGAAAACGTCGAGATTCAGGAAGCCCTGGCCCCGGCCCCGGTCCGTGCAGATTTCATCGACGTGATCAATGCCGGACAGGATGCAGAGCGTCTGGTTCAGGAAGCCAATCGATACGCCAACGACATCGTCCCGCGTGCCCGTGGTGAAGCGCAGCAAATCTTGCAACGCGCCCAGGCGTATCGTGATCAGGTGATTGCCGATGCGACCGGTCAGGCCGATCGTTTCAGCCAGATCCTGGCCGAATACCGCAAAGCGCCGCAGGTGACGCGCGAGCGCATGTACCTGGAAACGATGGAGCGGGTGCTCAATCGAACGGACAAACTCATTCTCGACAGCGACTCAGGCGCGGTGCCTTACCTGCCGCTTGATCGCGTAAATCGTGGAGGTAACTAGACATGAAACCGTTTGGAATTCTCGGAATTGTCGTCGTCTTCGCCGCGATTATCGCACTGCTCAATTCCTTCTTCATTGTTGACCAGCGACAGCAGTCCCTGGTCCTGCAGGTTGGACGAGCTGTCGAAGCTTATAATGAACCTGGTGCTGACGAAGCGGGTCTGAAATTCAAGATCCCGTTTGTGCAGTCGGTCGTGACCTATGACAAACGCAATCTCGGACTCGATGTTCCGGATATCGAAGTCTTTGCGTCGAACCAGGAGCAGCTCATTGTTGATGCGTTTGTTCGCTGGCGGATCTCAGAGCCGCTGGCCTTCTATCAGCGCCTTGGCACACAGCGCGAAGCTCAAAACCAGCTTCTTCGCTTTACCGACACCGCGATCCGGAACGCGCTCGGTAGTCAGCTGCCTGAAGAAATCATCTCTGGTCAGCGGTCCGAACTGATGGATCAGATTCGCGAAAGCCTGAGCTCTGCCATCGCTGGACGCGGAATCGATATTATCGATGTGCGCATCAAGCGTGTGGATCTGCCGCCAGACGTGTCGCAGCGTGTGTTTGACCGCATGGCGGCGACCCGTAATCAGCAGGCCGAGCAAATTCGCGCTGAGGGTGACGAACGCGCCAAACTGGTCCGAGCCGAAGCCGATCGCGAAAAGACCGTGCTGCTCGCTGAAGCGCGTCGTGAAGCTGAACAGATTCGCGGTGCAGGCGATGCGCAGCGGAACGAAATCTACGCTCTGGCATATGAGCAGGATGCGGAATTCTTCCGCTTCCAGCGCGCCCTGATTGCTTGCGAGAAGGCTTTTGGCGTCGGCGATATCGGCGACTCTGCAGACACTGAGAGCTCCGGCCCTCGAACCCAGCAGGAGCCGACCCGTATCGTCGTCGGGCCGAACCAGCTGGGACTGTGCGATGAGTTCATCGAACGGGCCCGCGCAAATGGCACGGCCCGCCGTTAGTTCGGCCAGCATATTCAAGAAACCCCGTCCAGCGTATGCTGGGCGGGGTTTTTTGATTCGGGAGTCTGGTATCATGCTGACCATTATCCTGGCCGGGATCGGTGTCTGGTTCCTGCTTGAAGGGGCGATCTATGCCGGGGCGCCGTCTGCAATGAAACGGTTCGGTGCCTGGCTGTCGGAAATGCCGGAACCCACCATTCGCCAGTCCGGACTGTGGTCCATGGCGATCGGGGCGCTTTTGCTTTACCTTATGGTGAGATTCGGTGGGTGAGATAGGCTTGCGCCTTGCCCAGATACTGCCCTAGTTAGAATTATGATGCGTGTTACACCTGTAGGAGAGCCTGATTGATGCGTCGAACCCTATTTGCCCTGTCTCTGGCTCTGACCGTTTCTGGCCCGGCTCTGGGCCAATCGCTGTCCGATGTCGCAGAGCGCGTGGACCAGGGGACGCGTCCCGACAGTTTCTCGGAACTCTCCAAGCGCCTGATGCCGGCCGTCGTCAACATCACGACCTCGCGCGTGGTTGCCAGTGACTTGCCGCAATTCGAGGAAGGGCCGCTGCAGGATTTCAATGAATTCTTCGGCCGCGACCCGGAAGGTTTCAGTCAGGAGGGCGCGCTCGGCTCCGGCTTCGTGATTTCCGCCGATGGCCTGATCGTTACCAATAATCACGTCATCGAAGGCGCCGACGAGATCAATGCCATCTTCTCTGATGGCCGGACTCTGCGTGCGGAGCTGATCGGCACCGATGCGGCGACCGATGTGGCCGTGCTCAAGGTCGAGCAGGATGAGCCGTTTCCCTTCGTCGAATGGGCCGATAGCGAACAGGCCGAGGTCGGTGACTGGGTCATGGCAATCGGCAACCCGTTTGGCTTTGGCGGCTCGGTATCGGTCGGCATCGTGTCGGCGCGCAATCGTGACATCCAGTCCGGTAATTATGACAATTACATCCAGACCGACGCCGCCATCAATTCCGGCAATTCCGGTGGCCCGCTCTTCAATCTGAGCGGCCAGGTGCTGGGCGTGAACACCGCAATCATTACGCCAACAGGCGGTTCGGTCGGGCTCGGGTTCTCGATCCCGTCCAATCTTGCCAGTCAGATCAGTGAGCAATTGATTGAGTTCGGAAAAGCCCGGCGCGGCTGGTTTGGCGTCAGCATCCAGGATGCCGATCGCGGACTTGCCAGCGCTTATGGTCTGGAAGAGGGCACCGGCGTGATCCTGACCCGGATCACCGATGATGGCCCGGCCTCGAACGCCGATTTCGAGATTGGCGACCTGATCCTGGAATTCGATGGCCGCACCGTGAAAGACGAGCGCGCCCTCAGCCGGATCGTCGCGGATACCGAGATTGGCAAAGAGGTCGATGTGCTGCTGGTGCGCGATGGACGCATGCGCACGGTCAGTTTCGAACTGGGTGAGCTCGATGCCGATAGCGGTGAGGAAGAGGAAGAAGCCCCGGAAACCGACAGCACGCTGACCGACAATCCGCTGGGCGTGGATTTTGTCGAACTCACCGAAGACGATCGCCGACGCTACCGCATTCCTGGCGACGTAAGCGGCGTGCTGGTGCGTGTCGTTTCCCCGCGCGGGCCGAGCTTCGGCAAGCTGCAAAAAGGCGATGTCGTCACCGAAATGGCCTTCGAGACGGTCGAGACACCGGAAGACGCCTTGCTGGCCATGGATGAAGCCATGGGCCGCACAGGACAGCCTCTGCTGGTGCGCGTCTATCGCCGCGGCCAGGTTCTGTTTGAAGCCATTGATGTCGAAGTGCGCGGCTGATCAGTCGCGCCAGACGATCTCATCGTCCGTATAGCCCTGAAAATAGAGCGCTGCCGTCAGGTCGGTGACATTGATCGCGGCATCAGCTGCGGCGGCCACAATCGGCTTGGCATGCACGGCCAGGCCGAGACCGGCGGCTTCGATCATGGCGAGGTCATTCGCCCCGTCACCCATGGCCAGCGCATCTGTGCGGGTAATGCCATTGGCGAAGGCGCAATCATCCAGCGCTTCGAGCTTGGCCTCGCGCCCGAGAATGGGCCGCCCGACCTCGCCGGTCAGCGCCTGACCGTCATCCACCAGCGCATTGCCCTTGTGCGCATCAAACCCGGTTGCGGCGGCGACCCGTTCGGTGAAGAAGGTGAAGCCGCCAGAGACGAGCAGACAGAAAGCTGAATGCGCCGACATGGTTGCCGTCAGGGTTTTCGCCCCCGGCATCAGCGAAATGCGCTCATCGAAGCATTTCTGCAGCGCGTCGATGGCGAGCCCGTTCAGCTTGCCAACCCGTTCTGTCAGCGCCCCTTCGAAATCGAGTTCGCCGGCCATGGCGCGCGCCGTAATCGCCGCGATCTCATCCTTGAGCCCGGCATAGGCAGCAAGCTCATCGAGACATTCCTGTTCGATAATGGTCGAGTCCATGTCCGAGACGAGCAGCTTTTTCTTGCGATTTTGTGCAGGGATGAGCGCCGCGTCAGCGCGGTCTGCGAGGCACTCGCGCAAGTCTGTGCGGGCCTTGTGCAAGTTTGAGCGTTGGACTGACGCGGGATTGTCGGCAGTGAATTCGACCGGGACTTCTACAGCTGTCCATTTGCTCTCTTTGCTGAGCCAGCGAAGGGGAGCAGTTGGGGCAAGGTGCGCTGTTTCCAGCGCCGCTTCGAACTCGGCAACGTCAAACGATTTTGGCGCAACCAGGGTCGCTATGTAATTGGAATCAAGGGTTTTTGCGGCCATGGCAGCATTCCTGTCTTTACGCGTTGCGGCGTGCTTCTTACGACTGATTGTATGAAACCTGCAATCCTTATTCATGGCCCCACTGCCAGTGGGAAGTCGGCGCTCTCCGTAGCGCTCGCCAAACGCCTGGACGGGGAAGTCATCAATGCTGACTCAATGCAGGTCTATCGCGACCTGCGCGTCATCTCCGCCCGCCCGGCGGCGGCGGAAATGGACGGCGTGGAGCATCATCTGTTCGGGCACGTCGCGGCGGCTGAGCGCTACTCCACGGGCAAGTGGCTCGACGACGTAAAGCCCGTCATCGCCAAGGTTCAGCGGCGCGGCAAGGTGCCGATCATCATTGGCGGCACGGGGCTCTACCATCTGGCGCTGATCGAAGGGCTGTCAGAGATTCCGCCAGTGCCTGAAGATGTGCGGGCCGAGGTGAACGAGCTGCAAAAGCAGGGCGGCGTAGCGGCTCTGCGCGAGAAGCTCGAACAGGTTGATCTTGAGACCGCGACAAAGCTCGGCGCCGGCGATCGCCAGCGTCTGTTTCGTGCCCTTGAAGTCTGGCTTGCGACCGGCAAATCGATCACCGCCTTCCAGGGCAAGAAAGGCCGCGCCATTCTCGACCATGAGGACTGGCTCGGCGTGGCGCTGACGCCCACGCGGCCACGCCTCTACGCGCGTATAGACCGGCGCTTTGAAGGCATGTTGATGGAAGGCGCTATGGAGGAGGCCAAAGGACTGGCCGCACAAAACCTGCCTGAAGACCTTCCCGCAATGAAGGCGCATGGCATCCCGTGGCTGCTGGCCTATCTGCGCGGTGATATCAGCGCTGAGGGCGCGGCTGAGAACGCCAAGCGCGACACCCGCCGCTATGCCAAGCGCCAGTTCACCTGGATCGGGCGCCAGTTCCCATTTTGGCCAAGGATTCCAAGCCTTTCGCTTGATGACCGTATGCGGGTAATTCTTGCCCTTTATAAGGAGGTTGACGGGGGTTAAGAGGTAAGTTATGCCCCAATCAACTTTTGGGAGGAAACGCTTCATGCGTCCAACAGTCGTACTCGTTATTAGGCACCTGCGCTGACGGAACCGTTCGTCAGTCGCAGGTGCTTGTAACAAGGGTCTCTCACACGGGGCCCTTTTTTTTAAACTCAAACCCGCTCCACCAAACCCTGCAAATCTTCAAGGACCAAGATCATGGACATGCAGACCAAACCTGAGGCCAAGACCGACACGCGCCAGATGACTGGTGCCGAGATCGTCATTACCGCGCTCAAGGAACAGGGTGTGGATGTGATGTTCGGCTATCCCGGCGGCGCGGTCCTCCCAATCTATGATGCGCTCTTCAGCGAACCTTCGATCCGCCACGTGCTGGTGCGCCACGAGCAGGGCGCCGGGCATGCGGCCGAAGGCTATGCCCGCTCGACCGGCAAGGCCGGCGTTGCTCTTGTGACGTCAGGCCCGGGCGCCACGAACATGGTGACGCCGATCACCGATGCGATGATGGATTCGATCCCGATGGTGGTCATTACAGGGCAGGTCCCGACGCATCTGATTGGAACGGATGCGTTCCAGGAATGCGATACGGTCGGCATCACGCGCTGCTGCGCCAAACACAATTATCTCGTCACGGATGTTGAAGATCTGGCGCGCACCATTCATGAGGCTTTCCTGATCGCGACGACGGGCCGTCCCGGGCCGGTCGTCATCGATATTCCCAAGGATGTTCAGTTCGCGAGCGGCACCTATGTCGGCAAGGAAGGCATCCACAAAGCCACCTACAAGCCGCAAACCGAGCCGAGCGTGCATGCCATCAAGCACGCTATCCAGCTGATGAAAAAGGCCCGGCGGCCTGTCTTCTATACGGGCGGCGGCGTGATCAATTCCGGACCGAAGGCGAGTGAGGCTCTGCGCAAATTGCAAGCTGTGACGGGCTTTCCGGTCACCTCGACCCTGATGGGGCTCGGCGCGTTTCCGGCCAGCCATGAGGATTGGCTCGGCATGCTCGGCATGCACGGATCGTATGAAGCCAACCACGCCATGCACGATTGCGATCTGATGATCTGTGTCGGCGCACGCTTCGATGATCGTGTGACCGGGCGCATTGATGCGTTCTCGCCAGGCTCGAAGAAGATCCATATCGATATTGACCCGAGCTCAATCAACAAGGTCATCCGCGCCGACGTGCCGATCATTGCCGATAGCGGTGAGGCGCTCAACGCGCTGATCAAAGCCTGGGGCAAAACCAAGCCGCAAGACCTGACTGACTGGAAAGCGCAGATTGATCGCTGGCGGTCGCGCGACTGTTTTGCCTATGGCGACAATGACGGCGAGATCAAACCGCAATACGCGATCGAGCGCCTGTATGAGCTGACCAAGGACCGCGACACCTATATCTCGACCGAGGTCGGCCAGCACCAAATGTGGGCGGCTCAACACTATCATTTCGAGGAGCCCAATCGCTGGATGACCAGCGGCGGGCTCGGCACCATGGGGTATGGCTTGCCGGCGGCGGTTGGCATTCAGGCCGCGCACCCGGAATCTCTGGTGATTGATATTGCCGGTGAAGCGTCCGTGCAGATGGTGCTGCAGGAGCTTTCAACTGCGGTTCAGCACAAGCTGCCAATCAAGATCTTCATCCTCAACAATGAATGGATGGGCATGGTGCGCCAGTGGCAGGAATTGCTGCATGGCGAGCGCTACTCACACACCTATTCGGAAAGTCTGCCGGATTTCGTCAAGCTGGCCGAGGCCTATGGCGGTCTGGGACTGACTTGCGATCACCCTGACGAGCTCGATGCCAGGATCGAGGAGATGATCGACTATGATGGCCCTGTGGTCTTCGATTGCCGCGTGACCAAGGCCGAGAATTGCCTGCCCATGATCCCGTCAGGCGCGGCCCATAATGAAATGATCCTGTCCGAGATTACCGGCGATGAGATCGATGAGGCTGGCCGGAAGCTTGTTTGATGTCATCTGGTCTCTTTTCCCTTGCGACGGCCTCTGGCAAAAGCATCCCCCAGAAACAGGGGGTCGCCATGGGCCTGGATAATCTGATTGGTTGGATGCAAAGCCACATTGAAGTGGTGGTCGCGATCCTGTCCGCCATTGTCGCGCTGGTTGGAGCGTATATCAGTGGTCGCGAAACGCAGAAACAGCGGGCCTTGCAGCTCGAAAACCTGCGCCATAATGTCGATACGCAAAGCCTCGGCTGGGGCAATGCCTGCATCGATGTGCTCAACCGGGCCGCGATGTTTGCGCGAACCCGCCAGCACCAGTCGAATGATGCGAGCTTCTTTCAGCAGCGGGTAAACATGCTGCTTGCTCTGTCTTCGCTGGTCGAGCGGGGACGCCTGTTTTTTCCCAATATCGATCCGTCAAGCAAGGGGTCTGAGAAAGAGGGCGCTTATCGCGGCTCTCGCCCACCCATCCTGGATGCGCTGATGCTGGCCTATTACGAAGTTGAGGCATTGACCCGGCAGGGCGGGCCGACGGCAGACAATAGCGCCGACTTCATCGACGATTGTCGGCGGTTGCTGGTGTCTGAGCTGCAGGCCCATCTTGATCCGCGCCGACGCGATACCGTGGTCGACCGCTATGACGATCAGCGTATGGACCATCGCACGGACGCTATCGATCGTGCCAATAGTCTGAAAGCCATGTTGAAATCTCGCCGCCCAGGCATCGCGCTTGGCGAACGCAAGGAGACCGTCCAGTGAGCGACAATCCCGCCAGCGCCTATGATATGAGCCATGTCGAAGAGAGCGAAGAGCGCCGGACGCTCGCTGTTATCGTCGACAATGAACCGGGCGTGCTCGGACGTGTCGTCGGTCTGTTTTCGGCACGCGGCTACAATATTGAGAGCCTGACCGTGGCGGAAGTCGATCGCGATCGGCATCGCTCGCGCATCACGATTGTTACCGCTGGCACGGCCCACACGCTGGAGCAGATTGAAGCGCAATTGCTGCGCCTGGTTCCGGTGGCCAATGTCACAGACATCACCAAGTCCAAGCGCGGTCTTGAGCGCGAGCTGGCTCTGATCAAAGTTGCCGGCGAAGGCGAGAAGCGTGTTGAGGCGCTGCGGATTTCGGAAATCTTCCGGGCCCGCGTCATCGACACGACGAATAAGAGCTTCATTTTCGAGCTCACCGGCGCCAGCGACAAGATCGATCAATTCTGCGCGCTAATGGAGCCGCTCGGCCTCGTCGAGGTCAGCCGCACCGGTGTCCTGTCCATCAAAAGAGGCGCTGAAAAAGGATGATCACCGCCTCGATCGCCACTCGCAAAATTTCCCCGAATACGCCGGACCATCCGGCCCCGAATTTGACCGTTTAAGGAGTATCGTCAGTATGAAGATCTATTATGAGCAGGATGCGGATCTCGCCCTGATTCAAAGCAAGAAAGTCGGCGTTGTCGGCTATGGCAGCCAGGGCCACGCGCACGCCCTGAACCTGAAGGACAATGGCGTCGATGTGCGCATCGGCCTGCAGCCAACATCTGCTTCGAAGCCAAAAGCTGAAGGCGAAGGCCTGACCGTGATGAGCCCGAGCGAGATTACGCAATGGGCTGACGTCGTCATGATTCTCGTTCCGGACGAGAAGCAGGCTGTGCTCTGGGCCAATGAAATCGAACCGCATGTTCGTGATGGACAGCACATCATGTTCGGGCACGGTTTCAATGTGCACTATAATCTGATCCGCCCACCGGCTGGCGTGGATGTGTCCTTGTCGGCGCCGAAAGGTCCAGGTCACACGCTCCGGGCGCAGTACCAGATGGGCTTTGGCCTGCCAGGCCTGGTGGCGATCCATCAGGACGCAACCGGCTCGGCGCGCGATATCGCTCTGTCTTACTCCAAAGGCATCGGCAACACCCGCGCCGGCGTGATCGAGACTACGTTCAAGGAAGAAACCGAAACCGACCTGTTCGGCGAGCAAGCGGTACTGTGCGGTGGCATTGTTGAGCTTATCAAAGCCGGGTTCGAGACCCTGGTCGAAGCGGGCTACAGCCCCGAAATGGCCTATTTCGAGTGCCTGCATGAGACCAAGCTGATCGTCGATCTGATCTATGAAGGCGGCATCGCCAACATGAACTACTCGATCTCGAACACGGCTGAGTATGGCGAATATGTCTCCGGCCCGCGCGTTGTCGATAGCGAGAGCAAGAAAGCTATGAAAGCGGTCCTCGATGATATCCAGAGCGGCAAGTTCGCGCGCGACTGGGTGCTCGAGAATCAGGCCGGCGCCCCGAGCTTCCTGTCGATGCGCGCACGTATGAATGATCACCTGATCGAAGAAGTTGGCGAAAAGCTGCGCGGCATGATGCACTGGGCGCAGAATGACCGCCTGGTGGATAAATCCCGCAACTGAAGCGGTCGCTATTGTAGAAAGGCCCCGGAGCGCTTCCTCCGGGGTTTTTTCTTGGCGGTAAAACCGTTGACACCGCTGTCACGTCAGCGCATAGGGTCACAGGATAAAATACACGTGTGAGGGAGCAGAATGGCCGAGTTTATTCCCGTTGGCTCATTCGATATTGTCATATTTGGCGGGACAGGAGATCTGTCACGTCGCAAGCTCCTGCCGGCGCTTTATCACCGTTGGGCAGACGGGCAAATTCCCGAAGATGCGCACATTGTCGGCATTTCTCGTTCCGAGTTCGATGATGCCGCGTTCCGCAAATTCGCATTTGAAGCCTGCTGCGCGGCGTCTCCCGACAGCGTCAGCAAATCGGATTGGAAAAAATTCGAAAAGCACCTGTATTACGTGACCATGGATGCGACCGATCCGGACGCTGACTGGGCTGATCTGAAGGCACACATCACGGAAGACCCCAATCGACCGCTTGTCTTCTATCTCGCGGTGACCCCGAAGATCTACGTGCCGATTTGTGAAGCGCTAGGGAATGCCGGATTGAGTGAGGGCAATACTCGCGTCGTGTTGGAAAAACCGATCGGAACTGACCTCGCCTCTGCCCACAAGATCAATGAAGGCGTCGGTGCCGTTTTCGCCGAAGAGTGCATCTACCGTATCGACCATTATCTCGGCAAAGAAACGGTTCAGAATCTGATGGTCTTGCGGTTCGCGAACTCCCTGTTCGAGCCGCTCTGGAACCGCACCGCGATTGACCACATTCAGATCACCGTGTCGGAACATTACGGGGTCGGTGACCGCGCTGGATATTATGATGGCTCCGGCGCCTTGCGGGACATGGTTCAAAATCACTTGCTCCAGCTCTTGTGCCTGATCGCTATGGAGCCGCCGAATTCGATTGATGGTGACGCCATTCGGACCGAAAAAATCAAGGTCCTGGAAGCCCTGAAGCCGATCACTCCGGGAGAGGCGCGCGAAGACACGGTGCGTGCGCAGTATGCCGCCGGGGCGGTTCAGGGCGAGGCGGTCAAAGGCTACCTCGATGAACTCGGGCATGAGAGCAGCACCGAGACATTTGTTGCGATCAAGGCCTCGATTGACAATTGGCGCTGGTCACAGGTTCCGTTTTACTTGCGCACCGGAAAGCGCATGAAGGGGCGGCACTCGGAGATTGTCGTACAGTTCCGGGAAACGCCGCACTCCATGTTTGGTGAGACTGAGCCGCAAACCAACCGTCTGGTCATCAATGTCCAGCCGGATGAAGGGGTTCAACTGTTCTTGCAGATCAAGGAGCCAGGTCCGGGTGGATTGCGTATTAAGTCCCTGCCGCTCAACCTGTCTTATGCCGACAATTTTGCCGTCCGCTATCCTGATGCCTATGAGCGCCTGCTGATGGATGTCGTGCGTGGCAATCTCTCATTGTTCATGCGCCGCGAAGAAGTTGAAGCGGCCTGGAAATGGGTCGATGGATTGCTGGAAGCCTGGGACCAGGCCGATGTGCCAATGCAGTCCTATCAGGCTGGACTGGAAGATGGCCCCGTGGAAGCGCGCCTGATGTTGCGGCGTGATGATCGCGACTGGTGGGAGGTCGGTTAGGCGATGCCACAGATCCACGACACCATCGCAGAGGTCACAGCGCGGATTGAAGCGCGCAGCAAGGACAGCCGTGCAGCATACCTGGAGCTCATCCGTGCGCGGCGTCACGACGGTTTCGCGCGAACCAAACTGACTGAAGGCAATCTGGCGCATGCATCTGCTGGCTGTGCGGTGATCGAGAAGACCCAGATCCTGGGATCAGGTTGGCCGAATATTGGGATCATTTCGAGCTACAATGACATGCTCTCGGCGCACGCGCCGTTTGAACGCTATCCGGACCTCATCAGAGACGAAGCGCGCAAGAATACCGCAACGGCCCAGGTTGCTGGCGGCGTCCCGGCCATGTGTGATGGCGTCACCCAGGGCCAGGACGGCATGGAGCTGTCCCTGTTCTCGCGCGATGTGATTGCCATGGCGTCCGCGGTGTCGCTCAGCCATGACGCTTATGACGCCGTGCTCAATCTCGGCGTCTGCGACAAGATCATTCCGGGCCTGACGATTGCGGCTTTGCGGTTTGGATGGTTGCCACACGTGATGGTGCCGGCAGGACCGATGCCGTCCGGCCTGCCAAATCCGGAGAAACAGCGCATTCGCCAGGAATTCGCGCTCGGCAAAGTTGGCCGGGACGAGCTGTTGCGCGCCGAGAGCGAGAGCTATCACAGCCAGGGCACCTGCACGTTTTATGGCACCGCAAACTCCAATCAGATGCTGATGGAAGTCATGGGCTTTCATTTGCCTGGCGCTGCGTTCCCGAACCCGGGCACGCCGCTGCGCGAAGCGCTGACCCGGGCGGCGGTGCGTCAGGCGCTGCAAAATTCGATCAAGGGTGACTATCGTCCGGCAGGTAAAATGATTGATGCCCGGTCCTTCGTGAATGCTCTGGTCGGTTTGATGGCGACGGGCGGATCGACGAATCATGCGCTGCACATCCCGGCTATGGCCGCCGCGGCAGGATATGACGTCACGCTCGAAGACTTCGCTGACGTGAGTGCAGTTGTACCGCTGCTGTGCCGTATCTATCCGAATGGCCCTGCAGACGTGAATCATTTCCACGCTGCAGGCGGCATGGGCTTTATCGTGCGCGAACTGCTGAAAGGCGGACTGTTGCATGGTGATGCAATGGGCGCCGCAGGCCCCATCAGTACCTATAGCCAGGAGCCATGGCTCGATGGCGAGACTCTGAAATGGCGCGAAGCCCCGAGCGAAAGCGGCGATCTGGATATTGTCCGACCGATCGAGGATCCATTCGCGGCCACAGGCGGTCTGCAAATGCTTGACGGTCCACTCGGGCGCGGTGTGATCAAGATTTCCGCCGTCAAACCGGAACGTCATGTCACCGAAGCGCCGGCGCGCGTGTTCGACAGTCAGGACGGCGTTAAGGCCGCGTTCCAGGCGGGCGAACTCGACCGCGATGTTGTCATCGTCGTGCGGTTCCAGGGACCCGCCGCGAATGGCATGCCGGAATTGCACGGCCTGTCCGGCGCCATCGGCGCGCTGCACGACAAGGGGCATCAGGTGGCTCTGGTTACGGATGGCCGCATGTCGGGCGCCTCCGGGAAGTTTCCAGCCGCGATTCATGTTGGGCCCGAAGCCAGCCGCGGCGGCCCGATTGCCAAGGTCCAGGATGGCGATGTCATTCGATTGGATGCCGTGTCCGGACGCCTGGAGGTCAAAGTCGACGCAACGACTTTCCAGAACCGAGAAGCCGCACCGTTCAGGCCCAATCAGTCCGCATCCGGACTAGGCCGTGAACTTTTTGGTGGGTTTAGAGCCGCCGTCAGTAATTCTGAACAAGGCGGCAGTGTGTTTTCAATGTTGGGGGAACGTTGATGCCAGATACAGTACTTGTAGGCGATATTGGCGGCACCAATGTCCGTTTTGGACGCGCACGTCTTGGCTTTGCCGGGCATCCTGAGGTCGGCGATATCGCGGTCATGCCTGGCGACAGTTTCCGCACCTTCCATGAAGCGCTGAACATGTATCTGGGGCAACTCGGTACTAAGAGTCCGGAACAGGCTCTGTTCGCATTTGCCGGTCCGGTCAGGGACGGCGTTGTCCGCCTGACCAATCGCGACTGGATTGTCGACAGTCATGACCTGGTCGAACAAACCGGGCTGGAGCGTATTCGTCTGGTCAATGATTATGCGGCGATGGCGCGATCGATTCCGGAACTTGGCGATGACAGTTTCCGCCTGCTGCATGACGGGCGTGTGCCGGATGAGCGCTCACCCATCCTGGTGGCGGGGCCGGGGACAGGTCTCGGCATGGCGACGCTTTTGCCCGAAGGCGAGCGCGGATGGCGCGTGATGACGGGCGAGGGCGGCCATGCAGCATTTGCGCCGCGGTCCGAGCGCGAATGGGATCTCACCAAGCGCCTCAAGGATGAGCATGGTTATGTTTCCAAGGAACTGGTTCTGTCGGGCTCGGGCCTGAACGCCGTCCACCGCGCTTTATGTGAAATCGACGGCGTAGAATGGCAACGCACGCCGCCGGCCGAAATCATGCGCCGGGCGGAAGCCGGCGACGCGCTCTGCCGGGATATTTGCGAGATCCGCGCCGGTGCCACGCTTGATGCACTGGGCGATGCGGCGTTGATCAATGGCACGCGCGGTGGGGTCGTGATTACGGGTGGTGTGGCGGAGCGCCTGGTCGAATGGCTGGCGCAACCAAAGGCCTTGTCCCGTTTCTTCGATCGCGGACCTATGAGCCACTACATGGAGCCCATTCCAATTCGCTTATTGATGGAGAGCGAAGCAGCGCTTATTGGGGCCGCAGCTTTGCACTTTGATGAGGATCTCGCAGCATGATCAACCTTGCTACGTTCCGGGAAGCGCTTCACGGCGCGCCGATCGTTCCGGTTTTGACGGTCACCGCCGTCGAGCATGCCGCGCCGCTGGCATCGACCCTGATGAGAGGCGGTCTACGAAGCGCGGAAGTCACGCTGAGAACACCGGTTGGGCTAAAGGTGATCGAGGAGATGAAGCAGGCCGAGCCGGATCTGATCGTCGGCGCCGGAACGATCTGCTCAGAGGGCGATGTCGATGCTGCGTTGAAAGCGGGTGCAGATTTTCTCGTCTCGCCTGGCGCCGGACCGGATCTACTAAAGGCGCTGGCCTATCACGATGGCGTTATCCTGCCGGGTGTTGCGACCGCAAGCGAAGCCATGGCGCGCTTTGAAGAAGGCTATGGTGTAGTGAAGTTTTTCCCGGCGGAAGCCTCCGGCGGTGCGGACTTTCTGAAAGCGCTGTCGGCGCCTCTGCCACATATTGATTTCATGCCGACAGGCGGCGTGAAGCCACATAATGCAATGGACTATCTCAGTCTGCCGAATGTTATTGCTGCCGGCGGAACCTGGATCGCCACACCGCAGGAAATGGAAGCTGGCGACTGGGCTGGAATCGAAGCCAAGGTGCGCGCAGCCGCGGAGCTCGGCAAAGGAGCTTGAAATGAGCAAAAGAGCAGCAGGACTGCGAGGGCGCAGCGCGAAAATCATCGCGACGCTCGGGCCAGGCAGTTCGGCGCCCGGGACCATTCGATTGCTGGCGGAAGCTGGCGTCGACGTCTTTCGCCTGAATTTCAGTCACGGTGAGCAGGAAAAGCACAAGAAAACCTGTGAAGTCATTCGAATGACCGAGGAATTCCTGGGGCGTCCTCTGGCCGTGTTGGCCGATTTGCAGGGGCCCAAGATCCGGGTCGGGAAATTTCCCGGTGGCGAATTAAAACTCGAAATGCGCGGCGAGTATGATCTCGTCGTTGGCCAGGAAACCGAAGACGCAGGTGTTATTCCTGTCCCGCGTGCCGAAATTCTCTCAGTTCTGGAAGAAGGCGATACGATCCTCGCGGATGATGGTCTTTTGATCTTCACGGTGATCCAGGCCGGCAAGAAACCTCGTGTCAGATCCGAGCTCCCCGGCGTGCTCAAGGATCGCAAGGGCTTTACCGTACGCGGCAAGGCACTGCCGGTCCCGGCCTTGTCCGAAAAGGACCGAAGCGACCTGGCATTCGCACTCGATATGGGCGTCGACATCATTGCGCTGTCATTCGTGCAGACCGTCGCTGACATCGAAGAAGCGCGCAGTTTGATCAGCGATCGCGCGATGATCGTCGCCAAGCTCGAAAAACCCGCTGCGATCGATAATCTGGATGCCATCATCGAAGCGACGGATGCTGTCATGATTGCGCGCGGCGATCTCGGCGTTGAATTCCCGCCTGAGGAAGTGCCGCTCATTCAACGGCGTATCGTTCGCGTTGCACGCAATGCGGCCAAACCGGTCATCGTGGCGACGCAGATGCTGGAAAGCATGGTCGAGAATGCCGCGCCGACGCGCGCAGAGGCCTCAGACGTTGCGACGGCCGTCTATCAGGGTGTCGATGCTGTCATGCTCTCCGCGGAGACCGCAGTCGGGCGCCATCCGGCGACGGCGGTGGCGATCATGAACCGTATCATTCGGGCTGTTGAGCGCGCCGACGATTATCGCCAGGCGCTGGTCCAGTATGATGGCGGCGGCGACAAGCGCGATGATGTCGACACCACGGCGCAGGCCGTGATGGAGATTGCCGAACGCAACGACACGCCGCTGGCCCTACGGACAGGCGATATTTTCCGGCTTGCGCAATTCTCTCGTGTACGGGGTAAACAGCCCATTCTGTACGGATCGCTCGACGAAAAACGTTTGCGCCAATCGCAGATGCTTTGGGGCGTCCACGCCGCTGCAATGGAGCCAGGTGACGACTGGTCGCGGCGTCTGATGAGCAGTGCCGAACAGGAAGGTCCGGTCACTTACGCCATGTGGCGCGGGTGTGATGGTGTATGGGCCTGGGAGATGGGCGTCGAGGAATAGACGCTTTTAGCTGTCCTTCACGTGCCTGTGAGGCGATTGCCCCCTTTATTCCTGTGCCCCGAATCCCCATAACCAGCGCCAAGGGACTTTTCGCCCGTTCGCGGGCTATTGGAGAATGTCATGTCAGACACTGGATCAAACACGCGGCACACCGAGATTCTGATCATCGGGTCGGGGCCTGCTGGCTGGACGGCGGCGGTGTATGCAGCGCGCGCGATGCGCGACACGCTGGTGGTCGCAGGCTCGCAGCCTGGCGGTCAGCTCACGATCACGACAGAAGTTGAGAATTATCCTGGATTTGCTGAAATCCAGGGGCCAGAGCTGATGGAGAAGATGAAAGAACATGCGCTCAAAATGGGCGCTAACCTGGCCGAGGACCACATCACGAATATTGACCTCGATACGCGGCCGTTCCGGGCCGTCGGCGATAGCGGCACAATCTATACCGCCGATGCTGTGGTCATTTCGACGGGAGCGCAGGCCAAGTGGCTCGGCTTGCCCAGTGAAAGCAAGTTTCAGGGCTTCGGTGTGTCGGCTTGTGCGACGTGTGATGGATTTTTCTATCGCCAGAAGGACGTGGTCGTGGTCGGCGGGGGAAACACCGCTGTGGAAGAAGCGCTGTTCCTGACCAATTTTGCCTCCAAGGTCATTCTGGTTCACCGCCGTGACAGTTTGCGCGCGGAGAAGATCCTTCAGCATCGTCTGCTCAATCATCCAAAGATCGAGGTCCGCTGGAACACGACTCTGGAAGAAGTCGTCGGCGATGAGAACCCGCTCGGCGTGACCGCAGCGCGCCTCAAGAATGTCGACACAGGCGCGGTTGAAGATGTACCGGTCCACGGCATATTCATTGCCATCGGCCATGCGCCTTCCACCGAACTGTTTGTCGGCAAGCTGGATATGCACGACAATGGTTATCTGATCACGGCGCCAGATTCGACGGCGACCAATATTCCAGGCGTATTCGCCGCCGGAGATGTCACCGACGAAACCTATCGCCAGGCGGTCACGGCTGCCGGAATGGGCTGTATGGCGGCGCTCGAGGCTGAGAAGTTTCTGGAAGAAGCCAAGGCGCTGGAAGCCGTGGCGGCAGAGTAAGCTATAGCATTTCTGTTGCCAGAAGCTGTGTGACAGCACGGTCTTCGTTTTCGAGGGTGAATTGAAGCATTTCTGCCCGGCGACGCATGACGTCTTCCAGGATACTGTCGGCGCGGCAATCGAGTGCGGCTTGCAAACTGGTCGCGATTTCAGTCCGGTATTTCCTGGCATTCAACGATGCCAGGGCGCGCGCATATTGCCAATGGATCGACGCGTCGCCCGGTGAGGCTTCAATCGCCGTCTGATAATGACGACGTCCTTTCTTGACCGATGCGCCGAGGATCGAGGCGCCAATGGCGCCGCCGCGGCGGCGAACTTCAAGGTGCCAGACGGCGAGGAAGCCATGCGCATAAGGGTTGTCAGGATCGTCCTCGAGGACGTTTTCAACAAGCGACTTTGCATCTTCCCCATAACCCGCGCGCATCGCCTCGCGCGTTGAGAGCGGCCTCGCCTTGAGGGATAAAGCGATGGCGAGTTGCAACCGTCCTTCCACGTGGGTCGGATCCGCGTCGAGCGCCGAACGGGCATAAGTCTCGGCTTCGTCGAGCAGCAGCGGCGGGGGCACGAAATCGGGCGCGCTCATCGCTTCGGCGAGCAAGCTGCGGGCGGCGAATGCCAGTCGATCAGGTGACGAGCGTTCCTGAGCAAGCTCAGCCGCGTCTTCATACCGACCTTCCGTAAACGCGATCAAATGGGCCTCATCCTCGGCAAATGCCGCAGGTGTCAGGGCAATAATCAGGGCGATTGTCCACCGCATGCGTGACATCGTACCTCAATCAGCGCCTGTTCCCAATCACAAATTCGCCAGAGGCGCGAAACCGGGTCCGTCCGAATTAGTATGCGGTTTCTAGACAAGTCCTCTATCTCGGACCTCAATGAGGATTAGCAGAGGGCTGATCCGATCCCAGAAACGGAGCCACGACATGGCGAAGAAAGACAAAAAAGACAAGAAAGCGAAGAAGCAAAAGAAGGCCGCGAAAAAGGCCCAGGCTCAATTCCTCGGCGCAGCAATCGAGAACAAGGGTCTCGATGTTGCTCACAAAATCTGGCTGGCCGGCGTTGGCGCCTATGGCAAAGCTTATGATGTTGCCACCGAAGGTGTTGGCAAAGTCAGCGGACAGGGCGAGGTTCTGTTTGAAGACCTGGTTGCCCGCGGCGAAGAAATCGAATCTGACGTTCGCGCCCGCCTGAACTCAAATTCTGCCATCGCCAGAATGAGCGAGCAGATGAGCCGTGTGGCTGAAGAAGCCGCCAAGGTTCGTGGCCGCGTCAAAGAAGCGACTGAAGAAGCGACCGAAGCGGTCAGCAAGTTTCAGGAAGAGCAGCGTGAGCGCCTCGAAGCCCGTATGGAACGCATGCGCGAAGCCCTCGGCCTCAAGCAGTTCTCACTGAAAACCAAGAAGGCTGAGAAGCTGCACAGCAAGCTCGACGACCTTGAAGAGCAGGTTGCTGAACTCCGCGCGGATGCTGACGGTGTTGACGACAAGGTCAAAGCTCGCGTCGAGCGTCTGAGCGAAGAAATCGCAGCGGTTGGCGGCAAGGCAAAGAAAGCGAAGAAAACCAAGGTTGCTAAGAAAACCGTGAAAGCTGCGCCGAAGGCGAAAGCGAAAACGACCCGCGCAACCAAAGCGAAAACAGCTGCGGCTCCTAAAACCGATGAGAATGGTCGTCTGACCAAACCACTCGGTTCGCCTGATGATCTTAAACTGATCAAAGGTGTTGGCGCGGTGCTTGAGCGCCGTCTGAACGAAGCTGGCGTGTTCCACTTCTGGCAAATCGCGCAAATGCGCAAAGCTCAGGTTGACGCACTGGAAGCCGTTCTCCGCTTCCCGGGTCGCATGGTTCGCGACAATTGGAAGGCGCAAGCCCGCGCTCTGGCGAAGAAAGTTGTGAGCTAATTGCTTACAAATCACTCATGCTGAGGGCACCGGCTTTCCAAAGCCTGTACAATTCGCTATAGAATATCCCTAGTAGAGTATGCGTAGAGTGTTGAGGGGAGGTCTTTTTGGCCTCCCTTTTTCGTTTTCGAGTGCCCTGGATACCTGCGCTAGACCTGTAATTAACAGGGCGATTTCATCGGTGTGCTCTGAATCTCCACAGTAACGTGATCGATGCCAAACTTGTCGTGCAATCGCGCTTTTACAGCTCGGCGAAGTGATTCGACACATGCGCCACTTCTGGCCTCGACATCCAGGGTCACCAGGGTCTTGGTCTCGTTCAGCGCCCAAGCGTGGATGTGATCGACACTAACGGCATCGTCGAGTTGGTCTTCCAGGTCAGACTTGATGGCCGCTGTCGACAAGCCAGGTGGAACACCCTCGATCAGGATGTGTGCAGTGCTGCGAACGACGCGGATGCCGCCAACCAGGATGATCAGGGCAACCAGAACCGACAAAAGCGGGTCAATCGGCATCCAGCCGGTCGACATGATTACAAGGGCGGCTGCAATGGCAGCGACCGAGCCCAGAAGGTCGCCTGCGACATGCCAGAGCGCGGCGCGCATGTTCAGATCCTCCTGATCGCCGCCATGCAGCACCCGGAAAGCAATCAGATTGACCACCAGGCCGAGCACCGCGACCCCGAGCAGGAGATGCCCCATCACCGGCTCTGGCGCCATCAGTCGTTGAATGGCCTCGAATATGATCCAGACGGCCAGAAGGAGCAGCGTCAGGCCGTTGACGAAGGCAGCGAGAACCTTGAATCGCGCCCAGCCGAAAGAGCGGGTCTGGTCCGCCGGCCGCTCTGCCAGCTTGAACCCGATCCAGGCCAGGGCCAGAGAGCCCGCGTCGGTTAGCATGTGCGCTGCATCGGCAAGCAGGGCCAGCGATCCGGAGATCAGGCCGCCCACCACCTCCGCAATCATGAAAGCAAAGGTCAACAGGGCGGCAATTGCCACGCGCCTGCGTCCGTCAGTGGTGTCCGCGACACCGTGGCTGTGACCATGGTCATGGTGCGCGTGCGAATGAGCGTGACTGTGCATCACGGCACTCTAGCAGTGCCCGTCAAAACATCAATGAAAACAGAATGTTATTGAGGTTATAACATCTCTTTTTTATGTATGCGGTTGAATTCCGGGGAAATTTTCAAGCTAGTCGAGGCGAGGGGCAGTCTCGCCTGATTCGCCGATTGTCGTCGGAATGGGGCCGGGTTCACCGTCCGCCATGGCTTTGACCAGTGAAACCAGCAGGGATTTGACTCGCTCGTCTTCAATTCGGGCGAAACTGCGGACGAACTCCATCAGTAGGCGCGACGAGCCGAGCTCATTGAAATCATCGCTCGAGGCGTCGGATTTGACCGGATCGAAGAACCAGCCCGGCGACACTTCCAGGCATGCGCCGATCAAGTACAGACGGCCGGCGCTGACGCGATTAGCGCCGGTCTCATATTTCTGGATTTGTTGATATGAAATCCCGAGCGTCTCGCCCAATTGGTCCTGTGTCAGGCCCATGAGAATGCGGCGGCGGCGGATGCGATCGCCGACCAGACGGTCGACTTCGTTGGCGGTCAGTGCGGTTCTATCCTGGTCCATGACGTCATCCTTCGATGCCACTGCAGAAGCGCCCCGGCATTGTCGAAACAGGACCTAGATCGATCGCGAAGGATGACAAGTCTGTAAAACTCAGCCAAGAGCCGCGATTTGAGGCAGTCTCAGTCTTTACAAATTAGGCCGCCTAGGGAAACTGCGCTCAAGTCACACGGTTGTCCTCGCAGATGCGTAAAGTTCACATCACTCTTCTCTCGGCTTCGGTCGCCGCGCTGGTGCTCACAGCGTGTCAGAACAATAATCGACGTCAGGAACTGGCTTATGTCGAACGCCCGGTTGAGCTGCTCTATTCACGCGCAACCGATGAGCTCGATAAGCGCGACTACGATCAGGCGATCCTTCTGTTCAATGAAGTTGAACGCCAGCACCCATATTCCGAATGGGCGCGCAGATCGTCTCTCATGTCTGCATTTGCGGCTTACGAATCGCGCAAATTCGACGAAGCGGTTGGGACCGCGCAACGATATCTGTCTCTCAACCCGGCCGGACAGGGGGCACCTTATGCCTATTACCTGATCGCGGTCTGCCATTTTGATCAGATTATGGATGTCGGTCGTGATCAGAAGACGACGGAACTTGCACGGGATGCGTTGAACGACGTTGTCCGCCGGTATCCCGAGAGCGACTATGCGCGTGACGCGACGGTGAAGCTCGACATGGTCAATGATCAGCTCGCGGGCAAGGAAATGGAGATTGGGCGCTGGTATCTGCGCCGCAATCAGCATTTGTCAGCGGTCAATCGCTTTCGCACCGTGATCAGCGACTATGAGACCACCAGCCACTCGCCAGAGGCTTTGCATCGGCTGGTCGAGGTCTATCTCGCCATGGGGCTGAAGCAGGAAGCCCTCGCCGCGGGTTCTGTGCTTGGTTACAATTACCCGGACAGCATCTGGTATCAGTATTCCTACCGCTTGCTGAGTGGCGAAGGACTTGATCCGGAAGGCGCATCCGAGGTGCAAAAGCGCACCTGGCTGCAACGACTCATTCCGGGCGGAAAATAAAACTTGTTCTCATTTTGTTCTCATTGTATGAGGGGGCATGTTAAATGCGCTCTCGATACGATCATTCGTCCTGATCGACCGTCTCGATCTTGAGGCATCGACAGGATTCACCGCCCTCACCGGAGAAACCGGTGCGGGTAAATCTATCATTCTCGACGCGCTGAGCCTGGTGCTCGGCGCGGCTGCCGACCGAAAGCAGGTTCGGAGCGGGGCGGATCAAGCCGTCATCCGTGCGGAATTCGCACTTGCGCCGGATCATGCCGTGTGGGCGGTGCTGGAAGAGAATGCGATCGACTTTGATCGTTCCGAAACCTTGTGTCTGCGCCGGACGGTGCCCTGCGCCGGGCCCTCACGCGCTTTTGTGAATGAACAGCCAGTCGCTGCAGCGATGCTTTCCAAACTCAGTGAGTCGCTGGTCGAGATTCACGGGCAGCATTCGGCGTCCCGGCTGATGCGTCCGGCCACCCATCTCGATCTGCTCGATGCCTTCGCTGGCCTTACTGGGGATGTTCGCACGTGCGGTGAACTCTGGCGCGCATATGAAGCCTTCCGTCAGGCGCGCCGCGACCTGGAGGCAGGTGTTCAGGCCGTCCAGGAGAAGCGTGACTGGTTGAATTTTGCGGTCGAAGACCTGTCCGCGCTCGCCCCGGAACCGCAGGAAGTTGAAACCCTGACGGCGCAGCGATCGGCCCTGTTGCAATCGGAACGAATCCGGGACTCCGTCGACGAGGTCTCGTCATCTCTTGGCGACCCGCGCCTCGAAGAAGCACTGGCCACGGCATCGCGCGCGGCCGAACGCATTGTTCGTGTGCCGGGACTGGAGGCTCTGGAAGGGGACCTGTCGACCGTTGCGACCGCGACCGCAGAAGCAGTAGAGCGCGCGCTGATCGAACTGGTCGAAGCTCAGGGCATGGTCAAGGATCTGGCCCGCTATGCCGGTCATGACGGCGCGCAGCTCGAATCTGTCGAGGCACGCTTGTTCGCGCTGCGCGCGGCGGCGCGAAAATATGATTGTTTGCCCGAACTCCTGCCCGAGACCTTCAATGCGTTTAAGCGCGACTTGGCTTTGTGCGATGCCGACACTGAAGCCTTGAACCATGCCTTTGATGAGGAGGAAAAGGCACGCACGGTCTGGAAATTACATGCCGAAACGATCAGTGAAGCACGCCGCAAAATCGCAGATGCGTTGTCTGACGCCGTGATGCAGGAATTGCAACCCCTGCAACTTGGCCGGGTCCGGTTCCGCGTCGCGTTCAGCCCGATAGAAGACGGCGAAAGCGGCAATAGAGGGCTGGAACGGGCGGAATTCGAAGTTGAAACCAATCCGGATACCGGATTTGGTGCGCTCAAGTCGATCGCGTCCGGCGGCGAGCTGGCGCGCTTGTCGCTGGCCTTGAAATGCGCGCTTAGTCAAAGCGGCGAAACCGGATCCCTGATCTTCGACGAAGCCGACCAGGGCGTCGGCGGCGCCGTCGCGGCAGCGATCGGTGAACGCCTCGCCGCGCTGGCGAAAGACCGCCAGGTATTCGCGGTCACGCACAGCCCGCAAGTTGCCTCGGCCGCGACACGGCAATGGCGGATCCTGAAAGAAACCGACAAGAGCGGGCAAACCGTCAGCCGTGTTGCACAATTAGATGACGGTCAACGTCTTGAAGAAATCGCCCGAATGTTGTCAGGCTCCAGCATTACCGATGAGGCCCGTGCGGCCGCGTCGAAACTGCTGGAGGCGGCATGAATGGCGACATAGAGGTCGAAGCTCTAACCGAAGATCAGGCCCGCAAGGAACTGGCGCGGCTGGCGACCGAAATAAAGCTGGCGGACGCGGCCTATTATACCGAGGACGACCCGCATATGACGGATGCGGCTTATGATGCCCTGCGCCAGCGCAATCTGGCGATCGAATCTGCGTTTCCGCATCTGAAGCGCTCTGACAGTCCGAGCGATTCGGTCGGCGTGATCGTCAAGGATGGGTTCGGGAAGATCGAACATGGCGTCCCCATGCTCTCGCTGGACAATGCCTTTTCAGATGAAGATGTGCAGGACTTTGCAGACCGCGTCCGCCGCTTCCTGGGCTTGTCGGAGGGTGAGCCCGTCATCATCACGGCAGAGCCGAAGATTGACGGCCTGTCGCTCAGCCTCACTTATGAGAAGGGTGTCCTTCAACAGGCCGCGACACGCGGCGATGGCCGGGTCGGCGAAGATGTCACTGCCAATGCGCGGACGCTGAGCGATGTCCCGGATAAGCTCGCAGGCAGCGGCTGGCCGGACCGGATCGAGGTTCGCGGCGAGGTCTATATCGGCGCCGACGATTTTGCCGCGCTGAATGAGGCCGAGGAGGCCGCAGGCCGCAAGACCTATATGAACCCGCGCAATGCGGCAGCCGGCGGTCTGCGCCAGAAAGATCCGGCCATCACGGCGCAGCGCCCGCTCAAATTTTTCGCCTATGCCTGGGGCGAGATGTCGGCGCCGTTTGCCGATACCCAGACGGGCGCCGTAAAGGCGCTCGCGGAATGGGGATTTGCGACCAATGACCTATTCAAGGCACATGATGGTGTGGCCAGCCTGCTCGCCGCCTATCGCGACATGATCGAGCGCCGGGCTGGTCTTGGCTATGACATTGATGGCGTGGTCTACAAAGTCGATCGTCTCGACTGGCAAGAGCGTCTGGGCTTTGTCAGCCGAGCGCCGCGCTGGGCCATCGCGCACAAGTTCCCAGCCGAAAAGGCGATCACCACACTCGAGGCAATCGACATCCAGGTTGGACGAACAGGCTCGCTGACACCCGTCGCACGCCTGGCGCCGATCACCGTTGGTGGCGTCGTCGTGTCCAATGCGACATTGCACAATGAGGAGGAAATCGAGCGGCTCGATGTGCGGGTTGGCGACCAGGTGGAAATTCAGCGCGCCGGCGATGTCATCCCACAAGTGCTGAGGGTCACCGATCCCGATCGGGCCGGGCGAAGCGCGCCATTCGAGATGCCGCATGTCTGTCCTGAATGTGGGTCGGAAGCCGTTCGCGAAGTCGATGACAAAGGCAAGGAAGACGTTCGTCGCCGCTGCACCGGCGGCCTCATTTGCCCAGCCCAGGCGACGGAACGATTAAAGCATTTCGTCTCCCGAAAAGCACTCGACATTGATGGCCTCGGCGCGAAACAGATCGAATTGTTCCATGAACGCGGTATCGTCAAAGCGCCGCAACACATTTTCCAACTGGAACGCCGCATCGCCGAAGCCGGGTTTGATCCGCTGTCCACTTGGGAAGGGTTTGGCGATGTTTCCGCTGGTAAGTTGATTGCCGCGATCGACGAAAAGCGCAATGCACCGTTCGGGCGGTTCCTGAATGGGCTCGGCATCCGCCATGTTGGCCAGACCACGTCAGATCTGTTTTCGCGCACATTCGTGAAATGGCAGGACTTCTGGGCGGCAGTAGAAGCGGCGCGCGACAATCCCGAAGGGCCGGAGGAACAGGCCCTGACCTCGATCGATGGTATTGGCGGCGCGGCGGTCGGAGCGCTCAAGGCCTTCGCCAGCGAGCCGCACAATCAGGACATGATGGCGGAACTGATGCAGGAAATGACCATCCTCGATGGTGAACCACCGGCCAGCGAGAGCCCCGTCTCGGGCAAGACGGTTGTATTTACCGGATCTCTCGAAGCCATGACACGGGACGAGGCCAAGGCCCGCGCCACGTCGCTCGGTGCCAAAGTGTCGGGCTCGGTCTCAGGTCGCACCGATATTCTGGTCGCAGGCCCAGGCGCTGGATCAAAACTCAAGAAAGCCCAGGATCTCGGCGTGACCGTGATGACCGAAGCCGAGTGGATCGAGCTGATCAGAGCGCTCTAGAGCGGCTGACAGGCCTGTTCGAGCCAGTCTTTCACCTCTCCGTCGACCAGATCACCGATTTCGGCGAGGACGCGCTGGTGATAATCATCGACCCAGTCACGCTCTTCTGAAGATAGGAGGTCCGTGTCGATCAGATTACGCGCGAGTGGCGCAAAGGTCAGGCATTCAAAGCCAAGCATCGGCCGATCGCCGCCATCAATCTCCTCAGCCGGCGTCACATATTGCAGGTTCTCGATGCGAATGCCGTACGCCCCTTCCTTGTAGAAGCCGGGCTCATTCGAAACAATCATTCCAGGCATGAGCGGGGTTGCATTCCAGGCTTTGGCGATGCGCTGCGGCCCTTCATGCACGCCTAGATACACGCCGACGCCATGACCGGTGCCATGATCATAATCGAGGCCTGCCTGCCACAGGGCATGCCGCGCCAGTGTATCGAGATGCGTGCCTGTCGTGCCTTCCGGGAAGCGGACGCGGTCCAAAGCGATATGGCCTTTGAGCACTAGCGTATTGTGCCGGCGCATGTCATCGCTCGGGTCGCCAATCGCGACGGTCCGGGTAATGTCGGTGGTGCCGTCCGGATACTGGCCGCCACTGTCGACAAGATACAGCGTGCCGCGTTCCAGCGTGCGATTGGAGGCCGACGAGACGCGATAATGGGGTAGGGCGCCGTTGGGGCCGGCCCCGGAAATCGTCTCGAACGACATATCCTTCATGCTGGGGTCAACGGTTCGGAAATTGAGCAGTTTCAACGCGGCGTCGATCTCCGTCACCTTGCCAGATTGGGCATCAGTATCGAGCCAATGCAGGAAACGGACGATGGCTGCGCCATCACGTCTATGCGCAGCTGCCGTTCCGGCAATTTCTGTCGCGTTCTTGCACGCTTTCGGCAACAGCACCGGATCCTGTTGGCGTAGGATGTTCGCATCGGCCGCTTCGAGCGATTGGAAGAACCAGGCTGATGCAAGATTAGGGTCGAGGCTGACCGTTTGGCCGTTCAAGTTGGCGAGATCATCATCAAGTGCGGTGAGAGGTGCCAAAGTGACCTGATTGCCGAGATGTTCGCGCAGTCCCTCGGTCTCTTTGGCGGGGTCCATGTACAGAGTGGCGCTGCCATCCGCGCGCACGATTGCACGGGCGAGGGGCAGGGGCGAGCAAGACACGTCGCCGCCGCGAATGTTGAACAGCCAGGCAATACTTGCCGGCGCAGTGATCATGACGGCATCCGCCTGATCGTCGCTCAACCCGGCAGCGATGCCCATGCGCTTGTCCTCAGACGCTTCGCCAGCATAGTCGAGGCTGTGAGCATGCACAGGTTGCACAGGCTGTGGCGGGCGATCTGTCCAGGCGAGATCGAGCGGGTTCTCAGTCACCGCCTTGGCCGTGGCACCGGCTTTGGTGGCTGATTTCGAGAACTCAGCGACATCGTTCGGGGTCATCAAGGCCGGATCGTATCCGATCACCTGGCTCGCAAGGTCCTGTTGGGCCAGCCAACCGAATGCGCCAGGATCTGGCACCGGGACGCATTCGAACAGTGTTGGATCGGTCTGGTCGGCCCCTTGAATGGTGTAGCGTCCGTCCACGAAGATCGCTGCGCGGTCTTTCAGGATCAGGGCGGAACCGAATGACCCGGTAAAGCCGCTAACCCAGGCGAGGCGTTCATTTGCGTCTGGCAGATACTCGTTCTGGTACTCGTCCTCGTGTGGGACATAGAAGCCATCAAGCCTCTGTTTCGCCATTTCCTGGCGCAGTTTGGGCAGGTTCTCGCGGCCAATCTGAGGGCCGCCTTTGACATCAAAATTCTGTTTCATACCGCCTTGGTAGCGCCGAATGGCGGGTGGTGCAAAGCGGGAAGTGAGGTATGCATTGCTGCATGGAAAAATCGGTTTTTGTATATAGAATTGTAATAACTCAGGCCTATATAGGAGGCATAAGAAAATCCAACCTCCTAGGACTTAGTATAATGAAAAACATCAATATTTTCCGCGGCTATACCGGCCTTCAAGCGTTCTTTCCAGCTGTTTCGAAAAACGTGCAGGAAGTTCAGCCGGTCAACAAAGCCACTGTTTCGGTGACGGCAGATGTCACCGCAACCGATCGCCCGCACGTGCTGACCAAGCGTTCAGCGCGCTGGGCCCGCCGCGACGCGCACTAGCCAGCGTTGCGACGCAAGACCAATGTCGACCAACCATCCTTGCGGATGCGTTTGACAAGGTCGAGCCCGCGGCCAGTATAGGCCGAACGGACCAAAGGCTCTTGCCGGGTCAGCAGGCCCGACAAGATGACGTGCCCGCTGGGCGCAATCATCGATGAAATTTCTGGCGCGAGCCCGATTAGGGGCCGCGCCAGAATGTTCGCGAAAATCAGTTCATAGGGCGCTGCGCCGCGTATGAGCGCGTTGCCAGCCCCGCGCGTGTGATAGGCGCGGAAGCGGTTGGCGACATTGTTCTTCGCCGCATTCTCATTCGCCACCGTCACGCTTTGCGGATCGATTTCGGTCCCGATGGCGCGCATAGCGCCCGATTTGATCGCCGCGATGGCAAGTACGCCAGAGCCGGTGCCGACATCCAGAACCGATTTCGGCACACCCGACCGCAACACGTGCTCAAACCCCAGCAAACAGCCAAGCGTCGTGCCATGATGCCCCGTCCCGAATGCTGGGCCGGCTTCGATCAGGATATCCGTCTTGCCGGGGGCGCTGCGTGTCAGAGCATGGCTGCCGGCGACAATAAACCGACCGGCTTCAACCGGTGGCAGGCCTTCCAGAGACAAGGTCACCCAATCGCGATCCTCGAGCGCTTCGACCACCGGGTTTAGATCAGGTGCGACCTCGCGGATGAGATCTGCGCAGGCGCGCGCGTCCGTTTCTGTCTCAGCATAGGCATCAAGCTGCCAGGTCAGACGTGTGTCTTCCTTGGCGTCGACCGCGCCGGCGGGCGACGGGTCGGTCCAGGCAAGTGTGTCCCAGGCGGTTTCGATGGCGGCGCGCGGGCCGCGGGCGGAGATCTGATACATGCACGCGGCCTTAGCAGGGCGGGTGAGGGATGCCTAGAGCGCAAACCCCGCACCGGCGACAAGGTGAGTGGTCACAGCGCCGAAGCTCTGTATAAGGCGGGCATGACGACACGTTTGAACATGGCTGTGGCGGGATGCGCAGGACGCATGGGCCGCCAATTGGTGAAAGCTGCGACTGAAGCAGGTCACGCACTGAGCGGCGGCAGCGAGGCGCCAGGGTCGGAAAATCTCGGCAAGGATCTCGGGGTGCTTGCCGGGCTGGAGCCGATCGGCACGGTGGCACATGCCGGAATGACCGAAGCGGGCAAAGGCGCCGACGTCTGGATCGATTTCACCATTCCGTCTGCGACGCTGTTGTCTCTCTCCATGCTGCCCTCGCTCGGCGTGAAGGCGGCGATCGTCGGTACAACTGGTTTCAGTGAGGCCGAAGAGACGCAAATCAAGCTTGCAAGCGAGCGCATCGCCATCGTCAAAGCCGGGAATTATTCGCTGGGGGTGAATTTGTTGGAAGCCCTTGTTCGCCAAGCGGCGTCACGCCTAGGCGAAGAATGGGATATTGAGGTTCTGGAAACGCACCATAACCGTAAGGTCGATGCTCCATCGGGAACGGCGCTCATGCTTGGCGAGGCTGCGGCTGAAGGACGTGGCAAACCCTTGAGCGCGCTCCGCATGGGCCCTTATGATGGCCCGGATGCGAAACGCGATCCTGGCAAGATTGGATTTTCGGTTCGGCGCACAGGCGGCGTGATCGGCGATCATGAAGTGACATTCGGGTCTGATATGGAAATCGTCTCACTCAGCCACACGGCGCTGGATCGGGCGGTGTTTGCTCATGGCGCGATCAAGGCGGCCGAGTGGGCGGCGACGCAACAGCCTGGTCTCTATGATATGAGCGACGTGCTCGGGGTTTGATTTTTTCTCGGCGTGTTCAGCTGAGCGCTGAACGGAGCCTAGAGATAGGCATCAGGCATAAACGGTATGTCAGTGTCTTCTGGTTTTGCGCCTGCTGCGGTCAACATGGCATGTACCTGTCCACGATGGTGGGTTTGATGGTTAAACACCTGCATCATGCAAACCGCCTTCGGGCGAACCAGTTCGCGCTGCATGGCGCCGGAAAACCAGGTGAGGTCGCCGTCTGTATCTGACGGGTCGAGTCCGTCCGCCCATGTGATGAATGTCGCGTCTGCCTCCGTGCGCCGCGTTTTCAAGGCGTCCCACGCCTCGACGTGGCGACCAGATTCGGCGATGCCGACGCTGGGGGCGTCCCAATCAGACAAGCGGCTCATCCAGATTTGATCGGCCCATAGAATATGTGAAAGGGTTTCGTGGATGGACCTGAAAAAGCTGCCGCGATCGGCGCGCCGCGCGTCTTCGCTCAGCGTATCGGCGGCGCCATACAGGCTCTCATTCTGCCAGCGATTGTAGCGCGTCATACGCTGCAAATATTGAGGTGTGATCATGGCGGCAGTCTTACCGCGTCATGCCTAGCCCGTAAACTTGCCGGACCGGGGGAACCCGCGCATGACCACTTTGCCGGCCTGCGCACGCTTGCCGATCCATTCGCGCCATTCCGGGAACCCGCGCATGCGCCCGGCGCTGTCGGTCACGATCAGGCCGTCTTCCGCATGGAAGACCAGCACATCGCCGAGCTTGTCGGTGCCGCGATAGTTTTGCAGCTTGTTGCCTTTGCCGCGCGACATTTCAGGCAGTTCGTCGAGCGGGAAGATGATCAGTTTCTTATTGGTCCCGATCACGGCGACATGATCGCCCTGCGCGAGATCGGTTTTGAGCAGTTTGCCACCCGCAGGGACGCTGACCACGGATTTGCCAGCCTTGCGGTTCGATTCCAGTTCGCTTTCCTGCACGACGAAACCGTATCCGGCATCCGATGCCATGATCCGCTTGCGCGACCCGTCGAGCCTGAACATGCCGACAATATCAACGCTGTCTTCGAGATCGATCGAAATCCGGATCGGCTCGCCATGGCCGCGGCCACCCGGTAGCTTGTCGCATGTCAACGTGAAGGCGCGGCCGTCGGACGACATCAGGATCAGCTTGTCGGTCGTGTGCACCTCTTCGGCGAATAGCAGCGTGTCGCCATCCTTGAATTTGGCGGACGCAAGATCCAGCCCATGGCCTTTCATGCCGCGTATCCAGCCCTTGGTCGACAGGACCACGGTCAGCGGTTCCTTCGGCATGGACGCTTCGAGCGCTGCACCGACATCAATCACAGGAGCGTCTTCGAAGTTCGCGCGGCGGCGCCCGAGTTCAGTGTCGGGATCAAAAGCCTTGCGGGCCTCTTTCAGCTCCTTCTTGACCTTGGTCCACTGACGGCCTTCAGAGCCGAGCATGGCAACAATTTCGCTGCGCTCTTCGTTCAGCGCCTCGTGTTCCTTGCGGATCTCGATCTCTTCGAGTTTGCGCAAGGCGCGCAAACGCAGGTTGAGGATCGCTTCAGCCTGAATCTCGGTGATTCCGAACCGGTCGATCATTTCCTGTTTCGGGTGATCTTCCTCGCGGATGATCCGGATCACTTCATCAATGTTGAGATAAGCGATGAGATAACCATCGAGCAGATGCAGGCGCTTCTCGATCTTGTCGAGGCGGAACTCGGCGCGGCGGACGACGACTTCGCGGCGATGATCGAGATAGGCGCGCAGAACCTGGCGCAGGCCCATGACCTGCGGGGCGCCCTTGTGCAGGACGTTCATATTCAGGCTGAAGCGCGATTCCAGATCACAGATCCGGAACAGGCTTTCCATCAGCACATCCGGCTCAACGGTTTTCGCGCGCGGTTCCAGGATCAGGCGAATATCCTCGGCACTCTCGTCACGAACATCTGCGAGCAATGGCGCCTTCTTGGTCTCGATCAGATCAGCGAGACGCTCGATGAGTTTTGATTTCTGGACCTGATACGGGATTTCCTTGACCACGACCTGCCAGGTGCCACGGCCGAGATCTTCGACCTCCCATTTGGCCCGCATGCGGAAGCTGCCGCGACCGGTTTCATAGGCTTCGAGGATCGACTCTTTCGGCTCGACAATGATCCCGCCCGTGGGGAAATCCGGTCCCGGCATGACGGCGAGCAATTCTTCGGTCGGCGTCGTCTTGCGGTCGATCAGGAGCAGGGCCGCATCAATCACCTCGGCGACATTGTGCGGCGGGATGCTGGTCGCCATGCCGACCGCGATCCCGGTGGCGCCATTGGCGAGCAGATTGGGGAAGCCAGCGGGCAGAACCACGGGCTCTTCATCATTCTCGTCATAAGTCGGCTTGAAATCGACGGCGTCCTCATTGAGGCCTTCGAGCAGCAGCTGTGCCGCTTCGGTCATCCGGCTTTCAGTGTAGCGCATCGCAGCGGCGCTATCGCCGTCAATATTCCCGAAATTGCCCTGGCCATCGACCAGCGGATATCGAACCGAGAAATCCTGCGCCAGGCGCACCATGGTGTCGTAAATCGAGGCGTCGCCGTGCGGGTGGTAATTACCCATCACTTCACCGACGACTTTCGCACACTTGCGGTAGCCGCCGTCCGGATTGAGCTTCAGTTCGCGCATGCCATACAGGATCCGGCGCTGCACTGGCTTCAACCCATCGCGGACATCCGGCAGGGCGCGAGATGTGATCGTCGACAGGGCATAAGCGAGGTAGCGCTTGGTCAGCGCTTCGCTCAAAGGCTCGTTGATAATGCGATCGTCTTCTGGTTCCAAAAGATCGGTCATGCGCACCTCTAAATCTCCGGCGGGCGTAGAATCGCCACACTCATGTACAGGTTAACAGAAAACGCCGATTGGTTAACGAAGGAATACCATGCGCCACTGGCGATTGATTTTATTGGTCATCGGGCTGGTGGGGCTGGCCTATCTGGTACACCGGTTTCTTCCGACGCAGCACAATCCGTTGCGCCCACCGGACCTGACCGAACCGCTGGGACTGGCCACCTATGGCAAGCTTACTGCGTTGAAATACAATGATGAAATGTGTCGGCAGAAGCTGATCGACGCGGGGGTCGAGTTTGAAATTGTTGCGGCGGACGGGGCCGAGGCGCGCTGCCCGCTCGAGGAGACGCTGCAGCTGAAACGTTCGTTGACGCCGTATAATGCTGCGCCGCTCAGAATGACCTGCCACCAGATGGCCGCCTTGCACATTTGGGAGCGTCAGGTTCTGCGGCCACAGGCGGAGAAGATCTTCGATTCGCCTCTCCGCCAGATCCAGACCTATGGTTCGTTCAGTTGTCGGAATATCGCCGGCACCCGCACGCGGAGCCAGCATTCATACGCCAACGCGATCGATATTTCAGGCTTTGTCCTGGAGGATGGCACGGAAATTCGTGTGAAGGATCATTGGCGCGAGCGCAGTAAGAAAGGCAAGTTTCTGGGGCGCGTACACAAAAAGGCCTGCCGGTTGTTTTCGGTCACTCTTGGGCCGGATTTTGATGCTGCCCATGCCGATCATTTCCATCTCGACATGGGCAGCACTGAAACGTGTCGCTAAGCGCTAGTCGTCTTTGCAGGAAAACCCGTCTTCGGTGACTTCGTCGACCGTGCCCGGTCCACCGCAAACGCGCAGGGCGGTTTCAGTATTACGGGCGATTTCTTCGGAGTCTGACCAGTCGCCTTCATCCACGTGGATGCATCCGACAAGTCCGAGGAGGGCAACGCTCATGGCGCCAAACAAGACAGTCTTTTTCATTATCAGCCTCTTGGTAATTTACTCTCTGCCCTGAACACGTTTCTCCTCTGCGAGGTTGGACCTGAACGCAAGTTGAATATTGCAGAAACTAGCCAATAAGTTTTGGAACCAGACGCGCGCGCTCCGGTGGCAAGGGCTTATGGACGCTGGAAAACAGTCTTTCTTCAAGGAAGTAGCCCGTCAGCTGAAGCGCGGCTTCGATATCTTCCGCCATGGCCAGTGCGGTAGAGTCGATCAGGAATGCCGGGAGCGGGAACAGGCGCTCAACATAACCGTCGGCTTCTGATCCCCGCACGGCACGCCCGGTCTTCGGCGAGACATGAGTCAAACCGTCATTGGCGCCAGAAAGCGCGCATTTATCGAGGTCGAGACCAAAACCAAGCGCGGACAAAAGACCGAGCTCCCATTTGGCATACAAAGCCGGCCACACTGGCCAGGTTTCGAGCGCGTCGAGGAGCAATACGGTCGGTTGGTACAAGCTGGACCCGGCCGCATCGCCTTCATCGACGGCGCCGCGCAGCAGCGTGGTGATGGTCGTGATCGCAGCCAGCGCTTCCGGGCGATCCAGATATCGCCCTGGGCGACTGGTCGTGACCTCGGCGACATTGAAGCGGCCGAGCTGTTCTTCCAGGCGCCCGGTCCAGGTCAGTTGTAGCGAGTTGCCGGCTTCAAATTGGGCGCGTTTCTTGCGACTGGCCCCGCCATAGACCAGGCCGGAGCGTCGGCCTTTCGTCTTGGTCAGGACGTCGAGGATGAGCCCGCTTTCGCCAAAGCGGCGGCCGCCCAGGATCAGTGCTTCGTCGTGCCATTCCATTTGCTTGTTCCTGGCGCCGCGTCCGTCGATTTCGCTCAGGATGAGGCTTACGGGATTCTATCTGGTTTGGCTAAGCGTCAAATTCCAGACCGACAGAGGCATAGGCTTCGCGCCGCTCCATCCATTTCGGGTCGACTTTGACGAACAGGATGAGGTGCACGGTCTGACCGAGCATCTCTTTCAGCTCTTCGCGCGCGGCTTTGCCAATCGCCTTGATCGCGCTGCCACCTTTGCCGAGCACCATGCCCTTGTGTTGTTCACGCGCGATGATGATCGCCTGGCGAATGCGGACGGAGCCATTGTCGAAGGGTTCCCAGCTCTCGGTCTCGACCATCAGCTGATAAGGCAGTTCCTGGTGCAGGCGCAGCATCAGCTTTTCGCGCGTCACTTCCGCAGCGAGCAAGCGCATCGGCAGGTCGGCGGTTTGATCTGGCGGATACAGAGCCGGGCCTTCCGGCATGCGCGCGGCGAGCTTCTCGAGCAGGGGCGCAATTCCATCGCCGTTCAGCGCCGAGATCATGAATATCTCTTCGTAGACGCCGGCGCCATTCAGCTCCGCCATGATCGGCAGGACCTTGTCATGCGAAAACAGGTCAATCTTGTTGAGCGCCAGGAAGACCTTCTGGTCATTCTCCTTCAGCGTCTCCATGACACGGCGATCGTCTTCAACCGATAGTTTCTGTGCGCCGGTGGCTTCGCCTGCCTGTTCCGCCACCCAGGCGGAGGCATCGATCAGGTGAACCACGGCATCGGCTTCCTCGGCACCTGACCAGGCGGCTTTGACCATCGCGCGGTCGAGCCGCTTCTTGGCGCGGAAGATACCGGGCGTGTCGACCAACACAATTTGCGCGGATCCCCGATGGGCGACGCCGCGAATGGGGAAGCGCGTTGTTTGCACCTTATGGGTGACGATCGCGACTTTGGTGCCAACCAGGTGATTGGTCAGCGTGGATTTACCGGCATTGGGCGCACCGATGATCGCGGCAAAGCCAGCATGGGTAATGTCAGAGGCGTCCGGCAGGGCGGGGTCAGTAGAGGTCATTTGTTTTCCAGAAGGTCGAGGAGCGCACGAGCAGCGGCGCGCTCGGCTTCAGCCTTGTTACCACCTTTTGCTGTCGCTTCGCCATGCCCTTCTACAGAGGCTTTGACAGTGAATTGAGGGGCATGGTCCGGGCCGCTGGTTTCAAGCGTCTCATAGGCCGCATAAGCGGTCTTGTTCTGCCCGCACCAATCGCTGAGCTTGGTTTTTGGATTGGATTCGGTCTCATCAGAGCCGTCGGCCATCTTGTCGAAGATCCAGCAGCGTTTGATGAATTTCTCTGCCGCATCGAGACCGCCATCAAGGTAGATCGCCGCAATCAGCGCCTCTACTGCGTCTGCAACCGCGCGGTCATAATTCGCGTTCTTGTTGCTGCGCATGGAGGCATCCATGAACAGATAGTCTCGCAGGTTCAGCTCAGCGCCAACCTCGGCGCAGGTCTGACCACTGACCAGATTATGAAACAGCTTCGTCATGAAGCCTTCCCGTTCTTTCGGGTATTTGTTGATCAGCATTTCGGCGATGACCAGGCCAAGGACGCGGTCGCCCAGAAACTCCATGCGCTGATTAGAGAAGCCCGCGCCGCCGCGATACTCATCGATGAGGCTTGGGTGGATAAGCGCGTGGATCAGGATGTCGCTATCGTGAAAGCGATAGCCGATGGTGCGCTCCAGTTCGCGGCGCTGAGCCAGGCTGAGATCAGGGTGCGACATGATTTTGGCGCCTGCGCGCAGGCGGGTACGTTTGGGACGAGATGGGCGTTTCATTCGGGAAGGGCCTCTATTATCACATGCGCCTCAGCCCAAGGATGATCGTCGGTCATCGTCAGGTGGACGTGTGCCAGATGCCCCTCTGGAGTGAGCTCATCTAATCGTTTTTTGGCCCCTTCGGTCAACCGCAAGGTCGGTTTTCCGGACGGCAGGTTGACCACTTCGATCATTTTCCAATGTACACCGCGGCGCGGGACACCGGTGCCGAGCGCCTTGGCGCAGGCTTCTTTTGCGGCGAACCGCTTGGCATAGGTTTCGGCGGTGAGGCGACGTTTGCGCGCCTTGGCGATCTCGTCTTTGGTGAAGCAACGCTTCTCAAATCGCTCGCCAAACCGGTCGAGCGAGCCCTGGATGCGCTCAATGTTGCAGAGATCATTGCCAATACCGATAATCATGCGCGTGCCTCGTCCATCAACTCACGCATGCGCTGAATGGCGGGCTCCAGACCCGCAAAAATCGCCTCTCCGATGAGGAAATGGCCAATATTCAATTCAGTCAGTTCCGGAATCGCGGCAACCGGTTTAACCGTATCATAGGTGAGGCCATGGCCAGCCTGCGGTTCGATGCCAATCTCGACCGCACGTTTGGCGCAATCGGCAATGCGTTGCAGCTCGACCTCGGCCAGTTCTGTTTCTCCGGCCAGACTGAGCTCAACAAACCGTCCGGTATGAAACTCGGTAATGTCTGCGCCCATGCGCTGTGCCGCGATGAGCTGCACCGGGTCGGGTTCGATAAACAGGGAGACCCGGCTGCCATTGTCCTTGAGTGCGCGGATCATGGGTGCCAGCTTATTGTGCTCCCGTGCCGCGATAAGGCCACCTTCTGTCGTTCGCTCCTCACGTTTCTCGGGAACAAACATGGCTGTTTCGGGTTTGTAATCCATGGCGATGACATGCATCTCTTCCGTGGCTGCCATTTCCATGTTCAGCGGCAAATGCGTCGCTGCGCGAATGGCTTCAAGGTCCGGGTCCATGATGTGGCGCCGATCTTCACGCAGGTGGAACGTAATCCCGTCCGCGCCCGCCTTGGTCGCCACTTCTGCGGCGCGCGCAATATCCGGATGCGCCCCACCACGCGCATTCCTGATCGTTGCGACATGGTCGATATTGACGCCGAGGCGGATGCGCGCGGGCATTATTTCAGTCCCCGGCTGCCAGGTTTGTAAGCCGGAATGGCTTGCAGCTCGGGCGGCAGGTCATCGGCGTCATAGTCCGGGAACTTGATTGCCGCGAGCGAGACCAGATCGCAGCCGACATCAGCCTCGCCGCCGCTGCGATCAATGATGCAGGATCCACCGACCACTGTTCCAGGCAGTTTGTTCAGTGCTTCAACCGTCTCCCGAAACGAGAGACCTGTCGTCACGATATCTTCCGCGATGAGAACGCGGTCGGTCTCGCCAATCTCGAAGCTGCGGCGCAGTTCAAACGCGCCATCGACGCGTTCAACGAACACGGCGCGGCAGCCAAGATGGCGCGCCAGTTCATAGCTCGGAATAACGCCGCCCATGGCCGGGCCGACGACGACATCAATCTCGCCCAGGCGACTTTTGACTTTCTCAGCCAGCGCCGCGCACAGTTTCGCCGACAGTTCAGGCTGCGCAAAGACCAGGGCCTTTTGAAGGAAAACCGGGCTACGCCGCCCGGATGAAAGGATGAAATGTCCCTCGAGCAAGGCTCCCGCGTCGCGGAAAACCTGCAAGACCTGATCATTATTCAAATTCGCTCTCCTCTATGCGCTCGACCCGTTCGACTACGGCGAGGGCGCGCAATGCTGCCTTGATCTGTTCCAGGTGCCGTAAATCCTCGACTTCGATGTCAAAGACAAGCTCCATAAAGCCCGGACCGCGATTGTGGGTTGAAACCCCACGGATATTGCCGCCCGCTTGCGCAACGACGGTGCATTGCTGAGCGAGGACACCTTTGTTGTCAGCGGCATTGACTGAAATACGTCCGATGGCCCGCACGCCAGACTTGGCAAGTTCGGTCCATTGCAGGTCCACCCACAGGTCTGGACGGTCATCATATTTGGCCACCTGGCCGCAATAGATCGTGTGTACGACCAGACCCTTGTCCGGTTGGCGGACGCCGACAATCCGGTCGCCCGGGATCGGGTGGCAGCATTCGCCGAGGTGTAGAGTCACGCCTGGCGTCAGATTCTCCCCAGCGATCAGGCTGGCCGCATGCTCATCGTCGAGCGTAACCGCGTCATCTTGCTTTGATGCTTCCAGGTCGAGGCCTGGAAAGGCGATGCCTATGACGCGGCTGACTTCTTCCTGGGTGCGACCCAAGGCTTCGAACATGGCCTGAACCCCATCAAATCCTGCGCGTTCGGAGATTTTGCGCATATCGACACTGACTGGATCGATCTGGTTCTGGCGCAGGGCGCGCTCGAGCAGGTTTCTGCCGAGATTGGCAAATTGCTGGGTCTCAAGCTCGCGGCGGAGCTTGCGTTGCGCGGCACGAGCGCGGCCCGTGACACACAGCGTTTCATAGCCGGGCAGGGGACGTGGTTCTTCGCGGCGGATAATCTCGACCACATCGCCATTCTGCAGCGCGACACGCATATTGCGCGGCACGCCGTTGATCTTTGCGCCATCGCAGGTGTCGCCAACGGCGGTGTGGACGGCATAGGCAAAATCCAGCGGCATCGATCCGGCTGGCAGCAGGACCAGGCGGCCTTGCGGCGTGAAAGCGAAGACGTGCGTGCGGTACATCTCCATCTTCGCGTGTTCGAGAAAGTCATTTGCATCGCCGCCATGGCTCAACAGCTCGCCAAATGCTTTCAGGTTTGCGGTCGGGTCGAGGCCGGCAGCTTTGGAGCTTTCCATGTCGAAACCATACGCGCTGTCCTTATAGGTCCAGTGCGCTGCGACGCCGCGTTCGGCGGTATCGTCCATTTCTTCGGTGCGGATCTGCAGTTCGACAAGCCGGTTCCCGCTGGCCCGCACCGTGGTGTGAAGGGAGGCGTAGCCATTCGGCTTGGGCACGGAGATGAAGTCCCGGAACCGATCGGGCAGGCACGCCCATTCGGTGTGGAAAACGCCCAGAGACCGATAGCAGTTTTCGATCGTGTCGACGATCACGCGGAAGCCAAATATGTCGGCAACATCTTCAAATGAAATGGATTTCTTTTCGAGCTTCCGCCAGATCGAATAGGGTTCCTTGCGGCGTCCCTTGATCCGGCACTCGATTCCCTCGCGCTCCATCACCTGCCGGATGGCGAGCCGGATACGTTCCAGGTCATCCTTGTTGCGCGACTCCAGCGCTTCCAACTGATGCAGGATTTGCGCGCGCGCTTCCGGGTTCAGGTGCTGGAAGGCGAGGTCTTCCATCTCTGAGGCGAGATAATGGAGGCCGACCCGCCGGGCGAGTGGGGCATAAAGGTCCATGGTCTCGCGCGCAACGCGGCGCCGGGACTCTTCCTTCTTCTTGAAGTGCAGCGTCCGCATATTGTGTGTGCGGTCGGCAAGCTTCACCAGCAGGACGCGAATGTCATTGACGGTGGCGAGAATGAACTTCTGGAAGTTTTCGGCCTGCTTGCTGGCCTCACTCTGATATTCGAGCTGGCCGAGCTTGGTGACGCCATCGACCAGTTCAGCCACATCAGCGCCAAACAGATCTTCAATCTGGGCCAGGTCTACGTCGTCGCAGTCCTCGACCGTGTCGTGCAGCAGGCCCGCCATGATGGTTGCTTCGTCGAGCCGGACCGATGCGAGCAGGGTCGCGACGCGGACGGGGTGCGAATAATAGGGATCGCCTGACTGACGCAGCTGATCGCCATGCTTTTCGCGCGCGAACTCATAAGCGCGGTGCAGGCGCGCACGATCCGCATCCGGCTGGTAAGCGAGCACCATGCCGGCAAGTTCTTCTTTGGTCAGGAAAGGCTCATCATCGCGTATGCCACGCGGCGGCCTAGAGGCGCGCGACCGGTCTGCTGATTTGACGGTCGCTGTTGCCATTTACACTTACATTCGGTCGTCGCGGCCGGATTCCAGTTCGGCCTGGTAAGCGCGCATGACGTCTTCCTCGGTTGCGGCCGGGCCGGACTCGAGCGCCAGGCGATCGGCTTCGCGCTCTTCTTCCTCGCCTGGGCGAACTTCCTGAAGCTCAGCGACGAGCGATTCCTTGACGACTTTGAGGTCGACGGTCTGCTCGGCGATTTCGCGCAGGGAAACCACAGGATCCTTGTCATTGTCGCGGTCAACCGTGATCGGAGACCCTTCACGAATCATGCGCGAACGCTGAGCCGCCAAAAGGATCAGATCAAAGCGATTTGGGACCTGCTCGACGCAGTCTTCAACGGTGACACGGGCCATGTAAATCTCCTGTAGCCCGCCCTTATATGCAGTGCAGCACGCGAGCGCAACCCGCCCTTGCATTCTCCAGCAGCACTATTTACGCAACCCTGCATTGCCCCAGGTGCAAGGCAGGAGGCCAGACCCATTTTGAGCGTGCCAGCTGAAGCCCCGAAGGACTGCGATCTTTGCCCGCGACTACGTCAGTTTATTCTCGATCAGCGCCAGAAAGAACCGACCTGGTTCAACGGCGCGGTGCCGAGTTTTGGCGACGAGGCGGCTGAGCTTCTGGTGATTGGACTCGCGCCCGGAATGACGGGTGCGAACCGAACCGGACGACCGTTTACCGGAGATTGGGCCGGAGACCTGCTCTATGCGACGCTGACCAAGTTTGGCTTCTGCGACGGGACATATGATCGCCGCGCAGATGATGGCCTCACGTTGAAGGGGGCGATGATTACGAACGCCGTGCGGTGTGTGCCGCCGCAGAACAAACCCGTCGGCGCTGAAATCAATCAATGCCGTCCGTTTCTCAAGTCCCGGATTGATGCCCTGCCGAACGCCAAAGTGCTGCTCTGTCTCGGCAAGATCAGTCATGATTCGACGGTTCGAACCCTCGGATTGAGGTTGAAAGATCATCCGTTCGGGCACGGCACCGAATACAAAGTCGGGGCGGCGACCTTGCTTTCGAGCTACCATTGCTCCCGCTACAACACCAATACACGCCGCCTGACGACAGAAATGTTCGAAGACATTTTCGCGCGCGCCCGCGCCATCATCGACGCCTGAACCTTGCGCCGCGTCGGCGAGCCGTTTAGCAAAGTGGCAACAACGAATTCAAAGGGGGAGATCTTCGCATGACTCCATTACTCGTGGTCCTGGGCCTTGTCGCATTGCTCGTCGTTCTGGTGATCGGCATTTACAACGGCCTTGTGGCCAAGCGCCAACGCTGCAACCAGGCGTTTGCCGACATTGATGTGCAGCTCAAACAGCGCCAGAATCTCATCCCCAATCTGGTTGAAACCGTTAAAGGCTATGCCGCGCACGAGAAAGAGACCCTCGACGCGGTCATTCAGGCCCGCCAGGGCGCCGTATCAGCGAACACGCCCAGCGAAATGGGCGCCGCGGAAGGTGTGCTCGGACAAGCCCTTGGGCGCTTGTTCGCTCTGGCCGAAGCCTATCCGGATCTGAAAGCCAACGAGAACTTCAAGGATTTGCAGGACGAACTCGCGGTCATCGAAGACAAGATCGCCGCCGCCCGTCGGTTCTACAACTCTGCGGTTCAGGACTATAACACCGCGCGTGAGCAGTTCCCGGGTTCACTGGTGGCCGGCAGCTTTAATTTCGAACCGCGTGAATTCTTCGATCTCGGCGAAGACCGCGCAGCGATGAGCACGCCGCCAGAAGTGAAGTTCTAAGGCCTGTTTTTCGAAATGCTTGAATATCGGGGCGCTCATTGCGCCCCTTTTTGCTGTTTGACCGTTAGCGAACGAAAGTCGGCAACCAGGTCGCCAGGGCAGGGATCGCTGCGACCATGGCGATCATGATCATCTGCAGGCCAATGAACGGGATGGCCCCGCGCCAGATGTCCATGGTTTCGACGCCTTCCGGCGCGGCGCCGCGCAGATAGAACAGCGCAAATCCGAATGGCGGCGTGAGGAAGCTCGTCTGCAGATTGAGCGCCATCAAAATCGCGAGCCAGACCGGATCAGCGCCGAGAATGATCAGTGGCGGTGCAACGATTGGCACGACCACGAACACAATCTCAATGAAGTCGAGGAAGAAGCCGAGAATGAACATGACCAGCATGGTGATCGCGAGCGCGCCCCAAAGGCCGCCTGGAATGCCAGTGAGAAGCGCTTCGACATAATGGTCGCCGCCATAGGCGCGGAAGACCAGAGCGAACAGGCTCGCCCCGATCAGGATCAGGAAAACCATGCTGGTGATCTGCACACCTAATTTGAGTGCGTTGCAGAGCTGTTGGGCCCGGATGAGAACCCGCGCCGCAGACAGCAAGCCGCCAAGAAAGACCAGGCTGGCGAATGCCGCGAGCCCGATACCGATCCAGTCTCCGACGGGAATGGTCTCGCGATTGATCCGTAGGTCCATCATGTTGGCGAGGATTCCGAGGATAACAACGCTCGCCATCGCCGCCCAGATGCTGCCAAGGTCACCTGGCCGGCCGTGCTGCGGCGCCAGGCGCAGGCCTGCGAGCAGCAACGCGCCGCCAGCACCAATGGCCGACGCTTCCGTCGGCGAGGCAAGGCCGCCCAGGATAGAGCCCAGGACCGCGATGATCAGAAGCAGTGGCGCCCCGAGACTGCGCGCGACCTCGGCCACAGTGAGCGGTTCCACGTCGTCTTCAAGTGTCACGGCCGGGCTGGCGTTCGGGCGCAGGATGGCGGTGACCACCAGATAAAGCAGGTAAAGCCCGACCAGCATCAGACCCGGAATCAGCGCGCCCGCGAAAAGGTCGCCGACGGAGACCACCCCGGCGCCGTTTCCTGAACGCATCGCGGCCGACTGGTTGGCGTTCGACACGGCATCAGCGAGCAGGATGAGGACAATGCTCGGCGGAATGATCTGACCGAGCGTGCCGCTGGCGGCAATCGTGCCGGTCGCGAGTTTCGGGTCATAGCCCTGACGCAACATAGTTGGCAGGGCGATCAAGGTCATGGTGATCACCGTCGCGCCAACAATCCCTGTCGACGCAGCCAGCAGAGCGCCAACAATCACGACGGCATAACCAAGCCCGCCGCGCACGCGGGCAAGTAGGCGGCTGGCTGTGTGCAGCAGGTCATCCGCAACCTTGGACCGCTCCAGGATGACGCCCATCAGCACGAAGAGCGGTACAGCGATCAGGACCTGGTTTTCCATCGATCCGAGAATGCGGCTCGGTAGATTGCGCAGGATCGGCAGTGGGATGAGCCCCATCTCGACGCCGATCAATCCAAATACCAGTGCGACACCGCCGAGCGTCAAGGCGACTGGATATCCCGCCAGAAGCGCCAGGATAGCGCAGAGGAACATGCCGAGGGCGAAGATCAGTTCGAGTTCCATCACAGTGCCTCCGCACTGTGATCAGAGTCTGCATCCGCTGGTCTCAAATCTCGAATAACCAGAGCCGCTTTGATGGCCTGGCTAAGAGCCTGTCCGATCATCAGGATGGCGAAAAGGGGTACCATGGTCTTGAACAGATACTTGATTGGCAGGCCGTCACTTTCATTGAAGTGTTCGAGGCCGATCCAGCTCCGCGAAATCAATCCCGATCCCGCGTACAGGATGAGAATGCCAATCGGAACGATGAAGACCAGCGATCCGAACATTTCGATCCCGGCTTTGACTTTCGGGCTGAAGCGGGGGCGCAGGATGTCGACGCGGACATGGCCATCATCACGCAAGGTCGCTGCCGCGCCGAGCATGAACATCATCGCGAAGGTGAAAATGACACTGTCATTGAGCCAGCTGAAACTGAGCCCGAAGACGTAACGCAGCAACACCGCGGCGAGCTGGATCAGGATGATCAGGAACCCGGCGGTGAGTGCGAAACCCATGGCCACACCTGATACTCGGTCTATCCCGGCGCTCAACTTTTCAGATAGCCCGCCCAGCGGTTTCGGGATGGCCAGAATGGCCAGGGGCAAGAGCAATAGCGGCAACAGGCCGTAGCCGGCGAACCGCAACCCTGTCCCGACCACGGAAACAATCTGCTCCATTTACCCCAGCTCCTATGTCGGCGGTGACCCCTGTCTCGCCTAGAGTTCGCGCGCGACCATGTAAGGACTATCCGATATGCGGGCCCAGCCGCGCATCTTTATCAACGCGTCCTCGAAGCTCTCATAGATGCGTCGCTCCAGGTCGCCTTCATTGCCTGCATCGCTGCGAATGTCGGCGGAGATTTCCTGGACGCGCGCCATGACGACTTCCGGGAATTGGCGAAGCTCGACGCCTTCTTCATTGACGAGTTTCTCAAGATAGACGCCATTCTGGTAAGTGAATTCGCCTACTGACTGGTTGTTCACTTCGCCAGCGGCCGTGCGGATGATGGCCTGCTCGGTTGGCGTCAGGCTATCCCATTTCGAGCGATTAATGCCGAGTGCGAGCGCGCTGCCCGGCTCGTGAAAGCCGGGGCCATAGTGATACTTGGCCTCGCGGTGGAAGCCGAGGAAATAGTCATTCCACGGACCCACCCATTCGGTCGCATCAATCCGGCCGGTCTGCAGCGCCTGATAGATTTCATTGCCGGGTAGCGCTTCAGCCGCACCGCCCAGCGCCCGCACGACGTCGCCGCCCATGCCAGGAATGCGCATCTTCAGGCCGCGAAAATCGTCCAGGCTGTTCACCTCGGTCTTGAACCAGCCGCCCATCTGGTGGCCGGTATTGGCCGCCTGGAAGGCGATGACGCCATATTGACCGGACAGTTCTTCCCACAAGGCCTGGCCGCCGCCAAAATCGATCCAGCCCATGATTTCCGGTGCTGTCATGCCCATCGGGACAGCGGTGAAGAAATTGAAGGCCTTGGATTTGGATTGCCAGTAATAGTCGGCACCGTGATACATATCGACATTGCCGGACGCGACCGCGTCAAAGGCTTCGAAGGCCGGGACCAGTTCGCCAGAGGCGTAGACTGACACTTCCATCTGGCCTTCAGACAATTCGCCAATGCGATCCGCGAGGCGCTGCGCGGCGGTGCCAAGGCCTGGCAGGTCCTTCGGCCAGGTCGTCGTCATGGTCAGGCGGCGCTTCTTGCGGGTCTGAACCGCAGGACCGGCGGCGCCATCGCTGGCTGATTGCGAACAGGCTGTCGTGGCCAGCCCAGCGGCGCCAAGTGTGGCGGCACCGAGCAGTTTCCGGCGATCAATCATGTGGTTTCTCCCGATGGATTATTCACTCTCTTCAAGCGCGCGCCATCGTCCGCCGTCAAGCACTTCGAGAGGCTTGAACCGCCGCTTGTAGTCCATTTTCTCACTGTCCTTGATCCAGTAGCCCAGATAGACGTGCGGCAAGCCGAGTTCGCGGGCATGCAGGATGTGATCAAGAATCATGTAGGTGCCCAGGCTGCGTTGGCGCAGGGACGGGTCGAAGAAGGTGTAGACCATGGAAAAGCCATCGCGCACGACATCGGTCAGAGACACAGCCGCCAGCGGCGCGTCATCGCCTTGTCCAATCCGATACTCGAACAGCAGGGTCTGGACCGGGCTGTCATTCACCATCGCGCAGAACTCGCGATAGCCCATGTCCGACATGCCGCCGCCATCATGGCGCGAATTGAGATACGACTTGAGAAGACGGAAATGCTCCCGGTTCGCGCGGGCTTCAATCGGCTCGCGAACGAGATCTGTATTGGCCTTGATGATCCGCTTCTGGTTTTTGCTGGGTTTGAAGCTTGCCACATCGACCCGGACGGAGCGGCAGGCATTACAGGTTGGGCAGGCGGGGCGATAGGCGACGCCTTGGCTGCGCCGAAACCCGGCGCGGCTCAGCTGATCGTGCAGCGCGTCCGGATTATCCTGTGTCAGGTGGGTGAAGCCTTTGCGCTCAATCTGACCTGGCAGATAGGGGCAAGGGCTGGCGCCCGTCACATAGAAGCGCAATCCACGCCGGAGACCCGGTAGCTGAAAGAGCGATTCGTCTAGCTTCATATCCGCAATTTACGCATCTAAAGGTCAAAGCGCCAAGGGGCTATGACTGTAAATGCGGCCCACATTAATATGACCAGTGGGCCACCGAAACGTAAAAAGTCTCCAAACTTGTAGTGCCCCGGACCCATAACCAGCATATTTGTCTGATAAGCAATAGGTGTCGCGAAGGCACAATTCGCAGCATAAATCACCGCCAAGAGGAACGGGAACGGGTCGGCGCCGGTTTGCTCAGCCGCGGATATGGCGATCGGTGTGAACAGGACGGCAGTGGCGGCATTGCTCAGTATGTTCGTGAGGATGGCAACCGCCAGGAATATCGCCGACAGGATCGCGAGCGTGCCATAAGGCGATGCCAGCAATACCACCAATTCGGCGATCATCTGCGCCGCGCCTGTCATTTCCAGCGAGACGCCCATGGCGAGCGCGGCTGCAATCACCAGGTAAATTCGCAGGTCTAGAGAACGCGCCGCCTGGCGGTGGTTGAGGCATTGCAGCAGGATCATCGCCGTTGCGGCGACGATTGAAGCAAGCGTGATGCTGGCGATCCCGGTCGCGGCGGCGACCACCATCCCCACCGTGATCAGGCGTGCGACCTGCGCCCGGGTCGTGGTCGGAAACTCGCTTTGCGACCATTCCAGCAGGATCAGGTCGCGGCTGACACGTAGATTGCGGAACGCGCTGATCGGGCCACACAGCAGCAGCGTATCACCAGCCTCAAGCCGGATTTCACCCAGTTTTGCCCGGATCATCCGGCTGCGGCGCTGGATGCCGAGCGTGACCGCGCGAGTAAGGCGGCGGAAGCCGAGCATTTCGACGGTGCGGCCCGCCATCCGAGACCCGGGTGCGATAACGGCTTCGACGAGGCCGAGCTGATGTTCCCCGGAATCATCGGTTTCCGGGACGCCGCTCTGCCAAATATCCTGAAGCATGGCCGGTTTTTCTGACAGCAGATCAGTCAGTGCTTGTCGTGTCGCCGCGACGATGACCAGATCACCGGGCATCAAGCGGACTTCATCATAAGGCGGCAAAAGGGCACGCTCGCCACGCTGAATCATGCGCACCGTCATGTCCTTGAGGTCTGGGAACATGCCCGCGACCGCGGCTTTGCCATCCAGGAAATGACCTGGAGTAACTTCGAACTGCGCCACGAACTGCTTGCCGGTTTTCACCATCGTTTCGGTGAAATCTTCCCGGTTCGGCAAGAGAACGCGGGACGCGATCACCAAGTAGAACATGCCAACACCGGCCAGCATCAGGCCGAACACGGATTGGTCGAAAAAGCCGAGCTTGTTTGGGGTCAGGCGCTCGTATGCGTCGGCGGCGAGCAGGTTGGTCGATGTCCCGATCAGGGTCGTCATGCCGGCAAAAATCGAGACAAAACTGAGTGGCATCATCAGACGAGAGGTCGACGCGCCCATGCGCGCCGCGATCGCCGACATGATCGGAAGGAACATGATCACAACCGGCGTGTTATTGGTGAACGCGCTGGTCGCGAAGACGGCCATGAACGTCATCACCAGCGTGATCATCGGCCGCTTGTCATAGGATTGGACGAGGGCCTTGGTCGGGCCTTCAAGGGCGCCAGTCTGGAACAGGCCTTGGCCGACAACCAGCAGCGCCATGATCGTGATCAGAGCCGGGTTGGCAAACCCGGAAAGCAAATCCGCCAGCGCTATTTCGCTGCCATCATAGGCGGTGGCGCCGGGCAGGCTGAACAGCAGCAACAGCGCCGCAATCACGCTCACAGAGACCAGTTCCATCGACCAGCGATCAAGCGTGTAAAAGACGATGGTGACAGCGACGGCCGCGAGGCTCGCCCACATGGGCCAGTGAGCCAGAATATCTGCGGTCATTCAGCCTCCAGGGTGATTCTCATCGGTGGGATGAGTTCTATGCTGACTTTTCACTGATGACCAGAACAATCGAGATGCGCCGATTGGCGCCATCATGCGGGGCGTTCTGTAATAGTGGCCGCGTATCTGCGAGGCCTGCCACGCTTTTGATCCGATCCTCAGAAACTCCGGCTTCGATTAGCAAACGGCGTGCCGAATTTGCGCGATCAGATGACAATTCCCAGTTCGAGTAACCGTCGGTTCGGCTGGGATTGGAATCGGTGTGGCCTTCGATCATGACGGGGAAGGTGAGGTAGGAAATCGCCTGGCCGGTCAGATGGGTCAGTTGCTCGCCGGTTGCGTTCAGCGAGCCATTGCCGTTTTCGAAGAGTGGGTTCTCGGTCATATCGGACAAATCGATCCGGACAAGGTTCGGTTCAGCCGTGATCGTGACGCTGGTACCGAACGCCTCCAGTGCCGGGTCGATGCGCAGCATCTGGGCAACCGTCTTGGCTTGCATGACCGGATCATTGGCCGCCACTTCAATCGAGTCAGCTTTGGCTCCAAACTGTTGTGCCAGTGCCTGGCGCTCACCGGCGGTGACTCCATGAACGATCCACATGATCAGGAAAAAGGCGCAGAGAGCCGTCAGGAAGTCGGCATATGCCAGCTTCCAGGTGCCCAGTTTGCGGGCGGACGCTGAGGGCGTTCTGCCCTGTACGCGCCGGGATGAATAAGCCTGAGCCATACGTTTCCCTATAGACCCTTCTGGTCTAGTGACCGCTCATAGGGCATCAGGGTGAATATCGGTTGAGAATGGCGGGTTGGATTTAGATGAAATTTGTTCGATTAGACCGGCCTGCAGGCATAGGAGTAATGTAATGGCGAAAACCGCTTTTCTCGGGCTTGGCGTGATGGGTTACCCGATGGCCGGGCACCTGGAGGCTGCCGGGCACAGTGTCACCGTCTGGAACCGGACGGAGGCGAAAGCCAGGAAATGGGGTGCGGAGCACCAGGGCGACGCGGCTGAAACGCCCGCAGAAGCAGCAGATGGCGCTGATTTTATCTTTCTTTGCCTGGGAGATGATCCGGACGTTCGCGTGGTTTTTGACGCGCTTGAGCCGAGCCTTGGCAGTGGCATGGTGATTGTCGATCACACGACGGCGAGTGCGGGTCTTGCGCGCGACCTTTATGCGCGTTCAGCAGCGCAGGGCGCGGCCTTCATCGATGCGCCGATTTCTGGCGGTCAGGCAGGCGCCGAGAATGGCCAACTGACCATCATGTGCGGGGGAGATGCGGCAGCGTTCGCGCGCGCGGAACCGATCATGGATGCCTATGGCAAGCGCATGACCCTGATCGGTGAAAGTGGGGCAGGGCAGCTCGCAAAATCCGTCAATCAGATCTGTATTGCCGGGATCGTGCAGGGGCTTGCAGAAGGCCTGCACTTTGCCGACCAGGCCGGGCTCGACATTGACAAGGTCATCGAAGCCATCGGCGGTGGCGCGGCGCAGAGCTGGCAAATGGACAATCGTTGGGAAACCATGCGCGACGGCCATTATGAACACGGCTTTGCGGTCGACTGGATGCGCAAGGATTTGCGCATCACCCTCGAGACGGCGCGGACCACCGGGGCCAGCCTGCCGCTGACGGCCATGGTCGACCAATATTATGCCGACATCCAGGCGATGGGCGGCAATCGCTGGGATACGAGCAGCCTGCTTGCGCGCATGGGTCGGAGCAAAGACTAGATGACGCCGCTCGAGATTGCCGACGCGTTGGGCGTGTTCGTCTTCGCCCTGTCAGGCGGACTGGCGGCCTCGCGGCGCGGGCTCGATCTGTTCGGGATCTTTGTCGTGTCCTTATTGCCAGCCATTGGCGGCGGCACCATTCGTGACTTGTTGCTCGACCGACCTGTCTTCTGGCTGGAGCATTCCCAGACAATCCTGATTGCACTCGCGGGCGGTGGTGTCTCGGCCATTCTTGGCGAGCGTATCGCGCGGTTCAAAACACTGATCTGGTTCGATGCGCTTGGCTTGTCGCTATTCTGTGTGATCGGCGCGCAGGCGGCTTATTCGCTGGGCTATGGCCCGGTTGTCGTGGTGATGATGGGGACGATTACCGCGAGCTTTGGCGGCCTGTTACGCGACGTGGTCTGTAATGAGGTGCCGCTGATCCTGCGGGAGGATATCTATGCCACGGCCGCCTTGCTCGGCGCGTTGATGTTCTGGGGCGCGGTTACACTCGGCCTGACCATCCCGTGGGCGATGGCGCTGGGCGGTGCCACCGCGTTCAGCATTCGGGCCTGTGTCATCATCATGAAGACGATTCAGCCAAAACTGCTGGTCCCGTTCCGGAAAAAGCCAAAGGATGAGCCATGAGACGTCTCGATCTGCACGTGAAGGATGGCGAGGCTTACGAGACCGCCATGCGGGCTATTCGTGCCGCTGAGCCGATTGATTATGTCGTCATTCCGCTGGAACAGCAGGACCGGCGCTATGTGTCGGTCTTCCTGCGTGACGGGACGCGGCAGACCCTGGTCGACAATTTACAGGCGTGTCTTGAGGACGAGCGAGATTGGCGCATTTCCATCGTCCCGATCGAGGCCACTGTGCCCGACCTGCCGGAAGACACAGACCTGAAAAAGCACCGCGCCTCTCAGCGCAAAATGGCGCTGCGCGAAGAAATCTACCAGGACGTGACAACCGATGCGAAACTCGACCGTGACTTTCTGATCTTCGTCGTGCTCTCCACCATCGTTGCAGCGATCGGTTTGCATTCGAACAGCGTTGCCGGCGTGATTGGCGCGATGGTGATCGCACCGCTGCTTGGCCCGATCCTCGGCTTTTCGCTCGGGGCTGCGTTGGGCGACCGCAAGCTGTTGTTCGGGGCTGCGCGCACGCTTGCGATTGGGATTTCACTGGCGCTGGTCTGCGCCATCCTGATCTCGTTCGTGATCCCGGTGGACTATACCAGCCGTGAATTGATGTCGCGCGCTGAGGTTCGGCTTGACGGCGTGGCGCTGGCGATCGCGGCGGGCGCCGCGGCGGCGTTGTCGCTGACGCGAGGTGCCAATGCGACGCTGGTCGGTGTGATGGTGGCCGCCGCGCTGTTGCCGCCTGGAGCGGCCGTCGGCCTGTTTCTGGGCAGTGGCGAGTTTGCTTTGGCATCGCGCGCGGCACTTCTGCTCAGCCTCAATGTCGCCAGCCTGATCCTGTCCGCTTTGGTCGTGTTCCGATTGAGAGATATCCGCCCGCGCACCTGGCTCGAGCGGAAGGGCGCGGATCGCGCGGTGGCAATAAATATGGGGCTCTCTGTGCTCTTGCTGGTGTTCGCAATTGTGTTGATCGTCGTCCTGGATCTGGGCGCTGCGGTTTCAATCGGCTAAGACTCGGTATGGGAGGATGAAGAATGGCCAATGCAGATAACAAGACGAAACCGACCGAGGTTGATCCGAGAGACTTCGTCGCCGCGGTTGAGCCCGATAAAAAGCGCGCGGATGCAGAGACGCTGCTGGAGTTCTTCGGTCGGGTCACCGGGCTGAAGCCGAAAATGTGGGGCCCGAGTCTGATCGGCTATGGGCGCTATCACTACAAGTATGAAAGCGGGCGAGAAGGCGACATGCTGATGACCGGGTTCAGCCCGCGCAAGGCCAACCTCGTCATGTATATTATGCCCGGCTATCGCTCCGAAGCGATGCAGGAAAAGCTCGCGCGGCTCGGCAAACACAAGCTCGGCAAGTCCTGTCTGTACATAAACAAACTGGCAGACGTGGACATGGACGTGCTCGAGGAAATCGTGCGCGATGGCGTCGCCTATGTGCGCGAAAATTACGAAACTTGGGACGCGTGACACAGCGCGCAGAAACCCTTTACTGGCTGGTCCCGTGGGCAGCGGATGCGACGCGCTTTCAATCTGTTATTGACGCGCTTGCAGCCGATCAGAATGCGCCGAGCTTTTCGCCGCATTTAACCCTGGGCGCAGTTCGCGGCGATCCGCCGCGCATCGATCGTGTTCTCGATGCGCTTGCCGGGCTGATGCTCGAGCCTAAGGAAATCGATCAAACTGATCAGTTCACCATGTCCCTGTTCATCAGATTCCGCACCTCGCCGGCGCTCATGGCTGGCCGTCAGGCGTTGGAATCTGTCCCGGGATTTCGCCTCGGACGCACCTTCGATCCGCATATCAGCCTGTGCTATGGTTCACCCGTGGGTCGCGTTTCGATGGATAATGAGATAGCTGCCTTGCTCGACCACCCGGTGCGGTTTGATCGCCTTGTCGCCATGCACATCCCGCTTCCCGTTGAGACCCATGATGACGTCCGCAAATGGCGCCAGATTTCCACGCACGCTCTTGCAGCAGCGGCTTAACCCGCGCGCACCGTTTCGATCTTTTCGGCGAAACCCTTGGCCCCGAAACAACGTACGGAAAGCGTGCCGATCGCTGTTTTGATGTCGATGATCGGGGTCAGGATGCCTTGCCGCATTTCAACCGACGTTACGCCGCGCAGCGGCAGCACGACGCTGAGCGAATCCGGATCCTTGTGCACCGCTCTGTTCAGGCCATTGGGATGAAACTCGACCGCGTCTTCAGTGAGGTAGACCGTGCCGCCAACCCACAGCCCGCCCATCAGTTTCTTCACCGCAGCCGTGCCAAGCCGTCCGCCTGGGCCAAGGGCCAGTGCGGTCGTGTCACCGATCTCGGCGTCTTTCATCAGCGCATTGGCCAGTTTTCGGGCGATGACATTATCTGGTGCGGTCAATGAGGCCTCCGTCGACTAAGCGCTGTGTAGCATTAATCGCCACGCGTATGAACTGTACCTGGAGCCGGCTATCCGAGTTTCTGCGCTGCGGTCTCGGCAAAATAAGTGATGATCCCGCTGGCGCCCGCGCGCTTGAAGCTGAGCAGCGTCTCCATCATCACGCGCTCGCCATCGATCCAGCCATTCTGGGCGGCGGCCTGGATCATTGCATATTCGCCGGACACCTGGAATGCGAAAGTCGGAACCGCAAATGTTTCCGAGACCCGCCGGACAATGTCGAGATAGGGCAGGCCAGGCTTGACCATGACCATGTCCGCGCCTTCCTGCAGGTCCATGGCGACCTCTCGCAGGGCTTCGTCCGTATTCGCAGGATCTTGTTGATAGGTTTTCTTGTCGCCGATGAGTGCGGTCGCCGAGCCAATCGCCTCGCGATAGGGGCCATAGAAGCCGCTCGCATATTTCGCCGCATAGGACAGGATCATCGTGTTGGTGAAGCCGCTTTCTTCCAGCGCCGACCGGATCGCACCAATGCGGCCATCCATCATGTCTGACGGCGCGACCACATCTGCGCCCGCTTCGGCCTGAACCAATGCCTGCTCCAGCAACACGGCCGTGGTCTCATCATTCAGCACATAGCCGGCTTCATCAATCAGGCCGTCATGGCCATGGCTCGTGAACGGGTCGAGTGCGACATCGCAGATCACGCCAACCTCAGGTGCAGCATCCTTCATCGCCTTGATGACGGTCGGGACGAGGCCATCCGGGTTGAGGCTTTCGCTGCCATCCTCGTCCTTATGGGCCGGGTTGATATGCGGGAAGATCGCGATTGCCGGAATGCCGAGCGTGGCGGCCCGTTTCGCCGCCTTTGCAGCCTCGGCGACGTTCAGGCGTTCCAGGCCCGGCATCGCCGCGACCGGAATGCGTGGATCCTCGCCATCGTGCACCACCATGGACCAGATCAGGTCTGACGGAGTCAGGACATTTTCCGCGGTCAGGCCGCGAATCCAGCCGGACTGGCGCAGGCGACGCAGACGCGTGGCGGGAAAGGTTTGCGAAAATGGTGTCGTCATGCTTTGGCGATAACGGCCCAGCCGCCCCGGATCAACGCCTGATGAGTTGCAATCTGTCGCGGGCTCAGTCGCGTTCCGAACGGCGAATGCCAAATCGAAACAGGCTACGACGGACTTTCCGCCGCATGAAGCAGCGCTTGGTGATATCCATGAATGGCTTCTGCGCCTCTTCGATTTCGATCATGTATGGCTCGAGTTGTTGGCGCGATATCTCGCGAAACCCCATCGACGCGTAGAAGGGACCATTCCATGGTAGATCCCGAAAGGTCGACAGGCTGACATGCGGCAGCTTGCGATGTTCTGCTTCGGCTAGCGTACGGATAACCAACGCGCGGCCCAGACCCTTCTGACCATGATCGGGATGCACGCTCACCTGGTCGAGATACAATCCGCTGCCTCTGGGTCGGATGAGCGCGAACCCAACCGCCCAGTCATGTTGATTGCGCGCAACAAAAACGTTGCCCAGTGGGATCTCGATATCAAGCACGTCCGAGGGGACGTGATCCTGCAAGGCCTCATCGGTCAGCAAACCGGTTGGTTCGAAGAGGGCAGAAGCAGCCTTGTCCACGGAGATTAGCGCAGGAATGTCATCCATCTCCGCCAGCGTGATGGAATATCCTTCCGGAAGATCAGACATTGACGCAGATTTCTCCTATGGCATTGCTTCCGCCAGATTGAGCATAGACGAGGCAATTTCCGATGACCACACGATTGAGCGAAGAGCAAATCATGATTCAGGACATGGCAAAGCGCTTCGCCGCAGACCGGCTCGCGCCGCATACATCTGAATGGGATGAGACCAGCCACTTTCCCGTCGATGTGATCAAGGAAACGGCCGGTCTCGGCTTTGCTGGAATTTATGTCGGTGAAGATGTCGGCGGTTCGGCGCTCGGCCGCCTCGACGCGGCCTTGATCTTCGAACAGTTATCTTATGGAGATGTGTCGACCGCCGCGTTCATATCCATCCACAACATGGCCAGCTGGATGGTTGATCGGTTCGGCTCCGATGCCCAACGAAAAGAGTGGCTGCCAAAGCTCACCAGTATGGACCTGATCGCCTCCTATTGCCTGACTGAGCCTGGCTCCGGTTCTGATGCGGCGGCAATGAAAACCACGGCGGTGCTCGATGGCGACGAGTATGTGCTGAATGGCTCCAAGCAATTCATCTCCGGCGCCGGTACGAGTGACGTCTATGTGCTGATGGCCAAAACGTCGGATGACGGCGCGCGCGGCGTCTCAGCCTTTATCATTCCGATCGGCACGCCGGGCCTCAGCTTTGGCAGCGATGAAAAGAAGATGGGGTGGAAATCGCAACCAACCCGTCAGGTTCTGCTCGACGATGTACGGGTGCCAAAAGCCAACCGCATTGGCGATGAAGGTCACGGTTTCAAGTTCGCCATGGCGGGGCTCGATGGCGGTCGCCTGAATATCGCTGCCTGCTCGCTTGGCGGCGCGCAGCGTGCGCTCGACAAGGCGCTGGACTATGCCAAGGAACGCCAACAATTCGGCCAGCCCATCGCCAATTTCCAGGCGACGCAGTTCAAGCTCGCCGACATGGAGACCGAGCTTCAGGCCGCCCGCGTCATGCTCTATGAAGCGGCTGCGAAGCTCGATGCCAAAGCGCCCGACGCCACGCGCTGGTGCGCCATGGCCAAGCGCTTTGTCACTGATACCGGGTTCAAGATTGCCAATGACGCGCTACAAATCCATGGTGGCTATGGCTATCTCTCCGAATATGGCGTCGAACAGATTGTCCGCGACCTGCGGGTCCACCAGATCCTGGAAGGCACCAATGAAATCATGCGCGTGATTGTCAGCCGGGACATGTTGAAGCGATAGGCCTCAACCCCGCACCCGAATCCCTGTACGCCATCACCCATGGATGACGGGGCAGCCATCGTTGAGCTCGCGACCCTCCGCGAGATTTGTAGCGCAGAGATGCAATGTCTGCGCGGCTTTCTGAGCCTCAATGATGTTGGCATCGATGACAGCGTCGCCAGCTCGCGAATTGTCCGCTTCAATGTGTTCAGCAATTCTCATTTTGGCATCGTGCCCGTACTGCGCCTGGCCACCGGCGATGAAGACGGACAGGGCCTGTGTCTGTCGCAAGTTGTTGTCAGTCCGCGCTGTCCGCCGGTGATGGGCGAAACCGCTATTGTGTCGCCTATGTCGGACGTTTTGCTCCAGAATGAGGAGCGGATTGTGCGGACGGCTTTTCTGGCCGCAAAAGCCGCGCTGGCCGATTAAGACTTCGCCGAATAATTCGCTTCAGAGGGGAAAAATCACTGCGGCGCAGTTAACAGTCGATTCTTTGGTCAGGTCGCTGTTTACCCTTCCGTGTCAGCCGCAATTGCACGGCGCGGCGCGGGTCTTGGCCTCAGGGTATACTTAATCCGCTCGTTTTCACCATTCACACATAAAAATCGTTCACGCGGAAATTTTAGCGCCGAGTGAATGGGACGGATTATTCACAAGCACACGGGACGTGCGGAACGCGGCAGCGTTTCCACCATGACCGCCTTGATCTCTCTCGGTCTGATCGGCGTGGTCGGGCTCGGAGTCGAGACGGGCTATTGGTATCACCTGCAGGAAGAAGCGCAGATGGCGGCGGATGTGTCGGCTTATGCTGGCGCGGTGGCATTGCGCAATGGGGAGACAGTCGACGTCGCCAAGGCGGAGGCGAAAAAGGAAGCCGAAGAGCTTGGTTTCACGATTGCCAATCTGGCGACGGTGACGCCGGTATCGCCGCCCACCAGCGGCGCGTTTCAGACGCCGCGCGATATCGAGGTGACCATCAACTACAATGCCCCGCGCGTCTTCTCGATGATCTTCTCGAGCACCGATCAGTTCCGCAACGTCCGTTCGGTCGCTGGGTTTTCGCCATCTGTGGATGTGTGCATCCTGGCGCTCGACCGGATTGGCAGCGCGGCGCTGGATATTTCGGGCTCCTCACATGTCGACGTGACCGGGTGCGAGTTCATGTCGAATTCGCTGGCAACAGACGGGTTTTCACTGCGTGGTCAGGCCGACGTGTCGATTGACTGCGCCAATTCCGCAGGCGGGTTCGAGCAAGACGGCTCAACCAGCACCATCACGCTGGCCACCTGTCCAGCGCCGCGCACCGACCTTTTCCAGGCCGACGATCCTTTTGCCGCTCTGCCCGAGCCGAGCACGTCCGGGCCATGTCGCAATCTTACAAATTCGGAGCGCCAGGCGATGCGGGGCAATGAAACGGTGACTTTCTCGGCCGGGCCGACCGGAATTCGGAAATTCTGCAATGGCCTGGATTTGCGCAAGACGGTGCATTTCGAACCCGGGATCTACATCATTGATGGACAAAGCCTGTCGACGGCGGCGAATGCCGATGTCACTGGCACGGATGTGACTTTCTACCTGACCGGCGGGGCCGATCTCGGTTTTCGCGGAACGTCCACTGTCAACCTGACCGCGCCGACGACGGGACCCTATGCGGGCATTCTGTTCTTTGGTGATCGCAGTGACAGCTCTTCAGAGTACATTTTCAATGGCACGGCAGATTCATTGCTGACCGGCACGCTGTACGCGGCTGCCGGTGATGTCACCTATGCCGGCGACTTCACCGGGCAGGATGGCTGCCTGCAGATTGTCGCCTTCAGGATCGATCTTACTGGCGGTTCCAACATGACCGGTGATTGCGATGCCTATGGCATCACCAACGCCCAATTGCCCGGCTTTGTAAAACTATTGGAGTGAGTGATGTGGAGATTAAGACGGCACAGACGCCGCGGTGAAGACGATGCGATTGCCAGCATTGAATTCGGATTCATCGCCCCCGTGCTCGCATTTGCGATCATGGGCCTGGTGGATGTTGGCATGTATATCCATGCCCGCTCCGACATGACCTCTTCGGTTAAAAGCGGAGTGGACTATTTCTTGATGGGTGGACAGGATTCCGACACGGCCATCGCCGTCATCGACCATGCCTGGACGCGGCGCCCCGAACACTCGACCATTGAAACCGAGCGGTTCTGTACCTGCGGCGAAATCGTCGCGGTGTGCACCAATGTCTGTCCGGACGGCACCCAGCCGGATGCGTTCAAGAAGATTGTCGTCGCCGCCTATTATGATGGCCTGCTGATCCAGAAACGGTATTATTCTGATGAAACTGTTCGCATTCGATAGGGCACAATGGCGGGTGTTGCGCCGCGATGAAGGCGCGACGGCGATTGAGTTCGCGCTCATCGCGCCGGTGCTGATGTCCATGGTATTGATGGCCTTGCAAATCGGACTTGCTCTGCACAAGGGCAACACAGTGCAGTGGGCGATCAACAAGGCGGCGCGCGCCGCCCTGCTGGACACCAGCCTCGATGAGGCCGCCATCCAGGATTATATAGATGCACGCATCAAGACGATTGATTCCAATGCCGCCGTCGAGATCAATTATAATGTCACGACAGTGGGGACCGCCGCGCTGGGCACGATCTCAGGCACCTATTATCACGAGGTCGAAGTGCCGTTTTTTCCGTCTTTCACAGCCCGGTTCGATATCGACGTTTCGGTGCCACGCGTCTGAATTCAGGCTGGAGCGGTTCAGTCTTCCACTTCCTCAACGGAGTAGCGCGACAGAGCGCGCGCGGCGGTCTCGAAGTCAGGGCGAAGCTCCAGTGCGCGGCTCAAGTCGTAATAAGCAGACTCGTATTGTTCGAGCTTTTCGTAAGCGAGGGCGCGATTGTACAAGGCCTCAGGGAGTTTCTTGGTCTCGAGCTCAATGCTACGCGTCAGGTTTTCGACGGCTTCGTCATTTCGGCCCAGATAGATCAGCGCTGCCCCGCGATTGATCAGGGCTTCCGGCGAGTCGGGCGCGATCCCCAGAGAGCGATCATAGGAGACCATAGAGTCCTCATAAGCTCCGGACCGCATCTGAAGAATGCCAAGATTGACCCAGGTCGAGGCACGATTGAGTTTTGACATGCCGACATTTCGCAGCGCCGCCTTGCATCTTGCGATGGCGCGCTGCTTGCCCGGATTGCCGCTGACGGCGTCAACATAACACTGCCGGGCAAGGCCGTCGCCGAGCACGAGGGATTGGGCGTTTGCGGTTCCAGACAACATCACCAGGGTGGCAATGCCAGCGATGGCTCGAATGAGTTTCATGTCAAATTGTCCTCTCTATGTCGGCGGCTCCATGGCGCTCTTATGTGTATCTAGACCGCGATCACGCGATCTTGTCTTCGGCTCAGGGACGATCAGGGCGCGCTTGGTATGAAGGCAGACCATTTGGGGCGAGTGGCACCCATAAGGTGCGAACGTCGTTGGAAACCACTTCTATGATTGCAGCCCAAAGCGCATAAGAAAGACATGGATGTGAACCAGAATCATCTGGAACGGATTGCCGACCGGCGCGCAGACCGGATGGCCTATGCCGCCATCGCATTTTTCGCCGTCCTGTCCTGGATCATATCATCGAGCTCCGAACAGATTGAAGCCCAGGCCGCGGGCATCCGCATCAATGCGATTGAGCCGTGGGTAATCCATTTCGCCTCCGACATTGCGGTCCTGTTGGTGGTTCCGCTCATCCCGCTGCTGCTGTCACGCGCGCGGTTCTCGCGCGAAGAGGCGGCCAAGACAGCGCTGATCCTGTTTTTCGGGTTGATCGCGTACATCATCGCGCAAGTGCTGTTGCTGGCCGGTGTTCGTTCGGTGCTTTGGCCGATTTTTCTCGATGGATATTATGAGACCAGCGTCGGCGAGCCACTGGTCTGGCTCTATGAGTCGCGGGAAATCGTATACACCTATCTGCTCAATCTCGCGGCCTTCTTCCTGTTTCGCAGTCTTGAACGCCTGCGCCTCGATGCGGCGGGTCGTACGCAACAAGCCGAGGATCACCAGCGCCTGGTCCTGAACTCGGGAGGTCGAACCCTGATTTTTCGACCGACCGAAATCTGGTGGGCGAAGGCGGCGTCGAACTATGTCGAGATTAAAACCGAAACGGGCATGCATCTGGTGCGGATTTCGCTCTCAGAGCTGGAAACCCTGATTGAGAAAATTGAGGCCTCGCATGTGCGCTGTCACCGGTCGTTCCTTGTGCAGATCACCCAGATCAGCAAAATCACGCCGCGCGGAAATGGCGGGGCAGAGCTGCAGCTCGCCTCGGGCAATACGCTGCCAATTGGTCGATCCTACCGCGCCAATGTCGAGCGCCTGGTCAAGGGTGAGTAGTGGGCTTTGACGACCCCGACGTAAAGTGCGTACTTTCATCCCAGACATGCTTCCACAAGACGAAGCCAGCGGAGGAATATTATGCAAATCACCGAAGTCGACGGATTGGGCGCCGAAATTACCGACGTGGACATCACTACTCTTAGCGAAACCGAGTTCGACGCGATCAAGGCCGCGTTCGCCGAGCATGGCGTGATCTTCTTTCGCGATCAGAATACCACGGAGAAGGATCACATCGCCTTCGCCGAACGCTTTGGCGACATCAACGTCAATCGCTTCTTCGCCGCGCACCCGGATTATCCGCAGATCGCCCTGGTCGCGAAAGAACCGGACCAGAAAGACAATATTGGCGGCGGCTGGCACACCGATCATTCCTACGACCATGAACCGGCGCTGGGCTCTGTCCTGGTCGCGCGTGAGCTGCCGGAGAGCGGCGGCGACACCATGTTCGCCAGCATGTACAAAGCCTATGAAACGCTGCCAGAAGACCTGAAGGCCAAGATTGAAGGTCGCAGCGCGCTGCATTCCGGCAAACACATATTCGGTGAAGGTCCTGACAGTTATTACAATACCACAGATGCTGGCGCGCATGATGAGGGGACCCATCGGATCGGCAACGCGGCGGTCGCCGACACGCTGACTGACCCGGAACACCCGATCGTCATTACGCATCCGCTCAGCGGCAAGAAGGCTCTCTACGTCAATCCAGCCTTCACCCGCGAAGTGGTCGGTCTGGACCAGGCGGAAAGCGAGGCATTGCTGGCCGAGCTCTACGCCCATGTCTTTAAAGGTGACGGTTTCCACCACCGGTTCAAATGGGAGCCGGGCTCGATCGCCATGTGGGACAATCGATCAACCTGGCACTGGGCGCTGAATGATTATCCCGGACAGCGCCGGATCATGCACCGGATCACGATTGAAGGTTGCGCGCTGGACGCATGAGTTTCATGATCCGCAAGAGGGGGTCATGAAGATGAATCGAATTCACAAAAGCCTGCTGAGCACCGCGGCATTGTCTGTCGGCCTGTCCGGCTGTGTTGTTGGTGGTGAACCGGCAGATATTGGCGAGTGGCCCGGAATGGCGTCGCTGCAGATTTCGCACGCAACAGGCGGGGCCTACCATCTTTGCGGCGCGACCATGATCTCTGAGCAATGGGTGCTGACGGCGGCGCATTGTGTCGAACATGCGCGTCTCGAAACCGATGCGAGCGGCAAAGCGCGCGTGATCCAGTACCAGCCAGCCACTGATCCGGCGCAAGGACCGCAAAATCTCGGACCGTTGACCATCGTTGCCGGACTGGGCGATCTCTCGCATGACCCAACCGAAGTCACCTACGAACTCGCCGAACTGCACGTTCATCCCAGCTACGCGACCGGTCAGTCGCACAAAGGGCATGATGTTGCTCTCCTGAAAATCGACGGCACATGGACCGGGCCTGTGGCGACGCTGGATGGATTTGTCGCGCCACCAGTTCGCGTTCGGCGCGACCAGGTTCAGGTTGCCGGCTATGGCTTTTTGTATGAAGCGGGCAGCGCCGAGACGGCAATCGGTCGCCGCGGCGCCGTAAATGCGCCCAGCCTGGCTTTGCAACAGGCAGATGTTCCACCGCTCAATCCGGTCGCCTGCAAACGCAGAATGGATGTCGCCATCAGCCGCTATGACGACCCCGGCCAGTTCGAGGGGCTGCTCATCAGCGGCGAGACGCACATCTGCGCCGGTGTCGGAGAGCAGGATAGCTGTACCGGCGATAGTGGTGGCCCGCTCGTGCATCGCCCACCGGAAGGGCCGCCTGTCCAGATCGGGATTGTCAGCTGGGGGCTTGGCTGCGCCCGTCGCGAAGCGCCCGGCATTTATGTCCGGGTGGCGCACTATAAGGTCTGGATTGCGCCCATGATCAGCGACACGCCCAGCGCGACTTAGGCGATCATGCCGCCATCCAGAACGATGGTGTGCCCATCCACCCAGGCGCTGGCGCGTGAGGCGAGATAGATGGCGGTGCCCGCCATGTCTTCCGGTTCACCCATGCGTCGTCGTGGGATCTGCTTGATCACCTGTTCCCGGATCGCGTCTGAATTGGTTGCTTCTTTGGTCATGTCGCTGGGAAAGAACCCCGGTGCGATGCCGTTCACATTGATCTTGTGACGCGCGAGATCCGTCGCCAGATGCTTGGTCAGATGGACGACGCCGGACTTACTTGCCGAGTAGGCATAGGACGGCATTCCGGGATTGGTGATGCCGTTGATCGACGCGATGTTGATGACCCGGGCCGGATCTTCCTGCGTTCCGCCCGCGCGCAATAGCGGCAGGGCTTTCTGAGTCATGAAGAAGACGGATTTGATGTTGATATTCATCACCTTGTCCCAGCCATCTTCGGGGAATTCATCGATCGGCACGACCCAGTTGGCACCGGCATTGTTGACCAGAATGTCGAGCTGGCTCTCGCGCTCGGAAACTTCGGCGATCAGTTTTTCGATGCCGGCGACTTGAGACAAGTCGGCCTGGATTGGGATGCAGGTGCCGATTTCTGACAGTTCTTCCGCCTTGGCCTTGAGTCGTTCTTCCTTGCGGGCGGAGATATAGGTTTTGACCCCATTCTCGACAAACCCGCGGGCGATCATCGCGCCGATCCCGCTCGAGCCTCCGGTCACGATGGCGGTTTTTCCGGAAATATCGAACAGCGACTTCATGTCTTTCTCCTGCAGAGTGTGTTTCGCGCAAGCTGGAACAGCTGCAGCGGCTTGTCCATTCTGACGCGAGGAAAATCATGGCAAAACTGAATTGCCTGACGATCAGGACTAGCTCGATCTGGGGAATTGCCGTAGTGACCGCCCGGTTCTTCCCGAAAGTCAGAGACGCCTCATGGCCCGATCCCAATTTGCTGCCTATGCAGACCGCATCAACCTGTCCAGCTGGGCACAGACCCAACGCGCCACGTTCACGCCGAGCCGTGTAAAAACGGAATTGCTGGCCGGGCTGACCGTTGCGCTGGCGCTGGTGCCCGAGGCTGTTGCCTTCGCGTTCGTTGCAGGGGTAGAGCCGCTGGTGGGGCTGTACGCAGCTTTCCTGGTCGGTCTGATCACAGCGGTGATGGGTGGCCGTCCTGGCATGATTTCGGGTGCGACCGGCGCGCTCGCCGTGGTCATGGTGGCTTTGGTGGCGCAGCATGAAGTGGAGTACCTGTTCGCGACTGTCGTGCTGATGGGCATATTGCAGGTCGCGGCAGGCATATTCAAACTTGGCAAGTTCATTCGCTTGGTGCCGCACCCCGTCATGCTGGGTTTCGTCAACGGCCTCGCCATCGTGATTTTCCTGGCGCAGTTGGGGCAGTTTCAGGTTCCGGGCTCCGCGCATGCTGATGGGCACAGTTTCTTGCCGAACGGCGATTGGCTCCCCGCAGCGGAAATGACCATCATGCTGACCCTGATCGCGTTGACCATGCTGATCATTTGGGGGCTACCCAAGATTACGAAGATCATCCCGGCGCCGCTGGCGGGTATCGCGGTCGTCGCCGCCATCGTTATCGGGCTCGGCGTCAACACGCCCGTGGTCGGCGACCTGGCATCAATCAAGGGTGGACTGCCAAGCTTCCACATTCCTATGGTGCCGCTCAATCTCGAGACCCTGGAAATCATCTTGCCTTATGCCGTGGTTTTGGCCGCAATCGGCCTGATCGAAAGCCTGCTGACCTTGAACCTGGTCGGCGAGATCACCAATGAGCGGGGCGGTGCGTCTCAGGAATGTGTCGCGCAGGGCAGCGCCAATATCGTCACTGGTTTCTTCGGCGGCATGGGCGGGTGCGCGATGATCGGCCAGTCGATGATCAACGTGAAGTCCGGCGGGCGCACGCGCCTGTCTGGCTTGTCTGCAGCCTTGTTCCTGCTCGCCTTCATCCTTGTCGGATCACAATGGATCGAAATGATTCCGCTCGCGGCCCTGGTTGGCGTCATGTTCATGGTCGTGATCGGCACGTTTGCCTGGAACAGCCTGCGAATCATGTCCAAGATCCCGTGGACCGATGCCTTTGTCATTCTCCTCGTCACCGGCGTTACCGTCTGGAAAGACCTCGCCGTGGCCGTCGTGGTTGGTGTGATTGTCAGCGCGCTTGCCTATGCCTGGAACAATGCCAAGCGCATCCGCATTCTGCAGCGCGACTCGGTGCGCACGCCTGGTGCGACCGTCTACGAAATCGAAGGGCCACTCTTCTTCGGCTCGACTGACGGTTTTGCTGAACTGTTCCATCCGGACGAAGACCCGGACGTTGTCATCGTCGATTTCCTACGCTCGCGCGTTGTCGACCAATCTGCGTTGCAGGCGATCGAAGACCTCGCGGCCAAATATGCCGCCAAGGGCAAGACGCTCAAACTGCGCCATCTCTCGCGTGATTGCCACAAACTCCTGACCAAGGCCGGACAGCTCATGGTCGACAGTGAGGACGATCCCGATTATGCGGTTGCGGTTGATTACAATGTCCGCACGGGCATCTTTGGCGGCGGCCACTAGACCGCTTTCCCGTCTCGCGCTAACGCCGTGACATGACCGATTCAGTCCTGACCAAGACCGAAGGCGGGGTAGGGTACATTACCCTCAACCGCCCCGACGCGCTGCATGCGCTAAACTTCGACATGTGCGAAACTATTCTCGCGGCGCTGCGCGTCTGGGCGCAGGATCCAGACGTGCACTTGGTGATGATTGACCATGCCGATGGCACACGCGGCTTCTGCGCTGGTGGCGACATTGCCATGCTGCGCGAGAGCGGTCTCAGCGATGGCAAGGAGGCCCGCGCCTTCTTTGCTGAAGAGTATCGTATGAACGCGGCGATCAAATCGTTTCCCAAGCCATACCTCGCCTTGATGGATGGCGTGACCATGGGCGGCGGTGTCGGGCTGTCGGTTCATGGCTCGCACCGCATCGCCACGGAACGCACGCTGTTCGCGATGCCAGAGACCGGCATCGGTCTGTTCCCGGACGTTGGCGGCGGCTGGTTCCTGCCGCGCCTGCGGGGAGAGCTTGGAACCTGGTTGGCGCTGACCGGCGCACGGTTGAAAGGCGCGGACGTTGCCGCCGCGCGTGTGGCGACGCATTTCCTGCCGTCAGAGCTCATCCCGAACCTGAAGGCACAGATTGCCGAGGCTGATTTTTCCGCGGGCGCAGCGGAGATGCTCGGTGAGATCCTGGCGCGGCTGACGCACGCTGTCCCAGCGGGGAGCTTTGAGGCAGACATGGACGCGATCAATGCCTGCTTTGCGGGTGACAGCGCCGAGGCCATGGTTGCCGCCCTGGATACGGACGGGTCGGAATGGGCCGTCAAGCAAGCCGAGACGATCCGAACCAAATCTCCCGAAACGGTGAAAGTCGCCCTTCGACAGGTTCGCGAAGGCGCCAAATGCGACACGTTCGAGGACAATATGCGGATGGAATACCGCATCGGCTGGCGCAAGGTTCAGTCTCCTGATTTTATCGAAGGCGTCCGCGCTGTGATCATCGACAAGGACCACGCCCCGAAATGGGCACCGGCGACGCTGGAAGCCGTGTCTGAAGCCGACGTGTCCAGGTATTTCGCGCCGCTGGGCGAGGATGAGTTGAGCTTTGACTGATCTGCGCACCGAACTCGAGGCCTGGTGCCTGTCTTATGTCGCAGCGTTCAATGCAGAAAATGCCGAGTCGATCGCGGCGCATTGGAGTTTCCCTGCGTTGACCACTCAGGTGGGGCGCTCCTTCACCTTCAAGAGCGAAGAGCATTTCGCCAGGAATACCGACGTATTGCTCGGTTTCTACCGCGCCCAGAATGTCGATCGGGTCGAGCGGGCTTTGGTCGAGTGTCATTTATTGCATCGTGATGCCGCGTCGATGGTTGTGTCCGACGCAATGTATGGCGCGGATGGAACACAGATCGCCAGCTGGCAGGCTGCTTATGTGCTTCAGCGCGTGAATGGCGCGTGGAGGGCGGTCATGGCGGTGGCTGACGGCGAAACCGAGGCCTGGGCGGCCAGAGGAACGCCTCTGGGGGGCTAACCCTGGTTATGGTGAACAGAAATTTGCCTGTTTCACGTCCCAAATCCCAATTTTCAGCTTGTTTTGGGGTGAAAAGTAACACTTTCGGCGGTTTTGTTAACCAAGTGGGGCCGAAAACAAGACGTGTTTAACGAATTATAAGTCTCAGTACTGTAAATCTACTCAAACTACAACAAAAGTTGAGTGGTGATGGTAATGACAATGACTTATGGCGCAGCCGAGGCTGCGAGCGATTCCCTGAGTGTCGCTGAATCTTTCGTGAAATCTCTTTCGCTTCTGGAGCAGGCGCATCGCCGTCTCCATGATGTGGTCAAGGACGATCTTGAGCGTGGTGGGGAGCGTCACCTGACTGGCGTCCAGGCTCTGCTTCTTTATGAAATTGGTGAAGATGAAACGCCTGCTTCGGCTCTTCGTTCACGTGGCGCGTTTGCAGGTACCAGCCTGTCTTATAATGTGAAAAAACTGCAAGAAGGTGGTTATCTGCTGCAGTCTCGTTCAGAGCGAGACAAGCGCACCGTCCGCCTGAAGCTGACCGAACGTGGTCACAAGGTACGCCAGCGTGTCGTCGATCTCTTCGATCGCCAGGCGACGGCTCTGGAGCCAACGGCGAGCGTTCGTCAGGACGATCTGAGCCAACTGAACAAAACGGTTTCGCGCCTCGAGCGCTTCTGGACTGACCAGATCCGTTTTCAACTATAGGTGAGTGTACTCTTTCTCGAATACTTGAATAGTATGCGGGATGCTTGGGAGAGTGCTACTTATCTTATTCCTGGTGCTGTCGTGGCCTGAGGCTGCGGCAGCTCCTTGGACTCTGGCAGAAAAGTCGACCTATGCGCGTTCTTCGATCGCCCGAGAGCGGGTGGACGGTTTGGAGGCCTGGCGCGGCGACGTCTACGCCGAGTACGGCATCCGAGACACGTTGACCGCAAGCCTGAAACTCGAAACGGTTGCTTATCCAGACGCGACCGATTTCAACGCGGATGGCTGGCGGGCAACCTTGCGCCATCGAATATTGCAAATAGGCACGTGGAATATCACCGCCGAAGTGGGAGTGCTCGAAGGGGCAGCGATCGGTGGTCGGAATGGCTGTGACACGCTCGGCGCGGAGGCGAGAGCTGGCATCTCCTGGTCTGGACAATGGCTGAAACGCCAGAGCTTCGCTTTCGCCGAAGCCGTCGCCCGCGAACATGATGGTTGCCGACGCCAACGCCAGGAGTTCGGGTTCGGGCAGCAATTGTCGGAAAACATCTGGAGCGTCTCGCAAGTCTGGATAGAGCGCGGCGCAGCCAACGCGTCATCGGACAAGGTTCAGTCGGAGCTTTTGTGGCGTGACGGGCGAAACGATTACTCGATCGGCTACCGAAACGAGAATGGTGGTTTCTTTGTCGAGGAGAGCATCTTCATTGCCGTCGCAAAGCGGTTTTGAGGGGTGTTTTTGCAACGAAATCCGTCCTAGAAGGCGAATATGCCTGATACGTCGACACCTATTGAGTCCAAGCTGAGCCGAACCGACCTGATTGAGGGATTGGATGCCCTTGAACAGAGATTGCTCTGGCTATCGAGCTGGACCATCCACAATGCCAACCACGTCCGTCCAAATCGCGATGGTTTGAAGGTTGGTGGTCACCAGGCCAGCTGTGCGTCGATGACAACTCTGATGGCCGCGCTGTATTTCCATGTGCTGAGACCCAAGGATCGCGTCGCCGTTAAACCGCATGCATCTCCGGTTCTGCATGCGGTTGAATACCTGTTCGGGCGGCAGAGTCAGGAACAGCTTGAGCGATTTCGCGGCTATGGCGGCATGCAATCCTATCCATCCCGCACCAAGGATAAGATCCGTGTGGATTTCTCGACCGGGTCGGTGGGGTTGGGCGTGGCTGTGACGGCGTTCGCCTCCCTGGTTCAGGATATGTGGCTGGCGCGCGGCGAGATGGCGCCCGAAGATTCGGGCCGATTCATTTCTCTGCTCGGGGATGCGGAGCTGGATGAAGGCAATATATATGAGGCCCTGATCGAGGCCTACAAGCATGATATCCGCAACACTTGGTGGATTGTCGACTATAACCGGCAGAGCCTCGACGCCACCACATCCGAGAAAATGTTCGACCGCTTCGATGATATTTTTGAAACGGCCGGATGGGACGTGCTGACGCTGAAATATGGTGCGCGCCAACGCGCGGCGTTCAAGAAACCCGGCGGCGCGCGTTTGAGAAAATGGATTGATGACTGTCCGAACGATCTCTACGCCGCGCTGACCTATCAGGGTGGAGAGGCCTGGCGGCGCCGATTGACCAAGGACTTGAAGCGCTCGCCCAAGACGCTCGAACTCATTGAATCCTACGATGATGACACGCTCGGCAATCTGATGACCGAGCTTGGTGGGCACTGTCTGGTCACGCTGCTGGAGGCGTTTGAGCAAGCCGCTGCGTCCGAGACGCCGAAACTGATTATTGCCTACACGACCAAGGGCAGACGCCTGCCATTCCAGGGGCACAAGGACAATCATTCCGGTTTGATGACGCCAACGCAAATTGGTGAACTGCGCGACAGACTTGGTATTGATGAGGGTGAAGAATGGGCGCCATTGGCCGGGCTCTCGGCCAAACGTGAGGAGCGGGCGAAGCAGGTTATGGCCGAAGCGCCTTGGCGCGCTGCGACAAAGGAAACAAGATCGGCTCCATCGGTTTCCGTGCCTGGCCTGTCGGAAATGCCGGATCCCGGGCGCGGAAAAAGCTCGACCCAGGTGGCTTTCGGGAAAATCATGAATGATCTGGCGCGGGAGGAGACTGATTTTGTCTCGCGGATCGTGACCACGTCGCCAGATGTGACCGTGTCGACAAACCTTGGCGGGTTCGTCAATCGCAAGGGCCTGTTTTCGCGCTCAGCGAGTGAAGATGTGTTCAAGAAGCGCAAGATTGCCAGCCCGCAAATCTGGGCGCACAGCCCGAAAGGGCAGCACATCGAGCTCGGCATTGCCGAGAACAATCTGTTTCTGATGCTGACTGCGCTGGGGCTCTCCAAAGACCTGTTTGATCAACGGATATTCCCGGTGGGCACGGTCTATGACCCATTCATCGCGCGCGGTCTCGATGCGCTGAACTATGCCTGTTATCAGGATGCGCGGTTCATTCTGGCAGCCACGCCGTCCGGTGTGACGCTGGCGCCGGAAGGCGGGGCGCACCAGTCTCTGTCATCGCCACTGATCGGTATGGGCCAACCAGGCCTGACCTATTGGGAGCCAGCTTATTCAGACGAGGTGCGGGTGATCCTGCGCGAGGCCTTCGACGCGGTTGAGCGCGAGGAGGGCGGTTCGTCCTATTTGCGCCTGTCGACCCGCCAACTTGAGCAAGTCGATCGCGACATGAGCGCGTCGCTGGCCGATGACATTCTCAACGGCGCCTATTGGGCGCAGTCGCCGTCCGAAGGCGCATCGATTGCGATTGCCTATTGCGGTGCGATGGCGCCCGAGGCGCGCGAAGCCTTTGAGCAGCTTCGCGAAGACCTGCCCGGCGCTGGGCTGCTCGCGATCACCTCGCCAGATGTCTTGCACCGGGATTGGATGGCTGCGTCGCGATCACCCTGGACCGGAGAGGCCGGGCGGACGAGCCATATTGAGCGATTGCTCAGCACAATGCCCCCAGGGTCCGGCCTGGTGACGCTCATCGATGGCGCTCCTTCCACGCTATCATGGCTCGGATCGGTAAAAGGCCAGCGCGTACGCGCACTCGGAACCGAAAGGTTCGGCCAGACCGGCGATCTGCCCGACACATATGCCGAGCATCGCCTGGATGCGAGCGCTATTCTGGACGCTGCGGCGAGCTTACTCGCCTGAATACCCCGTTTCAGCCATGATATAGGCGATCACAGCGGTGCGGTCTTCCGGTTTGCGGACGCCAGCAAAACTCATTTTGTTGCCTGGCAGGAAGTTGCGCGGGCTCTCGAGCCAGTCGGCGAGGATTTCTGGGCTCCAGACAATGTCTGACTCGTCCACTGCTTTTGAGTAGGTGAACCCTTCGACGGTGCCAATTTCACGTCCGAAAATGCCGTAAAGGTTTGGTCCGACGAGGTTTTGACCGCCTTCGTTCAGCGTGTGGCAGGACTGGCAGAGCTTGAATGTCCTTTTGCCACGATTGAAATCTGCACTTTTGTACGGTTCGGGCAGCGCAGCGAAGGCTTCCGAATTATCCACCGCAGCCGGCGTTGCGGGCGTTTCTGTAGCGGAATTCTCACTAGAGGTCGGATTTTCAACAGTATTTTCTGTTGGTGCGGGGGTGTCGCCCCCTCCGCCACCACAAGCGGTCAAAACAGCGGCGGATGCCAATATGAATGCACTGGTTTTGAAAAAAGTCATTAAAAAACGGTCCTTTAGTGGGGTTTAATCGGAGTATAATGCCCGGATTTGCGGCAGAGGCAACCGTTCAACTTGTCTCAATTTCTCATTTCTTTTCGGGCAGATGTCCGAGCGCGATCGGAACCACCGCATGTGCCTGAAAACACTGCAATAAGGGGGATATTAACTATAAACCGGTACGGTCAGCTCACAAAAAATAAAATACCGATGGTGGTTAAAATGAAATGGGCTATGACTGGGCTTGCCGCGCTTGCGGTGGCTCATGCAGGAGCGGCGCATGCCGGCCTGCAAGATTCTGATCTTTGGATTGGATTTTCCGACAGCGATAACGGCTTTTTGCTGGATGAAGACACAGGCGAGGTCTGGATGACCGGGCCGTGCCTGAAAACGCTGCAACCTGCAACAAGAATGGGGCCTGTCTGGGTTTCTCACACGGTTGAACTGGTGTCGATCGGGCGCGCAATGGCGACGCTTGATCAGCGCTTTGAGCTCGACACCAATCCAAGTGCACCGCGTATCGTGGTCACTTCCAGCGGACGGGGCGGCGCGCAGAGTTTTTCTGTCAGCCTCGACCGAAACTGCGATGCAGGCGGCCGCTGCGGCCAGCTGATCGCCTCGCAACAGGCCTGCCAGGGCTAGCGACGCGTCCCTTCGGGGATGAACAGGATGCGTTTGCGTTTCGGGTCTTCTGCCACGGCACTTGCCGTATTGTTCAGCGCTGTGAGCGGCGCTGCAGCGGACGTGACTGTCCAAAATCCGGTCCACGAAACCGGTATCGATTACACCAAAGATACGGCTCAAATCGTAATAGACACTGCAGAACCAGTTATTCTGGACCAGGCGCCGGATGCTGCCGCTTCGATCGAACATGTCGACATGATCGTCGAGGGGAAATTGGTCTCAGTGCGCTCCCGCATGCCTGAATCAGGCGTGCGTGAGTTCAATCTCACCGATATCGCAGAGGCGCTGCGCAGCCGCACCGAACTCCAGGACACATTGCTCGGTTATCATCGCGCCCAGGACGGCGTCCTGATGTCGATCAACATGGCCGATGGAAAAGTACGCTCAAACCGCGTGGTTCTGGGGAAACTGCCTGATTTCGAGCCGCGCGAGCTGGCGAGCCCATGGATTGGGTTGAATGCAGTGACCGTAATGTCGGGGACACACGCCCAGGAAGACGATCAGGGCCGGATTGAATTGACACTGGATGATCGCCTGAAACCGCAATTCGGGCTGGAAATCTGGGTCAATGGCGCGCCTGTCGACACGTTCGACAATGAAGCGCGCACCATCGGGCCGGTGCTCTTGGTGCCGCTTGAGCCAGTCGTCGAGGCGCTCGGTCACCAGCTGACGCGCTCCGGCGGGACGGTTACGGTTCGCCGCCAGCAAGACCAGGCAGCCATTCACCTCGAGCTGGCGACCGGTCTGATCTCGGTCAACACCACGCCGCGCGGTGTGACACCCGACATGCAACTGGCCGAGCGGGATACGTTGCTCCTGCCATTCGGCGCCGTCGAAAGCCTGACCGGCACGCATATCAAGCTGGTTCCCGGCACGAACCGGGTCGATATCTCGCTCGATACCCGCCTCGACAGCACCGCACTGCCGGGCGCAGATGTCGCCGAAGAGGCGCGTTCGACACCATTCACGATGGAGAACCTGTCCTACGAGCTCAGTGATCGCGGACCACTGCGCCTTGAGGGGCAGGCACATGTCGGCAATTACAATCTTCGCGGGCGAATCGAAACGGCGGGTGGCCTGCAAAACCTGGCGTCGCAGCAGCCAGCCTGGGCCTCAGTCGACATCTCGTCCCTGAAGGGCTGGGCCGGTACGGTTGGTGATTATGGCACGAGTTTCCGCGAGCTGTCGGGCGTTGGGGGCAACCGTATCCGTGGGGCGTCGTGGCGCAAGCAACAGCCGAGCGGGACGATTATTGCGATTGCCGCAGGTGTGCCCCTGACCGGATCGGAAGTCGAAAGTGATGCGGTGGCGGTGCCGACCTTTGGCGGGTTCGTTGCCGGCGGACGCCTGATTTCGGAAGATCAGACTCAGGATGTCGGCATCGCCGCCAGCGTGTCGGAGGATGGTGGCAATGGGGCTGTCGTCGTCAACGGTCAAAAATCCTTCTATTTCGACAATCGCGACAAAGGCCTGCAATCCGCTTATGTCGCCGCGGACGTTGGCGCATTCACGGGCGCAGCAAGCGGCCCTGACATCCGTGCGCGCGCTTCTGCCAACTACGCCATTGATGAGCAGACAGGCCTGAATGCGACGGCCAGCTATGAAGGCGAGAAGTTTGCCGCCGGGGCCGAGCGCCCGAACTTTGGCGGCGTGTTCGATCAGCGCGTCGGCGCGCGCACCAATCTGTCAGTTGGCGCCAATTGGCGCGCTGACCAGCCCTGGGGCGCTTTCAATCGAGTGTCATTCGCGTCGCGGGTCTCTGTCCGCCACCAGGGCGGCGACGAAGCGGCGACGGATACAAGTTTCAGTGTCGCTGCGAACACCCAGATCGGCGAAACCGGCCCTAACATGTCAGCCGTGGTTCAAACCTCGCAAACAGAGCAGGCGGGTGTCGCCAGCAACAGCACCTCGTTCCGCCTGCGCGGCATGCAGCGCTATGACTGGGGCAGCGTCACGGCCTCATACCAGAATACGAGCTCGGATAGCGCTGAGGGATCTCAGCAATTTGTCGCCACAGCGCAGGTCAATCCGCTCCGTAAGCGTCTGAATGACAAGGACGCCTCGGTTCAGATCGCTCCAAACGCGACATTCAACTGGGATGGCGAGAAAACGCGTCTATTTGCCGGCGCCTCGGCGATTGTTGATGCGGGACGTACATTTGGCTCCAAGCTGGATCTGCAAGGCCGGTTCTCGGCTTTTTCGGATTTCTCCGCGGATGAAGAAAACGCCGCGACGACCCGTTTCCTTGGGTCTGTCGAGGCGCGCTATCGTCTGACACGGAATACGCAACTGACGGCGATCTATACCGACGATTTTGACGGTCGCAGTGATCTGTCTGTTGGATTGCGTGGAACCGTCAACTTCAACCCGCCGCGCCAGAGCCGTTTGCCGGATGATGGCAAGGGTATCCTCAATGGTCGCGTCTTCCTCGACCGCAATCGCGACGGCATTCGTCAGGACAGCGAGCCTGGCATTCCGGGCGTGCGCGTGACCGTGATTGGCACACGCCTGGCGCTGAACACGTCACGTGAAGGCTATTTTACCATCCAGAACGTCAAGCAGGGCCTGTACGCTGTCACGGTCAGCAAGAAGAGCCTGCCGCTCGGCTATATGGTGCCGGAAGATGCGCAGCCACGCGTGACCATCGGGGCAGGCCGGCGCACCGATGTCGACATTCCATTGATTCTGTCAGGCCAGGTGCGGGGAACGATCTTCCTGGACGGAAATGCCAATGGCGTGGTCGATTCAGGCGAAAAACGCCTTGAAGGACAGTGGGTTAAACTGATTTCCAGTGACACAGGTGAGGCGCAGACCAGCCACTCAGCCTCGTTCGGGCAATATGGCTTCGAAAATGTGTCACCCGGAACATATCAGCTGCAAACCACAGTATCCGGTCAGCCCGTGCAGCAAGAAATTGAGATTGACGGCAAGAACCCGTTCGTGATCGCGCCCATTCCGGTCCCGCCCGATCTTGCCGACAAAGGAGGCGGGATTGATCTCGCGTCCGGTGTCTTGGGAGAACCCTGACACAGTTTGACCCCGGCAGAAGGCCGGGGTCTTTTTTTTGGGGATGCGTGGGAGGAATCGCCGCAGGATTATTCTTGAGCGCGCCGCGTGCCGAGCAGGATCGTTTTTATATTGCCGCCGGTGTGGAAACTCAAAATGAGCAGGTAGGTCGCGAGGAACAGGATTCCACCGGTCGAAGCGAGTAGGGCGAGGCCAAATCCCAGCGGCGAGAAATGATTGCGCCAGGCGCACCACAGCGCTGACAGTATCAAAAAGCCCATGAAATCGAAATTGAACTGGCCTTGCCAGGTCATGGCCTGGATTTCGGCGAAGAAAGGCGGGATTAGATTCCAGCCGTGTTCGGCGCCGACCAGGAGGGTGTAGATGAACAGGCTGGCCAACAATGCGAACAGGAAAAGGCGAAACAGGGTCATGACGCGTGCTCCAAAGCTGGGGCTGTCTCCGAAATCGCCGGACGACAGAGCGGGCCGACCGCGACGAGCAGAAATACGAGATTGAAAACTACATTGGAGACATTGCCGGATGCCGCAGATCCGGCGCTGTCCAGCAAGAACCAGGCGAGCGCACCGAAGAGGACCGATTTACGCACACCTTCGGGGGCGGCATCGTAAACCCAGGTCGACAAACACCACACGGTCACGCCCCAACCGAGCAGGAACCCGCCCGTCAGTGCAGACAGAAACCGTGTGTCGGCGGAAGCGTATGTGGTGGCGCCATCCAGTGGCCAGCTCAAGAAATCGAGCGTCCAGCGTGCGGGTTCGATCGTCGGCTCCATCGATCCCAGAAAGAAGATCGGTCCGAATGCGGCGATGACGATCGCGGTCACTTTGAGCCAGAGCTTGTGAAATGAAGGTGACATGGCGCGCTCCTTTTGTTGCGGAGCCGTTGATTAGTCGCACGGATGACATGAAATCAATTACCTCAGAGGTAACTGACGCGCTGACTGGTTTGCGGTACACAAGGCCCATGACGCAATTCGCAGATGCATTGAAATCCTGGCGCAAGGCGCGCCGGTACAGCCAGCTTGAACTCGCCCATGAAGCCGAGGTCTCATCCCGTCACCTGTCATTCCTGGAAACCGGTCGAGCCAATCCCAGTCGCGAGATGATCCAGAGGCTCGGTGATGCGCTCGATCTGCCGCTGGCGATCCGAAACCAGCTGCTGGCACAGGCCGGATTTGCGGCGCGCTATCCGCAACGCGACTGGTCTTCGGATGAGATGGCCCCAATCCGAGAGGCGGTCGAATACACATTGCGCCAGCATGCGCCATACCCGGCGCTTGCTGTCGATCGGCATTGGACGATCCTGCAGATGAACATGCCTGCGAAAAAGCTGCTTGGCCTGATCGGCGCGCGGGTGGGGATCAGCCTGCTTGATTTGATGCTCGAGGAGTCGGTTCAGGCCATGATCGAAAACTGGCCCGAAGTCGCCCATCACACAGCGCAAAGGCTGCGCGTCGAGAGTGCATCGCGTGGCGGGGACAGGCGTCTCGATGCCGCGATTGAGGCACTCTCTTTGGTGCGCGCGCCAGATGCGGCGCCTGTGGATCCCGTGATTCCGACCATCTACCGGGCCGGGGATTTGCGCTTGTCGCTGTTCACCACGATTGCGCAGTTCGGGACACCGGAAGATCTTGCGCTCGACGATCTCAAGATTGAGCTCTTCTTTCCGTCGGATGCAGAAACCGCGGCGACACTAGGCGCCTTGGCACAAGCGCCCGACGAACTGGCTTCCCCTTCCTGATTTCGCTCCCTAGAGTGTATGTCACAATCGGGGAGTCATCATGGTTCGCGCATTCTTTATCGTCTTGAGTCTGAGTGTCTTTCACGCCGCGATCCACGGCCCGGCAGCGCTTTCACAGGATTTGTTCGATCAAGGCCGCAGCGTGTCGGGTGAACGCGCCGTGCTCGATTTTCGCGATCGGATCGCGCCGGAAAATGACGTGACCAGCGACCGCCTCAAGACGCTGTTGCCAGCCCTGATGGACGAGACGGGGATCGACATGTGGCTGGTGATCAATCGCGAATATGCCGAAGATCCGGTCTATTTTTCGCTCGTGCCACAGCCTGCCTTTGCGGCGCGCCGGACAACGATTCTGGTCTTTTACAAGCATGGCGATTTGTTCGAGCGCCTGACGGTCAATCGCTATCCGTTGGGCGAACCCTATGAGGCGGCATGGGAGGGCGGCGACCTCGACGAGCAATGGCGAGCGCTGGCCGACTTGATCGCGGAGAAGGATCCAGACCGGATTGGCATCAATGTTTCAGCTGACTGGCCCGTGGCGGATGGATTGACTCACGGCTTGCACAAACGACTCGTGGCAGAATTGCCAGATCATTTGTCGGATCGACTGGTCAGCGCCGAAGACCTGGTCATTCGATGGATCGAAACGCGCAGTGAACTGGAAATGGAAGCCTATGGTCACGTGGTCGGTCTGGCCAGATCGGTCATCAGCGAGGCATTCTCATCGCGTGTGATCACCCCGGGTGTCACCACCACGGATGATGTCGCCTGGTATATCCGGCAGCGCTTCGAAGACCTGAATCTCGCGCCCTGGTTCAACCCTTATGTCAACGTTCAGCGCCCGGGCCTCGCCTGTGAAGCCGACCAGCCGTTTTGCGGGATTGAGGGGAAGATCCTGCGCGGCGATATCATCCACACCGATGTCGGGATTTGTTATCTGAAACTGTGCACCGATACGCAGGAGATGGGTTATGTCGCGCATCTGGGCGAGAATGATGTGCCGGATGGCCTGAAGGCGGCATTGGCCGTTGGCAACACCTGGCAGGATCACCTGACGACCTCTTATAAGCTTGGCCGAACGGGCAATCAGGTCCTCGCTGCGACGCGCGAAAAATGTGATGCGGACGGGATGAACTGTGCAACTTATACGCATCCGCTTGGCATGTTTGGTCATGCGCCGGGACCAACAATTGGCATGTGGGATAATCAAGGCGACACACCGGTTCGCGGCGACTGGCCGGTTTATGCCAACACCTGTTACGCCATCGAAGGCAATGTGAAGGTGCCGGTGCCGGAATGGGACGGCCAGCTGGCTCAGATCAAGCTCGAGCAGGATGCTTGTTTTGACGGTGAGAATGTCGATTATCTCGCTGGACGCCAAACTGACTGGCATGTCATCCGGTAGAGCGGTGTTCACCGCCTGATCGCGCGGTCTGATTGTCTTAACCTTGATTTGAGGTCTCAGGTCTAGGCCGATAGATCATGACCTGGTTCAAAGCTCTCGGGGACTGGCTAAGCGCGCCGGCAGTGTTGCCACGCCTGCAGCGGCTCGCCATCAATTATGGCGCCTTGTTTTTTGTCATGACTTTTGTCCTGACCTGGCTTGCACCAGGTTTGGGTTATGGCGCGAAGGGCGTTGTCGGCGGCGATTTTCTCGCCTTCTACACAGCTGGAGATATGACGCTCGAAGGACGTGCGCTGGAGGCCTATGACTTTGAGGCCTTTGACTCGGCTCTGCAGACCCGCGTCGAAAATGAACATCTGGGTATGATGTGGCAGTACCCGCCGGCCATGTTTTTCCTGGTCGGGTTGTTGGCATTGATGCCGTACAAAGTGAGCTTGTGGGTCTGGATCCTCGGGACAGCCGCGATGTTTGTCTGGGCGCTTCGGCGATTGGTAAGATCCGTCGCGCCGGAGCTCAGCGATCAACGTCTCGCGACACTCCTTCTCCTCAGTTCGCCGCTGTGTCTGATGGTGGTCACCAGCGGCCAGATCAGCCTGCTCACCGCGGCCTTGCTCATGACCGCAGCATTTCGGCCCAACACGCATTGGTTGCTGGCTGGGCTGGCAGCTGGCCTGTTGACGGTGAAGCCGCAGCTCGGGGTCCTGATCCCGCTCGCCTATGTCATGGCCGGCGCCTGGCGCGCATTTGGAGTTGCGGCAGTTACGGCAGTGGTGCTGCACACTGTGTCGGTATTGGTGTTTGGCCCGGAAACGATTTCAGCCTTCTTCAATGCGGTAGTCAGGTTGCAGTCGGACGTCGCGGGCAGCGGCACGCACACACCGCCCGTCAACATGACGACCTTGTTCGGGCAGCTCAGATACTGGCAGGTCCCGTCTTCGATTGCGATGCCGATGCACCTGCTGCTTGCTGCGCTCGTATTTGTCAGTGTGACTGTGTTGTGGCGCCGTCACGCCCGGCGGGACGGGGCTGCGCTTTATCTCGCGGCCTTGACCGGCGCCGGCGCCATCCTGGTAACGCCCTATGCTTATGCTTACGAAATGGCGGCCCTGACCCCGGCAGCAATTTGGCTGGTATTCAGATCGAGGATGGATCGCGGGGCGGCGATCGCACTCCTGACGGCCGCATGGGGCCTGCTCACTCTGCGCCAGTTTGTTCCGATTGATAGTCTGGTGCAGATGCCATTCCTGGTTTCTGTGAGCGCCTTCGCGATACTCGCTTCGCACGGATTTCGGGCGCCAATTGCTGGAACGACAACAGGTGCAAGCCCGTAGACTCGGGGCGACCAAATCCAGTTGCAAATCGTTCTCACGGACGTGACGCCAGGTCGCACAAATGGTGGGCAGAATTCCAACTGAAAAAGGATAGGATAAAGCGCTCAGTTAATGTTGCGCTCCCTTGGAAACCATCCTATCGGGGCGCAAAGAATTATCCGCGACTCTGATGGGAAGGTGCGCGAAATGTCCGAAGTCGAACGACTTGCGCTAGACTATATGCCGGTGATCCTGTTCCTGGGTATTGGTCTGGCGATGTCTCTGCTGTTCATTGTTGGCAATGCGATCCTTGCGCCGAGTAATCCGGACCCGGAGAAAAACTCCGCTTATGAGTGTGGCTTCAACGCGTTTGATGATGCGCGAATGAAGTTCGATGTCCGCTTCTATCTCGTCGCCATCCTGTTCATTATTTTCGATCTTGAGGTCGCCTTTCTTTTCCCATGGGCGGTCAGCCTCGGCGCGATTGGCGTGTTCGGCTTCTGGTCGATGGTGATCTTCCTCGGCGTGCTGACCATCGGCTTCATCTATGAGTGGCGCCGCGGCGCGCTCGAGTGGCATTAGGAGGCGGTTGGATGTCAGGGGAATTCAAGCCTTACGCCCTCAGTTCAGGCCGCACCAGCGTCGAAGGCGGACACGAAGTCCGGCCTGACGACCCGTTCTATGCCGGCCTGTCAGACGAGCTTGCCGACAAAGGATTCTTCACTGCCAGTGCCGATGACCTGATCACCTGGGCCCGCACTGGCTCTCTGATGTGGATGACGTTTGGCCTCGCCTGCTGCGCCATCGAGATGATGCAAGCCGGGAACCCGCGATATGACCTTGAGCGGTTCGGCATGGCACCGCGCGGCTCGCCGCGTCAGTCAGACGTGATGATTGTTGCTGGCACGCTGACCAACAAAATGGCACCGGCCCTGCGCAAGGTCTACGACCAGATGCCGGAGCCGCGTTACGTGATCTCGATGGGCTCCTGTGCCAATGGCGGCGGCTATTACCATTACAGCTACAGCGTCGTGCGCGGCTGCGATCGGATCGTGCCCGTCGACATTTACATTCCGGGCTGTCCGCCCACCGCAGAGGCTTTGGTCTATGGACTGCTGCAATTGCAGAAGAAGATCCGCCGCGAAGGGTCGATTGACCGCTAAGGGATGGCTGAGATGACACAACAAAGCGAAGCCCTGACCGAACTCGGCGAACACATTGCCGACAAGATGCCGGATGCGGTGCGTAAGTTTGAAGTGCGCGTTGGCGAACTCACCGTCTGGGCTGAACGCGACCAGATCGTGACTCTCGTCGATTTCCTGAAACGCGACCAGATGTGCATGTTTGAGATGATGATCGATGTCTGCGGCGTCGATTATCCGGAGCGCAGCCGCCGGTTTGAGGTGGTGTATCACTTCCTGTCGCTGCGCCTGAATCAGCGCATCCGGGTCAAGATTTCCACCGATGAAGACACGCCAGTGCCAAGCATTGTCGACCTGCATCGCGGTGCTGACTGGTTCGAACGCGAAGCCTTTGACATGTATGGCATCGTGTTTTCCGGTCATCCTGACATGCGCCGGATCCTCACCGATTATGGCTTTGAAGGCCATCCGCTGCGCAAGGATTTCCCGCTGACGGGCTTCACCGAAGTGCGGTACGACAATCTTGAGAAGCGCATTGTCCACGAGCCGGTTGAGCTGGCGCAGGAATATCGCAATTTCGATTTCCTCTCGCCATGGGAGGGTATGACGGCCCAAATCCCCGGCGATGAGAAAGCGACCACCGAAGAGGAGGGCGCGTGATGAAACGGATGATTCGTTTCGGGCTCGGAGTTACCGTGGTCTCACTGATACCAGGATGTATCTCGGTCCCCGAGTATGATGCAAATTCGATAGATTTCGCGAACATCGGCGACGACGCAGGTGTCGTTTTGCTTTCATCAGGTGCGGACGAGAGCTGCTTCTCGAATGGAAGTTTCGCGAAAATAAACGAATCTTCGGTGCCATTCAAAGCGCTGTTGGGCGAGCAGGCGGCTTTAGTCTCGATCGATGATTCCAGAGGGGCCGCAAGCGATTTCGATACTCATTATGGGCACTTGAGTGCGATCGTTCTTGATCCGGGCGAATATGCAATCACGCCATGGAAAGCGCCAAAAGGGGCAGCGGCGACCAGTGGCGGCGCGACATCAAGTTGGTCGATCGACTATTTTGCGAACGCGGCTTTCAAGTTCAATCTGGAGCCGGGGCAGGTTCTGTATCTGGGTGAACTGTATGGGGTCGATGTTTGTAATTACACGTCGAATTCCAGCTATATTCTCAGAGATCGTGCCGAGAGAGACCTTCCTTTGTTCGCGCAAGGAAATCCAGTGCTCGACCTAGAGAGCGTCGAGTTGGTTAAAGCGCCTGGGTGGGAGTACCACTACGCGTTGATGACCAAGGAGGGCGCATAATGGCTGACGATATGAAATCCCTTCCCGAGGAAGATCGCACCTTCACGCTAAACTTCGGACCACAGCATCCGGCAGCGCACGGCGTGCTGCGTATGGTCATGGACCTTGATGGTGAGCTGGTCGATCGCATCGACTGCCATATCGGCCTTTTGCATCGTGGCACTGAGAAGCTGCTCGAGTACAAGACCTATCTCCAGGGCCTGCCTTATTTCGATCGGCTGCACTATTCCGCGCCGATGAACCAGGAGCATGCCTGGTGCCTGGCGATCGAGAAACTGGTCGGCGTGGAAGTGCCACGTCGTGGCAGCTTCATTCGCGTGCTGTACAGCGAGCTTGGCCGTATTCTCGAGCACTTGCTGAATATCGGGACCTTCATTCTCGATGTTGGCGCGTTGACGCCGATCACCTGGGCGTTTGAAGAGCGTGAGAAGCTGATGGGCTTCTATGAGCGCGCTTCCGGATCGCGCCTGCACGCGGCTTATTTCCGCCCCGGCGGTGTCCATCAGGACCTGCCGCAGGATCTGATCGACGACATCATGACCTGGTGTGAGGAATTCCCGGCTATCCTGAACACGCTGGAAAGCCTGATCACCGAGAACCGCATCTTTAAGCAGCGCAATGTCGATATTGGCGTCGTTGATGAAAAGACGATCATGCAATACGGCTTCACCGGCCCAATGGTGCGCGGCTCAGGTCTCGCCTGGGATCTGCGCCGCAGCCAGCCTTATGAGATCTATTCCGAGATTCCGTCCTCGGTCTTCCCGGTCATTATCGGCAAGAATGGCGACAACTATGATCGCTATGTCGTACGCATGGAAGAAATGCTGGTCTCTTGCGACATCATGAAATGGTGCATCGAGAACATGCCGAAAGGCCCGGTTCTGGCAGAAGGCACGAAAGTGTCGCCGCCGCGCCGCGCCGAGATGAAGAACAGCATGGAAGCCTTGATCCATCACTTCAAACTCTACACCGAAGGCTTCCACGTGCCGGAAGGCGAAGTCTATGCCGCGGTCGAAGCGCCTGCTGGTGAGTTCGGTGTCTATCTCGTCTCTGATGGCTCGAACCGGCCGTATCGCGTCAAGCTGCGTGCGCCGAGCTTTGCCCACCTGCAAGCCATGGATCATATGTGCAAGGGCCACCAATTGGCCGACACGTCGGCCATCCTAGGCTCCCTCGATATCGTGTTTGGCGAGGTGGACCGCTAGTGGCTGCCTTTCCCGAACACCGCCTGTCGATCATGACCCTTGGCGTGCGCGATCGTGCGGCGATGACGGCCTTCTATGAAGATGTCATCGGTTTCAACAATGTCGGACCAGAGGGCATGACCATGTTCAACATGGGCGGCTTCATCCTGGGTCTGTGGGAAGCCGACAAACTGGCCGAGGATGCTGGCCAGGTCGCGCGCCCTGCAGAAGGGTTCCGCAATGCGGCGCTGGCTTACAATGCCCGCTCGGTCGAGGAAGTGGACGAGATTTTCGCGCGCTTGAAAGAGGCAGGCGTCAACATCACGACCCAGCCGCACGAGGCATTCTGGGGCGGTTATTCCGGGTATTTCGCAGATCCTGAGGGCAATGCCTGGGAAGTCGCGTTCAACCCATTTTGGAAATTTGACGAGGCAGGCCGCGTGGTTCTGCCGACCGGGGAGACAGCGTAATGGCGCTGAGACGATTTGATCTTGAAGCCGGCGGCGACAGTTTCGCGTTCAAGCCGGAAACAGAGCCAACCATCGCGTTCTGGCTGGGCAAATACCCGCAGGACAAGAAGCGGTCGGCGGTGATTCCGATGCTCTGGTTGGCCCAGAAGGACAATGAAGGCTGGCTTTCCGAACCAGCCATGCGGGAAGTCGCTGACCGACTCGAGATGCCATATATCCGCGTCTATGAAGTCGCGACTTTCTACACCATGTTCCGGCTCCAGCCGGTCGGGAAGCACCATATTCAGCTGTGCGGCACAACGCCCTGTATGCTGCGCGGTGCCAATGATCTGAAAGAAGTCTGTCAGAAGAACATCGGTAAGCCGATGTCGGTGACCGATGATGGTCGCCTCAGCTGGGAAGAGGTTGAATGCCTCGGCGCCTGCGCCAATGCCCCGATGGTCCAGATCAATGACTATTATTACGAGGACCTGACGCCGGAATCGCTGACCGAAATTCTCGCCAAACTGCAAAACGGCGCGGAAGTGAAGCCCGGGACATTTGTCGATCGACTGAACTCGGCTCCGGAAGGCGGTGCGACGACGCTGCTCGAAGGCGATCTTTATGACGGCTCGCGTAACGCGGTGTCGGAATTGCCGAACCTGCCCAAGGATGCTCCGGCCGAGCCTGAGCCAGCGCCTGCACCCGAGAAGAAGACGACACTGATCAAGGATTCAAAGCCGGCGCCAAAGGCTGAAGACAAGCCGGAAATGGTTGAAGTGGCTGTAGGCGAAGAAGACGACCTCAAACGCATCAAGGGCATTGGCCCGGTGAATGAGAAGGCGCTGAACGAGCTCGGCATTTATAAATTCAGCCAGATTGCAGCCTGGACCCCGGCCAATGTCGACTGGGTTGAGGATTTCATGTCCTTCCCTGGCCGGATCGAACGCGAAGACTGGATTGCCCAGGCCGAGACGCTGGCAGGCGGTGAAGAAACTGATTTCTCCAAGCGTGTTGATGCGGGCGAAGTCGAGTCTTCGAAAGATGAGGGAGAGGCATGATGGCGCTCGTTGAACGCCCCGACCCTCGCAAGAAGCTCATCCTCGCGGCGGGACTGGATTTTCTGATCGTGGCGCTCGGCGTCGCGATGTTCGTGGTCTCCGGCAGTCCGCTCTGGATCTTGATGGCGGTGGCTTTCGGCGCCGTGGTCAGTGTGCCGCTGATCCTTGCCGCCATGCGCGAAATTAGGGAGCGAGATAATGCTTCAGGATAAAGATCGCATCTTCACCAATCTATATGGCGCGCATGATCCGGGCCTGGAAGGCGCCAAGAAACGCGGTGCCTGGCACCTGACGCGTGAGATGCTGGCGCAGGGGCCGGACTGGCTCTGCACGCAGGTCAAGGAAAGTGGCCTCCGTGGCCGCGGCGGGGCGGGCTTCCCGACTGGGTTGAAATGGACTTTCATGCCGAAATCTGTTGGCGAGCGTCCACACTATCTGGTTGTAAACGCTGACGAATCTGAGCCGGGCACCTGTAAGGACCGCGAGATCATGCGCCATGATCCGCACCTGCTGATCGAAGGCTGCATGGTCGCCAGCCGGGCGATGCGCGCGCATAAATGCTATGTCTATCTGCGCGGCGAATATATCGCCGAACGCGAGGCACTCGAGAAGGCCGTCAAAGAGGCCTATGAGGCCAAGCTGATCGGCAAGGACAATGTGAATGGCTGGGATTTCGATCTTTATGTCCATCACGGCGCCGGCGCCTATATTTGCGGCGAGGAAACCGCGCTGCTGGAAAGCCTGGAAGGCAAGAAGGGTCAGCCGCGCCTGAAGCCGCCTTTCCCGGCCAATGCCGGTCTTTATGGCTGTCCGACCACGGTCAACAATGTCGAGTCAATCGCGGTTGTCCCGACCATCCTGCGCCGCGGGGCGCAATGGTTTGCCGGCTTTGGCCGCCCGAACAATACCGGCACCAAATTGTTCTGCATTTCCGGTCACGTGAACAAGCCGTGCAATGTCGAGGAAGAAATGTCGATTACGTTCAAGGACCTGATCGATACTCATTGCGGCGGTATTCGCGGCGGCTGGGACAATCTCAAAGCTGTGATCCCGGGTGGCTCATCGGTGCCGATGGTGCCGGCTGAGCAGATCATGGACGCGCATATGGATTTCGACACACTGCGCGACCTGCAATCCGGTCTCGGGACGGCCGCCGTCATCGTCATGGACAAGTCGACCGACCTGATCCAGGCGATCGCGCGGATCGCTTATTTCTACAAGCATGAAAGCTGCGGCCAGTGTACGCCGTGCCGGGAAGGTACTGGCTGGATGTGGCGCGTGCTGGAACAGATGGTCAAAGGTGACGCCCATCATGACGATATCGAGAAGCTTCTCGATGTCTCTAAACAGGTCGAAGGCCACACGATCTGTGCACTTGGCGACGCGGCAGCCTGGCCGGTCCAGGGCCTGATCCGCCATTTCCGCCACGAGATTGAAGACCGCATCACCCAATACCGCGCCCCCCGTGCGCTGGTGCAGGGCCACACAGTGGCGGCGGAGTAAGAAACATGTCCGACGATCTTTTCAAACTGAACATTGACGGCCAGGAGGTCGAGGTTCCGCGTTCTTACACGCTCATGCAGGCGTGCGAAGAAGCGGGCGCCGAGATTCCGCGTTTCTGTTATCATGAGCGCCTGTCCGTGGCCGGCAATTGTCGTATGTGCCTGGTCCAGTGGCATGGGGCGCCGAAGCCGATTGCGTCTTGTGCGCAAACAGTTGGCGACATGCGGATGAACCCGGATGGCACGCCGCCGAATATCTCGACCAAGGGCGATTATGTCGAGAAGGCCCGCAATGGCGTGATGGAATTCCTGCTTATCAACCACCCGCTGGATTGCCCGATTTGCGATCAGGGCGGCGAGTGTGACTTGCAGGACCAGGCGGTCGCCTATGGCCGCGCCGATAGCCGGTATGAACTTAACAAGCGCGCCGTCGAAGACAAGAATATGGGGCCGCTGGTCAAGACGATCATGACCCGCTGCATCCAGTGCACACGCTGTGTCCGCTTCGCCGCGGAAGTCGCGGGCGTCGAAGAGATTGGTATGATTTCGCGCGGTGAGAGCGCCGAGATCACGACCTATCTCGAAGAAAGCCTGACCTCGGAACTCTCCGGCAATGTCATCGATCTCTGCCCGGTTGGTGCGCTGACCTCCAAGCCTTATGCGTTCAATGCGCGGCCGTGGGAGCTGCGCAAGACGGAAAGCGTTGACGTCATGGACGCGCTCGGCTCGAACATTCGCGTTGATGCCAAAGGCGATGCGGTGATGCGCATCATGCCGGTGATCAATGAAGAGGTGAATGAGGAGTGGCTGTCCGACAAGTCGCGCTTCATCTGGGACGGCCTCGCCCGCCAGCGCCTCGATACGCCTTACGTCCGCAAGGATGGCAAACTGACGGCGGTTGATTGGGGCGAAGCGTTTGACGCGGCCAAGTCCGCGCTGGCCGCCCCGGCTGAGAAAATCGGCTTTGTTGCGGGTGACCTGATTGAAGTCGAGCAGGCCAAGGCTGCCCTCGATCTCGCTCGTGCGCTTGGCGTCCAGAACACGGATTGCCGCCCGGCAGGCGCGTCTTACGGCGCGGATGGCGTGCGTGAGCGCTATATCTTCAACCCGACTTTGCTCGGCGTCGAAGAAGCAGACGCGCTGCTGCTGATCGGCACCAACCCACGCAAGGAAGCGGCCGTCTGGAATGCCCGCATTCGCAAGGCCTGGCTGTGGAATGACCTGAAGGTCGGTGTCATCGGCGAAGCTGCAGACCTGACCTATGATTACGAACATCTCGGCGACGGACCGGATGCGCTGAAAGGCCTGTTCAGCCGCGATAGCGAGATTGCTGAAGCGCTGCGAAATGCCGAGAAGCCGATGATCATTGTCGGCGAAAGCGTCCTCGCCCGCGAAGACGGACAGGCCGTGCTCGCCGCGGCGCATGATTACGCCCTGGAAATCCAGGCGATCAAGGAAGACTGGGCCGGTTTCGGCGTGTTGCACTCGGCCGCCGGCCGCGTTGGCGCGCTCGATACGGGCTTTGTGCCAGGTGAAGGCGGCGCAGATACGGCTGCCATCCTCAGCGGCGACATGGATACGATCGTCCTGCTCGGCGCGGATGAAGTCGATCTCTCCACGACCGGCAACGCCACGGTGATTTATGTCGGTTCGCACGGTGATGCCGGAGCGAGCAAGGCGGACATCATCCTGCCTGCGGCCGCTTATACCGAAATGGCGGCGACTTATGTGAACACCGAAGGCCGCGTGCAGATGACCCGCCGTGCGGTGCAGCCAAAAGGCGAGGCCCGCGAAGGCTGGGCGATTTTCCGGGCGCTGTCGGACGTTGTCGGCAAGACCCTGCTATACGATTCGGCAGATGCGCTCCGTGAGACCCTGCGGGAGGCCAATCCGGTCTTCGCCGGTCTTGGTTTTGCGCCAGGCGATGCCGGTGTGGACGCTTTGAAAGAGAAAATCCCGGGCGGTGATACCGGTGTTGGGAACGGCGCTTTGACGGCGGCCATTGATGATTTCTACCTGACCAATCCAATTGCACGGGCCTCCAAGACCATGGCCGAGTGTTCTCTGCAGAAACAAGGTCTTGAAACCCCGATGGCAGCGGAGTAGGGCGTCGCGATGACTGGTTTGATCGAACAATATGGCGTGCTGACAGGCTGGCTGCTCGTGCTCGGCCAGATTGGCCTGTTCACGCTGGTCCTGTCGCTCTCGATTGCCTTCCTGTTGCTGCTCGACCGCAAGGTCTGGGCCGCTGTGATGATGCGCAAGGGCCCCAATGTGGTCGGCCCGTTCGGTCTTATGCAGAGCTTTGCAGATTTCGGAAAATTCCTGCTCAAGGAAATCATTATTCCGGCTGGCGCCAACAAGACGGTCTTCCTGATTGCGCCCATCTTGACCCTGACCCTGGCCTTCGCCGCCTGGGCGGCGATCCCGGTGGCGCCGGGCTGGGTGATCTCGGACATCAATGTCGGGATCCTGTACCTGTTCGCGATCTCGTCGCTCGGCGTCTATGGCATCATCATGGGCGGCTGGGCCTCGAACTCGAAATACCCTTTCCTTGCGTCGCTGCGTAGTGCCGCGCAAATGGTGTCTTACGAAGTCTCGATTGGTCTGATCATCATCACGGTGATCCTGCTCGCCGGCTCGATGAACCTGTCGGAAATCGTAAACGCCCAGGATGGCGGACTGTTCACCTGGCACCTGCTGACCTTCGAACACATCCTGGTGTTGCCCGTCATGGTTGCTGCGTTTGTCATGTTCTTTGTCTCGGCCCTGGCTGAGACCAACCGTCCGCCTTTCGATCTGCCGGAAGCGGAGTCCGAACTGGTGGCGGGCTATCAGGTCGAGTACTCCGCGACGCCTTATCTGCTCTTCATGTTCGGTGAGTATCTCAACATCGTGCTGATGTGCGCGATGATGACGATCCTGTTCCTTGGCGGCTGGCACGGTCCGATCCCGCTTAGCGCCGATTTCGTCAACATGTTCCCGGAATGGATCGTCAATCTCGGCCATCTCGCCTGGTTCATGGCCAAGCTTGTTTTCTTCTTCTTCCTGTTCGCGCTCGTGAAGGCCGTGGTGCCGCGTTATCGCTATGACCAGCTGATGCGCCTCGGATGGAAGATCTTCCTGCCAACCGCGCTCGCCGCTGTGGTGATTGTCGGTGGATATGTCGTGTATGGGGGAGTGCAAGCGTAATGATTGCGAGTTTGTTTGCTGTCGGACCGGTCGCCAAGGTCCTTTATCCGGCCTGGTACATGACGGGCCACGTGGCTTCGACAGCGCTTTTGAGTGGAGCTTTCTCATGAGCCTGGTCCAAACCATCAGAGGCGCCTTGCTGACCGATTTCATTTCGGCCTTCGGTCTCGGCATCCGCGAGATGTTCCGGCGCAAGGCAACGGTGAATTATCCGTTCGAGAAAAACCCGGTCAGCCCACGTTTTCGCGGCGAACACGCGCTGCGTCGTTATCCGAATGGCGAAGAACGCTGTATTGCCTGTAAGCTGTGCGAAGCGATCTGCCCGGCCCAGGCCATCACGATTGAGGCCGAACCACGCGAAGACGGCTCGCGCCGAACAACGCGCTACGATATTGACATGGTGAAATGCATCTATTGCGGCTTCTGTCAGGAAGCTTGCCCAGTGGATGCGATTGTCGAAGGACCGAATTTCGAATTCGCGACCGAGACCCGTGAAGAACTGTACTACGACAAAGAGAAATTGCTGGCGAATGGGGATCGCTGGGAGCGTCTCATTGCCAAGAATCTGGAACTGGACGCTCCGTACCGGTAGCGCCCGCATATGAGGAGGCGGGGAACCGCCAGAAGGGAATAGGGGCAAAGGTAGTGGAACTGATCGCCTTCTATATTTTCGCGGCCATCGTGACCGTGTCGGCCTTGGCTGTGATCATGGCCAAGAACCCGGTGCATTCGGTGCTCTGGCTGATCCTGACATTCTTTACAGCCGCTGGCCTGTTCGTCCTGATCGGGGCGGAATTCCTGGCGATGCTGCTGGTCGTCGTCTATGTCGGCGCCGTCGCGGTGCTGTTCCTGTTCGTGGTGATGATGCTGGATGTCGATTTCGTCGAATTGAAACAGGGCACGCTGCGCTATTGGCCTTTTGCGGTTCTGATCGGACTAGCCTTCATCGCCGAGATCGCGCTGGCAAGCTTTGCGCGCGGTGGATCGTCGACAGCCACCTTCGATGCCTCTCCCGGCGCTGACACGAATACCGAGGCCATCGGGCAGGTCATGTACACCGATTACTTCCTGCTCTTCCAACTGGCTGGACTTGTGCTGCTGGTGGCGATGATCGGGGCAATCGTGCTGACGCTTCGCGAGCGTCCTGGTGTCAAACGACAGAATATTGCGCGGCAGACGTCACGTCGCCGCGAAGACTCGACGGAGAAAGTCGCCGTCGAACCAGGTCGGGGGATTTAGACATGGACCTGACGATCAATCACTTCCTGACCATCTCGGCGATCCTGTTCACGATCGGTGTCGTTGGCATTTTCGTGAACCGCAAGAACATCATCGTCATCCTGATGGCGATCGAGCTGATCTTGCTTTCGGTCAACATCAACCTGGTCGCGTTTTCGGTCTTCACCGGCACGATATCCGGCCAGATCTTCGCGATGCTCGTTCTGACAGTGGCCGCAGCAGAGGCGGCGGTCGGGCTGGCCATCCTGGTGGTTTACTTCCGCAATCGCGGAGACATTTCGGTCGAGAGCGTCGACCTGATGAAGGGGTAGGGGAGCAGCATGTTATCTGACAACTTCATCACGTTCATTGTCCTCGGACCTGGCCTGGCGGCCCTGATCGCCGGCCTGTTCCAGCGCTTTATCGGAGATCGCGGTGCGATGGTGGTGACGACCGGAACGGTCGGCCTCGCCGGTCTGTTCTCGATCTACCAACTGTTCGTCTACGCCTCAGGCGCTGGCGGCGCCGGCCATGTCGAGCATGCCTCGCTCGCCGCTGATACCGGCCATGCAGCAGACTATGTCGGCCAGCATGTCATCAAGCTGATGACCTGGATCGATGTCGGCCAATTCCAGGCAGACTGGGCGATCCGCGTGGATGCCCTCTCCATCGTCATGATGGCCGTGATCACCAGCGTGTCCGGCCTCGTGCATCTCTATAGCTGGGGCTATATGGAAGACGACCCGCACAAGGCGCGCTTCTTCTCCTATCTGTCCCTCTTCACCTTCACCATGCTGATGCTGGTGACCGCCGACAATTTCATTCAGCTTTTCTTCGGTTGGGAAGGGGTTGGCCTCGCGTCTTACCTGCTGATCGGGTTCTGGTATCAGAACAAGGCGCCGAACGACGCGGCGATCAAGGCCTTTGTCACCAACCGGGTCGGCGACTTTGGCCTGGCGCTCGGGATCATGGCGATATTCCTGGTGTTCGGCTCGGTCGAGCTTGAACCCGTCTTGTCCGCGGTCAAGGAGAATGCTGAGCTTGTGCCGCTGGCGCTTGCTGAAGCTGGCCATGTCCGAGAGATTGTTGTGCCATTCCTGGCCTGGAACATTCCGGCGCTGGAACTGATTGGCGTGCTTCTGTTCATCGGTGCCATGGGAAAGTCGGCGCAGTTCTTCCTGCACGTCTGGCTGCCAGACGCGATGGAAGGCCCGACGCCAGTCTCCGCACTCATCCATGCCGCGACCATGGTGACCGCCGGGGTCTATCTGGTCTGCCTGGTATCGCCGATTTACGAATATGCACCTGCAGCCGCAGCGATGATCACCGTCGTCGGCGCGGTTACGGCGCTCTACGCCGCAACCGTTGGCATGGCGCAAAACGACATCAAGCGCGTGATTGCCTATTCGACCTGTTCGCAGCTCGGCTACATGTTCTTCGCGGCCGGTGTTGGCGCATATGAAGCGGCAATGTTCCACCTGTTCACACACGCCTTCTTCAAGGCGCTGCTCTTCCTCGGCGCGGGCTCGGTCATCCACGGCGCGCACCATGAGCAGGACATGCGCAAGATGGGCGGCTTTGCCCGCTATATGCCACTGACCTATGGCGCCATGATGATCGGTACGATTGCGATTATCGGTCTCGGCCTGCCGCACGTCTGGGGTCTGTCCGGCTTCTTCTCGAAAGACGCGATCATCGAAACTGCCTTTGCCGGCGGGATGAATGGCGTGCCGTATGCGCAGATGGCCTTCTGGTTCGGTCTTGCTGCCGCCTTGCTGACCAGTTTCTACTCCTGGCGCCTTGTCTACATGACGTTCCACGGTCCGCGGGCTGAGGTCGATCACGCGCATCACGATGACGCGCATGGCGAAGACGATCACGGTCATGATCACCATCACGGCGACCCGCATGAGTCGCCGCTGGTCATGCTGATCCCGCTCGGCGTGCTGAGCATCGGTGCGGTGTTCGCGGGTTGGTATTTCTACGACGCCTTTGTCGGTCACGATTACAAAGCGTTCTGGGATGGTGCGATCTACGCCGCCAAGGAAAACACGGTCCTCAAAGACAAGTATAATGTGCCGGAATGGGTGTTCTGGGCGCCACTCGTTGTCACCGTGACAGGTTTCGTTCTCGCCACCTTCACCTACTTGTTCAATCGCGGTGTTGGTGAACGGATCGCCAAGTCTGGCGGCCCGCTGCACAGCCTGTTCGCAAACAAGTGGTATTTCGACGAGATCTACAATGCCACTCTGGTCAAAGGCTCTGCCTGGCTCGGAAACACGTTCTGGAAAGGCGACAAGAAAGTCGTTGATGGCATCGGCCCGGACGGTGTCGCTGCTGTGGTCCGCTGGGGCGCGAAGCGCCTGTCAGCCATGCACACCGGATATCTCTATCATTATGCGTTCGTGATTATCGGGGCCGCCCTGATCTTCGGCGCAGTCTTGTTCTGGCGCAGCGGAGGCGCAGGCTAATGGATTTCGCAATTCTCTCTGCGGTGACGTTTACGCCACTGGTCGGTGCGATCCTGATCCTGTTGATCAAGATGCTCACCGGTGCGCAGGTTCGGGCCGATGGCAGCGAAGACGAGCGCGTCATGTATGCCGGTCTGCTGTTCTCGATCGCCACGTTCCTGATCTCGATCGTGATGTTCCTGAGTTTTGATCAATCGGCGAGTGGGTACCAACTGGTCGAAGAAATGAACTGGTTCCAGGGCATTCAGTACAAGATGGGCGTCGATGGAATGTCCGTCCTGCTGATCCTGCTGACCACGTTGCTGACGCCAATTGCCCTGATAGCCAGCATTGGCTCGATCAAGCACCGCCTGACCGAATATGTCGTCTCCTTCCTGGTGCTGGAGACGTTCATGATTGGTGTGTTCTGCGCGCTCGATCTGGTCGTGTTCTATGTCTTCTTCGAGGCCGGTCTCATTCCGATGTTCATCATTATCGGGGTCTGGGGCGGCGTTGATCGTATCTATGCGAGCTTCAAGTTCTTCCTCTACACCTTGCTCGGGTCGCTCTTCATGCTGGCCGCAGTGGTTTACATGTACCTGACCGCCGGGACTTCAGACATTGCGCTGCTCGAGACATTCAGTTTCGACAAGGGGGCCCAAACCTGGCTCTGGCTGGCATTCTTCGCGTCCTTTGCTGTGAAGCTTCCAATGTGGCCGGTCCATACCTGGCTTCCGGATGCGCACGTGCAGGCGCCGACGGCGGGTTCGGTCATCCTGGCGGGTATCCTGCTGAAAATGGGCGGCTATGGCTTCCTGCGCTTCAGCTTACCAATGTTCCCAGATGCCAGCGTGCTGTTCCAGCCCTTCGTCTTCACCATATCGGTGATTGCCATCGTTTATGCTTCGCTCGTGGCCTGGCGTCAGACGGACATGAAGAAGCTCATCGCCTATTCATCGGTGGCGCATATGGGCTTTGTCACGCTCGGCATCTTTTCGTTCACCGAGATTGGTGTGCAAGGTGCCGTGTTCCAGATGCTCAGCCACGGTCTGATCTCTGGTGCGCTGTTCCTGATCGTCGGTGTGGTTTATGACCGGATGCACACCAGAGACATCTCGGCCTATGGCGGACTGGTGCATCGCATGCCGGTCTATGCAACGCTGTTCATGCTGTTCACCATGGCCAATGTCGGCCTGCCGGGCACCAGTGGCTTTGTGGGTGAGATCCTGACCATGGTCGGTGCCTTCCAGGCCAACACCTGGGCCGCCGCGGGCGCTGCGCTCGGTGTGATCTTTTCAGCCGTTTACATGCTGACGCTTTACCGTCGCACCGTGTTTGGGGAGATTACCAATCCGGAGCTCGAAAATATTCAGGATGTGAATATCAAGGAGCTGATCTGCCTGATCCCTCTGGCCATCGGGACGATCCTGCTCGGCATCCTGCCCAACCTGATTTTCGACATCACGCGTGAGTCCTCACTCAACGCCCTCGCCCAAGTGGCTGGAGGATAAGCATCATGTTTGATCTTGAGACCATTCTGACCACGATCGCGCCTGAAGTCCTGCTCGCTGCAGCAGGTCTTCTGGGCGTCACCATCGGTGCCTTTCTCGGCGATCGCTTCAATGGCCTGTCCTTCAAGTTTGGCGCACTTGTCCTGTTCGCCGCTGCAGTGCTGGCGGGATATTACTGGGACGGCGGCCGGGCATTTGACGGTCTGGTCGAAACCTCCAGTTTTGCCAATTTCGCGAAAGTCGTGAGCTTCGCATGCGGCGGTGTCGCGCTGCTTATGGCCGAAGGGTTCCTGCGCCGCCACGAGACGCTGCGTTATGAGTATTCATTGCTGGTGATCTTCGCAGCGCTTGGCATGGGTGTGATCCTGTCCTCGGCAAACTTCATGACGCTGTATCTTGGCGTCGAAACGCTCAGCCTTTCCTCTTACGTGCTGGCCTCGTTCCACCGTGACAGCCCACGCTCAGCCGAAGCGGGCCTGAAATACTTTGTCCTCGGCGCGCTTGCCTCCGGCTTGCTGCTCTACGGCATGTCACTGGTTTATGGATTCTCAGGTAGCACCAGCTACGAAATCGTCGCCGACGCTGAGCCGAGCATGGGCTTCCTGTTCGGCATGGTGCTGATGATTACCGGGCTGGCCTTCAAAGTCTCCGCCGCGCCGATGCATGTCTGGACGCCAGATGTCTATGAAGGCTCACCGAGCCCGGTGGTCGCCTTTTTTGCCACGGCCCCGAAAATGGCCAGCATGGTTGTGTTTGCGATCGTTATGTTCACCGCCTTCCCACAGGCCCTGGCCTTCGAGAACTGGCAGATGATTGTCGCGATTATCGCCGCTGCTTCAATGATCATTGGCGCGTTTGGCGCGCTGCCGCAGACCAATCTGAAACGCCTGCTCGGCTATTCGTCGATCGCCAATATGGGCTATGCGCTGGTCGCGGTCGCCGCGGGCGTTCAATATGGCGCTGGTTCTCTGCTGATCTTCATGACCGCTTATGTCATCGCCTCGCTCGGTCTGTTTGGCGGTGTCCTGTCGATGCGCCGAGAGGGCGGCATGGTTGAGGATATCAATGAGCTTGCAGGCCTTGTCCGGCGCCAACCCGGCCTCGCCGCCGCGCTGACGGTCCTGCTGATTTCTGTTTCAGGCTTCCCGCTCGCATTTGGCTTCCTGGGCAAGCTGGCGGTCATTCAGGCAGGCGTTGATTCCGGAATGTTGCCTCTGGTCATCATCCTGGTTCTGAGTTCCGTGATCGCGATGTATTACTATCTGCGCATCGTCAAAATCATGTGGTTTGACGAGCGTGCCGAGGACTTTGAACCGGTCGATGGCTGGGTCACCGGTACAGTCTATCTGACGGCTCTGATCAGTGTCGCCCTGTTGATCCTGGTGGCGCCGCTCAGCGAACTCGCCGCATCGGTTGCCGCGAGCCTGATCTCGTGATCCAGCACGCACCAGTTTACTGGTACGATGAGATAGACAGCACCAGCGAAGAAGCCAAACGCCGTGCGCGCGGCGGGGAAACCTCTGCCGTCTGGATTGCAGCACGCCAGCAAACCGCCGGGCGCGGGCGCCTCGGGCGGAACTGGGTATCGCCGACTGGCAACCTTTTCACGACGGTCTTGTTTCCCGAGCCTGGCGGCCTGACGGTTGCCAGCCGCATCCCCTTCGCCGCCGCCCTCGCGGTGCGAGACGCCTGCACGCGAGTGGTGCCCGATCTCGACGCCAAGCTGAAATGGCCGAATGATGTGCGCATCGATCGTGCCAAGATTTGCGGCATCCTGACCGAATCTGGCGAGACCAATGGGGTCGTCTGGATTGCGCTCGGCATGGGTATCAATGTGCAGCACGCGCCTGCGGTCTTCGAGCAGGCGTCGACCTCGCTCGTCGAACAAGGCGCGCCGGCCGCTGTCGCGCCGGAACATGTGCTCGACGATTTGCGCACCAACCTCGATCAGCGCGTCACGCAGGCCCGGAATAATTTCGAGCAATTGCTCGAAGACTGGTTACGCCATGCCGAAGGGCTGGGACAGATAATCGAGGCTGGCCCCCACGATCGCCGCGTTCAGGGCGTGTTTGAAGGGCTCGCGCCAGATGGCGGGCTGAACTTGCGTTTGCCCGATGGCTCGAGACAGACCATAAGGGCCGGTGACGTAGATTTGGTGAGGCAAGTAGACTGATGCTTTTGGTCATTGATGTCGGCAACACGAACACGGTTTTCGCGCTTCACGATGGCGAAACCTGGCGCGCCAGCTGGCGCAGCTCGACGGATGCAACGCGCACCGCCGACGATCATGCTGTCTGGCTCGGCACCTTGATGCGTCTGGACGGAATGGATCTGAACCAGATCAAAGGCTGCATCATCTCGACCGTGGTGCCGCAGGCAAAGTTCAATTTCCGCAACCTGTCACGACGATACATTGATGCCGAGCCGATGTTTGTCGGTGATCCTGAAGTCAAGCTGGGTGTGCCGATCCGCATTCGCCGGCCAGAACAGGTCGGAGCGGACCGCCTGGTCGCCGCCATCGGGGCGCATCAGCTTTACCAGGGCGCCAAGATCGTCATCGATAGTGGCACGGCAACGACGTTCGATATTGTCGGTCCTGATGGCGGGTTTGAGGGCGGTATCATTTCCCCGGGCATCAACCTGTCCATGCGGGCTCTGCATGATGCGGCCGCGCAATTGCCACGGATCGCCATTCAGAAACCGCCGCAAGTGATCGGTCAGGATACGGTTTCGGCCATGCAGTCAGGTGTGTTTTGGGGCTATGTCGATCTGATTGATGGCCTGATACGCCGGGTAAAAGACGAGTATGGCGCGCCATTGAAAGTTATCGCGACGGGCGGCGTCGCGTCCCTGTTCGAAGGGGCGAGCGAAACAATCGATCATTTTGATCAGAGTTTGATGGAGGTCGGCCTGCTAGAGGTCTATCGCCGGAACAAGAAAGACTAAACGGGGCTCATGAGCAAAACCAAAGACGCTGAACTCGTCTTCCTGCCTTTGGGCGGATGCGGCGAGATCGGCATGAACCTGAACGCCTATGGCTATGGACCGGCGCATAATCGGCGCTGGATCCTGATCGATGTCGGCGTCACATTCGGCGGCGAGGATACGCCGGGCATTGACCTGATAACGCCTGACCCGACCTTCCTGGAAGATCAAGGCGATCAGATTGACGCGATTTTCCTGACCCACGCGCATGAGGATCATATCGGGGCGATCGGTTTGATTCTTCCGCGTCTGCAGACCAGGGCGCCGATCTACGCGACGCCGTTCACAGCGCACCTGGCTCAGGCCAAGCTGATCGAACGCGGGCTGAAACATACCAGTATCAATGTGATCCCGCTCGGCGCAGAGGTCGAGGCGGGGCCGTTCAAGGTCCGCTACATCACGTTGACGCATTCCATTCCGGAGCCGAATGCGCTGGCCCTGGAAACGCCGCTCGGGACCATTCTCCACACAGGCGACTGGAAGATAGATCCCGATCCGCAGCTTGGCAGTGCGACCGATGTGGAAGCGCTGACCCAGCTAGGCGAAGACGGTGTCCTGGCCATGGTCTGCGACAGCACTAATGTGTTCGTCGAGGGCGAAAGTGGATCAGAAGGCGTTGTTCGCGACAATCTGATTGAATTGATCGGCTCTCTGACGGGCCGCATCGCCGTCACCACGTTTGCCTCAAATGTCGCGCGCGTCGCCAGCGTGATCGAAGCAGCGCGACAGGCCGGACGAAGTGTCTGCCTGGTCGGGCGTAGCATGCACAAGATTACCGATGCGGCGGTGGCGACGGGTGTGATCAAGGACATGCCGGACCTGATCAGCGAGGACCAGGCGGGCAGCTTGCCGGATGACAACCTTCTATTCCTGTGCACCGGATCGCAAGGCGAAGCACGTGCGGCGCTTGGGCGTATCGCCCGCGATGATCATCGCCATATCAGTCTCGGTGAGGGGGACACGGTCATCTTCTCCAGCCGGGTCATTCCCGGCAATGAAAAGGGCATATTCGACATGCAGAATGCCCTCGCTGAGAAGGGCGTCCGGATCATCTCCGACAAGATGACCGAGGGGCCTATTCACGTGTCTGGACACCCCGCAAGAGACGAGTTGCGCCGGATGTACCAGTGGGTGCGCCCGAAGATTGCCGTTCCCGTACATGGTGAGCGGCGCCATATTGTCGAACACGCGGCCTACGCCAAAAGCCTGCAGGTCAGCGATGCCGTGACACCTCGAAATGGCGATCTCATTCGCCTTGCGCCGGGCGATGCCAGGACTATCGACACGGTGCCGAATGGCCGCCTGTATCTGGATGGCAATCGGCTTGTACCGGCGGAAAGCGAAGGCATTCGCGAGCGCCGCGCGCTCGCCAATTGGGGCTATGTCAGTGTCGCGGTTGCGATTGATGAGAATGGCGATCTGGTCGATGGTCCATTGCTGACGGCGCGCGGCCTGTCCGAAATGGACGGCAGTACCGCCGATGAGAGCTTGATCGATGTCGATGAAGCGGTTGAAGAGGCGATGAACAAGATGAAGCGCCGCAAACGCCAGGATGATGAAGAAGTCGAGCGCACGCTCGCCCGCGCCGTCAAGAAATCCTGCGAGCGGACTTTCGGTCGCAAGCCGCTGGTCGATGTCAGTGTGCTAAGGGTCTGAACCAAGGAGAGTTACGATGTCTGAGTTCAAAATCGGTCCGCTCAATCATGTCGGCGTTGCCGTGCCCGATATCGAGGAAGCGATGGAGACCTATCGTACGCTGTATGGCGCAACTGATATCACCGAACCGTTCGACATGCCGGCGCAAGGTGTGAAGGTCTGTTTTGTGAACCTGCCAAACAGCCAGATCGAATTGATTGAGCCGCTTAATGAGCAGAGCCCGATCCACAATTTCATCGCCAAGAATCCAAAAGGCGGCCAGCATCATGTCTGTTTCGAAGTGGACGATATCGATGAGGCGGTGCGCGTCATGAATGACCGCGGCGCCACCGTGCTCGGCGAGCCGCGCATTGGCGCTCATGGAACGATGATCATCTTCATCCATCCCAAAAACTCAAATGGTGTTCTGATTGAGTTGATGGAAACCCCGAAGGACGGGGCGCACTAGATGGATCCTGTTGGTGCCCTCGTCGTCTTTGTCATCTCATGGTGGCTGAGCTTCTTCTGCGTCCTGCCGATTGGTGTGCAGGGTCAGTTCGAAGATGACGGTGAAGTGGTTGAAGGCACCGAAGAAGGCGCGCCCAAGGAGCCGATGATCAAGAAGAAGGCGATCTGGGCGACGATCGGGGCCGTGGTCCTGACCGCGCTCGCGCATTTCATTGTCGTGCCCTGGTTAGCCGCCAGCTGACAGGTGCTCGATCAGTTTGTCAAAGATGACGACACCCTGTTCGAGCTGCGCAGGGTCGATGTACTCATTCGGCTTGTGTGCCTGATCAATTGAGCCCGGGCCGCAAATGACAGATGGCAGACCAGCCGCATGGAACTGACCCGCTTCGGTGGCATATGCGACCGCACGCAGCGCATTGTCGCCGGTGAGGGCGCGGACGAGGCGCTCGGCGGAATTGTCCGGATCGGGTGCCAGCGGCGGCACATTGGAAATTCTGTGAACCGCGACGCCACTCTCTGGAAAGCGCAGTTTCAAATCCTCATTCGCGGCGTCAACGGCGGCAAAGAACGGCGCCAGTATTGCGTCGGGCGCGAAGCCGGGTGGACAGCGTAGATCGAACCCAAAATGGCAATGTCGCGCCAGGATATTATGCGCGGTTCCACCCCGGATTTCACCAATCGTGAGTGTCGGGTAGGGCGGGTCGAAAGGGGAGTCTGGTGGGCCTTGTTCGGCGAGTTCCTTCTCGATCCGTCGCAGCACGCTCATCAGGTCGACCGCGATACCATTCGCGGAAACGCCGAGATATGGCGAACTAGAATGCGCCTCATGCCCGTAGACGTCGACCTCGGTCACCATGATCCCTTTGTGCCCTGACACGACTTGCCAGAGCGACGGCTCACCGACCCATACGGCATCCGGTCGCGCCCCATGCGCCACAATCTGCGCGATCATGTCGGGTGCGCCCTGGCACCCGACTTCCTCATCATAGGAAAAGGCAAAATGGATTGGCTTGGACAGGTTCAGGTTCGCAAATGCTGGCGCGTAAGCCAGGCACAGGGCGACGAAGCCTTTCATATCGCAGGTGCCGCGACCATAGAGCAGACCATCACGCTCGGTCAGCGCGAACGGGTCTGTGTGCCAATCCTGACCATCGACGGGGACAACATCCGTATGACCTGACAAGACGATGCCGCCCGGTACATCCGGACCGATCCGGACCCAGAGATTGGCTTTCGTGCCTTCCTTGTTCGGAATGCGCCGGCATACGGCGCCAAGCGGTTCCAGGCGGTGTTCGATCCACTCGATCAAAGCCAGGTTGGACAGGCGCGACGTGGTGTCGAACGCAATCAGTTGCGCGAGCAGGTCGCGGACAATCGGATAGGTGCTCATGGCCGCGATCTATCGCTCAGCGATTGGTTCGGTGCAATGACTTAACTGGCGACGTGATCAGTCGACCCAGATTGGTGACGACCAGGCCCGTTCCTGCAAAGTCGTTGGCAGGTTCGGATTCGGCGGCGTCCCCGCGCGAACCGCGTCCCAGGTGCTCCAGCGGCACGTCGGATTTTCGAGCACGCGCACATAATAGGCGCTGACCTGGTCCGGGTCGTAGGACGGGTCCTGCCACACGGCCTTGAGTTCACCGGACCCGGTGCCAGGCTCGGTCGCACAGGTCGAAATATCTACAGATGCGCCATTATCGGCGCACCGATGAGTCTGCGGATCTGGCGTGCTACCATCCGAGCAAGCGACATCGTATACGGCTTCACGCGCAGCTCCATCCTCGGCCCAGACCTTGATGACCTGCAGCCTCTGCAAAGGCGCGGACAGGGGGTCTTGGACAGCCCAGGCGAGCAGGCTTGGTGCCTCGCCTTCAGAGGTGACGAGATTGCCGCCCATAGGGACACCGTTCACGTAAGCTTGGTCGAGCAGGTCTGCCGCGTCGAGAATGCTGGCATCATAGTCGCCGGCAAACAGGCGCACTTTCATGCGCGGACCGGAGGTGCCGAATGTTTCGCGGTTGCGCATCCCGTCAAACAGGTCGTCGCGCGTATTCGATTCGGCCCAGACGCCCACCAGGCCCGAAGCACTGAATTTCGCCCCTGTCAGGATGCGCCGGTCGGTTGCATTGGGCACGTCCGCCCAGTCTGTATAACCCTCGGGCGGCACTGAACTGCGCGATTGTGGATTGGCACCATCGGTCGGGAACTTGCCCCAATGTGTGTCCTCGCGCAGCGTCGCCGCGGCAATATGGGTGTCACTCGAACCGATAAAGCCAAACTCGTAGGGATTGGCGCCCAGGCTTTCAGCGAGCGCCAGGCCTCGGGCCAGCGAAGGACGCACAAAGTCCCCCTCATTGACGGTCGACTTTGCGGAGCTGCCGATAAAATAGTCATACTGTTCGAAATTCGCCCATTCGTCATTTGGCGACAGGCTGGGATGGGTTTCCGATGTGCCTTTGATCTGCGTCATCTCGACGATCGGCTCGTTGCGCAGCCGGGTGACAGCATAGTCCTCGGTCAGTGGCGCGCCATCATAGGTCTGAAGCGCGAACATCTCGCCATTTGAGCTGTTTGAATTATGCGGGATGGCGAGCACATCAATTCCGGCTTCACGTTGACCGTCCATCCACGCCCAGAGGTCTTCCGGATTGGTCGAATCGAGGGTCGAGAAGACCTGGTCGGGCGCTGCATCGCGGAAAATAACGTTGCGGTGGAGGTTGGCTGCAGCGCCAGCTTCCTGGCTGACAATCGTCATCGCTGTGAACTCATATCCGGCAAAAGTCGTGAACGTACCCGGATCATTGTGGCGCTCGGCAGCATTGATGGTCTGGGCCCAGATCTGGTTCATATGTTCCTGGTCGCGAATCTCTTCGATCGGTTGTCCGATGACGAAAGAGATGCCGATATTCTGGAAGGTTTCAGCCGAGGCCGCTGCATCATCGCCGAACGCGGCCTGCGCGGTCATGGTCTTGGACAGAGGGTGGTTCGGATCATCCATGAATGGGATCACGCCGAGATATTCGCCGTGATCGGTCACCGCGAGAAAGTCCAGCGGTGGGCCATCGAGCTGGATTTCATAGCCGGCATCATGCGGAATGACCTCACCCTTGGCGAAGCGATACGCATCATCCGGTGTGCGCCGTGTCGCGAAGATGTAAGCATCAAAACTGTTGCGCGTATGGACGTGCAAATCGCCGAAATAGGCGTTCTTGGTCGGGGTTCGCTCGACGACCGTTTCGCCTTCGACAATTTCGGTGTCTTCGCCCGTATCCACTTCAGTTTCCGGCGCACTGCATCCAGCTGCGGCAATGCCCAAAAGTGCGATAATTCCAACGCGATTCATGATGACCCTCCGTTTCCTTCCCGCGCTCAGAGTGCGCCGCAATTTCGGCTTTGTCCACGTTGACCCTCGGATAGGCCACCGCGAGCGGTCAGGATTCCTGCGCGTTCAACCATGTCGCAAGGGCCTGTCGATCACGGATTTTGACGTGGCCATAACCTCGGTCGACGAGCGATCTGGTCTCCAGTTTCGACAGCGCGCGATTCATCGAGGCGCGCGACACGCCGAGCGTTGATGCGAGGTCTGTCTGGCGAAAGCGCAAGGTTGGCGCATTTGGTCCGCCGGGCGCCAGAATGAGCAGAAATTTCGCCACGCGCGGCACCAGAGGCAAGCTGCGGACAGCGTGCAGCATTTCCAGGATCAGGTGCGAGCGCATCAGCGTTGTCTGCAGCAGGGCTTGCATATAGCGCGGATCCTGATCGCAGAGGGCTTTGAACCGGCTCGCTGGTACGTCCAGGATCGTGGTTGGCCCGACCGCAGAGATATCGTGTGTGCGCGGCAGATTGGTGAACACGGTAAAGTCACCAAACGTATGTCCTGGTCCGATGTACGAGGTCAGAACAAAACTGCCATCAGCGCTATATATGCCAGCTTGCGCGGCGCCATCCTCGATGACGGATATTCCGGGATTGTCATCGCCGCGGCTGTGCACGTATTGGCCATCCGAAAGGGTTCGGCGATGTCCCTCTGTTCGCAGGCGCGCCACACAATCTTGTGGCAAAAGATCAAAAAAAGGCGTGGCCTGAAATCGAGCAAAATCAAACATGCCCGAAATGTTGCATTTTTGACATTCTTTCTCAAGACGAGCTGATACAGCTCAGAAGAATGGGAAAACAGGCGAGCTGCGCGCAGGCTTGCACGGGAGGAAACCATGAACACCTTACGCACAGTTTCAACGCTGGCGCTCGCCGCCGCACTAGCAGCTTGTGGAACGAATGATACGGGGTCTCAGGAGACGGCCACTGCTGACACCGCTCCGGCGGCAACCGCTTCCGCTCCAGATTACGCGGTGACGCGAAATGCCTATTTTGGCGACCTGCACATTCACACGCGTAACAGTTTCGATGCGTATATCTTCAATGTCCGCCGCACAGCCGATGACGCCTATCGCTTCGCCAAAGGCGAAACCGTGCAGCACCCGTCCGGATTTGACATGACGATTGCCGGTGGTCCGCTCGATTTCTACGCGGTGACCGATCATGCGGAATATCTCGGCATTCTCCCCGCGATGAATACGCCTGGCACCGAGCTCAGCGAGCTTCCGCGGTCAAAGGACATGTTCTCGACCGATCCTGTCAAGATCACCGCAGCCTTCCAGGGCGTTGGTGCCTCCGTGCGCTCTGGTGAGAAGATTGAAGACATGTTTGATCAGCATCTGATCAATTCGATCTGGCTGGAGAATGTCGAAGCTGCCGCGCGCCACAACGAACCGGGCGTGTTCACCACATTTGCAGCATACGAATACACTTCTGTCACAACCAATAGCGACGATGGTACATTTGGTGGCGGCAACCTGCACCGCAATGTCTTCTTCCGGGGCGCAGCGCCCTTGCGGGCATTCTCGACCCTCGATTCGACCAATCCGGAAGACCTCTGGGACTGGATGGATGCGCAGCGCGAGGAAGGCATCGAATCGATCGCCGTGCCGCATAACCCGAATGTGTCCGACGGCCAGATGTTCAAACTGGAAACTTATGATGGGGCGCCGCTAAGCGCTGAATATGCCGAACAACGCATGCGCAATGAGCCGCTGGTCGAAGTCACCCAGGTGAAGGGCACGTCAGAGACTCACCCAGACCTGTCGCCAAATGATGAGTGGGCCGATTTCGAGATCTATACACGCCTGCTCGGCTCGTATGACGTTTCGGCGACCAATGGGAGCTATGTCCGCGAAGCTTACGGGCTCGGCCTGAAACTGGAAGAGGAAGACGGGTTCAACCCGTTCAAATTCGGCCTGGTGGCGGCTTCCGACAGTCACGTCGTGGGCGGTGCTTATGCCGAGAATGATTACTGGTCGAAAGTCGGCATTGTCGATGGTCTGCCAATCAATCGAGGTTCCGTGCCTGTGGACCCAGAGAAGAGCTGGGAAGATCAACCGGTAAACCAGCAAACACAAAACGCGACCGAATGGTTCTCGCGCTGGTCGGCATCTGGCTTGACCGGCGTCTGGGCTGAAGAGAACACCCGGGATTCAATCTTCGATGCGTTCCGCCGCAAGGAAACATTTGCGACCACAGGTCCGCGCATGAAAGTACGCTTTTTCGCCAGCTTCGATTTCGAGGACGGTATGGAAAATGATGCCAACCTCGCTGGCAAGGCCTACGCACAAGGGGTCACGATGGGCGGCGACCTGATTGGCGATGGCCGCGCGCCGTCCTTCCTGGTTTGGGCCCAGCAAGACCCGAATGCAGCGCCGCTCCAACGCGCGCAGGTTGTGAAAGTGACGAGTGGCTCAGAGCAGGTCTTTGATGTTGCCTGTCATACTGGCGCGCCTGATCCAGACACCCATCGCTGTCCGGACAATGGGGCAGGGGTTGATCTGACCACGTGTGCGCCGACGGGCGAAGGCGCCGCTGAGCTGAAGACCGTGTGGAGCGATCCGAGCTTCGACGCGTCCGAGCGCGCCAGCTATTATGTGCGGGTGCTCGAAAACCCGACTTGTCGCTGGTCAACCTGGGAAGCATTGGCCGCCGGCACACCTCCGCGTCCGGATGTCCCGCTGACCCTGCAAGAGCGGGCATATACATCTCCGATCTGGTACACGCCTGGTAACTAAATGACGAAACTCGTACGCGAACCGCTGGTTCATTTTATTCTGCTGGCGGTCGTCATTTTCGGCGTCTACCAATGGGTGACGGCTGAGCGGCAATCCGCTGAGCGCACGATCGTTGTCACCCAGGCTGATTTGGAACGTCTCGCGTCGCTTTACGCGGTCGAGGCAGGCGCCTTGCCCACCGAGCAGGATATGCGCGCGATTGTCACCGATCAGATCCAGCAGGAAGCCCTCGCTCGTGAAGCGCGCCAGCTTGGCATGGCCGAAGACGACACCGTGGTGCAGCGCCGTCTGGCGCAGAAAATGACATTCATGCTGTCTGATCTTGGGCAGGTCGACCCGCCGTCTGATGAGGTGCTCGACGCCTGGCTGCAAGCGCATGCGGAACGGTTTGAACAGCCGCTTCGCCTATCCTTTGATCATGTATTCTTCTCGGACGGCGACGATCCGCGCATTTCCGGGATACTGGCGAGCCTGAACGACGCGTCCGAGACAGATTGGCGCGGGCAAGGGGATCCGTTCATGCTGCAGCGGCGATATGCCGAACTGCCGGAGCGCGAGATTATACGTCTGTTTGGTGGACAATTCGCGGTCGAGCTCGCTGCCCTCTCCGAGACCGCCGACGGCACCTGGCAAGGCCCTGTGCGTTCAGCGCTCGGCACGCATTTGGTACGTATCAATCAGCGCTCTGACGCCCGGATGCCGGAACTTGCTGAAGTGCGCTCCGCAGTCGTGCAAGACTGGACGGAAACAGAGCAACGACGACGCACGGCCGAAGAGATCAATGCCATTGTTGAAAAGTATGACATCGTGATTGAAGGCGTCGACAGCAATTGAAATGTCTGTTTGTGCTTCTGATTGCCATGTTCATTGTGGCCGGGTTGCCGCGTCCGGCGGCCGCGCATGAAGTCAATCCAGCCTTCCTGGAACTGACTGAAATTGAAACTGGTCAGTTCCAGGTCGTGTGGAAACAGCCGATCAAGGATGGGCGTCGGCTGAAACTCGATCCGATCTTTCCGGACGGCTGTGAAGGAACGCCGGTCACCCTTGAAGGCGCTGCGGGCGCTGTCGTGTCACGCTGGACGCTGACCTGTGCGCTGGATCAGGGCGAAATTCGAATTGCTGGTCTCGACCGCACCTTGACCGATGTCTTCGTACAGATCCACCGCCTCAATGGCGACCATCTTTCGGTCGTGTTGAAACCGGCAGCAGCGTCGTTCGAACTCGATAAAACGAATCCGAGCGCGCCGCTCTTCGCCTATTTGAGAATAGGCGTAGATCATATCCTGTTTGGCTATGATCACCTATTGTTTGTCCTCGGACTTTGCCTCCTTGTGCGCCCTCGCCAATTACTGCTGACGGTGACCGCATTCACGGTCGCGCATTCGATCACGCTCGGCCTGTCGACGCTCGCAGGGGTGACGCTTCCAGGGCCGCCCGTCGAAGCGGTCATCGCACTCAGTCTCATCCTCCTCGCCCGTGAAGCGATTACGGTTCAGCGCGGGGGGGCGTCCCTGACCAGTCAGTTCCCCTGGCTCATCGCATTTGGATTTGGATTGATCCATGGCTTCGGCTTCGCAGGCGCGTTGGCTGATATCGGATTACCCCAGAATCAGGAAGTCTGGGCGTTGCTCTTGTTCAATCTTGGCGTTGAACTGGGGCAGGTCCTGTTCGTTCTGACCTTGCTGGGGGGCGCATTCCTGCTGAGCCGCGTCATTCATCGAGGGCTCGCCTTCAGTAAAACCGCAGGGGCTTATCTGGTCGGAATTTCTGGGACGATCTGGCTGGTAGAACGAGTCAGCGGGTTCTGAGGCCGGATTCGCAATCTTTATTACTGTTTGCTTGCAAGATGCGTCCGCTTTGTGGCAGCTTGAAATCCGTGTGATTGCCTGCAAATAGTGCAGGGGCACCAGCTGCGGATGGGGAAAATGCCGAATATAACGGAAGGATCAGGCGTGCTTGGTTCGCTGCAGGCGAAGCTTGGCGGTTTGAACTGGTCGCATTTTCTGGCGGCTGCCCTTGTCGTGGGTGTCCTGTTACGCCTCATCCATTACGGATTGGGGCGAATGTTGTGGCTCGATGAAGCAATGCTGACGGTCAACCTGGTGAGCCGCTCAGGCGCCGATCTGTTCGCGCCATTGGATTTCCGGCAAGTTGCGCCGCCCGGTTGGCTTATCCTTACCGATGCTTTCGTGGATACGACGAAAAACTACGCCTATGGCGGCCGATTCCCGGCATTGATTGCGGGTTTGGCTGGCCTCTGGGTGTTCTATAAGATTTGTCTTTCACAACTCTCCAAACCCGCGGCGTTTCTGGCCGTCGCGGTGTTCGCGGGGAATTTTTCTGCGGTCTACTATTCAGCGGAGGTCAAGCCATATGGCTTCGACATGTTGCTGTGGCTGGTTCTCGCCTGGTTGGCCTTGAAATTGATTGATCTGGAGCGCCTCAGTGTGTCTCAGATCGCGACTTTGGTTGGATTGTTCCTGATCGGCAGCTTCACGACATTCGTCGCCCCAATCGTTGTCGGTGCGATCGGTGGATGTCTGATTGTGAACAGATACCTGAAGCGCGACATGCGCGCTGTATTAATGCTGGGCGCAGGTGCCGCGATCGCTGCGGTGGTGTTCCTGATTCTGTCATTGACGATTTACAAGACGCAGGTGGACGCAAGTGGAATAAGCGATGGCGGCATGGGCAATTATTTCAGCCGCCTCTACGCGCCTTTTCCGCCGCTCAGCATTGACGATATTGCCTGGTATCCGACGGTTGCCGAGGACCTGTTTGCAGATTGGTTTGGCCTGCAATCCTCGTTCTTCATGATCTTCCTGGCCATTTGCGGTGCCGTCATCATGCTTCGGAAAAAAGTCTGGCTGGCCGGGTTTTGTCTGGCGCCGCCAGTTATCGCCGTGGTGTTGTCCATGGCTCAACTCTACCCGGTCATGGCGCGACTGATGCTGTACATGGTGCCGATCATAATCCTGCTGGCGGCCTTCGCGCTGGAGCGTTTGATGCAGGAGGCGAAAGGATCTGTGCCGGTAATACTCGCCGGCGCCGTGGTGTTTATGAGCCTTGGTTCGGCGGCTAACTACGCTTACGAGAGCACGTTTGCGCCGAACCAATCGAACCGCGACATTTCCAACGAGCTTGCCACGATCTCCGAACACGTCACTGAGCAAGATGTGGTCCTGCTGACGCGCTGGTCGCTGCCACCCTATTTGTTGTATCGACAAGCGTACGGATTGCAGGATCAGCGTTGGGCGATCGTCGAACGCGCCGCCTGCATGACGGAGCCGACAATCGACCATCTGGCGGCCGATCGGATTTGGCTCATTAATCCGTTCCTGAGTTGGCGCCAACTCGACAACCGATTCAACGTTGCGCCGAAATCCCAGGCTGACTCTTCCATCGTTTATGAATCGACTGAATTGGTCGAGTGGCTGGGTTGGATGCGCGAGAATGAGCTCGAGGCGTTTCCAGATGATGGATTTGATTGCACCAAGGTCCGTGCGCTCGATCCATTCCTGCAAGGGGGCGTCGCGCCCATCCAACTGGGCGCATTTATTGCCGAGTCAAAATAGCGCTTAGGACGCCGACGCTTCGCGATGCGAGATCGGGCGGTGGCGCAGATGGACCAGACTAAAGGTCACCGCGCTATAGATGTAATAGACTTGGTGGAAAGCCAGAGCCGCGAGCCCGAATGGGAGCCCTTTTCGGCGTGTGAAAAACATTAGCAGGCGCCAATTTGCGCATACCATGATGATCGTCATGGCCATGAAAATCATGGCGCCATGAGGCCAGAGAAATGCGGTCATCGCGGCCAGGATTGAAAGCGCCCACAGGCCGGCAATGCCGGCGCGGATGCGCTCTGGCGTTGATACGTTTAGATTGTTCTCTGGCATTTCGCGCGTCGCAATCAACCTTGACCACGGCACGGCGCGCTTGAGCACATCGGTCATGACAACTTCGCGCAATGACCATTCCTTGAGGTGCGTGCAAAGCAATTCAGGATCGAGCACAATTTCTCCACCGGCTTCGCGGATACGATAGCCGAGTTCGATATCCTCGATCGACGGCTTGGTGAATTGCTCGACGTCGAATCCATCCAACCGCAAGAACGCATCCCGGCGAATGACACCGCAGCCCGACCAGAAAGTCGTCGCCTGGCGGCTTGAATTCGTGTGATAATAGCGATGCATCAAATTCTTGTACTGAGAAGCAAAGCCCGGAGCCGGTGGATTCTCGTCATAGGATCCAAACATCGCGTGAACTGCCGGATCGGCGAATGCAACGGGAATGCGCTCGACAGAAGCGGGGTGGACGACAACGTCGGCGTCGACAAACCAAAGCAATTCGCAATCTGTCTTGGTCGCGGCGAGGTTTCGGGCCGCGCCGGGGCCACCATTCTTTGCTGCCCGGATGACCGTCGCGCCAAACTGTTCTGCCATTTCCGCAGTGGCGGGACTTGGCGAGCAATCATCAACAACGATTACATCGTCGACATGGCCGCCATCACGCAACGCGATCAGGGGCGGGAGTGATTGTTCCAAATAATGTGCTGCTTCATACGCTGGCACAATTACGCAAATGCGCTCAGCTTTGCCTTGGCTGACATTCTGCTTAACCAATTTCGTCCCCTCACTATACAACGCACGTTCTGTACGGTTGGTGGGTTTGTCCCCGATGCAGTCGCAACCTGCATCATGCTTCAATCTCTGAGTGCAAATCCCACGCCAGAAAATTTCAGCTTACCACCAAGTCTGACATTAACGCTTTGTTAGAGGAAAAAGCAAGGCGATTCTACGCGTCGAACTGTAGCGGCGAAACGCAAACAGGCGGCCCGGAGCCGCCTGTAGATTGGTTGGTTGGGGTGAGGGCTGCGACTGTGACGCCAGCGATCTCGCCTAGCTCTTTTCCAAAGCCGGTTTCTTACTTACCTGGAATTCCTCGTGATACGAGCGCTCGACATTGACGTTCCAGATATCGTGCTCCTCGCCCATGATAATCTTGGACGCGAGCATAGCTGTGAGCATCGAATGATCCTGGTTGTTGTAACGGTGCATACCGTTGCGACCGACGGTTTGGAAATTCTCCAGCGTCAGGATCCAATCCTTGATCGTGTCCAGCGCATCCTTGTAGACCGCATCATAGACAGGATAGGCCTTCTTCTGGCGGATGACACAGCCATCAATCACGCTGTCTTTTGAGGCCAGACCGAGGAATTCGAGCTCTTCAGAGGCCTGTTTGATGAGGTCCTCGTCGCTCGATTGCCACAAGCCGTCGCCTTCATGGCAGAAGAATTCCATGCCGATTGACGCATTGTCCTGGTTCGGAAGCATTTCCGGCGACCAGGCGCGGAAATTCTGGATGCGGCCGACTTTGACTTCAGGACTGTGAATGTAAATCCAGTTATCATCAAACGGATCCGGATGATCCAGAACCAGGGTGACAATCAGGAAGTCACGGTATTTCAGCTGATCCGCGGCATCGATCACGTGCTGAGGTGGCGGCGGATCCATACAGTGGATCAGTTCGCGAATTGGCATCGTGTTGATGAATTGATCCGCCGCCATGCGATACGGCGTGCGAGTTCCATTCACATCCTTGATCACTTCGATCTCGGTGACGCGATTGCCGTCCATGAAGACGCGGCTGACCCACTCCTCCATGCGCACTTCGCCGCCTTTATTCTCGACCAGTTCAGCCGCCTTTTCCCACATCATACCGGGGCCAAGGCGCGGATATTCAAACTCTTCGATCAGGCTGGCCGTGTCGTTTGCGCCTGTAAGCGCGTTCCATACTGCCTTCATGAGCGACAGGTTCTTGATCCGTTGGGCCGCCCAGTCAGCGCGAATTTCACTACACGGAATACCCCAGACTTTTTCAGTATAAGTTTCGAAGAAGTGCTGGAACAGGCGCTTACCGAAGCGATTGGACACCCATTGTTCGAAGGTCTCCTCAGGCTTTGATGGAAAAAGCTGAGCCTTGATATAGCTGAGACCGACGCGGATGGATTCGACGATGCCGATGTTCAGCAGAGCGTTGGTGATTTTCAGCGGGTAATCGTAATATTTGCTGCGATAGAAAATCCGGCTCTTGCGCGGACGGGTGATAAAATCATCCGTCAGGATTTCGTGCCAGACTTCCTCGACTTCGCTCACTTTGGTGAAGAAGCGGTGTCCGCCAATATCAAAGCGATAGCCGTTATGTGATTCAGTTCGCGAGATACCACCGACAATCTTGTCGGCTTCAAACACCACCGGTTTGTAGTCAGTGGAATTGCGTTGCAACTCATAAGCCGCGGTCAGACCAGCAGGTCCACCGCCAATGATTGCGACCGTTGTGCGGCTGTCGTCTCCGCCGTCGTCTATGGGCAGCGTTTCTGCGCCTACGGGATTCCCGTCCATCTTCGAATGTCCCCTTTGATACAGGCTTGTCTCTCGTGTCCCCGTTACAAAAGCAAGAGCTGTGCCAGTGTGTCGTCCATCCAAATAGCCGCTGAGCAGAAAAATCAAGCCAGTTTGCGTCTACTTTGCCAATATTCTCTGTAATGCTGCGCAATTGTTCCTCAGACAGCGTTGTACTGGCAAAATAGGCAGGTCCTTGATCGCTTGCCTGAACCCGCTCGCTTGGCATAGTCTTTGCGTTAAGGGACGTAGTAAAGTTAGGAGACGGGGACCATGAAAGTCGGACACGACATTGAAGCAGGCAATGCCAATTGGTCATTCGGCGGTGATGTCGCTGATACTTTTGTTGAACACATTCGCCAATCCGTGCCGATGTATGAAGAGGGCCACGACCTGGTCTGCAAATTCAGCGATTATTTCATTCATGATGACAGTGTCGTCTATGAAATGGGCGTATCGACCGGTGAGCTGTTGGGCAAACTGGCAAAGCGCCACAAACATCGCAAAGAGGCGCGTTGGATTGGGTTTGACCCTGAAAAGCCAATGATCGCCAAGGCCAAGTCGCATTGTAAAGGCCTCAAGAATGTCGAGCTTTCGGTCGACGATGTGCGTTTGTTCGAGTTCGAAAAGTCGGATCTGATCGTGTCTTACTATACGATGCAGTTCATCCCACCGCGCTATCGCCAGGATATTTTCAACAAGATTTACGAGTCCCTGAACTGGGGCGGCGCGTTCATCATGTTTGAAAAAGTTCGTGGACCGGATGCCCGGTTCCAGGACATGATTTCGGCGCTGTATAATGATTTCAAAACCGAGCAAGGCTTCTCCGCCGAAGAGATCCTGTCCAAGACCGGCAGCCTGAAGGGCATTATGGAGCCGTTCTCGACAGCCGCGAATATCGAACTCCTGCAGCGTGCCGGGTTCGTCGACCACATGACGATTTTCAAACACATCTGCTTCGAAGGTTTTGTCGCCATCAAGTAGGTTTGGCGCAAATCGCGTCGGCCGGATTAGGGAAATCTTACTGTCTGATTGCTACAGTATGCAGCGTGGGACGGCTGCGCAGTAACCAAGTTTGGTACGGGATTTGCTGCAATGCACATTCAAGGATTTGATTGGGGAACAAGATGACAGCCATGGTGAAAAAGGACACGCCAGTGAAGGCCAAGAAACGACCCGTTGAGCGCGTCTATGATCTGTCGATCGTTATTCCTGCGTACAATGAAACAGATGCCATCGTGCCAACGATTGAGCAGCTGGATGAGATGATCAAGTCTGCTGGCCTGGATGCTGAAATCGTTGTTGTCGATGATGGCTCGACGGACGGCACCTATGAGAAAGCTGTCCAGACCGTTGCCCGTGTCATCCGCAAGGAAGAGAATGTCGGGTACGGCCACTCGCTGAAAACCGGGATCGTTCAGTCGAAATCGAATTTCGTTGCGATCATCGATGCCGACGGCACTTACCCAGCCGACAAAATCCCTGAAATGCTCGAGATGTGCCAGACGGCCGACATGATTGTCGGCAATCGCGGCGCGGCCATGACCGGTGTGCCGCTGGTGCGCAAACCGGCCAAATGGGTTCTCAACAAGCTGGCCAATATCCTGGCGCAGCGCAAAATTCCGGATCTGAACTCCGGCCTGCGCGTGTTCCGCCGTGAGTCGATTGAGCGTTTCCTGGGCCTGATGCCGGACGGTTTCTCCTTCAGTACGACCAGTACGCTTTGCATGATCTGTTCGAACCTGCGCGTCGTTTACACGCCGATCAGCTATGCCAAACGCGTCGGACATTCCAAGATCCGTCCAACCGACTTCTTCCGCTTCATGCTGCTCGTGGTCCGGATCATTGTCTTGTTCCATCCTTTGCGTGTTTTCCTGCCGCTGGGCGCTGTTTTGTTCGCGCTTGGGGCTGCCAAGGGCATCTACGATATTTTCCAGATGAACCTGTCGGAAAGTGCCATTTTCGCGCTGCTCGCAGCTCTGGTGGTTTGGTCGCTCGGCTTGATTGCCGACATGATTTCGCGTCTGCATTTCAAATAGACCGATACGGATAGAGCGAACGGACCATGCCAACGGACGCCGCGCCTCAGAAATCGCAATCCAGGCCATTCCTGGCCACGGGATTGAAGCTACTTTTCACCGCCATTGTTCTGGCGGTGATTTTTCACTTTGTCTCATTTGAAGAAATCTGGGCCGGAATCACGCGCACCAATCCGGTGGTCTGGGCTTGTGTGCTCGTTGGATTCCTTGCTGGACATGTTTTCGCAGCCTTCAAATGGGGCCTCTTGGTCGGGCAGAAACTGCCTTTTCCAATTATCCTCAAAGCTCACTTTGCCGGCCTGGCCGCCAATATTGCTTTGCCTGGCGTCGCTGGCGGCGATGTCGCGCGCGCGGCGATCCTGGCGCAGAAGGTGACCTCGAAATCCAGACTCGTCACAGGTTCGATCATCGATCGCTTGATTGATGTCGGCGTGCTGGTTCTGATCTCTGCATTCGGGGCGGCCCTGCTCGGGACGGCGGGTCAGACGGGTATGTGGCTGCAAATCATTGCGGGGGCGTTCATCGCTGCGGGCCTCGTTGTCTATCTAACGTTGCCGACGCTCGCGCGCTTCGTTGAAGCGAAAGCCGCGGGGCAGGGCAAGATTGGCCAGATGGTCTCTGACATTGCCCATTACATGGCCGCCCACCGCACCCGAATTTTGATCTGCGCGCTGCTCTCAATCACCATTCAAACCGGCTTTGTGGGCCTCAACATTGTGTTGGCGTGGAGCATGCAAGGCCCAACCGATATTGCGATCTGGTTGTTTGCCTGGCCGCTGGCGAAGCTCATCGCGACCTTGCCGATCAGTCTCGGTGGTCTGGGTGTGCGGGAAGCCAGTCTGGCAGCGATCTTCGCGGCGTTCGCATACGCCTCGCCGGTGGTCATTGCGGTCGGGTTTGTCTGGCAAACCATTCTGATTTCAACCGGATTGATTGGACTGGGCGTTCAAGCCTGGTCTGGAAAGTTCAAGTCTGCGCCAGAAGGCGCTGAACCTTTGGGGACAAAGCATGGCTGAAGCCAAACAAAAATCTGAAGATACCAGCCACACGATCGCCGTCCTGGGCGGTGGACCGGCGGGCCTCGGCGCAGCCTGGAAACTGCGCCAGGAAACGGGGTTTGACGTCACGCTGCATGAAGGCGCGCCCCTGGTGGGCGGCAATGCGGCGAGTTTTGATGTCGAGGGTATTCGCGTTGATTATGGCAGCCACCGCCTGCATCCGGTCACCGATCCTGAGATTATGGGACATATAAAGGACATCCTCGGTGATGACCTGTTGCTGCGTCCGCGCCATGGCCGCATTCGGCTGCGAAAGTCCTGGATCCACTTCCCGCTCAAGCCGTTGGATCTGGCCACCCGTTTGCCGATCCCGTTTGCGTTCTCGCTCTTCTTCGATGCCCTGACCGCCAAGTTCCGCGCTCCGAAAACCGACGATCCAACTTTCAAGACTGTGCTCCTCGGTGGCCTCGGTAAAACCATGTGTGAGAGTTTCTACTTCCCTTATGTCCGCAAGCTCTGGGGCAAGGATCCTGATGAGCTTGCGACGACGCTGGCGCAGCGCCGTGTGTCAGGCAGCTCACTGCCGAAACTCCTCAAGAAGATTTTCGGTCAGCTGCCCGGCCTGAAATCACCGACCACGGGCAAGTTCTACTATCCCAAGGAAGGGTTCGGGCAGATCTGCACGGGATTTGCTGGTGCGGCCGAGGCTTCGGGCGCTAAAATTGCCCTGAACTCGAAAGTCGTCGGCATGGAGGTCGATGGCAATCGCGTGACCTCTTTAACCGTGGAAACGCCGTCCGGCTTGCAAACCAGTTCGCCGGACAAGATCTGGTCGACGCTGCCGATCTCGACCCTGATCCGCGCTGCGGGCGATGCGGTTCCGGCTGAGGTCAAAACTGCTGCGGAGAATATTGAATATCGCGGCATGATCCTGATCTATCTCGTCCTCGATACAGACCAGTTCACCGAATTTGACGCGCACTATTTCCCGGAAGCGGCAATTCCGATGTCGCGGATGTCCGAGCCGAAGAATTACTCCGCCTCGACAACGCCCGAGGGTCGGACTGTCTTGTGTGCTGAGCTGCCGGCAGATCCCGGCGACGAGCATTGGGACCTGTCAAATGAAGCGCTCGGTGAGAAAATGCGAAGCTGGATCGAAGCAGCAGGCCTGTCGCTGACGGCGAAGACTGTCACGGTTGAAACGCGCCGCCTGCCATTCGCATATCCCGTCTACAACCGCACTTATGCGGAGAATTTCGCGGTCATGGATGACTGGGTGTCGAGCCTGGAAAACGTGCTGACATTTGGTCGCCAGGGCCTGTTCGCGCATGACAATACCCACCATGCGCTGTCTATGGCATATGGGGCAGTGAGCTGCCTCGACGAGGCCGGGAATTTCGACCGCGCGCGCTGGGGCGAATTGCGCGAGGAATTCGAAACACACGTGGTAGAAGACTAGACATGTGCAAGCTGGCGGCGCGAGTCCCCATTCTGATGTTCCACTCGATCTCTGATGCGGGTGGCCCAACATCGATCGCGCCGGACACGTTCAAGTCCATGATGTCATCATTGGCGGCGAGCGACTACAACGTCGTATCCCTGCAAGACGTCGCTGCGTGGCATAAAGGCGAGCGTGACCTGCCCGCCAAGGCCATGGCCATCACTTTCGACGATGGGTTTGTCGACTTTAAAGAGCATGCGCATCCAGTGCTGGAACAGTTCAAATTCCCGAGCACGCTGTTCGTACCGACCCGGAAAACCGGTGGCGAGGAAGACTGGTATGGCGGGCACGACGCGACGCGCCCCTTGCTGGACTGGCCGGATCTGAAAATGCTCGATCAGGCACGGGTCGATATAGCCCCGCATGGACGAAACCATGTCGACCTCAGCAGTTTGGGCGCGGACGAATTGCGCGCAGAAGTCTCTGGGTCAAAAGAGGACCTGGAATCCGAACTCAACAAGGTCACCTCGCATTTCGCGCCGCCTTACGGACAGGTAAACGCCGCAGCCTTGGCGCAGATCGCTGAGCACTATGACTTATCGGTCGGTGTCGAGCACGGCATCGCAACGCGCAACAGCGACATCCATGATCTGCCGCGCCTCGAAATGTTCTATTACCAGGACCCGAAGCGCTGGCAGGATTTCCTGGACGGCAAGGGTGAGACTTATCTCACACTCCGACGGGCGCTGCGGCGCTTACGGCAATGGATCAGGCCGACAGCCTATTCCTAGGCCTTGGTGACATTATCCAATGGCAGGTCGTTGCGCGCGATCACATTGCGCGTGTCGATGATCGGAACACCTGTCTGGCTCAGCGACGCATAATCGACTTTGTCGTGGTCCGTCGCGATGATCACGGCCTCATACTCAGTTGACGTAATCGCGCTCTCCGGAACGGATTTGCGCCCTTCCAGGGTCGGGTGCTCATCATTCTTGGGAATGAACGGCACCATCGGATCATAGAAATCGACCGTTGCGCCAGCGGCCTCGAAATTCTCGAGAATGCGCAGCGCCGGGCTTTCGCGCATGTCCGCGACATTCTTTTTGTAAGCGACGCCAATGACCAGGATTTTCGCGGCCGACAATCCCTTGCCCGTTGTGCGGTCGATCACCTCGCGGGTGCGGGACACGACATAACGTGGCATGGACTGGTTCACTTCGCCAGCCAATTCGACAAACTTGGTCGGCAAATCATGCTCGCGGGCTTTCCAGGTCAGATAGAAGGGATCGATCGGAATGCAGTGACCGCCAAGACCGGGGCCAGGATAGAAGGGCATGAAACCGAACGGCTTGGTCGCCGCGCCATCGATAATTTCCCAGATATCAAGGCCCATCGCGTCGTAAATCGTCTTGAGCTCGTTCACGAGACCGATATTCACCGCGCGAAAAATGTTCTCGGTGATTTTGACCGCTTCCGCCGCCCGGGTCGATGAGACCGGCACGACGCGATCAACCACACCGCTATAGAATTTCTGCGCCAGAACAGCCGCCATTTCACCGTCGCCACCGACGATTTTCGGGATAGTCGACGTGCTGAATGATTTATTGCCTGGGTCTTCGCGCTCCGGCGACGAGGCCATGAAGAAGTCTTCGCCCGCTTTCAGTCCGCTGGTCTCCAGGATCGGTACGAGGATATCCTGCGTGGTGCCCGGATAGGTCGTTGATTCCAGAACAATCAACGCGCCGGGTGTCAGGTGTGTCGCAATCTCGCGGCCCGCCGATTCGACATAGGACAAGTCAGGATCGCGGTGTGAAGAGAGCGGGGTCGGGACGCAGATAACGATGACATCACACTCGGCCAGGGCAGCAAAATTCGAGGTGCTGGTGAAGGTCTGTCCGTACACAGCTTGCAGCGCGTCATTGCTGACCGCATCGATATAGCTGGAGCCTTGCTCGAGCAGGCTGTTCTTGTTCGAGTTGATCTCGATCCCAACCACCGGATTGCCGCGTGTTGCTGCGGTCACCGCCAATGGCAGGCCGACATAGCCGAGACCGATCACGCCAACGCGCGCTGTCTTCGATTCCAGCTTTTCCAGCAATTCCAGGCCGAGCGCGGGCAGGGCAGCCTCGTTCGCGTCCAACGCATCGGATTTTATGTTTAACGTCCCCATGGCACGGTGCCTCTACTTGTCCCTGTCTATAGGGCTAATAGCAAGAAACACGCCATTCAACCGCCTTCCGGCCGCGCGCCGAAAAAAGGATCAGGTTCTGCACTTTAGCGCAGCCAGTCAGACAAGTCCCAATCGAGCAGTTTTTCCAGTGTCTTAATGTCTCCCGACAGGCGGTCGAGCAGTGTGGCACGGGCGGCGGCGCTCATCTCATCCGGGACGCTCATATTCCGACTGGCGAGCCAATCGCGGATTTTCAAACGGGTTTGCTGTGGGACAACCAGGCCGATCGCTTTCGTGATCGGGTTCGACTTCATCAGGAAATCCTGAAAGGCCTGGTTCTTGGGAATGCCTCCGGCATTTATCTTCTCGCCGGTTTCGGGCGAAAAGGCGGGATCGACGCCGATAAAATCGAAGATCTCGGCCAACAGGTGCGCTGGGTCCGTCTGATAATCCTCATAGCGACGGATCAGGAATTGTTCACGCCGGAACAGATCAAAATACCGAGCCAACTGGTCTCCGTAACGCGGGAATCCTGAATACCCGAACAAGGGTTGCCATCCTTGCGCCAAACGCTCGTCTTCAAGCTGCAGTGCGCGATCAAAATCCACTTCAGTTTCAATGCATTGCTTGGTGGCGTACATGAAGTGCGAATAGGCTTGTTCGACCGGATTTCGCAGGATTACGATCATTTTTGCATTCGGGATATGATGCTTGATCCGTGTCGGTGCCGTCTCTGAATAGAGGTAAAGTGGTGAGGCCTCTCCGCATTTGACGGTCGCTGGAGCATCCGCAAACAGGTCTGTGTACTTCGCCAGATCGACGACCGAATTATTGATATAGTCCGCGCCTGGACCTGCGCAGGCAAGCGTTTGCCCTTCATAGGCAAAGAAGTTCGGCTCCTTGTGCGTCGGCATGAAAATCTCGGGATGCTGGCGCAGGAAAGCATGTAGCGCGGTGGTGCCGGCCCGGGCCGCACCAATTACCAGAAAATCAGGCAATTTCGCTGTCATTTGTTCCTCAATTCAAGACCCGTTCTGGTGATCACACCCCTTATCCTATCCCCGGATGGATCAATGGTTAAACACGTATGCACGCCGCATGCCCGTCTCTCGACTCATCCAGGCGATTCAGGCATCCCTCTTGCAGCGCTTCGCCAAGTTGCGACGCCTGGCGATTTGGGAGAGATCCAGTCGAATGAATGAAGATCGCCAAAAGGTTGGAGCCAGCATCGCCTGGATGGCCATGGGCAACTGGGTCGAACAGGCCTTCAATGTCCTGATTTTCGTCATTTTGGCCCGTTTGCTGGGTGTTGAAGCCTTCGGGCTGATCGCGATGGCAGCGGCGATTGTCGTTCTCTGTGAATTCCTGGTGCGTGAAACGCTGACGGAGTACCTCGTCGCGGCGCCGAACGAGGACCAGTCGCATTCAGATGCGGTCTTCTACAGCTTGCTTGGCGGCTCGGCGGTGCTGTTTCTGGCCTTGTGGCTCAGTGCCAGCCTCATTGCCGGACTGTATCAGCAAGCAATCGTTGCGCCGCTCATCCAGTATCTCGGCATATCCGTGGTTCTGGTTGCATTGGGGGCGGTGCCAGCCAGCCTGTTGCGCCGCCATATGAAGTTCAAATCCCTGGCCATTCGAGCCATTGCTGGTGTGGTTTGTGGCGGGGCCGTCGCGATCTGGATGGCGTTCAATGGCTTTGGCGTCTGGGCTTTGGTTGCACAGCGTTTGGTGCAGGTTGGCGTCAACACAATTCTTGCCTGGGGTGCGGTCTCCTGGCGACCTGCGCTCACCGTGAAGCATGCCGCAGTTCGTGAAATTTTCGGCCTCGGGCGGACGGTCCTGGCGTTTCGCGCCGCACAGATCGCGCGCGTGCAAGTGCCGATGGCATTGATTGGCGCACTCCTCGGTCCGACTGTTCTTGGCTATTTCTCGCTCGCCTGGCGCCTCGTCGAGATCGCGTCTTTCCTGGTCTCAACGCCGATCCGAATGGTGTCCCAATCGGCTTTCGCGGCGCGGTTGCGTGAAGGCCGTCCGGCCAAGTCTCTGCTGCTCGAATTGTCGAGATTGTCGGGCTGGATTGCCTTTCCGGCGATGTTCGGAATGATCGTCCTGTCCGGCCCGATTGTGGCTTTGGTATTTGGAGAGAAATGGAGCCCGGCGGCTCCCGCACTCAGTATTGTCGGCCTCATCGGTGCCTATTTGGCGGTCGAGGTTGTGCACCAGTCCTACTGTCTGGCGGCTCGAAAGATGGGGGCGTTGGCGATCGTGGTCTGGATGGAAGTAGGCCTTGCGGCGTGTGCGGTGGCAGCGACGGCTTCGCACGGGCTTTCAGGCGTCTCATACGGGTTTGCGGGATCATTCGTCGTGCTCTGGGCGGTCCGGTTTAGCATCGTATCGCGGCTCTCCGGCGTGAAGGCAATCTCCCTTGCGCGTCAACATCTCACGCCGCTGATGGTCAGCGCGCTCATGGCCGCGAGCGTTGCGGTTCTGGGTGAATACGTGATCAGTGGGTCTGATCTGTTCATGGTTGGCGTTTGCGGTGTGACCGGGCTTACGATCTACGCGCTCGGATCGTTACTGTTGATGCGTGATCGCCTCAGTCTGGCGCAGGAATATTTGTCCAGGCGCTAACCAAACTTCCAGGTGTTTAGGAGTGACGCTCAGTCGCCAGTGATTGATACTTGGCGAGGAATTGGGCGTGCACGTGATCGACATCGAAACGGTCTTCTTGGCTGCGCAGCAGGGCGCCATTGCGTTTCTGTCGCCGCAGCGTGTCCGAGCTCAAAAGACGCATTACGGCGTTGGCGATAGCATCGACATCCTCGACCTCACAGAGCGTTCCGACCTGATCATCAACCAATTCCGAGACGCCGCCGCATTCTGTCGCCACCACCGGAAGCCCGGCGCGAAAAGCTTCAACGATGGAGATTGGCAGGGCCTCCCAGCGCGAGGTCAACAAGAACAGATCCGACGCTTGCAAATGCTCAGGGACGGTATCGATGGCACCGATGAAGTGCATGTTTTGCTCGACTCCAGCCGCTCGGGCCCACTCGTTTACAGTTCCTGTCAGGACTCCGCCGCCGGCGACGACGAAATGCGTGTCAGGGCGCTCTTTGATCACACGTTTCGCGACCTCGATCATGACATCGATCCCCTTTTGCGGGGCCAGACGTGAGGGGCTGAAAACAATCTGTCCCTTTCCGTCAGGCAAATAGCGCGCGCGCAAGCCGTCGATCGTGTCCGTCGTGGTTTCGCGCAGCGGTTTGATACCGAGGCCCAGGACTTTTGACTTTTGAGCGTTCACGCCATTCTCGATCAAAGCGTTCAGCGAGATACGGCTCGGAGAAGCAACGAGATCAGCGCAGTACTGTCCGATGCGCGCTGCGCTCGGAAGGCGCGATAGCGCTGAACCATGAAACGTCATCACGATCGGTATATTCAGCCCGATGGTCGCGAGTCGCGCCACCAGTGCGGGCGCCGTTTCGTGTGCGTGAATGATATCGAATCTGTGCTTTAAGATTGCCTTGCGCAGCTTCATTGCATTTCGCAACATCGCCAAGATGCGCAACGGGAGGTGGCCATCGACTTTCGCGACGTCGGCCATGGAGAGTTTTATGAAGTTGGCTGCATCCGCGTTGTAGCTCGACCGGCGTGGCTCTGCTGCAAACCAGATGTCATGACCGCGATCCTCCAACCATTCGGAGAGTTCGAGAACATGGGTCTGGATCCCGCCACCTTGATAGAAATTCGTACAGAATTGCAGGATGCGCAGCGACGTATTTGCGGATTCAATCGTTTTGAGCGCTTGCGCCAGATGTTGTGTCTTTTGCAGCATGACCGATACTCTTGTGGGTTAAATCTGTTGCGAAGAACGCAATTTCGATGCCAGCAATCGGGCGACTTTCTCACCCGGTTTTCTGAGGCGTTCGGACCTGCATCTTTAGGAGCAATTCTCGTTGCAAACCTGGCCCGAAACTTGAGTGTGTCTGAGCTGTTGGAGCAGGACTGATTATGCGCGCATTGAAGATACTGATGTTCACCACGTTTTACCCGCCTTACTCGTTCGGTGGCGACGCGGTTGGTGTGCAGCGCATGGCGCAGGCCTTGGTCCGCCGAGGCCATCGCGTCACAGTCGTCCACGACAAGGATGCCTATCAGACCATGGGCGGCGAGCTGTCCGGCAAAACCTATTCCGACGATGGCGTCATCGAGATCGCTTTGTCTTCTCAGTGGCCGGTCATGACAAATCTGCTGACCCAGCAAACCGGTCGTCCGCTGGTGCATGGCGGCGCGATCAGACAGCTGATCGATGATGGCGAATTCGATATTATCTGGCACAACAACACCTCGCTCGTCGGCGGCCCGGGCTTGCTCGACTATGGTGACGCGCTGAAAATTTACGAAGCCCACGAACACTGGCTGGTTTGCCCGATGCACGTGCTTTGGAAAGAGAACAAGGCGTTGTGCGAAGAACGCGCCTGCCTGAAATGCACGCTCAGTTACAAGCGACCCCCGCAACTCTGGCGCTATACAGGCTTTCTCGAACGCAAGCTCGACCAGATTGACCTGCTGATCGCCAAGAGCGAGTTTTCGCGGCAGAAGCACAAGCAGTTCGGGCTCCAGAAAGACATGACCGTCTTGCCGTATTTCCTGCCCGATATTGACGCGAGTGCACTGCCTGAGCCAGCGCAACATGAGCGGCCATACTTCCTGTTCGTTGGGCGCCTCGAAAAAATCAAAGGCCTGCAGGATGTGTTCCCGGCATTTGATAAGTATCCGGACGCCGACCTGCTTATCCTGGGCGATGGCGAGTATAGCGAAGAGCTGAAAGCGCTGGCCAAGGACAATGAGCGGATCAAGTTCCTGGGGCGCAAGACCCTGGACGAACTCAACGCGTATTATCGCGGCGCCCTCGGTCTGATCGTGCCTTCGGTTTGCTATGAGACCTTTGGGATTATCCTGATTGAGAGCTTCCGAATCGGAACGCCCGTCATTGCTCGGCGGCTGGGGCCGTTTCCTGAAATTGTCGAACATGCCGATGCGGGCGCCTTGTTTGAAACCGAGGATGATCTCATCGAGGCAATGAAGACGATCCAGCAGGACGAAGGCTGGCGAAAGCAGCACGGCGAATTGGCGCGACAGGCATTTGAAACAACATGGCGGGAAGAACAGGTTCTGGCCGCTTATGGCGCTGAACTCGCAAAAGCGGCGCGGAAACGTGGAGACGAGAATCTCGCCAAGGCCCTGGAAGCTGGCGCCTTCGAAAACGGTCCGGCTTAGGCCAGCGTGCCGATCCGGTGCGCGTTGGCCATGACGCTGAACGTGATCGTACTCGCGGGAATGGTTGGCAGGACCGAGGCATCGACAATGTGGACATTGTCAAAACCTGACAAGCGACCCAGCGTATCCGTTTGTAATGCACCGGGTGTGTCGGACATTGGCAGTGTTCCACCTGTGTGAAAACTGGCGGCTGGCCCTTCGAGTCGGGTCGCGAATCTGAGCGGTTGTAATCCAGCCTTCGACAGCGCACGTGCAAGCGCTTTGGAGGCGCGATCAACCGTCGCCGACATGTCCGGATTAGGGATGATGGTCGGCTTCAGCTTTTGCGTTTTACCATCCAGATGCAGTTCGACCTGGTCGCAATGATCGGAGTGGATGAAGGTCTGCGCCACGATCAGGCGTTTGGAAATGGCCTTGAACAGGCCGGACAGGCCTGGAATTCCTCGACCGTAATTTGCCATCATTTCGCGGGCATAGAATTCGTTCCATGTATAGATCTGCGAATGCGTCAGGAATGGCGATACGTCCGCATCATCGATTTCCACGAACACTTTCGCCAGCGTGTGCAAGGGATGCTGCGCCGGGTCAGCGCCCGTGGACCAGCGTTGCAGCATGGGAAGGAAGAACTGTCGGCTATCCTGCATCGTCAGCGGCGGCGCGTCGCCGGGAAGTGAATTCAGAACCATGCGCGCTGTTTCGTAAACGCCCGCGGCAATAAAGAGTTTGCTGGCCGTGAACGTACTGCCATCCGACAGGTGCACCTCTGCCTGGCCGTCGCGCGCAGATATGCGCGACACGACAGCGCCGGGCCGGTGGGTGAATCGTTCGGATTTTTTCAGCTCGGAAAGGGTCTGGTTAGCCGAATAAATCATCGACCATGGGCAGCCATGCAAGCATTGCCCGCAAAGATGGCAACCACCGCGCACGGCTTGACGCGCCGCTCCGAACCGAATGCCAGCGGTCGCGAAGTCGGCGTGATGGCGCGACAAACGATCGAGCAAAGCGGTCGCTTGTACGCCAGGTGCAATCGATGTCAGCCCGCTGGCGTCGAAGGCTGGAAACAGGTCTTGCAGGTCGCCGCCCGGTGCTCCCGACATCGGCATGAATTCAGCCACTGCCTGATAGTGTGAAGCAAGCTCATTTGCTGTGATCGGCCAGGCCTCAATATCTTGCTGGCGATATGGAAGGACAGCGGCGCCCCAGACATTTGAGAGGCCACCGATCGCATGCGAGGCGCGACCGGCAAACATTTCGGGTGCGTCGAACGTTGCATCGTGGGGGACTTGCGCGTGCGTCGAGCCGTAGCGCATGGCGAGGTCACCCGTGGCGCTGAGCTGCGGTTCCTGCCACGCAGATCTCTGCGCGTTGTTCCAGCTGCTCGGCGATTGCGATGAGAATTCGGCGCGCCTCTGTTCGAGCTCTGTCGACAGCCGCTCCCCGCCATCGAGCATGGTCACGCTTTGGCCTCGCGCAGTCAACGCCATGGCGACAGAGACACCTGCGGGTCCGGAGCCGATGACGATGTTCATCTCTATCCTCGCTTGAAGATCAGTACGTTGCCGTCGCCAAGTGTGCCCGGAAAATGTTTAACAAGTTCGAGTGTTCCGCTTTCCGCCATTTGATCCATTGCTGGCAGCGTCCGGAAAGACCGTGCGGGAAAGGCGATGACCAGATAGACAGGGCCAGGTCCTGCCATCGCCGCGTCAAATTCATCTTCGGTTTCGATGGCGCTCCAGTTCGTTCCGTAAAAGCTGGTAAAGAGACCCGCGGCGACGCCAACGCCGTAGATTCGCGCGTCGGCATCTGATTCCGTCGCAACATATTCCACAGCACCGGCAAGGTTCTGCTTCGGGGCGACGTAATTGCGGACCGCGAGGCCTGCGGAGATGATTGTCATCGCAGCGACGGCCAACGGGAAAACGGCTTTGGGCGGCAGCATTGGAATTCTCGGTTTTATCCAAGCGCAAGTCGCATAGACCCCGACCACGATCAGCAGCATCAAAAACCCGATATCCACGAAGAAGAAACGTGGCCAGATACGCATGCCAAGCGCCAGGAGTAGGGCCATTGTCAGGGCGATGTGAACGCCCACGATGGGGGCGAAGAGGGGGCTTTGTTTGCGCAGATGCATTGCGCCAATCACGCTCAGAGCAATGACCGCGATCGCGATGATGGCAAGCGCAGGGCCGAGGGATCCAAGCACGGTCCGGAATGCTTCCAGGACCGACCAGAACGGATTCTGGTATTCTTGCATAACGTCGACTTTGGACGTTTCGTTCACTGTGCTTGTGACCTCTACCACGCTGCTCAGGATCGGCGCATAGAAGGCCAATGCTGCTACGCCGCCGACAATGTAGCCGATGGCGGGCCACCGGATGGAATTGTCCAGAACGCCAACCCGTCTGATTTTCAGCAATGCAATGACCAGCCAGACGAGCCCCTGGGCCGCGAAAAAGAAAAAGCCGGTCAGATGGGTGGCAATCGCGAGCGCCAGGCAGGCGGCATATGCGAGCCAGACTTTCAGGCGCGGATCACGCATCCCTTCGAGGAAAAAGATCATGCCGAGCGTGCTCCAGAAAGCGAGCTCTGTATAGCCGCGTGCATTCTGCGAGAACCAGATGTGGTGGAAAGACAGGGCCAGCAGCAATGCCGTGATGTGGGCAATGGGTGTCCCGGCAACGCGTTTGGCCAGCACCCAGATCGCAGCGACAGAACCGACACCAAATATCATCGCGGGCAGGCGCACGCTCCAGGCCGCTTCGCCGAACAGGCTGGCGGAGAGTTTGGCTTGCAGGCTGTAAAGGTAATGATGGTTCATCGAGTAGGACGTCATCATCTCATCCCAGGGCAGGCGCAAATGCGTCTCTACTGTGGTGATCTCGTCATACCAGAGCGGGGCGTTCAATCCCCAGACCCTGAGCCCCAGCGCCAGCAGCAGGATGCCAGTCAGGATCTGATGGTCCCGATCTGAAAACCAGCGTGTCATGCGTCCAGGGGTTTCTGGGCCCGTACGAGAACCAGCATCTCAAAATTCGGGTCATGGGTGTTGAGCTCGACCGGATCAATCTCGCTCGCCCCCAGGCCATGCAGGTTGCAGATACAGGTAAAGACGTTGCCGACGGTTGAGACCTCGACATGGTCTTTCGGGAAGTGAGCGTGAAACAGATGCCGCTTGGACTGCGTCGTAAAGTGCCAATACTCGCCCCAATCATCGACGCCTTCACGGCGCGCGACGCGGGTCATGCCATGCGACGTGCACAGGACGACGCCGCCCGGTTTGAGGATTCGATACAGTGTTTCGATCGCTTTATTGACGTCGAAGATCATTTGCAGCGTCTGCGTGATGATGATGCAGTCAAACGTATTGTCCGGAATGTGCGGGGCATCGGTCAGATCAGCGACGATTGTCGCGTCTGGATTGCCTTCGACATAATTGAGAACATCAATCTTGGTGACTTTGTCACCGCCGAATTTCTTGATGTAGGTGGCATCGCCCATTTCCAGGCAACGGCCTTTCACATCGTCTGAATTATTCTCGAGATATTGTTCAATGTAGTAGCGTTCGATGGTCAGCAGGTCGCGATCCTGACCGAAGATCGAGCTGATCGGTGACAGACGGCGCAGGCCGCCAAAATCAACGCTACCGACCGGGACAGACTGCAATTTGTGAATGCGCTGTTGTTTGCGCATCCATTTGCGCAGGCCATGCGGCAGAAGCACCGTCGCAACATCGCGGGTGAGTTTTTCCAGGCGAGTGATCACGGCCATGGGCTTAACGGGCCTCCAGATTCAAGGCGGCGCGTTTTTCCTTGACGATATCCGCAATGATCTCGTCGAGCGTTCGCATTGGCCGGAAATCGATGGTGGCCTGAAGTTTTTCCACACTTGGCAGACGGCGCGCCATGTCCTCGAACCCTTCCGGATAGACATCGGAATAGGGGATGAGGTCGATCTCGGACTCAGACTCCGTCGCGGCAACGACTTTCTGCGCCAGTTCCATGATCGAGACTTCCTGATCGGTGCCGATATTATAGACCTCGCCAAACGCTTCCGGCTTGTCCATCAGACGGACGAGCGCTTCGATCACGTCAAAGACATGTCCGAAACAGCGCGACTGTTCGCCGGTCCCGTGAACCTTTAGCGGCTTGCCGGTGAGCGCATTGACCACAAAGTTCGGCAGGACCATGCCGTATCGCCCGGTCTGGCGTGGGCCAGTCGTATTGAAGAAGCGCAGGACAACGACAGGCAGATCGACCTCGCGCGCATAAGCGAGGGCGAGAAACTCATCGAGCTGCTTGGCACTTGCATAGGACCAGCGCAAATTCTTGGTCGCGCCGATGGTCATGTCATCGTCTTCGCAGAACGGGAATTTCGTGGTCTTGCCGTAAACTTCTGATGTCGAGGCGATGAAGGTCGGTGTTTTGCCTGGGATCGCGGCCTTCAGGACGTTTTCCGTACCCGTAATGTTGGTCAGGATCGAGCTGCTCGGCTCGTCCATGATCTTCTTCACACCGACCGCGGCGGCCATGTGGAACACCATATCTGCCTCGTCGACCAGTTGATCGACGAGATCAGTGTCGAGGACCGAACCTTCGATGAAGCGGAAATGATTGTTGCCTTCCAGGCTTGCCAGGTTCTGTTTCTGGCCCGTTGAGAGGTCGTCCAGGGCAACCACGTCATGGCCTTCGGCCACCAGTCGCTCAGACAGGTGAGATCCGATAAATCCAGCCCCACCAGTGATCAAAATGCGCATAGTCCCCTCATGTGAAACAGGTTTTGTTCAAGCTTCCCGACTTACGCAATAATAAGGCCAGTCGCCACCATCGAAAACGCGTCTTTCAAATAATCTCTGGCAGAATTGCGCGAAATGACCAAACTAGGACAATGATGATGACTGAAATGCCTGTTTTGCCGGAAGATTTTCTGACCGAGGCCCGTGATGGGGTCGCAGGCAAATCCGTCATTGTCACGGGTGCCACCGGGTTCATCGGGCGGCGCCTGGTTACGGCGCTGCTGGAGCTCGGTGCCGAGGTCACCGTCATCTTGCGATCCGGGCATGGGGCAAGCGGGTTCAAACGCCGGGGCGCCTCGGTCGAGATCGGGCAGCTCTCAAACGGCGAGTTCCTGTCGAGTGCTTTGAAGCATAAAGAAATTCTATTCCACCTGGCTTATGATGTGAGAGCCAGCGGCCGGGAGAATCTGGATGTTTTCTCGTCTCTGTGTGCGGCCACGCAAGCATCAGAGCTTCAGCGCATCATCCATATGAGCTCAATGGTTGTGTATGACCATTGGCCAGGCGGCAAAATCGATCAGGACGCCGCGGTGACGCGCACCGGTCTGGAAGATTATCGCGATGCAAAAATCGCCATGGAAGAGGCCCTCATGGCCGGGGGCAAACCCGTCGCCATCCTGCAGCCCGGGATCGTGCATGGTCCAGGCAGCGCCATGTGGACGGATCGCCCGAGAGCCGCATTGAAACAAGGGCCGGTGATCTTGCCCGATCCGGTTGGGCTGTGTCCTGCAATCCACGTGGACGATGTGGTCCAGGCCGCGCTGCGGGCCGGGCTGGTGCAGGAATTGGGGCATGAGCGCTTCATCTTGAATGGTCCTGAGACGCCCGATTGGAGCGCGTTTTACAAGGCGCACATCGATGCCATAGGGCAGGGCAGTGTCGAATTCCTTCCGCTACAGCAGCTCGAGGATCGCCTGCCGGCGCCGGGGTCAGAGCCAGTGGTGACAAGCGCGCCGTCTGCTGCTGCCCGCTTGAGCCGGATTTTGCGGCAAATCCTGGGGCGCGAGCGATTTGAAGCCATGGTCCGCATGGCGAGCGCATTAGTCGGAAAATCTGGCCCGACCTACCCGAATCGCAGCACACTAGGCTTGCTGAGCGCGCGGGCTGAAATTTCAGATCACTATGCCAGAACACGCCTTGGCTACAGTCCGATTTGCGGGCTGGATAGCTGACTTGGGGCACATAAAGTTCAAGGTTTGAATTTCTTTAACTTTTTATTCCCAGTGTCAGTGTGGAAAGGTGGTTCGACATGGACAAGACCCTTTACGCTTTGTTTTTCCTGACGATGCCTGCGGCGTTCTTTGGCTTGCTCGCGAACGGCGTATCGCTTGCGGTGTCGCTGATGCTCTTTGGGCCTGTTGCGGTGGCGGTGTTCACCGCGTCCGCTTTTGTCGTTCTTTTGGGCGCCGTCGTGCTGGAAAAAACGCCTGGCGATCAGGGGCAACCACGCGTGCAGAGCGACACCTGGCTGACAAAGCCGAAACTGCAGCATTCAAACAGCTAAGACGCGGTTTTCTGCGCCAAATTGAAATGCCGTAATCTGGCATTAAAATTGCTCATTTCCTGAACAATTCGTCTGATTGATTGACATCGCTATGGTTCAGCGATGTCATCGATCGGAGTGTGGGACCGGTTTCTGGGGGACCTCAGCGACCTTTACTCGTCGAGAGGCAGGCTGTGAAAACAATTTCTATCGTTTCTCCGTGTTACAACGAAGAAGACAATGTCGAGAACTGCTATGAAACCGTGAAGCAGATTTTCGAGGAACATCTTCCCAATTATCGCCGTCAGCACGTGTTTGTCGATAATGCGTCTACCGACGCGACCGTCGAGAAATTGCGCGCGATCGCAGAAAAAGACCCAGATGTCGGGGTCGTCGTGAACTCACGCAATTTTGGTGTTTTCAGGTCGTCTTTCAATGGCTTGCGGCATGCGGACGGAGATGCGGTGCTGGTCATGCTTCCCGTGGATTTACAAGACCCGCCTGAATTGTTGCCGGAATTCGTCAATCTCTGGGAGAACGGTTACGACATTGTCGCTGGCTCGCGGTCAAACCGGGAAGAATCCTGGCTGCTGAGAGGGTGTCGCTGGGTGTTTTACCGCATCGTGAATTCCTTGTCGGATTTTGAAATTTCTCCTGATGTCGGCGAGTTCCAGTTGATTGACCGCCAGGTCCACCAGGCGGTCCTGGAGCATGATGATCACTATCCCTACATTCGCGGTATTATTGCCTCGGTCGGGTTCAAGAAAGTCGTGCTGCCGTATACCTGGAAGGCACGCAAGAGCGGCGTAACGAAACATAATCTGGTCACCCTGATCGATCAGGCCCTGAATGGAATATTCTCGTTCACGCGGGCACCATTGCGTCTTTGCACCTTCGCGGGAATTGCGATTTCGGTGCTCTGTATCCTGTTCGCCTTGTTTTCAATCATCGCTTACTTTGTCGCCGATGTCGGCGCGCCTCGCGGAACAACAACGACGATCGTCGCCCTGTTTTTCCTCTCGGGCATTCAGCTGTTCTTCATTGGCATGCTGGGGGAGTATGTCACCTCGATCCATAGCCAGGTCAGGCGCGGGCCCTTGGTCATTGAACGAGAGACCATAAATCTGGGAGCCGCACGCAACGCAGAGCTTCCTGCTGGGCAGAAGCAACCAGAACCGTCATGAGCTCGGCGCAGCCATTGTTTCGATGGGCGAGCATGCTGTGCTTTTTGAGCCTGGCTGTCGGTGCCTTACTCGTCGCGTGTTCTGTCCTGCCGCTGCCTTCTGTTGCCGGATCATCCAAGTTGACATGGTTCGCCTCGGTCACGGCTGTCTCCGCTTTCGCGGGGCTGGTTCTCGCCTGGCTTCGCGCGCCCGGGGCGGCGTGGCTGGTGACATTGCTATTCCTCAGCGGCGCCAGTCAGCTGTGGTTGAGTGATGCCGGTTGGTTTAAGACGTTTCAGACCCAGTATCTTGGGATCGCAGGTCGCCTCATGCTCGGCCTCATTTTCGTTCAGGGCGCGGTCAGCGTGGCGTGTTTGTTGTTCGATCCGAAACAATGGTTTTTGCGGACCGTTCGCTCATTATCGCTCGGGCAATTCACCCGGTTGGGACTCCTGTTTGGCGGCTTGTGCCTGCTCGCCATTTCGATCATGCCATTTGTCGGTACGGGCGACGTGACGGGTTACGTCGTGCAATTCGTGATCGCGGGATGCGCGGTTGCGGCGACAGTGGCCGGTATAATTGCGCTACTGTTTGCAAGTGATCTGGACCAGGTTCCGGTCTCCGGAGCTCTGGTTAGTCGACTCGATCACCTTGCATTCACGCTGATTCCACTTTCGTTTCTTGTCCTGGCGATTGTCTATTCAACTTTCGCGTTCGGTCAGGTGCCCGTCGTGGAAGATGAAACGGCCTATCTGTTCCAGGCCAAAACGATCGCTCAGGGCGCGTTTTATGCCCCCGAACTGCCAAGCAGTATTGCTGGTCAGATGGACTATTATCTGATCGCGAATTCTGCGGATGGCTGGTACGCCACAACGGTCCCAGGGTGGTCCCTGATACTGGCACTGGGCGTTGTGATCGGGCTGCCCTGGCTCGTCAATCCGGTACTCGGGGCTGTTTCAGTGTGGCTGGGCATGGTGTTTTGGCGGCGCGTGACCAATCGCGACCAGGCAGTCACAGCAGGTCTGCTAATGACTGCATCACCCTGGTTGCTCGAAGCGTCGGCATCCCTGATGACCCATGCATTGGTACTCGCATTGACGCTCGGCAGTTGGTGCCTGATCGCTCAGGCAAAGGACTTTGCGGGCGACAAATGGCGTCGTATTTCCGTTCAGCTTCTCATCGCTGGGCTGTTGATGGGGTGGATCTTCTTCACGCGCGCTGTGGAAGGTGTCCTGATCGGTGGTCTGACAGGCTTCTGGGTGCTCTGGTATTTTGGGCGGCAGCGCAGACTGATGCCGATCCTGGCTTATGGTCTCGGATGCCTGATCACGGGGTCGCTTTACTTCGTGTACAATTTTCACATGACCGGCGACGCCTTTTCAACGCCGCTTATGGTCTATCTGAACGAGTCCTGGGGGGCGGGCGCGAATGCGTTCGGTTTTGGGCCGGACATCGGTCCGCCCGGGGGATGGAGTACGCTTGATTTGTGGCCAGGTCATTCATTGATGGAGGCATTCGTTAACCTGGCGAATGGACTCTCCGCCTTGAATACAGAGCTTCTCGGCTGGTCGATGGGGTCGCTTTCACTGCTGCTGATTTATGTGATCTGGCAACGCCCGCGAGGTCCCCATCTTGCGATGGCAATTCTCGCCGTTGCGGTAATCGTCGTGCACCTGTTTTATTGGTTTACAGGCACGTTTTATATCGGTCCGCGCTATTGGTTCGGCGCTTTCTTTGGCTTTGTTGCACTGTCGGCTGGGGGATTCGAAACCCTGCGTCGGCTGAAACATTTTGACGACCGTGTCGGCGCGACGGATCGCTGGCACCTGGTCCTGCTCCTCCTGTGCGGATTTTCGATCGTGGTGTTTTCGACATGGCGTGGCAGCGAGCGCTATGTGCCGCGCACCAAACATGCGCGCGTCATGGCCAGTTACCAGCTGCCGGAAGGGGCGTCAGATAATTCGATCGTCATGCTGCCTTGCCAGCGCCTGTTCGATGGGGCGATGCACCGAAATGATCCGTTTCTGCGTGATCGGTTCCCGATATTCGTTTTGGCCACAACCGAAGATGAGCGCGAAGCCGTGCGACGGACTTTTCCCGAACGATCGATTATCGATGCTGGAGATCTCCAGTCTCGCTGCGCGCGATAAATCAAGGTGCGCCCGCTAACGGCGTTGTTATGGGCGCTCGCGCATGACAAATGAGACGAGGCCGAATGTCAGCACAGCGATGACCGGTGTCAGCACCGCCTGAGCGATCAGTGGTTCAACGCCCAAGTTTATGGCTGCCTGCAAACTGCCTGCATTGAGCAGGTAGATAGCCACATAGCAGAGACAATAGGCCGGTAATCGACCAAACCCGGACACGTCGAACACAAACCGCGCGGTCGTTGTGTAATTCCACAACACACCAATAACGAACATTGCCAGCAGCGCGATCTGAGGCGGCGTTCTGAGCAGGACGAGGACAGCGTAAACGCCATACCCGAATCCCGTATTTATCAGACCGACAAACAGGAATTTGACGAAGCGGCGCAAAGTGGCGGAGTCAGTGGGGATTGATCGGAAAGGCATTATTCACCGGCCTCGCGTCTTGCCAGCACATCCCTCAAACCGGACGCAAGATCATATTTCGGCATGAATCCGAGGGCGCTTAAGGGTGAAATGTCCGCTTGAATTTCGACCGGGTCTCCAGGTCGTTGCGGGATGGCGCCGTATTGCGGAAGGTCGGGTCGCCCCAGCGCGTCCGCCGCGCCTTGCACCAGGTCCCGCACCGGCACAGCGCGACCGCTGCCAATATTGAACACGCCATCGGCGCCGGCTTCGGCCATGGTTCGGAAAGCTTCAGCAATATCAGCGGCGTAGAGATAATCGCGGCGCTGCTTGCCATCGCTACAGGGGAATGGTTCGCCCCGTTCGAGATGCTGGATCAGGTCCGGCAATAAGCGTCCATCCGGTTCGCCATGTCCGTAACAGAAGAACAGGCGCGTATGTGCAATCTGCAGGTCGAGCACAGACTGTGCCGCCTGCAGCAACTGGCCCGTGCGAGCTTTCGCTTCGCCGTACAAGGTGGCGGGTTCGAGGGCGGATTCTCCGGCAATCAAAGGGCTGGATGTCCAGGCATATTCGGCGCAGCTACCGGCGAAAATCATGTGCTTCCCGCCCTGTCTGGAGAACGCACGCGCCAGGCTGAGGCTGGCTGAAACCCAGTCGAGATTAGCTGGAGACGTCCAACGTGCGGCGGCATCGCTGAGCCAGGCCAGATGCAGCAAGTGGGTTGGAGCGACATGTTCAATCATGCGCCGGGTCTGGTCAGGGTCAAGCAAGTCGCAAGAAATGGTCTCATCCGCGAACGGCACATCGCCCGCCGTCCGGACGCCTGCAATCGTCTCCCAACCGGCTTTCGAAAAGGCCTCGACGCAATAACGCCCGATAAACCCGTTAGCGCCGGTTATCAGAATGCGTTTGGCCATCACGCGGCGCGCCTATTCGAAGATCTCGATGTGCGGTACCGCGGTGACAAAACGGGTGCCTTGGCGGCGCAGGTCGTCCAGCTGGGCGATGACTTCGTCGCGAATATTCCAGGGCAGGATAATGATATCATCCGGTCGGTCTTCATAGAGTTTGTCTACGGCGTGTACCGGAATACGGCTGCCCGGTAGCAGGGTGTCCTGTTTGGCGGGATTCTTGTCGACCACATATGAGATCAGATCCGGACCGACGACGCTATAATTCAACAGCGTGTTGCCCTTGGCGGCGGCGCCGTAGCCGGCGACTTTGCGGCCGCTTGCTTTCGCCTCTTTCAAGTAAGCGAGCAAGCCATCGCGCAGCGCTTCGACATGGGTTTCGAACCCCTGATAGCCTTCCAGCGTGTCGAGCTTGGCAGCGGCCTCTTTCGCCCGCACCGCAGCGACGCCATCGGTTTCCACATGCGAGGCATCATCCAGACAGGCATAGACGCGCAGCGATCCGCCATGGGTCGGAATCTCTTCGACATCGAAGACGCGCAGGCCATTGTCTCTGAAAATCCGCTCGACCGCGACCAGGGACAGATAGGTGTAGTGTTCGTGATAGATCGTATCGAACTGTACCAGGTTGATCAGGTTTAACAGGTGCGGAAACTCAACCGTGTAAACGCCATTATCGCTCAGCAATGAGGCGACGCCGGCGACGAAATCTCCGATATCGGGAACATGCGCCAGGACATTGGCCGAGCAGATCAGATCAGGCGCCAGGCCTTCGCTGCGCAATTGCTTGGCGAAGGCATCAGTAAAGAATTCGACTCGGGTATCGACGCCCTTTGACTGAGCGACGGTTGCCACGCTCGCACTCGGCTCCACGCCAAGCACCTTGATGCCCTTTTCCATGAAATATTGCAGCAAATAGCCGTCATTGGAGGCAATTTCGACGACGAGCGAGGAGTCGCCGAGACCAAAGCGGGCGCTGCTGGCATTGGCAAATGCCTGACAGTGATCCAGCCAGCTTTGTGAGAAGGACGAGAAATAGGCATAGTCCTGATTGAAGATCTCGTCCGCAGGAACGACATCATCCACCTGAACCAGGAAGCAGGACCCGCAGACGCGGGCGTGCAGCGGATACGTATTGTCCGGTGTCTGCGCGCGATCCAGCGGCACATATGAGTTCGACAGCGGCGACAGACCGAGATCGACGAGCGTGTTGGTCAGTGCGGTGCCGCAATACTGACAATTGGGCGGTGTTGTGGGCATCTTATTGTCCTGACCCTGCACAAAAGGTTTCGATCTGGTCTTCGGTGATGGCGCGTGCGGGTTCGCCTTGCGCCCATCGGGCATACCAGTCGGCTGTGAATGAAACGGTTTGATCGAAGTCGAGGCGGGGCTGCCAATCGAGTTCGGATTGCGCCTTACCGGCATTCAGGCGCAGAAATTTCGCCTCGTGCGGCGCGTTCTTGTTGTCCTGGACGATGAGGTCGCCTTCGCCCAAGGCGGCAATGATGCGTTCGGCCAGCGCCAGGACGGGTTGCTCGCTCACAGTGCCAGGTCCGAAATTCCATCCGTCAGCAAAACGCTCGCCGCCGGCGCTGAGTTGCTCTGCCAGCAGGACATAACCGCAGAGCGGTTCCAGAACATGCTGCCAGGGACGTATCGAAGCCGGGGAACGAATGATCGCCTGCTTGTCTTCACCAAGGCAGCCTTTGATGATGTCAGGGATGATGCGGTTGTCTGACCAGTCGCCGCCGCCAATGACATTGCCGGCACGGACCGTTGCGATCTGGGCTGCATGTCCGTCGACGGCGTGAGGATGAAAGAAACTCATGCGCATGGATGCCGCAGCAATTTCTGCGCAGCCTTTCGAGGCAGAGTAGGGGTCTCGGCCGCCAAAACGATCGCTCTCATCGAATGGCTGATCGAGGTCCTGATTGTCGTAACACTTATCCGAGGTGGCGATGACCACTGCCGAAATGCTGGCATGACGCCGTACGACATCGAGCAAGGAAATGACGCCCAGTACGTTGCTGGAAAAGGTCTCGATCGGTTCTTCGTATGATCTCAGCACCAGGGACTGGGCTGCGAGGTGGAAGATGATTTCAGGTTGAAACCGTTCGAACAATTGGTCGAGTTTGGCGGTGTCATTGATATCGCCAATTACGGATTCAACGCGATCTTCGATTTCCAGGTCGACCCAGAGATTTCGGTCGCCTTCCGGGTCGAGAGAGTAACCGCAAACTTTGGCACCCATGGCCGAAAGCCAGGTCACCAGCCAGGCACCCTTGAACCCTGTATGGCCCGTCACCAGGACACGCTTTCCGTGCCAGAATTTCGGATCTGGCATCATTTCCAGAGTTTCCACGGGGCGGCATCCTCGTCCCAGAGACGGTTCAGATAATTGGTATCGCGCAGCGTATCCATAGGCTGCCAGAAACCATTATGTTGGTAGGCTTCCAGCTCGCCGGATTTCGCCAGCGACATGAGCGGATCCTGTTCCCAGATCGTGGCATCAGACTTCAGCAACTGACCGACTTCCGGGGACAGAACAAAGAATCCGCCATTGATCAGGCCGCCTTCACCGATGGGCTTTTCCAGGAAGTCGGTGACGCGCGTGCCGTCCAGTTCAAGTTGGCCAAAACGGCGGGGCGGAGCCACCGCCGTTACGGTTGCCTGCTTGCCGTGCGACTTGTGAAACGCAACCAATTTCGAAACGTCGATATCTGCGACGCCGTCGCCATAGGTCAGGCAGAAGGCGTCTTCACCTTCGAGATAGGGCATCACGCGCCGCAAGCGGCCGCCTGTCATGCTGCCTTCGCCGGTATCGATCAGAGTCACTTTCCATGGCTCAGCATGACTCTGGATGATTTCGTGCGTTCCGGTCGACAGATCGAACACGGCGTCGCTGACATGCAAGTGGTAATTGGCGAAGAATTCCTTGATCACGTAGCCTTTATAGCCAAGGCAGATGATGAAATCCGTGATGCCCCAATGGCTATAGGTTTTCATGATGTGCCAAAGGATTGGTCGACCACCAATCTGAACCATTGGCTTAGGAATACGCGACGTTTCCTCGCTAAGGCGTGTGCCGTACCCGCCGGCCAGAATAACGCATTTCATTTTATCGTCCCCAATATTGGCGTCTGATCCCAATCCCACCAAGCAACAAATGTGCCTGTTTCACTCTTGTATCGCCATTACAGCCAAAAGAAATCCAAAACGCGGATCACGTCAAAATATGCGACCCGTGCTCGCCGCAACATACAGCTTCGCAAGAATGGGATTCATATTCCGGTATTCTGGCGCATCGTTGCGGACTTACTGACCGTGCGATGTGACCGTGATCAGCCCGGCACCCGGCATGTAGATTTCCATGCTCCCGGCCTCATCCACCGGTCGCGCTTCGGGCAATTCACGATATCGGTTGTCGGCCACGTAATAGGTCCGGTAATCTCCCTCAGGTAAGGCGTTCAAGCGTATCCTGGTCGCTTCGGAAACCCTGAGGATGACGGTGACCGACCCATCTGTGTTCTGGAATGCGACCGGGGTCGCTTTGGATGCGTCATTCGAGGTTGCGAGCAGTCTTGTCGCGCCCCTGCGAACATCCCTGAAATACTGCCGGTTGTGCCGGATATCTCGACGCACGCGCAATCGGGCGTTCGGATCGTCTTTCCGAGGTGGGTTGAACAGGCCCATCAATGCGCGTCCTTGCCAGGCCACATTATTGGCGAGCATCAAATCGTCATACAAGATATCGGAATTTGCTCGTCCAAACCAGAATTCCAGCATGCTCGTGCCAATCTCGTGCTTCCCGGCGAGGTCGGCGATTTCGCGCAAGTTTCGCTCACTCACGCCTTTGTAGCGGTGATAGGAAAACTCGATGACATGATCCATCGCGCCGGGCACTTTCTCGATGTCCTTCATATAGGGCACCGCATTTCGCATGTTCTCGACGGAGGGTACGATGAAGGCCGGCTCAAACCCCGCCGCTTGCAGTCTTGGAGCCGTTGCCACGATCGCCTCGCCGATCATCTTCCCGGTCCACATGTCCGGTTTGAGGTCAGGCTCGAGAATGACCTCCCAGCTGTCGGGAACGATTCCATACTTTTCATTCAGATGCAGGTAGGTCGCGAGAACGAACTCGGCATACTCATCTGGGTCATTGTGGGCTTCGCGGCGATCATGAAACGAAACATAGCAAATGTTCACCCAGAGCTTTTCGCCGCGCGCTTCTGCCATCGCGATGAGGGGCAGCAAATGTTCTTCAACGGTCCAGTCGAGTTCTGCAAAGCTGAACCCGTCCCAATTGATCACTGTCGGGTCATCATTATCGTTGCGAACCGGATAGCGGTGGGGTTTCCACTGATCATGAGAGATCTCGCCTGAGATGAATCGCGCATTCCAGTCGGAATCCGTTTCCGCGCCGGAGCGAATCTCCAGGCGCACGCGGTTTATGCCAATGCCATTAACAGCGCGCTCTATGGCTTCCTCATGAAATTCGGCCCAGGCGGGTGCATGCGGATTATCGGCCAGATTCAGCGTCACTTCCCAGCCATGCATGGTCTGGAATCGCTGATTGGGATCGAGTTCAACCGAAACCGGTGCGGCCTGAGCAGATCCGAGGCAAACAGGCTGCCAGAAAATGCCGGCCGCGAGCGTCATTGCGGCGGCAAATGTTCGGTGCCAAACCGTCAATCTCAGCATACTCAACTCCTGATTTTACTCGCCGTATTGTTGCAAGCATCAGACCGCAAGGGCAATGACGGATATACAGGCGCCGGATCGCAGACAGCATGCGCTGACAAGTGCGACGAGAGGCGATAAGCCTATGGTCGCCATCGGCGGAGGGCCGGAGGTGATTGGTACGGGCCTGAGGGGGCGTGATGGGTTGGATCGAGATCATTGGGACGATCAGCGGGGCAGCATGTGTCTGGCTGTTGGTCCAGCGCAATATCTGGAACTTTCCGGCTGGAATTCTGAGTTGCACCATGTTCCTGGTGCTGTTCGCCCGGTCCGGCCTTTACGCCGATGCTGGCTTGCAGGTCGTGTTCATCGCGCTGAATGCGTTGGGCCTGTTCTGGTGGTTGCGGGGCGGGGCGGATCATGATGGCGTCAGGATCGCGTCGTTGAGCTGGGGGCAGCTGGCCGGATGCCTCGTTGCGGTCGCGGTGATCGCTGCCGCCATTCATTTCGGATTGACCCGGTGGACCGATTCCACCGTCGCGGGCTGGGATGCCATCACAACAGCGCTGAGCCTGGTGGCGCAATTCATGTTGTCACGCAAATGGATCGCCAATTGGTGGCTGTGGATCGCCGCCGACCTGATCTATATCCCGCTATACATTCACAAGGACTTGTGGCTGACCGCAGGTCTGTACACCGTTTTCCTGGTGATGTGCATCATCGGCTTGAGGGAATGGCGCCGCGCCGCGCAGGCGTCTGAATTCGCACAATAATCGGAAGCCCGTATGGCGGAGGAGGAGGGATTCGAACCCCCGGAACGCTCGCACGCTCAACGGTTTTCAAGACCGCCGCATTCAACCACTCTGCCACTCCTCCGCAGCAGGACGCTTCCTTTTCTACAGTCCGCACAAGAATGCAAGTCCTGTCATGAAATTGCCTGCATTGCGCCGCGATATGGTTAATCAGGTCTTACTCGACGAGGGTCCAAGTTTTTCTTCACGTTCACCATACATGCAGGTTGCTATGGTAAACACCGGATCATCGAGACAGAGCTGAATGCTCTCCCCGACCCAGTCAGGGACGGGACCACAGAACGAGGTTTGAGATGAAGACGATCGTCACCCGCGCGGTATGTTTGACCTTTGTGAGCGCCGCGGTTTCCGCTTGGGCTTTCTCCGGCGACGCATATGCGGACAAACAAGGTGCGCCAATCCGGTATGCAACTCCGGCATCGCCTCAGACGTCTCCTCAAACCCCTCAGCCACAGACCGGTTTAGCCGCCACTCAAGCCGGGCAGGCCAGCGTCAACGCAGAGCGCCGCGTCGAGTTCCTGTACCCAGGCGAAACGCCGCTAGTTTCAACGCCGCAAACATCCAATTCCGTCAACCAGCCTGTTTCGCGCTCGCCCGGAAAACTGGTTCTCCAGGCACAACCGGACGTCACATTCGCCGCCACGCCGCGCGATCGAGTGGCTCCTGCCGCAGTGCAAGCATCGCCGCTGGCCCAGAGCAATCCACCCGAGCTCAGTGGAGGCACGGCACCTTCACAGCCGATTCGCATCGCTTCGTTGAAAGTGGACAAGCCTGCCAGTACCGGCACGCCGCTGACCCTTAGCCGCGTCAAAGTGAATCGAGATGCCCCGATCGGCGAAGAGCGCGGCAAGGCCGGAATCTACACGGATGGTTTTGATGGCGCGCCAACGGCGAATGGAGAGATTTTCGATGAAACCGCTATGACCGCCGCGCATCCGAGTTTGCCTTTGCCGAGCCTGGTTCAGGTGATCAATGAAGATAACAGACGTGAAATTGTTGTTCGCGTGAATGATCGCGGTCCGTTTGACGGAAAACGTATTCTAGAGCTGTCGCCGCGCGCCGGTACGGTCTTGGGGATGTCTAAAGGCGGATCAGCGAATGTGCGCCTGCGCTATCTAGGGCCTGCGCCTGTAAAACAGAATCCGATCGCTGATACGCTGGAGCCAGTGGCCAACCAATCCTTCGCCTCCACGAGCGTTGTAGACGAGTCGCTTCCGCCTGTGTCAGCACCAACCCGGATTGTTCGCCAGCCGGTGCCGCTTACACCTGTTGCGGATTATGGCGAGCCATCTCTCGGCGTGCCGGATCCGGTGGAGCCGATGCGCGCTTCGACGCCTTCGGTTTCAGGCAACGTCTATATACAAGCCGGCGCGTTTGCCGATATTGCTAATGCCCAAAGTCTGACCCGTGCCCTCGGACGCGGCCAGAGCGTCCGAATTGAAGAAGCTCGGGTCAATGGCAGCGACTATTTCCGTGTTCTCATCGGACCGTTTGCCACCACGCAATCTGCCGAAGTCCAGCGCTCACAGCTCTCTCGCGCCGGGATTGTCGACGGGTTTCTGACCACACGTTAAACACCACCCCTCAAAAGATTGACCTTCGTCACGAACTGGCCCTTTTTCTTCTACAGAAAGAGGGCCTATTTCTTTGCGATGAAAGGACATTGAATGTCGGTTTGGCAACGCCTCATTGCTCTTGTTCCCCTGCTTCTGTTTCCGGCCACAGCGCCGGCGCAGATTATCGGGACAGAAGCCGAATACGCGGTGATCATGGATCATGAGACCGGAGATATCCTTTGGTCTAAAAACGGCGATACGCCGATGACGCCCGCCTCGATGACGAAGATGATGACCGCCTATTTCGTGTTCGACCTCATCGACCAGGGCGAAATTACGCTTCAGGACGAAATGGTCGTCAGCGATGATGCTTGGCGCCGTGGCGGATTTCCTTCCGGTACGTCGACCATGGGGCTGAGTCCGAAAGAGCGTCCGACCGTAGAGGAACTCTTGCACGGAGTGATCATTATGTCCGGAAATGATGCCTGCATTGTCCTCGCCGAGGGCATTGCCGGTTCCGAAGAAGCGTTTGCTCAACAAATGACGCAACGCGCACATGAGCTCGGGCTGACCAGCGTGAACTTTGTCAACTCGACCGGTCTGGAAGGTGAAGGGCACGTCGTTTCCGCAACTGATCTTGCAGAACTCGCGCGCCTCACCATCGAGAATTACCCTCAATACTATGACTGGTATGATAACCCCGAATATACCTGGGGCAGCTTCACTCAAGGCAATCGGAACCCGCTTTTGGGGACAATGGAAGGTGCGGATGGCCTGAAAACCGGGCATCTCGACGCGTCCGGATACGGCCTCACTGGCTCGGCTGTGCGGGACGGCAAACGCCGTATCATCGTGCTCAATGGAACCGAAAGTAAGCAAGCTCGTGCGCAGGAAGCAGAGCGGCTGATGCGGATGGCGTTCACAGCGTTTGAAACCCGAACCATCCAGGCTGGGGACAAGCGTCTGGCTGAACTGGATGTCTGGATGGGCGAGCGCCGCAGTGTCGGCGTGCAATTGCAGGAAAGCGTCGATGTTACGGCGCATAAACGCGCTTTCTCACGCGGCAAAACGGAAATCGTGCATGATCGATTGATTGAAGCGCCGATCTCTGCCGGAGACCAGATTGCGACCCTGGTTGTCACGATTGAGGGCAAGGATCCGATTGAATTGCCGCTTGTTGCATCTGAGGACGTTCCCCGGCTTGGCTTCGTGGGTAAAGCGATCGAAGGCTTGAGCCGCATGATGGACGGAGGCGCTTAAAACTGTGTCGGGGCCCGGGCGATTTATTACTCTGGAAGGTGGAGAGGGGACTGGGAAGTCGACCCTGATTGCCGGTCTGGAGCGCGCGCTTTCTGCACGCGGTCAGAAGGTCGTGGTCACGCGCGAACCAGGCGGAACAAAGCTTGCTGAAGCTGTACGAAACCTGGCTCTGCATCCGCCAGAGGATGAGGCGTGGTCACCGTTGGCGCATGCGCTTTTGATGAATACAGCGCGAGACGATCACCTTCGAAATCTAATCCGGCCCGCTCTTGCGCGCGGCGCTTGGGTGATTTGCGACCGTTTTGCGGATTCGACCCGCGCATATCAGAGCATTGATGGCGTCAACCTCGATAAATTACTGGCTATTGAAGAGATCGTCGTGGGGGAAACCCGTCCAGATCTCACCTTGATCCTGGATGCTGCGCCGGCAGATCTCGAAGCACGCCGACAAGACCGCAATGTCAGCGATGTGTTCGAGAAGAAAGACTTGTCCTTTCACGGAAAAGTCCGTTCGGCCTTTCTGGCGATTGCAGAAAAAGAGCCCGAGCGGTGCACGGTGCTGAACGCGCTGCAAAGCCCTGAAGCGCTGCTGAGTGACGCGCTTTCGGTGATCGACCGCAAACTGGTTCTGGCATGAGCGCTGCGTTTCCCTTGATAGGCCATCAACAGGCAGAGGCTCGTTTTCTCGCCTCAAAGCGGTCCGGCCGCCTGCATCATGGCTGGATCTATCAGGGCCCATCCGGGATTGGGAAGTCAATCTTCGCCCGGCGGATCGCGGGCTTGATGCTGGGCGCTGAGTCTCCGGACGCTCCAGCTTCCGACAAGGCCATGCAGCTCATTCTGTCCGGCGGACATCCCGATCTGAAATGGGTCGCGCGGGGTCTCAACGACAAAGGCAAACCGCGTCAGGATATCACTGTCGATCAGATTAGAGAGCTCAATCAGTTTTTCGCGCTGCGGCCGGCTCTCTCAGGATGGCGCGTCGGTGTCATCGACTCGCTGGATGAGATGAATATCTCTGGCATGAACGCGCTCCTCAAGACACTGGAAGAACCTCCGAACAATGCGCTGCTGATTCTGATTTCTCATGGAACGCAGAGCATTCTGCCAACCATCCGATCTCGCTGCCAGGTTTTGCGGCTGTACCCTTTGTCGGAAGACGACACAAAAGCCGTACTCAATACCCAGGGCGGGGAAACCGAGCTTGCGGCGGAACTCGCCCATGGTCGCCCGGGCTATGGCCTTGCTTTGGCGCAAACTGGCGGCGCGAAAGCCGTCCAGACCGCGCGTGCCATGCTCCGTAATGTGAGAAAACCAACAGGAGGCGTCGTTTCGGCGGCGTTGACCTCGGCGATTGTGGATGAGGGGTCGCTGCGCGCCTATACAGACACGTTGCTGGATTGGGTTGCCAACAAAGCGGAAGCAGACGCAGATCTGTCCAAGACCTGGCTTGCGATGCATGAGGTGCGGGCGACCGCGAACGAACTCAATCTAACGCCGCTCCAGACCGCGACGAAGCTGTTTGCAACTTTGCAAGACGGCGTGAAGGCTGTAAGCGCCTGAGCCCATGTTTGATACGCACGTAAACCTGCACGCTGAGGCGTTCGAGGAAGACCTACCTGACGTAATTTCGCGCGCGCGCGCCGCTGGCGTCACGCGCATGCTGGCGATCTGCGAACGGTTGGATAGTTTTCCGCGGGTGAGCGCCATTGCTGACGCCCATGACGATATTTGGTGCAGCGTCGGTACCCATCCCCACCACGCCAAGGATTTCACCGACACCACGCCAGAAGACCTGATCACTTGCGCCCAGAACGCCAAGGTTGTCGCGATTGGTGAAACTGGGCTCGATTTCCACTATGGTTATAGCCCCGAGGCCGAACAGGTGGCGAGTTTTCGATCGCATATTGCTGCGGCTCGACAAACCGGGTTGCCGCTGATTGTACACACGCGCGAAGCCGATGATCTGACGGCGTCCATTCTAGAAGATGAGCATGCGGAAGGCGGCTTCCCAATATTGCTGCATTGCTACACAGGCGGTCCGGATCTTTGCCAGCGTGGTCTGGCGCTTGGGGCGTACGTTTCGGTCTCGGGAATCCTATCCTTCAAAAGCGCTAAGGATGTGCGTTCCGTGATCAAGGACGTGCCACTCGACCGGGTCATTCTGGAAACCGATTGCCCGTATCTGACGCCGATGCCCTATCGGGGACGGCGCAACGAGCCCGCCTATTTGCCATATGTCGCTGATGCGCTGGCGGAGCTTCATGGGCTTTCGCGCGAAGAGATTGGCGCGACTTGTGAAGCGAACGCGTTGCGACTGTTCCGTAAAGTCTCATGACAGAGCGCAAGCTCAAGATCACTATGCTCGGCACCGGGTCCTCGGGCGGGGTTCCGCGCGTCGGAGGTGACTGGGGGGCGTGCGATCCGGAAGAGCCAAAAAACCGGCGGCTACGCTGTTCAGCGCTGGTGGAAACCTGGGAGCGCGCGGCGCCAGACGCGAAAACGGTCATCCTTATCGATACGTCTCCGGATTTACGTGAGCAGTTGCTAGATGCTGAGGTTGGGCGCCTGGATGCGATCCTGTTTACCCATGACCATGCCGATCAGACCCACGGAATTGACGATGTCCGCGCGCTCGCCATCCGCAATCGCGCTCAGATCAAAGCCTATATGGACGCGCCGACCCACGCGACGCTGTACCCCAAATTTCAGTATGTGTTCGAAGGGAAGGGAGGATATCCACCGATCATCGATGTCCAACCTTTAATCTCTTCATATGAGCCCGTCTCGATCACAGGACCGGGCGGATCTTTGGCGGTGCTCCCACTGGATCAGGAACATGGACGCATCCGGTCGCTTGGGTTTCGGTTTGGCGATGTCGCCTATTGCAATGATCTGAATGGTTTTCCGGATCGGACGCTTGAGCACCTGACCGGATTGGATCTGTTGATCATTGATGCACTTCGCTACACACCGCATCCGTCGCATGCGCATCTCGAACAAACCCTTTCCTGGATTGAAACACTTCAGCCGAAGCGTGCCGTGTTGACGAATCTGCATGTAGATTTTGACTATCAGACCCTTAAGGCCGAGCTTCCGGCAGGTGTTGAGCCTGCCTATGATGGTTGGAGCTTCACGAACGAGCTTTAAGCTGCCTCGGTCAGGCTCATAACCATTTTACCCACAGCGCCATAATCCGTTTTCCCGGTGCCGAGTACAGGGATTTCTTCCACGTGGAAGACTTTCTTGGGGACAGAAAGTTCAGATACGCCATGAGACTGGCACCAGGCCAGCAACGCGCTACGGTCGGCGTCGGCAGCAGTGGTCAAGAGCACAACTTGCTCGCCCTTGCGCGGATCCGGGATGGCCGCGGCCGCGTGCATTTCGTCAGGCCATATCGCACTGGCGCAATTTTCGACCACAGCGAGAGAGACCATTTCTCCGCCAATTTTGGCGAACCGCTTCACCCGGCCCATGATGCGAATGCAATTATCCTCATCCAAGACGCAGATATCACCCGTGTCGTGCCAACCATCTTGCGGTGGCTCGATAACGCCGGGCGCAGAAGAGCGCATATAGCCCAGCATAATGTTCGGTCCGCGAATGCGGAGCTTGCCGCCTTCCTCGATCCCTTCGACGGGCAGAAGCTCATACTCCATATCGGCCATCAGCCGTCCGACGGTGCCGGGCTTGTTGAATTCCATCTGATTGGCTGCAACGACGGGAGACGCCTCGGTTGCGCCATAGCCTTCGAGGATCTCGATATCGAACTTCTTGCGGACGAAGGCTCTGGTCTCGTCTTTCACCCGTTCGGCACCACAGACGGCAAGTCGAACGCGGTCGAGTGCGCCTTCTTTTGCGACTCGAGCATATTGGCTGATGAACGTGTCTGTCGCGAGCAGGATCGTCGATTCAGTCTCCTCCAGGCGCTGAGCGATTTCGCGCGGCTGCAAAGGACTTGGATGAAATACCGCACGCACGCCTGCAATCAGCGGAAGAATGGCGCCAACGGTCAGGCCGAAGCAGTGAAACGTCGGGAGCGGATTGAAAACGCGATCCGTTTTCGGGTCGAGACCGATATGAGACCGGACCTGCTCGACATTCGCGACGATATTGTGGTGGGAGAGGACGACGCCTTTCGGCTCTCCTTCAGTGCCAGACGTGAACAGGACGACGCCAGGCTTCTTGTGGTTTTGCCGCGAGTGGAAGAGGCTGGGCAGGATCGGGCCTAGTCCGCCGGCCACTTTGTCCAACAGGCCGAGGCTTTCGCGCACATCTTCCAGATAGATGAATTCGGATACATCCTCGAGTTCCGCAATGAGAGGTTCGAGCGCGCCCAGTTCGACGAATTTGTGCGCGGTGACGATCTTGCTGATTTTCCCCGCCTTCATCGCAGATTTAATGTTCGCCGACCCCGCCGTGAAGTTCAGCATAGCGGGCAACCGTCCAGACGCGAGTACGGCGCAAAACGCGATCACGGCGCCTGCGCCGGTCGGAAGCATGATCCCGACCGTTTCGTCCTTGCTGAATTTTTTGCCGAGGGCGGAGCCGAGCGCGAACGAGCCGCGTAAGATTGTCTTATAGTCCACCTCGGTTCCGTCTCCGTCGACGATGGCGACGGTTTTTCCGCCAAATTCCTTTGAGGCGCGGATGATGGCGGAAAAGATATCCGTCTTGGCGCGGCTGGCGCGCCACGGGAGCGGGGCAGGGATCGAAGCGTCAGTCATGGTCTTGTTATGGTCCGGACTCTAAATCTTTTGCAACAAAGTGTCACAGTCGGTGAAGAGTTCAAGCCCTCAGCCGTTGTATGCGTGTGGATCAGGGGAGCTATGCCCCGGCGCAACTTGCAGTTTTCGTCGATCCGCTCCATTTAGACAGCATGGCGACACTGATTGATAAGAAGCCCCAATTTCGGCACCCGGAAAAGCGTAATCGCCCGGATACGCCGCTTTTGCGCAAGCCCGATTGGATTCGTGTGAAAGCGCCGACGTCAAAAGGCTATGCTGAGACGCGGGAAATCGTGAAATCCAAGGGGCTGGTCACGGTGTGTGAAGAAGCCGGATGCCCTAATATTGGCGAGTGCTGGGACAAGAAGCACGCGACGATGATGATCATGGGCGATACCTGCACGCGCGCCTGTTCTTTCTGCAATGTCATCACCGGCAAGCCGGCCCCACTGGATGAAGACGAGCCGCGGCGGGTTGGCCTGGCCGTTGCCGAGATGGGCTTGGAGCATGTCGTTATTACGTCTGTGGATCGCGATGATCTCGATGATGGCGGGGCGATGCACTTTGTGCAGACGATTGAGTCCATTCGCGAGGCGTCACCCGGTACGACAATCGAGATCCTGACGCCGGACTTCCTGCGAAAGGATGGCTGGGAGGCGAAAGTCATCGACGCCAAGCCGGACGTGTTCAACCACAATCTCGAAACCGTGCCGCGCCTGTATCTGTCAATCCGACCAGGCGCCCGCTATTTCCATTCCTTGCGCCTGCTCGAGAAGGTCAAAGACCGCGACCCATCGCAATTCACCAAGTCCGGATTGATGGTCGGCCTCGGCGAGACCAAGGAAGAGGTGATGCAGGTCATGGACGATATGCGCTCGGCCGGCATCGATTTCCTGACCATCGGGCAATATTTGCAGCCAACCCGCAAACATGCCGCCGTTGATCGCTATGTCAGCCCGGATGAATTCAGCGCCTATGAGGAAATTGCCCGCGCCAAAGGCTTCCTGATGGTGTCGGCGTCACCATTGACGCGGTCGAGCTATCACGCCGGCGAAGATTTCGCGCAATTGCGCGCCGCCCGTGACGCTCAACTTGGGGCTGATGCCTAAAGTCTCCGAACAGGTGCTCATCCCGCATAGTGCGGAAAACCTGTACGGGCTGGTGCGGGACATTCGGCGCTATCCGGAGTTTATTAAATGGATCCGCGCAGTGGATGTGTCCAACGAGACGATGGGGCCGGACGGGCAATATGCGTGTCTGGGAGAAGCGTCGGTGCATTTCAAAGGCTTTGACGAACGCTTTTCCTCTCATGTCGAGGCCGATCCGCAAGCCCGCCGGATCGACGTCAAACTGGCACGCGGTCCGTTCCGGCATTTGCGCAATCGCTGGCAATTTGACCCACGTGAGGACGGCAAGACCCGCGTGCATTGTTTCATCGACTATGAGTTCAAGAACCCGGTGCTCGGCCTGTTGGCGCGGACCAATTCCCGGCTCGCGGTTGAGCTGATCATGGACGCATTCCGGGCCGAGGCCGATCGTCGATTCGTGTAAGCGGATGCCGACAAGCGCAAGAATTCGAGACCGTTCAAGAGCTTACTCACGTGGATAAGATTTCACTATGAGAGTTAAGCGGTTGCCAACACACTCCATGGATCATTGCTGGACGAGCATTATCTAGAGTGGACGTATTCGCTATGAAATCTATTCACGCACGCCTTGCGGCGCTGAGCGCGGCAAGCGCGGTTAGCTTGGCTATGGCCGGTCAGGCACAGACCGATACCGGGCTTTTCGAGCGCGAAAGTTTCGTGCCGGTGGACGAACGTCCAAACGCCGACACCGATCCGGTGCCGCTGCCCGTGGGCATATTCATCGTGCAGCCGAGCGCTGATTTCTCGATTGGCTGGTCGTCCAATATATTCGCCAGCTCGACCGCCGAAGAGAGCGCGACAGCCTATGGTTTCAAGCCGAATTTCGACGTCACGTCCGATTGGGCCCGGCATGCTATGGGCGGCCTGCTGCAATTCGATCATGTCGAGAATCCGGACTTTACGTCAGAGAGCAAAACCGACGTCAAGCTGGGATTGAACGGGCGCCTGGACCTGACTGACGTCGTGTCGCTGTCGGGGCGCCTGTTCACCGAAGATATCACCGAAGACCGAACCGCGCTGTCAACGATACCGAGCGCGCTTGAGCCCAATGAGTATAGCCGCAGCGGGGGCAGTCTCGGCCTGCTATTCACGGGTAACCGCTGGTTGCTGGACGCCGATCTGCTGGCAACCGCGTTCGATCATGATGATGTTGAGGTCCCGAACAATTTTATTCAGGACCAGGATATCCGCGACCATGACGAGCTCGATGGGCGCGTGCGCGTTGCCTATGCCGTCGACTCCAACTGGGCCGCTTATACTGAGGCACGACGGATCGAAGCGGATTTCGATCTGCCAGGCATCTTCAATGCCTTTGATCGTGATTATGAAGGCAATGTGCTCAGCGTCGGGTCTGATTTCGAGTTTGGCGACTCCATACGCGGCGATATCGGCATCGGCTTCATGAGCTATACATTCACTGATCCGACCTTTGCGGACATTGAGGACGTCTCGGTATCGGGCAATGTGCAATGGGCCATGGCGGCGCAGACGACGATCGAGACAGAGTTTTCGCGCGGCGTTATCGATCCCGGACTGGCCGCCGACATTGCCGCGATCGAAACCGGCGTGAACGTCCGCGTTGCGCACGGCGTGTCGCCGAAAGTCTTCCTGATCGGCGGCGCCGGATTCAACAATTACGAGTTCGAGAATATCGATCGCAGCGATGATCGGATCGATGTCCTGGTCGGCGCCAATTGGCGCCTGAACGAGAATATCTGGCTCGAAAGCAATTTCGAACTGCGCGACGGGTCGTCGCCGGTTCAGGAATTTACCGAAAACCGGGTTCTGTTCCGGATGCGTGTGTTCCCTTAGGCGCGCAGACGCTCGTCGGCGGCGATCGTGGAAGCGATAAAGCCGCCGCCGAGTATCCGGGTCGACCCGCTGGCATCATAAAGTACGCTGGCTTGACCGCGAGCGACCCCTTCCTCAGCTTGATCGAACCAGACGGCTGGTCGACCATTATCGAAGCCGAGTCGCGCCGGTGCCGGCTCGCGCGTTGAACGCACGCGGACGAGCACCGGATCCCCGCGCTTGCAGGCCGCTTCCAGCGTGTCATCGCCGAGCCAGTTGAGTTCTTCCATTGTCAGGCCCGCGGTCAGCAGCGCTTCGCGTGGGCCGACAATGACCTGGCGGGCCGGCGCATCAATCTTGACCACGAAGAGTGGCTCGCCCGTGGCCACGCCAAGGCCGCGGCGCTGGCCGATTGTATAATGGATGACGCCATTATGCTCGCCGAGCACCCGCCCATCCAGGTGCACGATCTCACCACCGCGCCCCGAACCGGGACGCAGTTTTTCAACCACGGATGCGTATGAACCTTCAGGGACAAAGCAGATATCCTGACTGTCCGGCTTGGTCGCCACGGGCAGGTTGAAATGATCTGCCAGCGCGCGCACGTCCGTTTTCGGCAAGTCGCCAAGCGGGAAGCGGACATAGTCGAGCTGTTCCCTGGTCGTCGCAAACAGGAAATAGGATTGGTCACGGCTGGCATCGGCGGCGCGATGCAGCTCAGGCGCGCTGTCCCCGTCCGTCCGGCGAATGTAATGTCCAGTCGCCAGGCAATCGGCGCCGAGATCCTTCGCGGTGCGCAGCAGGTCTGAGAACTTTACCGTCTGGTTGCAGCGGATGCATGGGATCGGCGTTGCGCCAGACAGATAGGTGTCGGCGAAGTCTTCCATCACCTGCTCTTTGAACCGGCTCTCATAATCAAGCACATAATGCGGGATGCCGATCTGGTCGGAGACATTGCGTGCGTCGTGAATATCCTGACCGGCACAACAGGCACCTTTCTTCTCGATCGCGGCGCCATGATCGTAAAGCTGCAAAGTGATGCCAATGACATCATAGCCCCGCGCTTTCAAAAGCGCAGCGACCACGGATGAGTCGACACCGCCGGACATCGCGGCAACGACGCGTGTCTCAGACGGGGGTTTGGCAAAGCCAAGAGAATTGAGGGCGCCGTCTACAGGCGCAGCTTCGGGCGCTGTCAGCGCCGCAAGGTCTATCGTCATAATCTTCTCCAGACGGGTTCAAGGCCCGCAGCAGATGGGTTTCGGGCTATATAGGGGGTAATCGACCATCCGTCATGAATTTCTCTCAGCGCGACCAATGGCTGTTTGAACGCGACCAATTACATCTGTAGCGGGTTGACCAATACGCGTGACAGTCACACGCTGGTTTGAGGGGAATTTTGAGGTAGTCCACCGCGATGATGAAGCGCTTGCGTCCAATCCTGGCGCCCAGAGGCACACGTCTGAGATCGTTCTGGACATTTCAGGCGATCTTCTGGTCATTCATCTTCTTTTGGCGCATTCTGTACAATTATTCGCATGGGTTTGATGTGAGCTGGGCGCAGGTGCCGCCGCGCGTTATCTCGCTTTCGATATCGGCGGTTATGGTTCTGTTTCTGGGGCACGTCGCCGTGCGCCTGATGCCGACCCGGTTAAAGATTGAGCGCCTGGTATTGGTTGTCGGCTTCACCTTGTTTGTCGCACTTTTTCTGGCGTTCATAGATCGCTTGATATTTGCGACCTTTGAAGGCGAAACGACGTTTGAAGACCTCCTTCGACTCGACGTTCCCAAGAATTATTTTTTCTCTGCCTGGATGTTCGTCTCGTGGGTGGTTTTGTTCCTACTTTTCGCTCAATTCTCTCGAATGAGGGAGCGTGAGCACGCCATTTACCGGCTCAAGGCGTCCGCAAGAGAGGCGCGGATGCAGATGCTCGTCCATCAATTGAATCCGCACTTCCTGTTCAATTCGCTCAACTCGATTTCTGCTCTGATCAATGAAGCGCGTCCGGACGATGCCGACGTGATGATCTCGCGGCTGAGCCGGTTTTTGCGCCATGTCATCGATCCGCATCCGGTCGACCTGATTCCGCTGGAAGATGAACTTGCAATCGTGAATGACTATATCGACATCCAAAAGGTGAGATATGGCGCCCAGCTTCAAGTTGCCTCCGATTGCGCCGATCCGTCTGTGTGCCACGTGCTCGTGCCAAAACTGATTCTACAGCCGCTCGTCGAAAACGCGATCAAATATGGGCGCGAGGTGCCCGGCCACATAACCCGGATCACGGTCACGGCGGAGTTGTCAGATGACGATCTACAGCTTTGCGTCGAAGACAATGGCCCAGGGTTTCCAGAGGTCCCAAACCCCGATGGTCTCGGGCTCAAACTGGTGCGGGAACGCCTCGAGGCGCATTTTGGTGATGCCGCTGAATTGACCACCCAGAATCTTGACCCTGTCGGGAGCCGAGTTGAAATCCGTATGCCGGTGGGCGAACCGTCTGACGGCGAGGGGGATGCGGCATGAGAATCATTCTCGCTGAAGACGAACCTCTGGCCGCACGCCGATTGGAGCGCGAGCTCCTGCAGATTTCCGATTGTGATATCGTTGGAACTTATGCGGATGGGGTGAGTGCACGCGCAGCAATTCTGGAATTGCGACCAGACGTGGCGTTTCTGGACATCGAAATGCCGGGTTGTACGGGCCTGGAATTATTGAACGGCATCCCGGAGCAGAGAATCCCATTGATTGTGTTTACGACCGCTTACCATGAACACGCGCTGGAAGCGCTGAAAGCCGGTGCGATCGATTATCTGCTCAAACCGATCGACTCCGAAGCTGTACGCGAAGCGGTTGCCAAGGCCGCAAAACGATTGAAAGAGGCCGGCGATGCGCGTCGATCCCAACGCCTTAGCTCACTAATCGGCAGTCTTGAGGCTCAAAAGCTCGATCGCAGGAAATATGAAACGGAATTCTGGGTGCGTGGGCATCGCGGAACGGTTCGAGTGGCGGTGGATTCGATCGAAGCAATTGAAGCAGCGAGAGATTATGTGAATCTCCATCAGGAAAGTCGCTCGCATCTGCTTCGAGGAAAGATTTCGAACATCGCAGAAAAGCTTGATCCTGAATGTTTTCTGCGCGTCCATCGCTCCTTCATTGTGCACACGAAATTCATTCAAGCCGTGCTCAAGCCGTCCAATGGCGTCAGAAAGATTCTGATGGCATCGGGGCGAAAAATACCGATTGGACGGTCTTTTAACTCGGAAGTGATGGAACGCATTACGTCGTAATTCGATGAGCTACACGTGTAACTCGTCGCGCTCGAACGGTGCTTCGCCGCAATCAAGCTGACAAATCTCGAAATTCCGCAATGCTAACAGTGTCTTTTGGAAGTTCGTCTCTCAGAAGATTTTACCCACTTGCAGAAGGCTGGGCTCTCACAATTACCCCGGTCTTCTGCATTCAAACCATCAGGGCGTGAAGTAAGGCCGATCGCCGGCGATGGTCACACGCTCCATGATCCGGACATTGGGGAAATAGTCGCTGGCCGCATAATGTTGGCAGGCGCGATTGTCCCAGAATGCGAGCGAGCCTGGCGCCCACTTAAATCGGCACTGGTATTCTGGCAGCCAGGCCCGGTGATAGAGGTATTTGAGTAAGCTATCGCTCTCCTCGCGGTCCATGCCGATAATATGATCGGTGAAAGCGACGTTGACATAAAGCCCGCGCTCGCCGGTTTCCGGATGGGTGCGGATGACCGGATGTTCCTGCGGCGGGAATTTCTCATGCAGGGCAGAAGCGTCCTTGTTGAGGCGACGCGCGAACACGCGCGCAATATCGTGCACGGCGGTCATCTCGCACAGGCGTTCTTTCAGCTCATCATCGAGGTCTTCATATGCGCGCACCATGTTGGAGAATAGTGTGTCGCCACCCAGCTCCGGCAGTTCGATGGCGCGCAGGATGGAGCCGAGCGATGGTTCAGCGCGCCAGGTCACGTCCGAATGCCAATTGTTCTCCTGGCCACGTGATTTCGGACCATGCGCGATGCGAAGGACTTCGGGATCGGGTTGATCCTTGGGCGTGGCCGGATGGATTTCCAGGTCGCCAAAGCTGCGTGCGAACGCGATATGCTGGTCACGTGTCAGATCATGCTGGTCCCGGAAAAACACGACCTGGTATTTGAGCAAAGCGGCGCGAACTTCTTCCACCAAGGTATCATCGAATTCTGCGAGGTTGGCGCCAATCAGCTCCGCGCCAATCGCTGGAGACAGCAGTCTCGGTTCAAATCTGGTGAATTCCGTGTTCGCGTCGTAGGCCATGTTTCCTCCATTTTCTTTGACGGTAACACAGACCTGGCTGCGGCCCTAGTGACGGCGTCAAATCTGCGCGCGGATCATGTTCAGCGCCGCTTCCAGGGTTTCCATACGCACCTCGTGGCGCCCGATATCGCCGAGCATCAGCATCTCGTGCATCATCGCCTTGTTCTCGCGGGCGCAGGCAATGTGGACGGTGCCAACCGGCTTCATCGGCGTGCCGCCACCTGGGCCGGCAATGCCGGTGACGGCGATTGCGAGATTGGCGCGGCTTTGCTCCATAGCGCCTTCGGCCATCAGTCGCGCGACGGGTTCTGACACCGCGCCATAATCCGCCAGGACATCGCCGGCGACGCCGAGCACTTCGGCCTTGGCGGAATTGGAATAGGTGACAAAGCCTCGCTCCAGGACTTTCGACGAGCCAGCAAATTCGGTGAACAGTCCGGCCAGCAGTCCGCCGGTGCAACTCTCGGCCGTTGCGATTTTGACGCGGCGTTCCATGGCTTCATCCATGACCAGAAGAGCGAGATTGCGAATGCGATCGGGGAACATGTGCAAGACCTATGAGTTGATGGAAAGAGGGGTCAAAACAGCGCTGGCCTGGGCGGCGATGCCTTCTCGGCGACCGGTGAAGCCGAGACCTTCCGTCGTCGTGGCTTTCACGCTGACGGCGGTGAGATCGAGGCCAGTGACACGCGCGGTTTCTGCGCGCATGGCCTCGCGATGCGGCTTCACTTTCGGCGCTTCGCAAATCACCGTGACGTCACAGCTTGCCAGTGCCCAGCCAGCGGCTGCCGCCTGCTCAACGGCGTGTTTGAGAAACAGCTCGGACGCGGCGCCTTTCCATTGCGGATCGCTGGGTGGGAAATGGTCGCCAATATCGCCGAGCGCCGCGGCGCCAAGGATGGCATCGGTCAGCGCATGCCAGGCGACATCGGCATCGGAATGGCCGGACAGTTTCTGGTCATGCGGAATAGAGACCCCGCACAGCGTAACCGCGTCGCCCGGTTCGAAGGCGTGCACGTCGTAACCAGTGCCAAATCGGGGGGCGAATTGCGTCGGCATGAGGAGTGTTTCTAATCGATTCAGGTCGTCCGGATAGGTTATCTTCGCGAGACGTTCGCTACCCTCCTTCAGCGTGACGGTGCCGTTCTGCGCTTCAATCGCGGCGAGATCATCTACCAGGTCTTTGGCCTGCGCCAGTGCCTCACAGATCGCGCCATATTTGAAACATTGCGGCGTCTGCACCCGGTACAAGGCTTCGCGGCTGACATTTGTGAGCTGGTTATCCGTCTTGCGCTTCAAGGCATCGGGCACGAGCAGCGCCGGGGCGGCTGCATCGGCAGCGTCCATCGCAGCGATGAGGTCGGAGATGATCGTCTCGGTCAGGCCCGGGCGCGCTGCATCATGGATCATGACCAGATCGGTGTCGGTAAGGTCGCAGGCTTGCAAACCAGCTTTCACCGACGCCGTGCGCGTCTCACCCCCCGCCGCATAGGTCACGGTATCGCTGAGCGCATACTGATAGGAGGGGAGGTCGTCGGCGGGAATGACCAGCACGATCTGGTCGACTTGCGGGTGATCCCGAAACGCCTCGAGCGACCATTCAAACACCGGTTTGCCACCCAGCGCCTGGAGCTGTTTTGGCCGACGCCCACCGGCGCGCTCACCTCGGCCCGCAGCAACGATGATAGCAGCAACACGCATGCAGGCTGAATAACGCCTTGCTGTAAAAAAGCCACATGCCATGCGTGAATGAATGCCAGAACTTCACTGCTGCACTTTTGTGCAGTGCAAAAATGTGATTTTATCGAGCGTATGATGAAAATGCCTTCTTTTCAGGCAGAGCGTGTCTGGCTGGCGCCCATGTCCGGCTCGACCGACGCTGCGTTTCGACGCCAGGCCGTGCGCTATGGCGCGCCTGCTGTTGTGTCTGAAATGGTGGCCGGGGAAGCGCTGGCGGCTGCGCGCCCGGATGTGGTTCGCAAGACCTGTCGGCATGAAGGGCGCGGCCTGTGGATTGTGCAGCTGGCCGGGCGTCGACCTGAGGACATGCGGCGCGGCGCTGAATTGCTGGTCGAGGCCGGAGTCGATGTCATCGACATCAATATGGGCTGCCCCTCCCGGCAAGTGACCGGCGGCAATTCCGGATCGGCCTTGATGCGCGAACCAGACCTGGCGCTACAGATCATCGACGCGACCCTGGAAGGGGCAGGCGGGACGCCGGTGACGTTGAAAATGCGCCTTGGTTGGGATCATGACTTGCTCAATGCGCCCGAGATTGCACGCGCCGCTGTCGATCGCGGGGTCGAGATGCTTGCCGTCCACGGCCGGACGCGGTGCCAGTTCTACAAAGGCCAGGCCGACTGGTCTGCGATTTCCGATACCGTTGAGGCTGTTGACGTTCCGGTCATTGCCAATGGCGATATTGGTTCCGTCGACCAGGTTGACGCTGCTTTGGCGGAGTCTCGTGCCTACGGTGTCATGCTCGGCCGCGCTGCGATGGGTCAGCCCTGGTTGCTCGGGCAGGTCGCCGCGCATCTGGAGGGCCGCGATTTCGTTCGCCCCGATCTCAGCGCGCAAGCCGATGGACTGTGCGAGCAGATCGAAGACAGCCTCAGCCTGTACGGCTCTTGGCTTGGCATTCGGATCGTTCGCAAACATATCGCGGCTCATGTTGATAAGGCGGAACTGCCGCTTGATGAGGCAGAACGCCGAGCTGTGCGTGCACAGCTCTGCCGGCTCGACGACCCCGCCGAGCTGATCGCGCAGATACAATCCCTTTACCTGAATTCCGAGACGAAAGCCGCCGCATGATGACGACATTGGACCTGGTCGGGCTCGCGCCCTTTGCGCTGCTGGGCCTGGATGAACGCCGGCGCGTCAACGCCGCCAATCCCGAAGCCCAATCCCTGCTCGGCCAATCCGAGCGGGCCATGCATCGCAAGCCGCTCAGCGAAATCCTGTTCCACGACTCGCCAATCTTTGCGCTGATGGACAAGGCGCTGACCCTGAAGGGGGATGTCACGGCGCACAGCGTGTCGATCAGTGGGCCAAGCTTGCAGAAGACCCGCGTCCTGGATCTCCGATTGCGTCCGCTGCAGGATGGCAGTTTCGTGATTGCGATGACGGAAGCGCACGACGCGACGCTGGTCAACAATAACCCAGCGGGCGTCGCCGCGTTTGGGCGAATCCTTGGGCATGAAGTAAAGAACCCGCTCGCCGGGATTTCAGGCGCGGCACAGCTCCTGTCGCGCAATGCCCGAGATGATCAGACGGCGATGCTCGACATTATCCAGAGCGAGTCGCGTCGGATCGAACGTCTCGTCTCACGCTTGTCGGCCTTCGAACTATTCTCGGCACCAGCGCGCGAGACATTGAACATTCACGAACTGCTGGACCGCGTCGTCGCCGCAGAAGAGGCGGCCTCCGCCGGCAAAGTCTCGATCATCCGCCTATATGATCCGTCATTGCCTGACATTCTTGCGGATCAGGATCATCTCCACGAAGCCTTCCAGAACGTCCTTCGCAACGCGGTCGAGGCGACACAAGCCTTCACGCAAAGCCCGCAAATCCAGATCGAGACCGCGTTCGAGACCAGTTTTGCGATTGTCCGGCGCGACGGCTCCGAACGCCTTGGTCGCGCCATCCGCGTCACCATCGAAGACAATGGCCCGGGCGTGCCGGCCGAGAAGAAGGCGCGCATGTTCGATATGTTCATGTCGTCCAAATCGGGTGGCCGCGGCCTCGGGCTGAGCGTCGTCAATGAGATCGTGTCGGCCCATAATGGCCGCATCAAGGTCGACAGCAAGCCCGGGCTGACGCGCTTCTCCATCTATCTGCCGCTGCCAAGATCGAAGACATCATGAGCCAGAAAACCGTTCTTCTCGCCGAAGACGATGCGAGCATTCGCCTGATCGTCAATCAGACCCTGGTGACCGCCGGATATGCGGTTCGCGCCACCAGTTCACCCGAAGCCCTGGAACGCTGGGTGCGGAACGGCGAGGGCGATGTCGTGGTCACCGATGTCTATCTCACGGATACGCCGATCTTCGAACTGTTGCCTTCATTCAAGCTTGTGCGTCCAGAGCTGCCCATCATAGTGATGAGCGGCCAGAACACGATCCTCACCGCCGCATCTGCGGCCCAGCATGGCGCCTATGATTACCTGCCCAAGCCGTTCGATATCGACCAGCTGACCGATCTTGTCGGGCGCGCGCTTGACGATGCCAAGTCCGCACAAGGCGCACCCGCCAAAACCGCGTCCGCAGAGAGCGGCGTCAGTGCGGTGGTGCCTCTGGTCGGGCGGTCGGCGGTGATGCAGGACGTGTATCGGATCATCTCGCGGGTCATGAACACCGATCTGACCGTGCTGATCGAAGGCGAATCCGGCACCGGAAAGGAGCTCGCCGCCCGTGCGGTCCACGATCTCGGCGACTCGCGGGCTGGCCCCTTCCATTCGCTCGATCTGTCCATGCGCCAACCGCAGGAGGTGAGTGCTGAACTGTTCGGAACCGACGCTGCGCCCGGGATCGCATTTGATCACCAGGCGACGATCTATCTCGACGAGGTCGGCGACCTGACCCCGGAGGCGCAGACGCAGCTGGTCAAGCTGATGCGGGAAGAGGGTGGGGCCCGCATCATCGCGTCGACCCGGCAGCCTCTGTCCGCTCTGGTCGAGGCCGGCGAGTTTCGCGAAGACCTCTATTACCGCATGAATGTGGTGCGGATCGAAATGCCGCCTTTGCGACGTCGCAAGGATGACATTCCGGAACTGGTCAAAGCCTTCCTCATCCGCGCTGAGGCGCGCGGGCTGGCGACCAAACAGGTGGCCAAGCCGGCCATGGAGCTGCTGATGGCCTATGACTGGCCGGGCAATGTGCGCGAGCTGGAGAACCTGATTTTCCGTCTTGCCGCGCTCAGCCCTGACGCGACCATCACACAGCGCGATATCGAGCGCGAGCTGCGGGCTGAGTCGCTAAAAGAGCAGGGGCCGGATGCCTCGCTCGAAAGTGAGATCGAAACCCTGTTGCACCGCTATGTGATGGCAGATCTGTTGCAAGGCGCCGATGATGACGGCAAAATCTATCATAATGTGCTGGAACAAGTGGAGCGGCCGCTGATCAAACTGGCGCTCAGCGTGACGTCGGGCAACAAATTGCGAACGGCGGCGCTGCTCGGCGTTAATCGGAACACTTTGCGCGCGCGCATGGGTGTGCTTGGAATGACAGAAGACTGATTGACGTAAGGGGCAAGTGTTGCTCTAAATCACCACTGTTGCTGTTTGGTGACAGTGTGTGTGTTTGAGGTCCCGTACTTGGCGTCCAGCGTATTAGCTACTCTCAGACGGAATGGTGGGCTCTGGTTCCAGGGCCTGTTCGTGCTGGCGGCTGTCGGTGGCGCCGCGGCGACGATCATCGCTCTGGGACGAAGCAGTCCGACGGATCCAATCCCGGAAGGCCTGATGTTCCTGCTGATCGGGAACATGGTCATTCTGGTCGTTCTGGCGGGTCTGATTGTCTCGCGATACCTTTCCATCCGGAAACAGCATGCTGAAGGCGGCGGACGTCTGACCCGGCGATTCATGTTGCTGTTCGGCACCGTGGCCCTGATCCCGGCCGTCATCGTATCACTCTTCCTCTGGCTGACCATTGCCCGCGGAATTGACACCTGGCTCGGCGACACAGTGCTTACCCTGGTCGACGAGATCGGCACGATCACGGCTGAAAGCGGCGAGCAATTTGCGGCCCAGTTCGAAGCCGATGCTGAGGCCGTGGCTGACGATGTCGATGCCTCTGCCGGGGGATTTGAGGCCAATCCGGAAGCGTTTGAGACCATTTTCAGCGTGCTCGCGACCTATCGCGAGTTTTCCGCCGCCTACATCATCGATCGCAATGGCTATCCGCTTGCCATCGCTGAGAATATGAGTTCGCCCAATCACTATGGCCGACCGGCCGCCGAATATTTCGACGCGGCGGATCGCGGTGAGACGGTGGCTGTGTTGCGGCCTCAGGCCGGCTATACGTTCGCCCTGCAGCGGCTTGAGAATTTCGGGGCGAGTTATCTCTATCTTGCCCGGCCCGTCGATCCGGAACTGTTCGCGCGCCTCGACCGCGCTCGGGCCGCCGGAACGAATTACCGCCTCGCGCAACAACGCAGCAGCGAAATCCGCACACTGTTCATCGTCTCCTATTTGCAGATCGTGGCCCTGGTTCTGTTGCTGTCGGTCCGCCTGGCGCAGGAGATTGCCGAACGCATTTCGCGTCCGATCAGCCGCCTGGCCAGCGCCGCCCTCGACGTCAGTGAAGGACGACGCGGCGTGTCCGTGCCGCTACCGGAATCTGATGATGAGGTTCGGGCATTGTCAAACTCGTTCAACATGATGACGCGGCAATTGGATGAGCGCCGCGATGATCTCGTCTCCGCCCGTGAAGAGGCCGAAGAGCGCCGCCGGTTCCTGGAAACGTTGCTGGTAGAGCTCAGCTCCGGGGTTATTCGTATCGACTCCGCCGGCATTGTCACGATTGCCAACCGATCGGCGGAGACTCTGCTCGATCAGGGGCAATTGGAAGGCCGCCTCCTACCGGAAGTCTATCCGGAGATCTGGAGCCGCGTCGAAGAGGTTCATACCCGCCGCAGCCAGGACGATACATTCATCAACATGATGACCGAGGATGGCCTGCGCCATGTGCGTCTGAAAGTAACATCAGACACGGTCGGCGGCTACGTGATCACGCTCGATGATACGACGCGCCTGATTTCGGCCCAGCGACAGATGGCCTGGCGCGATGTTGCGCGCCGCATCGCCCACGAGATCCGCAATCCGCTGACACCGATCCAGCTGTCGACCGAGCGCATTCGCCGACGCTACGGCGATCAGATCAATGATGAAGACGGCGTGTTCCAGCGCTGCATCAATACCATCCTGCGGCAGGTCTCGGATATTGGTCGAATGGTCCAGGAGTTTTCCGACTTTGCGCGGATGCCGAAGCCGACGCCGATCCGATTTGATCTGGCGGCTTTGGTGACGGATGTCGTTTTTGCCCAGCGCGTGGTGCACCCGGATTATCGATTTGTGCTGTCTCTGCCCGAAGAAGGTCTGGAGATGCTGGGCGATGAGCGCCTGCTTGGTCAGGCCCTGACGAACATTGTCAAAAATGGCGCTGAAGCGCTGTCACGCCGCCCGGAAACGGACGAAACGCAAGGCCAGGTCAACGTAACGGTCGAGCGGTCGGAAGAAGACGGCTTCATCACGATTTCGATCGAGGATAATGGTCCGGGTTTCCCGCAGGATGCGCGTGACCAGCTGCTCGAGCCATATGTGACCGCCCGCGAAGGCGGAACTGGCCTGGGACTTGCGATCGTCAACCGCGTGATCATGGATCATGGCGGCAGCGTGCAATTACTTGAACCAAACCATGGGGCCCAGGGGGCGATCGTGAAAATTGTTCTACCACACAGTCTGGCCGGGGCGGCAGACGCAGAACATCAGACTTTGGAGTATGCCAATGAGTACTGACATTCTTGTCGTTGATGACGAGCCGGATATCCGTGAACTGATCGCCGGCGTCCTGGAAGATGACGGTCATGGCGTCCGTGTAGCCGCCACCGCCGAACGTGCCATCGAAGAAGTGCGCGGACGGACACCGAGCCTGGTTGTGCTCGATGTCTGGCTGCAAGGCAGTGACATGGATGGGCTTTCGGTCCTGAAATACCTGAAAACGATCGACCCGCTCTTGCCGGTCATTGTGATCAGCGGCCACGGCAACGTGGAAACCGCCGTCGCGGCCATCCGGCGCGGCGCCTATGATTTCATCGAGAAGCCGTTCAAGGCCGATCGGCTGCTGCACCTGGTTTCGCGTGCAATTGAGTCCTCCAAGCTCAAGCGCGAGAACGAAGCGCTGCGGACGCACAGTTTCTCCGTCTCGGACTGGATTGGTGCGAGCGGCGCAGCACAAGCGCTGCGCGCCCAGATTGAGAAGGTCGCCCCGACCAATTCTCGCGTCCTCGTTTCCGGTGAAGCCGGGGTCGGCAAAGAGCTATGTGCGAAACTCATTCACGAAAATTCCCGCCGCGCAGGCGGCCCCTTCATTGCCGTCAATGCTGCCAATATCGCGCCTGAGCAGATGGAACGCGAGCTGTTCGGCGAGGAAGACAATGCCGGCATGCCGGTAAAGATTGGTGTGTTCGAACAGGCCCACGGCGGCACGCTGCTGCTGGACGAGGTTGGCGACATGCCGCTGGGCACACAGAGCAAGATCCTGCGGGTGTTGACGGAACAGCGCTTCCAGCGGGTTGGTGGCGGTTCTGACGTGAATGTCGATGTCCGGGTCATGTCCTCGTCGACGCGCGATCTCGAAGAAGCGATTGCGGCGCAAGGCTTCCGGAAGGATCTCTATTATCGATTGAATGTCGTGCCTCTGGCCGTACCTTCGCTCGCCGATCGGCGTGATGATATTCCGGCCCTGGTCGAGTATTTCAGCGCCCGTATCGCGGACTCCTCCGGTCTGACCCCGCGCGCCTTCAGCGATGAAGCGCTCGCTGTGCTGCAATCGATGAGCTGGCCCGGAAATGTCCGCCAGCTCCGCAATCTGGTTGAGCGTGTGCTGATCTTGTCGCGAGACAGTCAGAGCGGTGTTGTCAGCGTCGATGAACTGCCACTTGACCGTGGCAGCGGCGATGGTGGCGATGCGATGGGTGTGTCAGCCGATTTTGTCGGCTTGTCCCTGCGCGATGCGCGGGAACAGTTTGAGCGTGATTACCTGTCGCTTCAGATCACCCGATTTGACGGCAATATCTCGCGCACAGCAGAGTTTATCGGAATGGAGCGGTCGGCTCTACACCGAAAATTAAAGGCGCTTGGGGTAAACGCTTCAGCGAGTCGCACGGAAAACCGGTAAATGCGTGTAATCATTTGTGGTGCAGGCCGCGTCGGGCAGGGCATCGCTCGCCATTTGGCGCAAGAGCACCACGACATCACCATGATCGACGAGAATGATGATCTGATCGAACAGGTTCAGATCGATTTCGACGTGCGCGGCGTTGTCGGACACGCGGCGCATCCCAACGTATTGCGCGCCGCCGGCGCCGATGCCGCGGAAATGCTGATCGCCGTGACGCATTTTGATGAGATCAATATGGTTATCTGCCAGGTCGCCGATACTTTGTTCTCGGTGCCGACCAAGATTGCCCGGGTCCGCGCGCAAGCCTATCTCGATGCCGAGAATTCAGAGCTGTTCTCCAAGTCGGCCCTTCCGATCGACCTGATCATTTCGCCAGAGATTGAAGTCGGTGAAGCCATCCTCCGACGCATTCGCGCGCCGAGCGCGGTGTCGAGCATTTCGTTTGAAGCTGGTGAGCTGCAAGTGCTCGGCATGAAGGTGCAGGAAGACAGCCCCTTGCTGGAAACGGCCCTCGACCAGATTTCAGGCCTGTTCCCGGACCTTGGCGCCCGTGTGATCGGGATCAAGCGCGGCGCGTCGGTCTTTGCCCCTCGCGGCAATGACCAGCTGCAACCGGCTGATACCGCCTATGTCGCTGTCGCCCGGCAATCGACCCCGCGGCTAAACAAATTGTTCAATCGCGACATCAATGAACACAAGCGCGTCGTCATTGTCGGCGGCGGCAATGTTGGCCTGTATGTGGCGAGCCAGCTTGAGCGCGAAGGCAATGTCCGCGTGCGCATTATCGAGGCGGACTCTGAAAAGGCGGATATCGCCGTCTCGGCCCTAAAACAGACGATTGTGATCCACGGCGATGGCCTGGCCCGCGACGTTCTGGAAGAAGCCGGCGCCGATCAGGCCGACATCGTGATCGCGGTCACCAATGATGACAAAACCAATATGCTGATCGGCAAGCTTGCCAAGCAGATCGGTGCGCGTCGCACGCATGCACTGGTCAATGCTTATGAGCTGGTGGCGATATCTCAGGATCTCGACATTGATGCCGTGCTCGACCCGCGCGCCCTGAGTGTTTCCAAGATCCTCACCAAGCTGCGTCGCGGACGCATTCTGTCGGTCGAGTCCCTGGAAGACGGCACGGCCGAGATTGCCGAAGGCGTCACGCTCGATTCGTCGCCGCTGATCGGCAAGCCGATCGATTATGATCACCTGCCGGATGGGGTGACCGCCGCCGCCATCATCCGTGAGGGGGAGATTATCTTCCCAACGCCCGCGACGACGGTGCAGACCGATGACCGCCTTCTGATGTTCTACGAAACCAGCGCGACCCGAAAAGTGGAACAATTCTTCAGAGTCAGCGCCGATTTCTTCTAGGCAAGGACGCCGCCCGTGAATCATCTGGCCATAGTTCGAGTGATTTCCGCGATTGCGCTGGGCTTTGCCGGCCTGTTCCTGATTTCCTTCATTGTTGCTCTGGCGTCCGGGGACGTGGAACAGCAAATGGTCTTCGCGGGCACTGGCGCTGCGATTGGCGGCATTGGCGGCACAGTACTCTTGCTGACCGACAAGCCGAAACGGCGTGCGCATGCGCGTGATGGCCTCGCCGTCGCAATCCTGTTCTGGCTAGTCGGCGGACTGATCTCCGCCATCCCATTCTTTGATTATATCGGGTCACCGGACTTGCTTGGCGCCTTCTATGAAAGCGTCTCGAACCTGACGACGACCGGGCATAGCCGTGTCGATCCCGTACTCAACCCGATGTCGACCAGCATATTTGTGTGGCGGGCGCTGTTGCATCTGATCGGCGCGATTGCCGCTGTTTCGATTGCCGCGACCGTGTTTTCGGGCCTCAACCTTGGCGGCCCCGGTGTGCATCGCAATCGCTTCTTCAGCGAACCGGAGGGAAGCTTTTTTGATCCCGTCCCACGTGTGGTCCGGGTCAGCGCCATCCTTATCCTCAGCAGTACGGTTGTCCTGTCCGCCCTGTTGCTGGCCATCGGACTGGCGCCGCGAGACGCGCTCGCTGGCGCGGTCAGTGCGATCACCACAGGACTGGTTGACCCATCCGCATCCATGACGGCTCCGTCCGGCGGCGCCGTACACGCCATCCTGATTTGGTTGGGACTGATCGCCGGAACGCTTGGCCTCGTCGCAATCGATGGCGCGGGGCAGGGGAAGCTGCGGGCGATCCCGTTCGATCCGGAGGTCCTGGCCTGGGGTGGAACGCTGATCCTGATCACGGTGCTCGCCTTCCTGGCCGGATTGCCGCTGCTCGAAAGCGTCGGTTGGGCGACCTCATCCCTCGCCACCAGCGGCATAGCACTCAGCGAGCCGCAGCAATTCTCGCGGCTGCCCATCGTGCTGGTCCTGTTCCCGGTCCTGGTCGGCGGGTCGGCGCTGTCAGCGGCCGGCGGCTTCAAGCTAGCGCGCCTGATCATCCTGACCCGGCGCGTGGCGCTCGAATTCGTGCAACTCGGCTATCGCGGCAGCGTCCAGCATTTCAAGTTTCGCGGACGCCGCCAGTCGGAACGCACAGTCATGGGGGTCTGGGTCTATCTGGTTGGCTATATCGTTGCCTGTACGATCGGGACGCTTTTGCTGAGCGCCGCCGGGCTCGCTTTCGATGACGCCATCCGCGCCGGAATTGGCTCTCTGTCCAATGCCGGGCATGTGCTTGCCGGGATGAATGCGGAGCTCTCTCCACTGGCGCAGTTTTGTGCAGTGCTCGGGATGATTTTGGGCCGACTGGAGGTGATCGCGCTGCTTCCCGCGCTGAATCCAACTTTTTGGCAAAGATAGCGCCGCTTTGGCTTGCAAATCGGGGTCAATCGTTATAGCGCCTGCAATATAAAAGAAGGGCAGACGAACAATGTCTTCAGATAAAAAGCAGAACCTCCAGGATACTTTCCTTAACGCAGTCCGCAAATCCAAGACTCCATTGACGATTTTTCTGGTCAATGGCGTGAAGTTGCAGGGCGTCGTCACCTGGTTTGACAACTTTTGTGTGTTGCTGCGCGGCGATGGTCGCCCACCGCAGCTGGTTTACAAGCACGCAATCTCTACGATCGCACCAGGGGCACACGTCCAGCTCTTCGATGAAGAAGATAGCTAGGCCTTTTGACGCAAAAACCGATTGATCTCGAACAGCCGCCTGAAACGGCGGGGATCATCATCCCATGGACCCAGGTCGCAGATCGGCCCGGACCCGAGCGGCTGCAGGAAACAGCCGGTCTGGTCGAGGCACTCGGCTGTGAGCTGGCTTTCCTGCGGGCCGAACAGGTACGCAAGCCGACACCGGGTTACCTGTTATCGGGTGGTTTGCTCGAGCGGCTGATTATGGACGTGAAGGGTTATGACTGTTCGATGGTCATCGTGGACGCATCCCTGACCCCGATCCAGCAGCGCAATCTTGAAACCAGGCTCGGCGTCAAAGTCATCGACCGGACGGGACTGATCCTCGAAATCTTCGGGCTGAGAGCGCGGACCAAGGAAGGTGCGCTGCAGGTTGAACTGGCGCGGCTCCTGTACGAGCGCTCGCGCCTGGTGCGCACCTGGACCCACCTGGAACGCCAGCGTGGGGGCAGGGGCTTCCTGGGCGGCCCGGGTGAGACGCAGCTGGAGGCGGACAAGCGGATGATCGACCGCGCCGTCGGGCGCCTGCGCAAGGATCTCGAAGACGTCAAACGCACCCGCCGCGTCCAGCGCGAAGGGCGCAAGCGGCGTGACAGCCGTGTGGTGGCGCTGGTCGGCTATACCAATGCCGGTAAGTCGACTCTGTTCAACCGCCTGACCGGGGCCGATGTGATGGCCAAGGACATGCCGTTCGCGACTCTCGACACGACGATCCGAAAACTCGATCTGCCGGTCCTGGGCGAAGCCAGCCTGGTCGATACGGTGGGCTTCATTTCCGATCTGCCAACTCACCTGGTCGACAGTTTCCGCGCGACCCTGGAAGAAGCCCTCGAGGCCGACTTGCTCATCCATGTCCGCGACCGTTCCAGCGAAGCGGATGCGGATCAGAAGCGCGATGTCCTCAACGTGTTGCAACAACTCGCCGATCTCGAAGGCGTTGACCTGCCGCCAATGATCGAAGTCTGGAACAAGATCGACCTGGTCCCTGATTTTGTTCGCGATGGGTTGATGGCCGAACTGGAACGGATCAGCGAGCGCATGATCGCCGTGCCGGTGTCAGCGGTCACCGGCGAAGGTGTCGATGAGCTCATTGATGTGATCGAAGAGGTATTGGATCGCGGCCGCGCGCGGTTCCGGGCGCGTCTGTCCAACAAGGATGGGGCATTCCGGGCCTGGCTCTATGAGAACACCCAGGTCGAGGACGAAACCTATTCCGAGACCGGCGAAGCCAGCCTGACGCTGAGCCTCACCAAGGATGAATTCGGGCGCCTGGTGTCCCGGTTCCCGGACGAGTTCAACACCAAAGTCGAGAAAGTCGATTAGATGAGCGAGAAAGACATTCTGTTCCTGTTGCCGCCTGGGTTCGAGGATAATGACCGCCGGGAGTTCTGCCCCGAATGCGCTGAGATGTGGGGTGTTCTAAGCTACTATCCCGCGATCAAGGAGGCGCTTGATATTCGCTATGTCGGCATCGACCACCCACGGACGCCGATCTGCGATCTGCTCGGTGACGGCAATTGGAACGCGCCGACTTTGGTCCTGGCATCGGCGAACGCTGATTTAGTCGAAGCCAGGTCGGCAAAGGGGGCCTCTTATCTCGGCTCCGCGCGCGAAATCGCGAAATATTTCGCCGTCCGGTTCGGAACCGCGGTTCCGCGCGGGAGTTAAGCGATATGCACACCTTGCATCACGCCACGAATGGACAAATATAAAGGCGTCTGCCAGACCCTTGGCCAAATCGATTCCGCTTGAAGGTAGTTTTATGTTCGACCCACGCACGACTGATGTGAATCTCGTCCCAACAGTTATTGAGCAAACGAGCCGGGGAGAGCGCGCGTTCGACATCTTCTCGCGGCTCCTCAAGGAACGTCTGATCTTCATCACCGGTCCGATCGACGACACGACCGCGTCACTGGTCAGCGCTCAGCTCCTATTCCTGGAGTCCGAGAACCCGAAAAAAGACATCGCGATCTACATTAACAGCCCAGGCGGGTATGTGACCGCTGGCCTCGCGATTTACGACACGATGCAATACATCCGCTGCCCGATTTCGACCGTTTGTATCGGTCAGGCGGCGAGCATGGGGTCTCTGCTGCTGGCAGCCGGCGATAATGGAAATCGTATCTGTTTGCCGAATTCGCGCGTTATGGTGCACCAGCCATCAGGTGGTTATCGCGGTGTTGCCAAAGATATTGAGCGCCACGCCGACGAAATCCTCGACCTGAAGAAGCGTCTGAATAACATCTACGTGAAGCATACCGGCCAAGACTATGACACGATTGAGAAAAAACTTGATCGCGACACGTTCATGACGGCCGAAGAAGCTAAGGATTTCGGGATTATCGACACGGTTTATGAGCGCCGCACCGACGACGGCGAAGAGTAAACGGCATTCATCCTGCATCACGAATGAAAGCTAAGACTTGCGTGAGCCCGTCAGGGTTTTAAAGTTGTAACTAGTTTCTGGGATTCGTCCCCGGTAAATCGCATGTTAAGGCATGCGTGTCATAGAGGTTGCCAATGGCAAAGCAAAACGGTTCCAGCGGCGATTCAAAGAATACGCTCTACTGCTCTTTCTGTGGAAAGAGTCAGCACGAAGTAAAGAAGCTCATTGCGGGCCCAACGGTGTTCATCTGTGATGAATGCGTTGAACTCTGCATGGATATTATCCGTGAAGAGAACAAGGCCTCAGGCTTCAAGGCGAAAGAGGGCGTCCCGACACCTCAGGAAATCTGCGAAGTCCTCGATGATTATGTCATCGGACAGGCTTATGCGAAGCGGATCCTCTCCGTCGCGGTGCACAACCATTATAAACGCCTCGCCAATCCAGGTGGCGCCGATGGCGTTGAACTGGCCAAATCCAATATCATGCTGATCGGCCCGACCGGTTGCGGTAAGACCTTGCTGGCCCAAACGCTGGCCCGGGTTCTCGACGTGCCGTTCACGATGGCCGATGCGACGACGCTGACCGAAGCCGGTTATGTCGGCGAGGATGTCGAGAATATCGTCCTGAAATTGCTTCAGGCTTCGGACTATAATGTCGAACGGGCGCAGCGCGGCATCGTCTATATCGATGAGATCGACAAGATTTCGCGCAAATCCGATAATCCGTCGATTACCCGCGATGTATCGGGTGAGGGCGTCCAGCAGGCGCTTCTGAAGCTGATGGAAGGCACGGTTGCGGCGGTGCCACCACAAGGCGGACGTAAGCACCCGCAGCAGGAATTCCTGCAAGTCGACACGACCAATATCCTGTTTATCTGTGGTGGCGCCTTTGCTGGCCTCGACAAGATTATTTCATCGCGCGGTGAGGCCACTTCGATTGGCTTTGGCGCTGACGTGAAAGACCCTGAAGCTCGCCGGGTTGGTGAAGTGCTTCGCACCGTCGAGCCTGAAGACCTGCAACGCTATGGTCTTATTCCGGAATTCATCGGTCGTCTGCCGGTCCTCGCGACCCTGGAAGACCTGGATGAAGACGCTCTGATCACCATCCTGACGGCGCCGAAAAACGCGCTCATCAAACAGTATCAGAAACTGTTCGAGATGGAGGATGTGAACCTGACCTTCACGCCGGACGCGCTTGCCGCGGTGGCCAAGAAGGCGATCGTTCGCAAGACCGGCGCCCGGGGCCTTCGCTCCATCATGGAATCCATCCTGCTCGACACGATGTTCGAACTGCCCGGATTGCGCGGGGTTGATGAGGTTGTGATCAACGCAGAAGTGGTCGATGGCAATGCCAAACCGCTCTATGTGCACGCCAAACAGGTTCAGCCGAGCGAAGCGTCCTAGAAATCGGGCGCTCATAGGACAGAATTGTCAGATTTCCACCGTTATTTGGTGGTTGAACTCGTCTTGTGCGAACATCAAATGAAACAGACGCCAGAATCATCCGACAACAGGGTGAAGGTGATGGTCGCCGCTGAGCGGGGCCAGATGCAAAGGAGTCGAAAATGACGACGAAAACCCTCCCAGTTCTCCCGCTGCGAGATATTGTGGTTTTTCCAGACATGGTGGCGCCGCTTTTTGTGGGCCGTGACAAGTCTGTACGGGCCCTCGAAATGGTCGATGAGAGCGATAATGAAATCATGCTCGTCGCCCAGAAGGATCCCTCGACCGATGATCCAAGCGGTGAAGACCTGCACCCGGTCGGCACGACCGCGACCATTCTACAACTTCTGAAACTGCCGGACGGGACTGTGAAAGTCCTGGTCGAAGGCAGCCACCGTGCCCGCGTGAATACGCTCGAGGATCGCGGCGACCATTATGTCGCTGAGATTGGCGTCATCGACGCCGATGATGGCGATACGAGCGAACTCGAAGCGCTGATGCGTGCGGTGATCGAACAATTTGAAAGCTACGCCAAACTCAATCGCAAGATTGCGCCGGAATCGGTCTCGACCATTTCCGAGATTGTTGAGCCTGGAAAGCTGGCCGACGCCGTTGCCTCTCAGCTGCAGGTAAAACTGGCCGAGAAACAAGGCCTGTTGGAACTGTCCGACGTCAAAGACCGTCTGGAGAAAGTCCTGTCGCTGATGGAAGGCGAGATGGGCATGATGCAGATGGAGCGGAAGATTAAAAACCGCGTCAAGCGTCAGATGGAGAAGTCTCAGCGCGAGTATTATCTGAACGAACAGATGAAAGCGATCCAACGCGAACTGGGCGACCAGGGCGAAGGTGAGCGCGACGAGATCGGCGAACTTGAGGACAAGATCAAGGAAACCGGCCTGTCTGAAGAAGCGCGGACCAAAGCCGAGCAGGAGATCAAGAAACTCCGCCAGATGAGCCCGATGTCGGCTGAATCGACGGTCGTACGCAACTATCTCGACTGGCTGCTGTCCCTGCCATGGGACAAGCGCAAGGACATCTCAACTGATCTTGGCGCGGCCGAGAAGCAGTTGAATGATGACCATTACGGTCTCGAGAAAGTCAAAGAGCGCATCCTCGAATATCTCGCGGTTCAGAAGCGCACCAATAAGTTGCGTGGACCGATCCTGTGTCTCGTAGGCCCTCCCGGGGTTGGTAAGACCTCGCTCGGCAAGTCGATTGCGGAAGCCACAGGCCGCGACTTTGTCCGTGTGTCGCTTGGCGGCGTGCGTGACGAGAGCGAAATCCGCGGTCACCGCCGGACCTATATCGGTTCGATGCCTGGTCGCGTGATCCAGAGCCTCAAGAAAGCGAAGACCGGTAACCCGCTCTTCCTGCTGGATGAGATCGACAAGATGGGCATGGACCATCGCGGCGATCCGTCTGCAGCTCTGCTCGAAGTGCTCGATCCGGCGCAGAACTCGACCTTTAACGACCATTATCTGGAAGTTGATTACGATCTGTCTGACGTCATGTTTGTCACCACGGCCAACAGCCTGAACATGCCGCAGCCTCTGCTCGACCGGATGGAGATCATCCGCATCGCTGGCTATACCGAGGACGAGAAGCGCGAAATCGCTGTGCGGCACCTGCTGCCGAAGATCCGTGCCGATCATGGCCTGTCTGAAACCGAATGGGTTATCCAGGATGCCGCGATCAATGACCTGCTGCGTTACTATACCCGCGAAGCCGGGGTCCGTTCGCTCGAACGTGAGCTGGCAAAGCTCGCCCGTAAAGCCGTGCGCGAGCTCGGCAATGAAGGCGTGACGCAAGTGACGGTCACTACGGAAAATCTCGCCGACTATTCCGGCGTCAGGAAGTTCCGCTTTGGCCTTGCCGACGAAGAAGACCAGGTCGGCGCTGTCACCGGGCTTGCCTGGACGGAAGTCGGCGGCGACCTGCTGACCATTGAAGCTGTGTCCATGCCTGGACGTGGCAACACCAAGGTCACCGGTAACCTGCGCGACGTCATGAAGGAGTCAATCTCTGCGGCGCAATCCCTGGTGCGTTCGCGTGCGGTTCTGCTCGGCATCAAGCCAAGCCTGTTCAACACGACGGACATTCACGTCCACGTGCCGGATGGGGCGACGCCGAAGGATGGTCCAAGTGCCGGCATTGCGATGACAACCGCAATGGTGTCGCTGCTGACCAATAATCCAGTGCACCGCGACATCGCGATGACCGGAGAGATCTCGTTGCGCGGCCGTGTCCTGCCGATTGGTGGGTTGAAGGAGAAGCTGCTCGCAGCCCTTCGCGGCGGCATCAAGACGGTTCTGATCCCGCAGGAGAATGAAAAGGATCTCGCCGACATTCCGGAGAATGTGCAGGAGAGCCTGAGCATCATTCCGGTGTCGGACATCAACGAAGTCCTCGCCCGCGCACTGACCAAACCTCTGTCCCCGATTGAATGGTCGGAGAAGGATGAAGAAGCGCTCGCGGCGACCTTGTCGGGACGTGGTTCATCCAGTGATGGCGGCGCTTCGGTGCGGCACTAGGGAATTTTCAGACGCGTTTCGGACGCGTTTCAGCAATGTTTCTGCAAGTTTGGGCGTGGCCCCAACAAAGTTCAGCGGCCCCTGTTTTTTCTGACAGGGGCCGTCTTGCTTTTCTGATCGAGACAAGGCAAAGGAAGCATCCCGGAAGGGCGGTTAGCTCAGTTGGTAGAGCATCTCGTTTACACCGAGAGGGTCAGCGGTTCGAGCCCGTTACCGCCCACCATTTTCCAGACTTACAGTACCCGCGTCTCAAGGCTTTCGCCGCGCTCGGCCAGGACGAGGGTTCCGCCTTGCCGCTCAAGCGTTGTGACACTGCAATAATTTGGCCGGAACACCGTCACCGCAGAGGCGCCAGTTAGATGTCCGACAATCGCGTTGATGGCGATGAAATGACTGAAAACGACTGTGTTATCCGGGAGTTGCTGGACGGTTTCGAGCAAGCTCTGGTGCCAGGTTTTGACTTCGCTTGGCGTGGTTTCCCAATCTCCGGCCATCAAATCGCGGAGCCAGGTGCGCCGGTCTTCAATGTTGTCAGGCGTTGGAATTTCGGTGACTGCCGGTTCGATCGTAAGGGCGCGTCCGGACAGGTCTGCATAGGCGGACGCGGTTTCCTGGCAGCGCGCCATTGGACTGGTCAAGGCGTTTGAAATATCGAGCGCAATCAGGCGCTTGGCAGCGGCTTCGGCCTGAATCCATCCTTTGTCAGACAGGCCAGGATCAGGGTGCTCGCCCCATCCCGCCGCCGCCTCACCGTGCCGGACAAAATAGATCATGCGGCGACAAGCTGCGGGTCTTGCTCATACTCGCGGAACACCTCCAGGGCGCGCCTGTAGAGGACGGGTTTGGCGATGTTGAGCCGTTTGCGAACCGCATCGATCGGTTGATCGAGCAACGCGATGATATCCTGCTCGATAATGCGTTTCGCGGCTTTGCCATTGCGCCGGCCTTCAGCCAGGACCTCGCGCACGCGGGCCGCTTTCGGGGCCTGTTTGGCGATCTGGCGATTGCCCATGAAGGCGATGAAGCTAACGCCCAGGCCGCCATGCTGGCTGTGCGTATAACCGAGCAATGCATCTTCGCCGAGGGCGTCGCGGCCATACCCGGTCAGGACGTGGTACATGTCATGCGTGTCGCGCAGGCGATTGGCGTACCAGAGCAGATCGTCATCATATTGTTCATGCGCCTTGCGGTTCGCGAGGCTCTCTTCGACCAAGCCGTGAGCGGTCAGGCCTTCGCGCTCCATGAACTCGACATAGGCGCGCCCAACGGTGCCTTCCGGGAGGGCTTTCAGCGGCGCATGATCGTCCAGGATGTCCGGTAGGAACGAACGTTGCTCAAGCAGTTTCGGGCCGCTCTCAGAGGCCATGAAACGCTGAAAATCCTTGCGCGTGGAGCCGCCATTCAGGGCTTCAATGATGTGGAAGACCTGTTCGGTATCTTCCTTGTCCTCAATCAATTTCTGCATGTGCCGCCAGGCTTTAAGCGGGCGCCGCTTTGGCTTTGGACGGCTGGGGTCAATGAAAGGGACAGGCCGGTTCATTCGTTAGGTCTCCTGAATAGGAATTTCTTATATCAGAAGAGGGTAAATCAAACAATGACGCATGCGTCATGATTTGTATGCCGCGGCGTGCTCGAAAATAAGGCAGGGGTGCCCGAAAATTGATCACGCTGAGATTTGAGAGACCAAACGCAGCCCACACATATCGCTTCGTCCCGCGACCCGTCCTATGCGGATCTCAACTTAGCCATTGAAGGGTTGCGGGAATGAAGAAGATTGAAGCGATCATCAAGCCATTCAAACTGGATGATGTAAAAGAAGCGCTCCATGAGGTCGGCGTGCAGGGGATGACCGTTGTCGAGGCCAAGGGGTTCGGTCGCCAACGCGGCCATACCGAGCTTTATCGCGGCGCTGAATACGTCGTCGACTTCCTTCCCAAACTGAAAGTCGAAGCCGTGGTCGCTGATGCCAGCGTCCAGGGAGCGATTGAGGCCATCACCAAAGCCGCGCAGACCGGGAAGATTGGTGACGGCAAGATTTTCGTTTCGGATATCAGCGAAGCGGTTCGCATCCGGACCGGCGAAACAGGCGACGGCGCGCTCTAGCGCCACAATAAAACACTGACAGGAATTAATTGGAGGGCTTAATGGCCGATAATATTTTGAAACTGATGAAGGAAAACGATGTCGAGTTCGTTGACCTTCGATTCACCGATCCACGCGGAAAAATGCAGCATGTTACGTTTGACAAGGGCATGGTGGACGCGGACTTCTTCGAAGATGGTCAGATGTTCGACGGCTCATCTGTTGCGGGTTGGAAAGCCATCAACGAGTCGGACATGACCCTGATGCCGGACCTCGAAACGGCCAAGATCGACCCATTCTTCCAGCAAACCACGCTAGCCGTGATGTGCGATATTCTCGATCCAATCACCGGCCAGGCCTATAATCGTGACCCGCGCATGACGGCGAAGAAGGCGGAAGCCTATCTCAAGTCGACCGGCGTCGGTGACACAGCCTATTTCGGTCCTGAGGCCGAATTCTTCGTATTTGACGACGTGCGTTGGAACACGGACGCCCACCAGACCGGCTACAGCTTCGATTCAACGGAGCTTCCAGCCAATACTGGCAAGCATTACGAGATGGGCAATATGGGGCATCGCCCCGGCCCGAAGGGTGGCTACTTCCCGGTTCCTCCCATCGATTCTGAGCAGGATATGCGTTCCGAAATGCTCTCCGTCATGGGCGAACTCGGCCTTGAACCAGAAAAGCACCACCACGAAGTGGCCCCGGCACAGCACGAGCTTGGCATGAAGTTCAACACGCTGGTGACGATGGCTGATAACCTGCAGCTGTATAAGTACATCATCCACAATGTTGCGGCGAGCTATGGCAAGACCGCGACCTTCATGCCGAAACCATATTTCGACGATAACGGCTCAGGCATGCACGTTCACCAGTCGATCTGGAGTGGCGGCAAACCGACATTTGCCGGCGATCAATATGCCGGGCTGTCCGAGACCTGCCTGCACTATATTGGCGGTATCATTAAGCACGCGCGGGCGCTCAATGCGCTGACGAACGCTTCGACCAACTCCTACAAGCGACTGGTCCCAGGGTTTGAGGCCCCGGTCATGCTGGCCTACTCAGCGCGCAACCGTTCGGCGTCGATCCGTATTCCATTCGGATCAGGCGAAAAGGCGAAGCGCATTGAAACCCGCTTCCCGGACCCAACCGCAAATCCGTATCTCTCGTTCGCGGCGCTGTTGATGGCTGGCCTCGATGGGATCGAGAACAAGATCCATCCTGGCGATGCGATGGACAAGGATCTCTACGACCTGCCACCAGAAGAAGCGAAAGCGATCCCGCAGGTCTGTGGTTCGTTCCGCGAAGCGCTTGAGGCGTTGGACGCAGATCGCGACTTCCTGAAAAAGGGTGGTGTGTTCGATGATGACCAGATCGATGCCTATATCGAGCTGAAGATGGAAGAGGTGATGCGCCTCGAACTGCATCCGCACCCGGTTGAGTTCGACATGTATTACAAAGTCTAACGAACAGAACGACGAGTAAGAAGGCGCCAGTGGATTGTTTCGCTGGCGCCTTTTCGTTTTGACGTATCTTTCTGGGGTGCGTCACAGGTTTGAGTGACATGCGAATCGAAAACCGCCGTGTATAGATTACGTTCTGCTGAGGGCGGCGTTTAAAGATGTTCACGAATTCAGATCCAAACAGCATTTCCTTTGCTCGAAAAAGTAGCATTGATGATGACCAGATGAAATTGGTCGCCGATTGCCTTGAAAGTCTTCGTAGAAGTGCGCCTCTCCGCCCGGACCTTTCTGCAGAATCCCAAGATGAACTGGAAGAGTATTTGGCACTCGCCGAAGCTGCATTGCGAAGAGCGCATGCTGAATCTAAGTATTCTTAGCCAGCTATAATAAATCCATATCCGCACTCCGATCGCGATGAACAAGCGCCATAGTTGTGAAGGCTTGCCCTAGCGTGAACTATTTGCAACGGTACGTACTTGGAGCGAACCTCATCCATAAGAGACGAGGTCGACTATAGGAGTGGGGATATCAAATGCCAGATTCTGCGCATGCAACGAGCGATGCTACAATAGCGCTTGATCCGAGCCGGGAGACACCCTCGGGCGCCCTTGATTTTACCGATGTCGCGACGCGAATCAGCCAATCAGCGACCGGTGACGAAGTTTGGGAGATCATGTCGGAAGTGTGCCAGCAAACCGGGACCAAAGGCGCATGTTGTCGTTGTTTTCCGTCCAATGCCAGCGCCGATGAAACCGTTTTCTTTTCGACAACAGAAGACTTTAGCGAGGAATTGGCGACAGCCTTGCAGAAGGGTCCTGGATATCTGGACGCGTTCCTGAACGCTTCGGTAAAAAGCCCCAAGCCATTTCGCTGGAATGATACCGGTACCATTCTGGATCCGAAATCTCCTCAGTATGCTTCATATCGCAGAGACATTGCATCGCTCGGAAACGGTGTCGTCGTGCCGGTCTTCGGTCCGCTGTTTCGGCATGGTTATTTCTGTTTTCACGGACAAGAGGGCCGCGAGTACGATGACGATGAGATCCTGATGATGCACTCGATCTCACAGACGGCGTATCTCAAGCTCCTGGATGTGATGTATCGCGGAGAGGAAGAAGGTAGGGCGCTGTCCAGCCGCGAACTGGAAATCATCAACTTGATCGCTCGTGGCCAGAGCAATCAAACCGTGGCAGCCGATCTGAATGTGTCGATCAACACGATCAATACATACATGAAGCGGATCTTCGAGAAGCTGGATGTATCAGATCGCGTCAGCGCGGTAATGCGCGCCTATGCATTGGGATATATCGCCTAAGCAAGGCGAAGCGTCGAATTCAGGCCTTCTCGCGCTGCTTGACGCTCTGCCAATACGTTTCCTGCTCCTCAAGCGACAGCTTCGAGAAATCGATATCTCGTTCCGCCGCCAGTGCTTCCATCGCACGAAACCGACGTTCGAACTTGGCATTGGCCTTTCGCAGCGCGATTTCGGGATCGACATCTACGCGTCGCGCAAGATTGGCTGCCACGAACAGCAAATCCCCAATTTCTTCTTCTATCTGGTTCGCGTCACCGGATGACATCGCGTCTTCAATTTCGGCTTTTTCCTCTTCCAATTTGTCGAAGATGTCCTTCGGATCAGTCCAATCGAAGCCTGTGCGCGCGGCACGTTTCTGCAACTTCTCGGCACGCATAAGAGCGGGCAATGCCCGTGCGACACCGGCGAGCGCACTCGAATCGTCATCGATTTTGCTGGAGCGTTCTGCGGCTTTGATCTGTTCCCAGTTTGCAGTCTGTTCCGCGCTCGTTTTCTGCGCCGCATCGCCGAAGACATGCGGGTGGCGGCGAATCATCTTCTCCGAAATTGCCTGGGTCACGTCCCGGATCGAAAAATGTCCTTCATCCGAGGCGATTTGCGCGTGAAACACAACTTGCAGCAAAAGGTCGCCCAGCTCATCGCTGAGGTCGCCCATGTCTCCGCGTTCGATCGCGTCACTGACCTCATAGGCCTCTTCAATTGTATAAGGAGCAATGGTTTCGAAGCTCTGCTCCAGATCCCAGGCACATCCGGTTTCGGGCGTGCGGAGGCGCTTCATGATCTCGAGCAGGGCATCAAAATCGTAGGGGGCGTTCAGAGTGTCGTCTGACATCGTGATATCCTTAGAACATAGTCTTTCCCTTGCGCCTAATGCGCTTGTCGCGGCTGGCAAGACGCGCAGTTAAAAAACCTGGATTCGCGCATCGGGCCTGCCGAGAATTGACAACACGTCCGCGAACGCTGAGACGGAGACTCCAATCCGATGCGGAGAATCGAAGTGAGCGAAGTCAGGTGTGTTGCGCCGACGGGCTGTCTGCTCGGAGAAGGGCCACTATGGAGCCCAAGCGAAGGGTTTCTGTGGTGGGTCGACATCAAGCGCGCGAAGCTTCATCGCCATAATCCGACAACCGGAAACACCCGCCGCTACGATCTGCCCCTGCATGCCAGCGCTCTGGCACTCGCAGACGGTGGCCTGATCATGGTCGGCGATCGCGAAGTCGGCCGATACGATACCGCCACTGAGAGCTATCGGCCGATTTGCCAGCTCAACGAGCCAGATGGGTTTCGTACCAATGATGGCGGCCTCGCGCCGGATGGCAGCTTGTGGTTCGGGACGATGGACGACAACGAGACCCTGGATGAGGGGCAATATTACCGCCTTGCCCCGGATCTGACGGTCGACCGCATCGGCCTGCCGGAAGTGCTTGTCACCAATACGATGCAATTCTCGCCCGATGGCAAAACCTTCTACACGTGCGACAGCGCCGAACAGATGATCCTGGCCTTTGATCATGATCCCGATACCGGCGCGCTCTCCAATCGCCGCGTGTTCGCATCGACGCTGGAGTTTGGATGCTATCCAGATGGATCCGCGATCGATGCGGACGGCTATCTTTGGAACGCCCAATGGGCCGGGTCGCGTCTCGTCCGCTACGCACCGGATGGCCAGATTGATCGTGTCGTCATGCTACCGGTATCGCGCCCGACCAGCTGCGCCTTTGGCGGCGACGACCTGAAAACGCTGTACATCACATCAGCGCGCGTAGGGTTGAGCGACGCGGCGATCGATCGGCAACCCATGGCGGGGAGTTTGTTCGCTCTGGATGTGGATGTTCCCGGGCTTCCGGTGCCCGAGTTCGGCAATTCAAGGTAGCCCAACGCTTGCGATCTGCACGCTTTGCACCCAAGTGACTTCACAAGCGCAAAAATGCGCAGTATGGAGCCGGATTACCCCAAAAGTCAGGAACGCGAGAGAATGGCCGACAAGGACAAAAAAAGCAGTGTTGGTCCAATTACCTTCGCCCGTCAGGTGCAAGCCGAGGGTCGGAAAGTAACCTGGACATCAACCCCTGAAACCATTCAGGCGACGATCATGGTCATCGTCATGTCGGTGATTATCGCCCTGTTTCTGTTTGTATCCGATCAGGCAATTGCCGCGGTTATTCGTCTTCTCACGGGCCTGGGCAGCTAGACCCCACAATAAGGAGTGCTTCGCCTATGGCTGAGGCTAAATGGTACATCGTCCACGCCTATTCCAACTTCGAAAAGAAGGTGGCCCAGGCGATTCGTGATCAGGCCGCGATGAAAGGCCTCGACGACATGATCGAGGACCTTGAGGTTCCGACCGAAGAAGTCGTTGAAGTCGTACGCGGCAAGAAGAAGACGATCGAGAAGCGTTATTTTCCAGGCTATGTCCTGATGAAGGCCAAGCTGACCGATGACGTCTATCACCTGGTCAAAGATACGCCGAAAGTGACCGGCTTTCTCGGCGCCGACGGCGGCAAGCGACCTCTGCCGGTCCCGCAGCGCGAAGTCGATCGCATTCTCGGAACCGCTGACGAGCCGATTGAGGAACGTCCAAAGCCAACGATCGTTTACGAAATCGGCCAGGAAGTCCGCGTCAACGAGGGCGCTTTCCAGGGCTTCGAAGGAACGGTCGAGGAATTCGATCCCGAAACCGGCCGCATGAAAGTGAACGTCTCGATCTTCGGACGTGCCACGCCAGTGGACCTGGACTTTACCCAAGTCGACAAGATCGCTTAATCCAGGTTTTCAGAACACATTAAAAAACCCGCGCTTCATTCGAGCGCGGGTTTTTCTATTTCAGCTGCTCGGCGAGGCGCTGTGTCGCCGGGTCATCAGCTCGCGCCTCACCCTTGAGGACGGGTTTCAGCCGCGTCGCCATGGTTTTGCCCCGCTCGACGCCCCATTGGTCGAAGCTGTTAATCTGCCAGAGTATGCCGGCCAGATAGGTGCGATGTTCATAGAGCGCGATGAGGGCGCCGAGGCGCTCAGGCGTCATCTTGCTCGTGTGGAGGAAGGTCGATGGGCGACCACCAGGGTGAACCTTTTGCTTGGCGATGTTCTTCGCAAGGTCTGGCTCTTCTGCCTCGACCTCTGCAAGGCTGCGTCCATTGGCGAGCACTTCTGCCTGCGCCAGCGCGTGGGCGGTCAGCGCCTCGACACCTTCGCCATCGCTCTCGCTGCCGGGCGCCAGGATGAACTCGGCCGGAACCACGTGCGTGCCCTGGTGCAGCCATTGATGGTAGGAATGCTGACCGACGGATCCTTCGCCGCCCCACAATAGAGGCGCGGTTGATTGCGGCGCCGGCGCGCCATCTGGCCCGACGGATTTGCCGTTCGATTCCATTTCCAATTGCTGCAAATAGGTCGGCAGCATGCGCAGGCGGCGGGAATAGGCGAGCACGGCGCGAGAGCCAAAACCCATGAAACTGGTGTTCCAGAAATCCAGCAAGGCGAGACGAGCCGCGAGATTCTCCGCAATCGGAGCGGTCTTCACGTGCTTGTCCATTTCAGCCGCGCCGGCAAGAAACGCCTTGAACGTGTCGACGCCGAAACTCGCCATCACAGCGACCGAGGCAGCGGACCAGATCGAGTACCGTCCGCCAACACTGAGTGGCATGCCAAGCGTGGTGGCTGGCGCGCCGTCGAGCCATTCTGATGCTCGATCCGGATTTGCGGTGACCAGGAGCAGTCGTTTGGCTGCTTCGCTGGCGCCGAGTGTCTGTTCCAACCATGCTTTGGCGCGTCCGAGATTGTACAGGGTTTCTTCGGTTCCAAACGATTTTGAAATGCCGATGATCAGCGTCCTGGCCGGGTCCAGGCCAGCGAGCGCCAGGTCAAGATCGAGCGGATCTACATTGGCGCAAAAGCGCAGGTCGATGTGCGGCAACTGGCGGTCGGCGAACGCATCGGCATAGAGACGCGGCCCGAAATCCGACCCGCCAATTCCGATATGAACGATCGCAGATATGTCGGTCGCGGCAGCCAGCTCCGCCGCTTTCTCGAGCGCCTTGACCGTCGTGGCGTGCTCGGCTGCGGTGAGGTCACTTTCCGGGGGTAGACGCAACGCCCAATGCAGAGCCGGGCGGTCTTCGGAAGGATTAACGATCGCGGCACTGAACAAAGCCTCAATCGCGCCGCTCAGATTGGCCGTTTCGGCATGACTGAGAAGAGCGGAATCAATCTCGCCCGACACATAATGCCGTGACAGGTCGGCGGTCCAGCCAGCCGCTTCCAGGGTCGCGATTGCGGGGGAGGCGGCGAGCTCGCGCAGTGTTTCGGTTTTGATCGCAGCTGCGAGATTGTGCAGGTGGTCGATGGTCATGATGTCCCTGTTCCTAATCGCAATAATAGACGGTGAGTGCGTCGCCCGCGGCGCGCTTCATGATGCTGACGGGCGCCTCCGCGGGCGCTGATTCGAACACCGCCTTTTTCTCGGCGCCGGTAATCAGGAGAAGCACGTTGCGGGCATAAGCGACGCACGGTTGTGTCAGCGTCATCCGTAGCAGATTTGGCCCGGTCACGTCGCTCTCAATCGCTTCGACGGCCGCAACCACTGATGTCGAATCAGCCGATACGGCATTCTCATAACCGCGACCGCCCTGGAACCAGGACAAAGTATGCGCATCGGGGCCCATGCCGAGGAGCATGACATCCGTCAGACTGGCATCCATATAGAGCTCGTTGACCTGTTCGACGGCTCGGAACGGGTTGGTTCCAGCCGTCTTCATCGGCGTATAGTCTGCTGCCGCCGCCTTGTTCTGTAACAGTGTGCGCGCCATCATCGCGCCATTCGAGGCGGGATGGTCCACATCGACCCAGCGTTCGTCACAAAGACCGATCTGGACGCTCGCCCAATCAAGGTCTGCCTCTGACAGGGTTTCGTATATCGGGCCGGGTGTCGTGCCGCCTGATCCCATGAAGACCGCACTGCCGCGGCGGGCAATCGCATCTTTCAAGGCGTCTGCAATCCAGCTTGCAGCTGCGCTCTGGAGCGCGGCTTTGCTGTCGAAAGTCTTGAATACATATCCTTGCGTCATGGCTGCAGGGAAGGGCCTTTATTGGCGGACTTTGTCAAGCGCTTTCCAAGGTCCGGCGAAATTGTCTGCAGACGACAGCACTATAGGTGCTTGAAACCTGCGCAGAGCGTGTGTATGTGGCGCGCTTCAACGGGACTCTTCTGGCCCGCTTTGAGAAAGGACCAACGTCCGGTGGGCCGGACACTTGAGAAAAGGAGGCCTGGCATGGCCAAAGAGAAGTTTGAGCGTAATAAGCCGCACGTGAACATCGGTACGATTGGTCACGTTGATCATGGTAAGACGACGCTGACCGCAGCGATCACGATGGTGCTGGCAGATGTGACGGGTGCTGAGAAGCGTTCGTATGAAGACATTGACAGTGCACCGGAAGAAAAAGCCCGCGGCATCACCATCAACACAGCGCACGTTGAGTATGAGACGGAAAACCGTCACTACGCGCACGTCGACTGCCCTGGTCACGCTGACTATGTGAAGAACATGATCACCGGTGCAGCGCAGATGGACGGCGCGATCCTGGTTGTGAACGCAGCCGATGGCCCG
>JANSYM010000013.1 GCA_024742355.1 Hyphomonadaceae bacterium | reverse complement strand
CCTAGCCTTCTTGTATCCTCAGGGGGAAACCTCGTGAGGGGATTTGGTGTGCGCAACTCTCCTCCAGGCGCTCCCCACGGAATTTTCCGTGGGGCCCAGCACGGGATATTGCGGCCAGGATCGGGAGCGCTCTTATCGCTCCCGGTCCAAACGGCAAAGACGGGTGATGGGCTGCCCAGACCAGGCTGGGCAGAGCGTCGTGGATAGTTTGGGTCGCCCCGATTCCGAAGACACCTGCGCAGGCAGGTGTCCAGGGACAGGACCCGCCGAACAGGACGGGTCGAAAATTCCGTCCCTGGATACCTGCCTGCGCAGGTATCGGCGGTGAAATGGGAAGTTTGGCATCAGGTCCCGGATATTTCCGCTGGCGCGGAAATTCCGGGATGACAGGGGAGCACTTTACCGCACAGCCTGCAAAGCCACCTCAACGCCCGGGCGGAGCTTCCCCACATCAACCCCGCTACGGGCCATGATGCGAAAGCCGGAATAGAGGCCGAGCAGCATATGCGCGCGCGTCTCCAGATCGGCTCGACTCAGCGCGTGATTGAGCTCGGCCAGCGGCGTCTCCAGTGCGGACGCGAGCGCAGTAAATCCGCGCTGCACCTGTGCCTCGGTCTGAACATCGAGGCCGGCCTGGTCGGCGGAGGCATTACACAGGAAGCAGCCGGAGCGATCCTGGTTCTCAGCCGCTGCGATCGGGGCGGTGAGAAAAGCGCGGATGCGATCCGTGGCGAGGACGCCGGGATCCTTCAATGCTCGCGCGGCGCCGGTGACCGTTTCCGCGTGATACTGTTCGAGCGCTTTCAGATACATTGAGCGCTTGTCGCCAAAGGCGGCATAAAGACTGGCTTTCTGGAGACCCGTGGCGGCCATGATTTGCGACAGGGAGACGCCCTCAAAGCCCTGTTTCCAGAACAGGGTCATGATTTTGCGCAGCGCTTCAGTGTCATCAAACTCGCGCGGACGTCCCGGTGACGATCGATCACGCATCTGTGATCTCCTCTATTCTTGACCAATCGGTCTGTAATGCATATTTGCTGCTTCGTGGCCGCAAACGGTCCCGTCACAGCCATTTAAAGACCGAACGGTCTATATTTATGAAGGAAGCTCGAAATGTCAACATCAAACGCAGTTCTCGCAGGCCAGTCAGCCGAAGACCTGGACGCCCTTTCCGCCAAGGTTACAGGCCTTGGTCGTCATGCAGTCCGCTTTTCCATAGCCGGTGTGCTCGGCTGGATCGGTGCGATGAAATTCACCGCCTATGAAGCCGGCGCGATTGAAGGCCTGGTTGCCTCCAGCCCGTTCACCAGCTGGCTCTATAGTGTGACCAGTGTGCAAGGCGCGTCGAACCTGATCGGCTCGATTGAAATCCTGACCGCGCTGGCGCTCGTCGCTGGCCTGAAATTCGCCCGTGTCGGCTTGCTCGGTGCACTCGCAGCCGCGTTCACATTCCTGCTGACCTTCAGCTTCCTGTTCACCGCGCCCGGTTGGGAACAAAGCCTTGGCGGCTTCCCGGCCCTTTCCGTTGTGCCTGGCCAGTTCCTGCTGAAAGACGCCGTCCTGTTTGCTGGTGCGCTCTTCCTCGCGGGCAATGAGCTGAAGCGCATTGCCGACGAGGCCTGAGGCGCCCGACCCTCTCACCGAAAGGAGATGATCATGCCACACATCCTGCTCTACACGATGGGCCATTGCCCATATTGCCGCCGCGCCAAAGCGCTCCTGCGCGAAAAAGGCATCATCGATTGGGAAGAATACGATCTCGAAATCGTACCCGAAAAACGCGGTGAAATGCTGGCTCGAGCCGGCGGTCGCCACACGGTGCCGCAGATCTTTATCGGCGACACACATGTTGGCGGCGCAGATGACCTGTTTCGCCTCGACGAGGCCGGCGGCCTCGACCGCCTGCTCAATCTCGAACTTCAATCCTGAGGACAAAAATCATGGAACAACAAAACCTATCGCAATTGAACACCCTGCTCGGCATGCTCGAACAAGGCCAGTTCGTCGAAGGCATGGAAGCCTTCTTCGCCCCTGATGTGACCATTCAGGAAGTCGGCCAGGCCCCGAAAACCGGCCGCGATCTGACCATTGAAGTCGAGAAAGAGCTGCTCGAGGGCGTCTCGGAATTCATCCAGTATAGCGCCCACTCAATCGGCGCCGGAGGTGACAAGACGTTTTACGAGGCGACGATGGAATTCAAGACCACGGATGGTCAGCATGTGGTTCAGAACCAGGCCGTCGTTACCACGTGGAAAGACGGCAAGATCGTCGATGAACGCTACTATCACGGCAATGTCTGATCTGTTGTCAGGCGACTAACAATCAACGGCCCGTGCTTCGCCTGGATTCAGAAGCACGGGCCGTTGTCTTGTCATCAGTGCCGGCGTGGCGGATCAAGGGAATAGAAGAAAGCTTGGGGTAAAGGTCATGGCACTCTCCATCACGGGCGCGGGCAGCTTGCTGGTCCGTATTCCGACAGCTCTGTTCCCCATCGCGCTCGGCCTTGCCGGATTGGCAGCGGTTTCACGCGCTGCGGCAACGCATCTGGCACTCCCGGACCTCGGTGCTGTAGGTCAGGCTCTACTGGCGCTAGCGGGCGCGATGCTGGTGGTGGACTTGCTGCTCTATCTGGTGAAATTGCTGCGCCATCGCGAGGAGGTCGCGGAGGATTTGTCCATGGCGACGCGGGCCAATCTTCTCGCGCCCGGCCTGATGGCGGCGATGGTGATTGGCGGCCTGTCAGCGGAGGCCTGGTCTGGCGGCGCTATGGTCTGGCTGCTGGCGTCGATCGCGCACCTTTTCCTGCTGCTCGCTTTTGTTGGCCGCTGGCTGACGCATGATTATGCGCCGGAGGAGCTCAATCCGACCTGGTTCCTGCCGGCGGCCGGGATCATGACGTCGGCGATGACCTGGCCCGGATACGGACCGATCGCGTTTCCGATGATGTCGTTCGGTGCCGGCCTGATGCTATGGGTGATGCTGTTGCCTCTGGTGTTCCGGCGCCTGGTATTTGAGCCGGCTGTCGCGCCGCAATTGCGGCCGACCCTGTTCATTGTCGCGGCGCCGTTTGGCCTCGCCGCCGGAGCATTGTTGACCTTGTTTCCCGGTCTTGCCTGGCAAGGTCCATTCGTCCTGCTGAGCGCGGGGGCATTCTTTATTGCCGCCCTCATCCTGCAATGGCGCTTCGTCGGCGCGGCCGGCATCACGCTGAGCTGGTGGGCGACGACCTTTCCGGTCGCCGTGGTTGCGACAGGCTATCTCAGACTGGCCGATGCGGCGGGCGAGATGGCAGTCTTTCTCGGCCTCGGCCTGTTTGCTCTGGCCAGCCTGGCCACAAGTTTTGCGTTGATTGCCACGGTTCGCGCTGCCTGGTGCACGTGCACGAAAACAGTGTCTCGTGCCGAACAAGAAATCGAGGCGATGCAGGGCCAGGTTCGTGGCACTTCCTAATCCGCAAAACCACCTTTGCGCGTGGTCAGTGTTGACCGGCAGTCTGGGGCCACTGCTATGATTTACTTTAAACGAGGATGGAGCCGCCAGCATGACCGACACAGATTTCACAGGAAAGCGCGTGCTCGTCGTCGGCGGTTCGAGCGGGATTGGAAACGGAATTGCCCGGTCATTCCTGGCCCGCGGAGCGAAAGTTGCGGTCTGGGGCACGCGCGCCGCAGCCTCGGATTATGCCGCGGCTGAGGGCTCTGACCTCACCGGGCTCGATTATGCGCAAGTCGATGTCGGTTCGCCGGACGCAATATTCGCGGCGGCAATGCCGTTTGACGGGCTCGATGTCCTCGTCCTGTCGCAAGGCATTGTCGCCTACAAGAAGGCCGAGTTTCAGCGCGAAGGCTGGGACCGAGTCATGGCGGTCAATCTGGACAGCCTGATACACTGCGCCGAGAAGTTTCGCGAGGCGCTCAGTACCACCCAGGGCTCGATCATCATTATCAGTTCCGTATCCGGCACGCAGGCCAATATCGGCAACCCGGCCTATGCCGCGTCGAAAGCGGGCGCGATCAGCCTGACAAAGACGCTGGGACAAGCTTATGCCCGCGATGGGATTCGCGTGAACGGCGTTGCGCCGGGCCTGGTCGATACCAAACTCACCAAGGTGACGACCGAGCACCCGGACCGTCTGAAAGGGGCCCTCCGCGCCATTCCTTTGCGCCGAACCGGAGAGCCTGAAGAAATCGCCGGCGGCGTTCTGTTCCTCGCCTCGCCACTTGCGTCTTATGTGTGCGGACAAACGATTTTCGTCGATGGAGGGCTAACTCTTTAGCCATCTGTGTCGCCCGATTGCGCGACAAATGGGTGAACAAGCTGTGGTCATCTAACGCAGTGTTGAGCACGAAATCGATGACGTTACAGGTGTGACGCCAATTAATCGACCATGCCAACAGTTGCAATTGCAACGATGGGCATTGCAATGGGCAAGATCGGGCGTTCTGCGAAAAAGCCGCAGTGGAACAGGACCTTATTGGTTGGTGCGCAGGGGGGCGGGAATGATATCCGTGCTCGACCCGCGTGGAACGTGTTCAAATGTGCACTTTTTGGGGCAGAAACCAGCCCCATTTTCTCCTTGATTCCGCACCACATAGCGGGGCTCGCCAAGCGTCATTGATTGGAGTATAGGCGCGAGGCTCTGATGGTTAATATTGCTGAATTGTAAACAGACGACCGGGGCACACGGCGGTAATCTATAGACCGTGCGAACACAGACCGGGCGCGAACAGCGTACCAAGGTGGGGTTAGATCTCAACATGAACTGGCTAGCACGTCTCGCGACAATTGCGCGACATCCGAGCGGATGGTTGATCGCGATATGCCTGGTTTTGGCGATCCTGCATCTGCGCAGCTCACCGACTTTGCTGAGCCAGCTGCGGGCCGTGACGCTGTACGACTATTCCCTGTCGATGAGCTTTGTCGGCGATGATCGTGATGTGGATGTCACGACATTTCTGCCCTCCGGCGACGAGCGCCAGGACATTGTTCGAGAGAATATCCTGTCAGGACAATTGCAGTTTGATGATCAGACCGACGCCTCCGGACGGCGCGGCATGTGGTCAGGCGATCGTGGACGCGAGATTCGCTACCATGCGATGATCACGTCGAAAGAGCTCAGCTACGCGCTCGATGAGTCGCTGCAAGTGCCGCAATTCCTGCCGGAGCAGTATGCGCAATACCTGGTCGAAGAAGAGGGTGTTCAGGTCGGCCATCCGGAGATTATGGAGCTGTGGTCAACGATCCAGCCCGCCGATAGCCGCGAGCTCGTTCCGGTTCTGGAGGCGATTTACGGGTATACCTACGAGAATATTGAAGGCGCCCCGTTCAAAGGTTTTACAGACGCGCTGACAGCGCTGCGCCTTGGCCGCGCCAGCTGTAACGGCAAGGGCCGCCTGTTCGTCGCCCTCGCACGCTCAAATGGTATCCCGGCTCGTCTTGTCGGCGGGGTGATCATGAATGAGGGGTCGAAGAAGACCTCGCACCAATGGCTGGAGGTCTTGATTGAAGGTCGTTGGGTACCGTTCGATCCCACCAATGGCTATTTTGCCAGCCTGCCGGAAAACTATCTTCGCCTCTATACCGGCGATCACGCCCTGTTCCGGCACACGCGCAACATTAATTTTGATTACCGCTTCACCATCTCTCCAGTGAGCCAGTCTCCCGCGCTGTTCGAATTCGACGAAAACGAGCCTGTCCTCAACCGATTCAATGCTGCGCGTTTGATGAAGCTGACAGGGCTGCCCGAAGAAATGATTGGCGTGTTCCTGATGTTCCCGCTGGCGGCGCTGGTGACGATCTTCCTGCGCAGCGTAGTCGGATTGCAGACCTTCGGAATCTTCATGCCGATGTTGATCGCAGCCGCCTGCATGAATACCGGGCTCTGGCTTGGACTGATTACGTTTTCCGGCATTGTCGCGTTTGCGGTCGCGATGCTCGCTTATTTCAACTCGTTCAACATTTTGAAGATACCGCGATTAGCCGCGGTCATTACGATCTGTACGGTGCTGTTCATCGGCATCCTGCTTTGGCTCGGGAATCGGTCGAGCCTGCAATTCGGCATCCTGGCGCTGTTCCCGGTGGTGATCATTTCCTTCCTCGCCGAGCGCATTCACAACATGGTCGATGAGAGTGACTGGCGCGGTATGATGATTACCGGGGCCGGCACTTTGGTCACCATCATTGCCTGTTACATCGTGTTTTCCTCTGTCCTGCTACAGGGCCTGTTCGCGCTGATGCCAGAGCTCTTGCTGTTGGTTCTGGCGGTGCAGCTGGCGATTGGGCAATGGTCGGGAATGCGCTTGCAGGAATATTTCCGCTTCCGCTCCATTCTCGGCAATGGTCCGGTGCTGGGCATGAATGCGCGTAACAGAGACTATGTGAACACGCTCAACCCGACTGAACTGCTGGATCTTGCAGCGGACAAGCTGCGGAGCAAGGAAATCCTCAAAGATGCCGGTGTGCCGGTCGCGAAGACTTATGCGGTGTGCAAGTCATTTCGTGAATTGCCTGAGTTCATGCAGACGCTGGCTGATCTCGGCGCCTTCGCACTGAAGCCAAATCGAGGCTCCCAGGGCAATGGAATCATGATTATCAGTGGCCGAGAGGGAAAGAACTTCGTCTCCGCCAGCGGCAAGGTCCGGACGGCTGAACAGATTTCGCGCCATGTCGGCGAGATCCTCAACGGATCCTTTTCTCAAAGCGGTGACGAGGATTACGCCTATGTCGAGCCGCTTCTGACGCAACATGGTGAGCTCAGCGAGCTCTCCGATTTCGGCCTGTCGGATATTCGCGTCATTCTGCACGAGAAACGCCCCGTTTCGGCCATGTTGCGCCTGCCCACGAAGAAGTCGGGCGGCAAAGCCAATTTGCATCAGGGCGCGATCGGTCTCGCCATCGATATCGAGACCGGCGAGGTCACCAATGCGGCCCTCAAAGGCCAGACCACGCCGGAACATCCGGACACAGGCGCCGACCTGATCGGGTTCAAAATCCCGAAATGGCGGCAAATCATCGAGATCGCCAAGAATTCCGCCGAAGCGATTCCGCTCGGCTATATCGGAGTCGATGTCTGTCTGGATCATGATCGCGGCCCTCTGGTGCTCGAGGTCAACGGACGGCCTGGTATCGAGATTCAAAATGTTCAGCAAAAGGGTCTCGTTGAGAGCCTGAAAGACAACGGCCTTGCCCATGCATGATCAATCGCGTCTGTTCTCCGCCCCGGTTCTGACGGCCCTTGCCCTGGTCTTGTCGATCAGTGCGCTGGTCGCCGAAATCGTGGTCCGCAATGACGACCAGGAAGGCATTGTGCGTGCAATCTCGTCTGATGATGAGTCAGAGATTGACCGCAGCGCCGAGGAAGAGGTCGATGCCGATTATCACGACGATCTGGTGGCCATCGTGCAGAACACGGACCTGGCGCCGCTTTCATCGGAAAATCTGCGCACGACTGCATTTTTTAGATCTTCAGACCCGTCCAGGCGTCCGGAACTGGAAGCCTATGTTGGCCGCCTGTTGGCTAAGCGAAAACGGCATGACGAAGCTCTGATGGTTCTCTCCGGCCTTTCACCCGAGGAGCGGATCGAACATGGCAGCTCGTTCGCCTATGCGCAGTCCTATCGCGGCGCCGGAAACACGGAAGCGGCGATTGACGCTTATGCCGTGCACGTGGCGGCGAATCCGAACCACAATCCAGGCTATGTGAACTATGGCATTCTGCTCGCCGAAACCGGACAGCATGAACAGGCGATCCGGGTGTTTGAGCGCTCAGTGGATATCACCAGCAGCTCGCGCAAGGGCAAATCCCTGTCGCTTCTGGGACAATCCCAGATGGCGCTTGCGGCCTATGAAGATGCGATCAAATCATTCGACAAGTCGATCGAGTATCGGCCCGATAGCGGCCCGACCTGGCGTCGCCTTGCGACGGCCAAGGCCCGCGCCGGTACGCATCCGAGCGACGAAGTTGAGGCCGATTATGAGCGGGCGCTCGCGCTCGCGCCAGACAGCGCGCCGACCATGAAAGAGTGGGCCGAATACAATTTTGCATTTGGCCGCTTCGAAACCGCCTTGCCGATGTTTCGCGACGCCAGCGCTGAGGCGCAAAACGATTTCGACATCCTGTTCTCGCGCGCTGTGAATTTGCTGGCCTCCGAGCGACCACGGGCCGCGCGTCGGGTGGTCGGAAAAATGGCAAATGTTGAAATGTCGACGGAGCAGGAATCGCTCTTGGAGGCATTGCAGGAAGTAAGCGGCGTAGTTCGCCCACCGAGCATCGAGACCCGGGATCAGACCTGCGCGCAGCGCAATGATAATGAGCGTTTCACCTATCTGTGCGCCTTGTTGCAAATCGCGACGGAGTCGCCGAACCAGGCAATAGAGACGGCTGCTGAGATCCCCGCCACGTCCATCTATATGCAGCCCACAGCCTTTGCGCTGGCGCGATATGAATATCGTCACGAGGCCGCTGAATCTGCGCTCGCCCGCCTGGATGCCCTGTTGGAAAGCAATCCGCAGAGCTCGCTATTCTGGCTGTACAAAGCCCGCGCACAAACTGTGCTCGAACAGAATGACGAGGCTCTGGCGGCGTTCCAACAGGCTCTGCTGCTCAATCCCGAAAGCCGCAAGATCACGTTTGAGCTGGCCGATCATCTGATGGCCATGGAGGCGTATGACCAGGCGGAGCAGACCTTGCTCGCTTACATGGAGCTGCGCCCGAACGACGCCTCCGTGCTGATGGCGCTTGCCCGCAACTATGCGACCACCGGTAATCCGGCGCGTGCCGAGGAGACCCTGTTGCAGCTGATGTCGATGAGCGAAGAGGCTGATCCGGAGACGGTTGCTCAATTGGTGGCGGTTCAGATCGCTCTGAACAAGCATGCCGACGCGCTGTCGAATGCAGACAACCTGCTCGAACGCGACCCGGCAAACATCACCGTCCGCCGCATGCGGGTGGAAGCTCTGACCAAGCTTGGCCGCAATCAGGAAGCAGATGAAGAGCGCGATCGCATTCAGCGCCTGGAGCCTGACACCGCCGGCGACGATGCCGCACGCTCGGAATTTGCGTCTGCAGCCCCATAGAATCTGGCGGAGAGAGAGGGATTCGAACCCTCGGAACGCTTGCGCGCTCAACGGTTTTCGAGACCGTCCCGTTCAGCCACTCCGGCACCTCTCCGCGCCGGGATGCCCTACCCCCGTAAGTTTCTCGCATCAAGCCCTGCATTTCATGCGGAAATAGGTTTGACTCGGGCGCGTGTTTGGTGTTTATCCGCGCCTTCATGCCCGCGCCGGCTTCGGCAGCGGCCAAAGTTTCATTTTTTATGTTCTGAAAAGGACGAGCGTCATGTTCGCGGTCATTAAGACAGGTGGCAAACAGTACAAAGTTGCCGAAGGCGATGAGATCGTCATTGAAAAGCTCGCTGCGGATGCAGGCGAAAGCGTTACTTTCGACAGTGTTCTGATGCTGGGCGACGGCAAGAAAGTCACCATCGGTGAGCCGGTTGTGTCTGGTGCCAGCGTGGTCGGCACCGTTGCCGAACAGCGCAAGGGCGCAAAAGTGCTGATCATGAAAAAGCGTCAGCGCAACACCTATCGCCGCAAGAAAGGTCATCGCCAGCTGGAAACAGTTGTGACCATCGACTCGATCCTGGCTGACGGCAAGAAAGCCCCGGCCAAGAAGAAGGCCGCGCCGAAGAAGGACGAGGCTCCTAAGAAAGAGGCAGCGCCCAAGGCCAAAGCTGAAGCCAAGAAGCCAGCGGCCAAGAAGGACGAAGCTGCAAAGCCGGCCGCCAAGAAAGCTGCGGCCCCGGCCAAGGCGGACGACCTGACCAAGATGAAGGGTCTCGGCAAAGTGTTTGCCGGCAAGCTGGAAGCGGAAGGCATCACCACGTTCGCGCAAATCGCGAAAATGAAGAAAGCCGACATTGAAGCGCTCGAAGAGAAGATTGGCGCTTCTGGTAAGTTTGAGAGCAATGACTGGGTCGCCCAGGCCAAAGAGCTCGCGAAAGGGTAAGATTTCAGTTATAGGCTGAAATTACAGATTGGAGACCGGATATGGCTCATAAGAAATCAGGCGGTTCGTCGAAGAACGGACGCGATTCAAATCCTAAATACCTTGGCACCAAGAAATATGGTGGCGAGCACGTGATCCCGGGCAATATTATTATCCGCCAGCGCGGTACCAAGACCTATCCTGGTCGCGGCGTCGGCATGGGCAAGGACCACACGCTTTTCGCCCTGGTCGAAGGGAAAGTCGAATTTACGCGCAAGCGTGGCAACCGTCAGTACGTGTCGGTGACGCCGCTTGCGGACGCAGCTGAATAGCGCGGCCCATTACCGGTCGCCGAGGGGTGGCCAAAGAATCCGAGGGGAGGCAGGCCACTGTCTCCCCTTTTTCTTTGCCTTCCCATGGAGACCGCAGATGAGCAGATCATTTGAGTTCGGGTCAGAGCGTTTCATCATGCGCCCGCCCCTCGCGCGCGACGCACGTCAGATTGCCTGCTGCGTGAATGACGCGGAAATGGCGCGCAATCTTGCGCGCTTGCCACATCCTTACGCGCCGGCGGACGCGCTCGATTGGATCGCTTATGCCGACCAGGCGCGTGCACAGGGCAGCGAATATGCGTTTGTGATCACCCATGCCGAAGCAGGTGTGATCGGGTCCGTGGGGTTCAACCGCACAGGCGGCGATGCCTGGGAGATTGGTTATTGGGTGGACAAGGCAGTGCAAGGTCGCGGCGTCGCCACCGAAGCTGCGCGGGCTCTGCTCGCCTGGGGACAGGCAGAGTTTGGTGTGACGGAGTTCGTTGCCGGCCATTTCCAGGACAATCCGGCCTCTGGCCGGGTGCTGGAAAAGCTGGGATTCGTGCGTGTGGGTGAGAAAATGATGTTCAGCCAGGGCCGCGGCGGCAAAGACGCAGCCTGGCGGTATGCGCTGAGCTCAAAACATGATGACGTGCACAACACGTCAGGGCGAGGATAGGACATGGCCAACCCGATCATACTTCGAACGGAGCGACTGGTGCTGCGACCTCCCTTGCCGCACGATGCGGGTCAGATCACTGAGCGTATCGGTGTGAAGGATGTTGCGTGGAATCTCGGCCGCGCACCATATCCCTATCAGCTCTCCGATGCTGAGGAGTGGCTCGAGCGCGTACCCAAAGGTTGGGTTGAGGATACCGCCTATGTGCTGGTCATTACGCATGCGGAAGCTGGCGTCATCGGGTGTGTAGGGCTCGATCTGAAACCCATGGATGTCTGGGAGATCGGCTACTGGCTGGCCCAGGATTGGTGGGGGCAGGGCTTTGTCACTGAAGCGGCGCAGGCGGTCATGAACTGGGCCGAAGAGGATATGGACATCCAGCACTTCGCGTCCGGCCATTTTGTCGACAATCCGGCATCTGGACGGGTCTTGCGGAAACTCGGGTTCGAGCCATGTGGTGAAGTCGAGCTTTTCGGACGAGCTCGAGGCGAGAACGCCCTCGCGGTACGCTATACCAAAGGCACAGATCCTGATCTCGCCTTGCGGATTGCCGCCCATTAGCGCAGGGCCCGGCTCAGAACTTCAGGGCTATAGAGAGAGCCCGCCTCGGCGCCTGCCAGCTGTTCAGCCAGTTGGTCCAAAGTCTGGCCGATGTCTTCCGGAGGATTGCCGTCGGCTAAAACGCGGCTGAGCTGAATCAGGTCAGTACGCAAGTCGGCGTGTTGCTGCCCGGGATAGCGCTCATAAAGACGACCGAGGGCTGCACGCATCGCGTCTTTATAACTGCCACTCCGTACGTCTGGTGCGATCAGGCCAGCGCGGAGTAAAGAAAGCTCGGCGCGCCAGGATTGCGCTTCAATCGTGTTGGGGGCGCATGCCGCAGTATCCAATGTGCGAATGTAAGCTGCCAGGTCATCGATCACGACAGATTCCGGTGCCGTGCCCGAAAACTCCTCAACAATTTGCGCTGTCAGAAACGTTTCCAACACGCCTGCTTGCTCACGATCAACGCGTGTACGACCTTCTGCTGTGGCCAGGTCAGGAATGGGCACGGGATTGAACGTCTCGTCCGCGCGGACTGTGGAGAACAGACCGTGGGTCACGTCGGCTGTGCCGGGCGCACCGGAAATGCCCATGAAGAGAAAAGCCGAATTTCCGCGCCCATTTCGGTGGCAGGATGCACAGCTGAGACCGGCCTTCGCCGCTTGTCCGCCCAGCAAGAGTGGGCTCGAGAATAGCAGCGCACCGCGTTGTGCGGACGGGCTGACCGGTGCCGTCTGGCACGTGGCTGGCTGAACCGTCAGGTGCGCCACCGGATCGGCCGACGGATCGAGCCAGCGCAAAGCGTCAATATTGACCGCGGGAGCTGAACCTGTGGCTGACGGCGCCTGGCACGCTGCCACCGCCGCAAGGAGAATCGCTATCACCCGACCCCGCATCAGGTCTTGGCGTCAGCGATCCAAACAGCCAGCTCTTTCGTCTGCTCACATCCGAACGGACAGAGTGCGTTCAACTTATCGAGCTGCGCCTGTGCTGCCTCAAGGTCGCCCATTTCAACGTAATATTCGCCGAGATATTCATTCGCGCTGAGGTGATTCGGCGCGATGCTGAGCGCGGCGCTATAGTAGGACAAGGCGGTTTCGCGCTCGCCCTTCTTTCGGTTGGCAAATCCCATATAGGTCAACACATCAGGGTGTGGTCCGAGAATACGCCCGGCGTCGCGTAATTCGGTCAGGGCCGCGTCATAGTCCCCAAGATTGATAAGGCGCAGCGCTTCAGAATAGAGCAGATCGCCGGTGCTCAGACCAACGTTCTGAAAAATCGGCGAAAGACTGGCAGTGTCGACGGCTTCGGGCCCAGCTTTTTGCGCTTCGATCTCAGCAATCGCAGATGCGATATCTCCGGCTTCCGGGCAGGTTCCGGCGCAAGTTGTGGACGCCGTTTGCAGCTCGTCCAACACGGCATTAGCCTTGTCTTCCTGCTCGAGCTTCAGATAGGAGACACCAAGCTTGGCGTGGGCGCGATAGAGCTTTGCGTCATATTTTATGGCGCGTTCAAATGATTTTGCCGCCGCCTTGAATTTGTCCTGACCAAGGTGCGCGAGACCAAGCATGTAGCGTGTGTTGGCGTCTCTTTTGGCGACCTTTGTGACGCGTTTGAAGGCACGTTCCGCTTTCTTGAACTCTCCAGCGCGCAAGGCTTCAATGCCGGATTGATATTCTTCGACCGGATCATAGCTTGGTCCCGAACTGCTCGGAGCGGTCGAACCTGATCCACCACCACCATTGGCGAAGGCAGGCATGCCGCTAAATGCCATAGCGGCGGCCGCAATCAAAAGTGCCCGTTTCATCGCGTTTCCTCCGATCTGAATGGGTATGAGTGGCATACTCGCTTAGTTAATGTCCGGGAGTCCATGGGCGGGGTTTCAAGTCTGCGTGATCGCAGCGGGCACACACGTCTCGCTTTTCCCATCGTGATCGCTTATGAGGGCGCGATGAAGTTCCTTGATCAAGCCAAAATCTACGTCAAAGCCGGACATGGCGGAAACGGCTGCGCCGCGTTCCGGCGCGAAGCCTATGTCGAATTTGGCGGACCGGATGGCGGCGATGGCGGCCGCGGCGGCCATGTCTATGTCGAAGCCGTCGAGGGGTTAAACACGCTGATCGACTATCGCTACCAGCAGCACCACTTCGCCGAGCGCGGCGGGCACGGCATGGGCAAACAGCGGCATGGCCGCGGTGGTGCGGACAAGGTGATTAAAGTGCCAGTTGGCACGCAAATCTATGAAGAAGATCGCGAAACGCTGATCGCCGATCTGACCGAAATTGGGCAACGGGTCATGGTCGCCGAGGGCGGCAATGGCGGGTGGGGCAATCTGCGCTTCAAGACCTCGACAAATCAGGCACCGCGCCGTGCCAATCCGGGCGAAGCCGGCGAGGAATTCGTGCTTTGGCTGCGCTTGAAACTGATTGCCGATGCCGGCCTGCTTGGGCTTCCGAATGCCGGGAAGTCGACTTTTCTCAGTCGGGCCACGGCGGCGAAGCCGAAAATCGCGGACTATCCGTTTACGACGCTTCATCCCGGCCTCGGCATTGTCGACCTCGGTCCAGGCTCCAGATTTGTGCTCGCCGATATTCCCGGCCTGGTCGAAGGTGCCGCTGATGGAGTCGGCCTCGGTCATCGCTTCCTCGGCCATGTCGAGCGCTGCAAGGTTTTGCTGCACCTGATCGATTGTACGCAAGACAATCCGGATGAAGCGTATCGGACCATCCGTGAAGAGCTCGACGCCTACGATCCAGGCCTGGCTTCGAAGCCGGAAATCGTGGCGCTGTCGAAGATTGACGTGCTCGACGAAGAGCTGGTTGATGAACAGGCCCGGCTGCTCAAACAAGCCTGCGGGATGGAGCCACTCCGCCTGTCCGCCGTCACTGGTGAAGGTGTGCGCGAGGCACTCGGCATGATGCTGTCGGAACTCGGGGAAATCAAACGCGCTGAAGCGGCGCCTGATGGTGACGATGAAAACTGGAGTCCTTTGGGATAATGACCGCGAAGGCACTGGATTCCCTGCACGCGGCGAAACGGATTGTCGTGAAAATCGGTTCTGCGCTGGTCGCCGAAAACGGGCGTGCGCGTCAGGAGTGGCTGAATTCGCTTGCGGCGGATATTACTGCGCGGCGGTCTGCAGGACAGGACGTGATCCTGGTATCGTCTGGCGCCATCGCGCTCGGACGCGGGCAGTTGGGACCCGATCGCCCGCGCAAACTTGAAGAAAAACAAGCTGCGGCAGCGCTCGGCCAGCCCCTCCTGATGGCGGCAATATCGATTGCATTCGCGGCGCAAAATGCGCCTGTGGCCCAGGCATTGTTGACGCTTGAGGATACGGAAAACCGGCGGCGCTGGCTCAACGCGCGCGCAACATTGGACACGCTGCTCGGCGCCGGTGCCGTTCCCGTCATCAATGAGAATGACTCGGTCGCCACTGACGAAATCCGCTATGGTGACAATGACCGCCTGGCGGCGCGGGTCGCTCAAATGGTCGGCGCGGATGCGTTGATATTGCTCTCAGACGTGGACGGGCTTTACACGGCGGACCCCCGGACGGATGAGGAAGCGCGACATATTGCTGTTGTTGAGGAACTGACGGCCGCGCATGACGACATGGCGGGCGATATCAATCACGCCGCCAATGTCGGCAGCGGCGGCATGGCCACCAAGCTTGCTGCAGCGCGCATTGCCCAGGCCGCGGGATGCATGACGGTGATCACGCTTGGCACGCAACTTAGCCCAGTTGCGGCATTGCTTGGTGGTGGGCGAGCGACCTGGGTGTTGCCGTCCATGAGCCCCGAAAAAGCACGTGAGGTCTGGCTGCGCGGCCATCTTACGCCCGAAGGCACGGTCTTCGTTGACGCGGGCGCGGTTACCGCCTTGCGCGGCGGCGCCAGCCTGCTCCCGGTGGGCGTCACCCGGATCGAAGGCCAATTCGTTCGCGGCGCTGCGGTCGCGATTAAGGACGATACCGGCAATCTCGTCGGCAAGGGCGTCACTGCCTACGGTTCGGAAGATGCGGCGCGGATTGCGGGATTGCAGTCAGACGCCGTCGAAGCCGAGCTCGGCTATCGTGGGCGCCCGGCCCTGGTCCACCGCAATGACCTCATCCTTGATTCCTAACCGGTTCTTGACTTCTTAAGCCAAGCCCTGCCCATGTGAGCGCATGGATAAATCTCCTCATCTCGCCGGCCGGATCGGCCTCGTCCTTGGGCCGGCACTCGCGGCGACCATGCTGCTCGCTGGTGCCCCGGAAGGGCTGGCCTTTCCGGCCTGGGCGACCGGCGCATTGCTTGTCTGGATGGCCGTATGGTGGGCGACCGAGCCGATCCCGATTCCTGTGACGTCGCTGTTGCCTCTGATTATCTTGCCGCTCTTTGACGCTGGATCACCGAAACAGATCGGATCGGGCTATGCCGATCATATCGTTCTGCTTCTGCTCGGCGGGTTCATCGTGGCGCTGAGTATTGAACGCTGGAACCTGCACAAGCGGATAGCGTTGAATGTCGTGTCCGCCGTGGGCGCTTCGCCGCTCTCTCTGGTCGCCGGTTTCATGATCGCGACGGCGTTGCTCTCCATGTGGATTTCCAACACTGCGACAACACTGATGATGGTGCCGATCGCGCTGTCGGCAGCGGCGGCGTTGAAAGATGATAATGGGCGCTTTGTGACGGCTCTATTGCTTGGTGTTTGCTACGCGGCATCAATTGGCGGCGTTGGCACACCCATCGGCACGCCGACCAATCTGATTGCGATTGATTGGCTGCAGAACAATGCAGGCGCCAGCATCAGCTTTGTCGAGTGGATGAGTTTCGGCATTCCCGCAGTCCTTTTGCTGATCCCAGCGGCCTGGTGGAGTGTGACCCGTGGCCTGGGAAAGATCGAGAATAGCGAAGGCGCGATTCAGGAAGTGCGGTCGCAAAAGCACGCCCTCGGCAAGATGACGGCGCCAGAACAACGGGTCGCCATGATCTTCGCGGTTGTGGCCGCGCTCTGGGTCAGCCGGCGCTGGACGGTGCAAGGCTTTGAAGCGATCGGATGGGATACGCTCAGCCAGTATAGCGGCGCGCAAGTCGACATGATGATTGCCATGTTTGGTGCTGTCCTGGTGTTTCTGGTGCCTGCTGGCGGTGGCCAGTCCCGCGCACTCCTTAGCTGGAGCGAAGCGACGAAACTACCCTGGGGCGTCTTGTTGCTGTTTGGCGGCGGGATCGCGCTCGGCCGGGCTGTGCGCGATACAGGATTGTCGGCCTGGATCGGTGAAAATATCGAGCCACTCTCCGTGTTGCCGCCGATCGTCTTCATCGCGGTTGTAGTGGCCTTGGTCATCTTCCTGACTGAGCTCACCAGCAATGTCGCCACCATGACGACGCTGGCACCGATCCTCGGTGCCTTATCTGTGGCAATAGGGGCCGCGCCAGCCAGCCTGCTCGCTCCGGCCGCTGTCGCTGCGAGTTGTGCCTTCATGTTGCCAGTGGCGACGGCGCCAAATGCGATCATTTACGCCACAGACGAAATTCCGATCAGCAAGATGATTTCGCGCGGCTTGCGCATAAACCTGATCGGGATCGCGGTGATCACGGCGATTGGTTTCTGGCTCGCGCCACTGGTGCTGTAGAGTCTATTTGCAGGTACAGGCGGCGTCTTCAGCGAGTTCACCAAACCCGTCCTTGAACAAGGCCTCGACCTGGTTCAGCGCCGCGGACGCTTGCTTCCCTTCGGCGCTGATCTCGACCGCACTGCCAATCGCCGCGCCCAGGCAAAGCAGATCCATAATCGAGCGGGCGTCTGCGCTTTCGCCTTCAAAGCTGACGGTGACCAGCGTTGGCAGTTTCAACGCCAGTTCAGCAAGCTTTGCGGAGGCGCGGGCATGCAGACCCTTGCGGTTGATAATCTCGACGGTACGGGTCTCAGTGCTCATTTTGTGCGGCTCATGATTTGTGATCCGATGCGAATGTACCGTTTGCCGGCATCGCTGGCGGCCTGGACCGCCTCGTCCAGAGTCAGATCGTTGCGGATCTGGGCCAGGTGAATCAGCATTGGCAGATTGACGCCGCCAATGACGTCGATCTTGCCGTCCGATAGGCTGGACAGGGCCAGGTTTGATGGCGTGCCACCGAACATATCTGTCAGGATGATGACGCCCTTGCCCTTATTGCAGGCTTTGACGGTTTCCCTGATCTCGTCGCGGCGCTGGTCAATATCGTCTTCGACTTCGATGGAGAGTGCCTCAAAGGCATCTTGCGGACCAACCACATGCTCCGCAGCGCGCACCAGTTCCTGCGCAAGTCTTCCGTGACTGACCACAACGATTCCGATCATGGGACCGTTCCATTTGCTCACACTACCCTTTGAAGCTGACACTACAAAGGTTAACGTCAAGTCAGTTTTTCAGTAAATACAGAGCATCCCAGCCGATTGTGCCCGGTGGGTCACGCCTCAGTCAGTGCCGATCGAGGCAAAAAAATCGCGATAAAGCGCGTCAGCTTCAGCTTTCATGAGACCTATTTGAACCTGAATGCCCGCCGCTTTGAGGCGGTCGATTCCGCCATTTCCCTGGGGGTGCGGATCGTGGGTCGCGATCACGACTTTCGCGATTCCAGCTTCGATCAATCGCTGTGAGCACGCCGCTTCTTCCGTTGATCGTTCACGGCAGGGTTCGAGGGTGACATAGGCGGTTCCACCTGCTGCCGCACCGACCGGAAGCCCTGCAAGCGCAAGCTGCTCCGCATGGGGTCGTCCGCCATCGCCGGTCGCGGCTTCGCTCAGCCGTCGTGCGTCCCGATCCAGGATAACGCAGCCAACGCTTGGATTCTTGCCCGTCCGGGCATGCTGCATCTGCGCCAGCTCCAGCGCCCGCCGCATATGTTCGCGATGCGCACTCATTCGAACACCACCGTGCGTTTTCCATTCAGAAAGACCCGGCCCTCGGCATGTGCCGTGACCGCGCGGGCGAGAACCCGCGCTTCGATATCTTTGCCCAGTTCCGCCATTCGCTCTGGTGAAAGGCGGTGATCTACAGGGGCTACGTCTTGCGCGATGATTGGGCCTTCATCGAGGTCTGCCGTGACATAGTGTGCGGTCGCACCCATCAGTTTCACGCCGCGCTCATGCGCCTGATGATAAGGTCGGGCACCTTTGAAGCTCGGCAAGGCTGAATGGTGAATATTGATACAACGACCCTCCAGGTCACGACTGAGCTCGTTTGACAGAATCTGCATATAGCGCGCCAGTATCACCATGTCCGCACCGGTGCTGGCGATCAGATCGCGCAGCGTCTGCTCCGCGTCCGCTTTATTCTCCTTGGTCACGGGGACATGATGGAACCGCAGCTCATGGCGATCGGCGTGCCATTTCGGGTCCGGATGATTGGAAACGATCGCCACGATATTAGCGCCAAGTCGTCCGCGGCGATGCCGATATAACAGGTCATTCAGGCAATGATCGCCTTTCGACGCCATGATCAGTGCATTCGGACGATCGCCTTCAGATCGCAGAGACCATGTCATCTTTCGCCGCTCTGCGAGCGCGGATAACCCGTCGCGAAAGGCGGATTCGTTGAACCCCTGCTCCGCCTCGAACTTTGCCCAGATGAAGAATTTCCGGGTCTTCGGATCGCCGAAATCGTGGTTCTCGGTGATGCTCACGCGGTGGCTGGCCAGATGCCCCATGACATCTGCGAGGATTCCGATTCCGTCAGGCGAGGCTGCCCGGAGGATGAACCGATCCTTGCTCATGGCAAGTCTGGCAAGTCCTTCGCACGCTCGGCATCAAGATATTCAGCAGCGGTCGGCGTCAGGGCGTTATTGAGATCGATAACCAGCGGATTGCCGGTCGGAATCTCGACCCTGGTAATCGTGTCGTCAGCGACCTGGAACAAGTGTTTGACGAGTGCGCGCAGAGAATTGCCGTGCGCAGAGATAATCGTGTCCTGACCATTCTCCAGAACCGGGCGGATCGCACTGTCCCAATACGGCAGAACGCGCTCCAGAGTCAGTTTCAGGCTCTCCGCGCCTGGTACTGGCACGCCTGCATAGCGCGGATCATTGGCGAGATTGTATGGGCTGTCATCGGCAAGCGGTGGCGGCGGAATGTCATAGGACCGGCGCCAGATATGGACCTGATCCTTGCCATGCTTCTCAGCTGTCTCTGCTTTATCGAGGCCGGTCAGGCCGCCATAGTGGCGTTCGTTCAGGCGCCAATGCTTCTCAACCGGGATCCAGGCCCGGTCCATTGCGGCCAGGCTCAGCCACAGAGTGCGAATGGCGCGCGTCTGGAAGCTGGTAAAGGCGAATGTCGGCGCCAGCCCACGCTCTTTGAGCAAAACCCCGCCCTTGCTGGCTTCAGCTTCACCCTTTTCGGTGAGATCGGCGTCCCACCAGCCGGTAAACCGGTTTTCGAGATTCCATTGGCTCTGGCCGTGGCGGGTGAGAATAAGCTTGGGCATTGAGTGCAATCCATTAAGTGTGACTCTGAACGCGATTGAAGCAGCATGCAGGGTCGCGTTTCGCTGGCGGCGTTGCTATCAGAGCAGAGACGGGATTGCTACCCGCGGAAAACGTCGAAATTGCCTCAGGAGCTAAGTGTTGAAAGACATCATATTCTATCCGCTGATTGGTCTCCTGGTCTTGGTGATGGCAATTGCAGCCATGTATCAGGGCTGGACACAGCCCAAATGCGGCCCTTTCGGGGGCGCAGAGGGCCCTGCGGACTATAGCCTGATCATCCTGAACGGCGGCGATTTGTGCCGGATGGAAGGCGCGCAAGGTTATGAACTCGATCTCGACGATGACGTGCTGACCATTCGCGCTGAAGAAGACGCTATCGTCTCTGGCGTACATGATAATGCGCACTTCCGCCTCGGACCGGATCTGAAAACTGCCTATTTCGGGCAGAAGCTGAGAATCTCGCTTACGGTGAAGCCGGCCGATAATGCCGGGGCCCAGGCATTCGAGTTCAATTATTCCTCAGGCTATGTCGGTGATACCGGATGGACCCGGTTCGATCTCAAACCGGATTGGGACACCTATACCGCTGAAGTGAACATTCCGCAGAAAGTACTCGAAGCGCCAGGCGGCTTTGACTATATCGCCGTGCGCCCGGTCGTGCCGGACAAGACCCGCGGTATTGAGCTGAGAGAGATTCGGTTCCGCCGCCTTGGTCCGTGGTGATCTAGGGCAGCCAGGTCGCCTCTACCAGATCGACCACGTCTTCCATGATATTGGTGATCTGAAAGTCTTTCGGTGTATAGACCCGTCGCACGCCCATCTGACGAAGGGCCTGTTCATCCTCAAACGGAATGATCCCGCCCACCACCAGTGGCGTCTGATCCAACCCGGCCTTTTGCATTTCGGCGAGCGTCTCACGTACGAGATCGAGATGGCTGCCCGACAGGATGGAAAGTCCGATCACATGTGCCTCGGCCTCCTTGGCCTGGGCGACGATCTCGGCGGGCGTAAATCGGATGCCTTCATAAACAACCTGCATGCCGCAAGCGCGGGCGCGTGCCGCGATCTGTTCGGCGCCGTTCGAGTGGCCATCGAGACCAGGCTTGCCGAGTACATAAGTCAGGTCACGACCCAGACGAGTCGATAGGGACTCGACCTTGGATTTTGTCTTCTCGATATCCTCATCGCCGCCTGTATCGATAACGACCGCAACCCCGGTCGGACCACGAAATTCTCCAAATACCTCGCGGAGCGTTCCGCCCCATTCACCTGAAGTGACGCCCGCCTTCGCCGCGGCGATGCTGGGCTCCATGATATTTGCCCCGGACGTGGCGGCGGCTTTCAAATCAGCGAGCGCCGCTTCCACCTGTCCGGCGTCGCGTTGCGTGCGCCATTTTCGCAGCGCTTCAACCTGCTGGCGTTCCACCATCGGATCGACGATTTCGATCGCTTCATTTCCAGCGCCGAGCGGACTGTCCTCTGTTTGCGTGAAGGCATTGACGCCGATCACCTTGAGGTCACCGCTTTCGATACCTCGAACGCGGTCTATATGGGCGCCGACCAGGCTTTCCTTCATATAGCCAACGGCATCGACGGCGCCGCCCATCGTATCGATTTTGGCAAGTTCAGCGCGCGCTTCGGCTTTCAGCGCTTCGGTCTTGCCATCGACGACATGACTGCCATCGAACAGATCCTCATATTCAAGCAGATCGGTTTCGAAGGCGAGAATTTGCTGCATGCGCAGCGACCATTGCTGGTCCCATGGCCGGGGCAGGCCGAGTGCCTCATTCCAGGCCGGCAGTTGCAGGGCGCGGCACCGCGCGCGCTTGGACAAAGTCACTGCCAACGCCTCGATCAGGATGCGGTAAACATTGTTTTCCGGTTGTGGCTCGGTGAGGCCGAGCGAGTTGACCTGCACGCCATACCGAAATCTCAGCGCCTTGTCGTTCGACACGCCATAACGCTCGCGGCCAATCTCTTCCCAAAGATCGACAAATGCGCGCATTTTGCAAAGCTCGGTGACGAAGCGCACGCCGGCATTCACAAAGAACGAGATACGGCCGAACACGGTCGGAAAATCCTCGTCCGGAACCTGGCCGCCTTGTTTCACCGCATCCAGCACCGCGCACGCTGTGGCCAGAGCGTAGGCCAGTTCCTGCTCCGGCGTCGCGCCCGCTTCCTGCAAGTGATAGGAGCAGACATTCATCGGATTCCATTTCGGGACTTCGGTATAGCACCAACTAATCATATCGCTGATCAGCCGCATGCTCGGCTGCGGCGGGAACACATAGGTGCCGCGTGAGAGGTATTCCTTGATGATGTCGTTTTGAGTTGTCCCGCGAAGTTTGGCGCGATCGTCCCCGCGTTCATCAGCCAGCGCGACATAGAGCGACAAGAGCCAGGCCGCAGGCGCATTGATGGTCATTGACGTGTTCATCTCTTCCAGTGGCAACTGGTCGAACAGGGTGCGCATATCACCGAGATGGCCAACGGGCACGCCGACCTTGCCGACTTCGCCGCGCGCCAGAATATGGTCGGCGTCATAAGCCGTCTGGGTTGGCAGATCGAAGGCGATGGACAGGCCGGTTTGTCCCTTGGACAGGTTTCGCCGATACAGCTCGTTCGATTTCAGAGCTGTGGAATGTCCGGCATAGGTACGGAAGATCCACGGCCGGTCTGGCGCGTGCTGGTATTCAGTATCTGCCAAGGCGTCCTCCACAAGGATATTGCGCCGCAACATGATCCAAGATGCGCGCCCTCGCAAGGGTCTCCAACGGGAAGCCGGGCGCATGCATTTTCGCATGAAAGGATTGGCAAGTTATGCGAAGTGCTGCCGTGGTCGGCGTGATAAAAAGACGCTCAATCTGGAGTTCCCGACAATGGCAGACTTTATCGGACTTGTTGCTGCGTTTCTGACAACGCTTTCCTTCTTGCCGCAAACACTCATGGTTTTGCGCTCGGGCGAAACCGCGGGCATTTCGCTGACCATGTATGCAATGTTCACGCTGGGCGTTGCGGCGTGGCTGATTTATGGCGTCCTGCAAGCCAGCATGCCCATCATGCTGGCCAATGGCGTGACTCTGCTCCTGGCGGCCATCATTCTGGCCCTGAAAGTGCGTGCGATCCTGAAAACAGGGGCCCGCGCATTGCCAGTGCCCCTGCAAGCAAGTTAACCCTAGGCTCCATCGCCAGTGGGGCCTTGCTATGCCGACTTCATTTCTTATTCCGATCCTGCTGCGGCTCGCTGGCCCGATTGCGTTTCTGGTCGCCGCCATCGTTGCCGGTGTGATGAACCGAAGCATATTTCTGATCCCACTTTTGACCGTGGTTGCGACGGCGACAACCATTGTGATCCGAAAAGTCAGCCCATCGCCAGCGACAGATTTGAAGTCGGTGCTCTCCCAGGGTGCCGAGCCCAATCCGCCAAACATTTTTCGCGGCGCCGGCCGGCGTTTCGCGATAGGGTTGGTTGGGTATGGACTTGCGTTTGGACTTGCTGCATGGATCGCGGCGCTTTTTCAGACCACCGAATTCGAGCCACAACTCATGGTCTCGGATACGGTTTATCTGATCGTGCCGACTATGGTCGCGGTAATCGGCGCCTGGATCTCGGCGCGCGTCGGCATGAGCCAGATGGCCGGCATGATGGGCCAGATGCAGGAAATGATGGCGCAGATGCAGGCTGCTCAAAACGCGTCACCCGGCGATGATGATGCGTTTACCGTCGATGGTGAGGTGATTGATCCTGACGCGGATCCAAAGGATCTATAGCCAGGTCAGGGCCGCGATATCGGCGCCGATATAGCGATAGTAGGACGATTGTACTTTGCGGGTTACAGTGCCCGGACGACCCGACCCTATGGGTGTCTCGTCCAGACTGAGAACTGGCGCAATCACGACGCCTGTGGAGCTGGTGAACGCCTCAGTCGCCGCGCGTAATTCGTCGAGCGAGAATGCCCGTTCTTCGATTCGATATCCGTCCGGGCCCAGCAGATCGACCAGCCGGCCGCGCGTGATCCCGGGCAACAGCGCTGCCGAAAGGTTCCGCGTAATCAGCGCGCCAGATGAATCAACGATCCAGAGATTTGCTGACGCAGCTTCGGTGACCATGCCGTCTTCGTGCAGGATTGCGGTATCCGCCCCGGCGCGCCGCGCGGCGCGATAGGCGAGCGTTTGGGTCAGCAATTGCGTGGTCTTCAGGTCGCGGCGCTGCCAGCGCGTGTCTTCGTAGGAGATCGCGGTCAGACCATCACGCGCAACATCGCTGATGAGTGTTTTGTGGGTTGCGAACATATAGACCGTGGGGGTGAACGCCTCAGGGCCATAATAATCGCGAGGTCCCGGATCACCCGCTGTGACTTGCACATAAATCAGCCCCTCGCGCAGCTGATTGCGTTCCATCATCTCCTGATGAAGCTGCGCAAAATCCAGCTTTGGCGCGGCAATCTCGATCCTGGCCAGGGTTCGCTCCAGCCGCGCCATATGTTGATCGAAATCGATCAGCTTGCCGTTATAGACTGCTGTAACCTCATATGCCGCATGGGCGAACAGAAAGCCGCGATCGTTGACCGAAACCGTTGCGTCCTGGCCGTGAACGAACTTGCCGTTCAGGAAAACCCATGTCCCGACCCGGCTTCTTTGCGGGCCAATTGCGGACTCCAAATCTCTATGCTGCATCGCACAACTTTTCCTTGCAACACGTTCTGTGGTGGTTCACTCTGACGTGAATTGAAGGGCCTGTGAAGACGCTGAAAACGGCGCGTGCAGTGCCGACGGAGGACCAGATGACAGGCACAGCGAAGACCAAATCCGGGGACAAGAAAGATCTCTACGCAATTGGTGAGATTCCACCGGAGTTTCACGTTCCCAAACTGATGCACGCCTGGGCCATTCGCCGCGAGCGACATGGCAGACCGGCAACGGCGATGCAGATCGAGCAGGTTCCGGTGCCGGACATCGACAGCGATGAAGTTCTGGTCTTCGTGATGTCCGCAGGCGTGAACTATAATGGCATCTGGGCAGGCCTCGGCGAACCCATTTCGCCCTTTGATGTGCACAAGGCCGATTTTCATGTCGCCGGATCAGATGCGTCCGGAATAGTCTGGGCGGTGGGCCGCAAGGTGACGCGGGTAAAGCCAGGAGACGAGGTCGTCATCCATTGCAATCAGGATGATGGCGACGATGAAGAATGCAATGGCGGCGACCCGATGTTCTCGCCCAGCCAGCGCATTTGGGGCTATGAGACGCCTGACGGCTCATTCGCGCAATTCTGCCGGGTCCAGGCGCGCCAATGCATGCCGCGTCCGAAACACCTCACCTGGGAAGAGAGCGCCTGTTACACGCTGACGCTGGCGACCGCTTACCGCATGTTGTTTGGCCATCGTCCGCACATTGTGAAACCAGGCAACAATGTCCTGGTCTGGGGCGCCTCCGGGGGCCTTGGCAGTTTTGGAGTCCAGCTTTGCGCGGTGACGGGGGCGCACGCGATTGGCGTTGTCGGGTCGGACGACAAAAAGGATTTCGTCTACTCAATGGGCGCCAAGGGCGTGATAAACCGTAAGGACTTCAATTGCTGGGGACAGCTGCCAACCGTAAATGGCCCGGAGTTCAACGATTATATGCGCGAAAGCCGCAAGTTCGGAAAAGCGATTTGGGAGATTACCGGCCGGAAGGATGTCGACATCGTTTTCGAGCACCCGGGCGAGTCAACGTTTCCAGTCTCGGTTTTCGTCGTCAAGCGCGGTGGAATGGTGGTAATTTGTGCCGGAACGACCGGGTTCAACCTGACGATGGATGCACGCTTCCTGTGGATGCGGCAGAAACGGGTTCAAGGCTCACATTTCGCAAACCTGAAACAGGCCTCAGCCGCCAATCAGCTGGTCATCGATCGCAGAATAGACCCTTGCATGTCGGAAGTCTTCGCCTGGGCAGATATCCCGCAAGCGCATGAGAAAATGCTCGATAACAAGCATGCCCCTGGCAATATGGCCGTGCTGGTCAATAGCCCGAAGCCTGGCTTGCGGACCGTCGAAGATGTCAAAGAAGTCGGGCCGCTGGCGAGTTAGGCGCTGACCACATCGAGGTCCGGGGTTTTGTAACACTGCGCCATGTGCGCCAGGCGCTCCGAGATAATCTCGTGCCAGTGCTGGTCAGGCGGTGATGCATGCCGGACCAGAAAGCCCTGGTCCTTGGCGTTGGGTAATCGCGCCTGCTCCGACCGTGCGAAACGCCCATCAAACATGTCTCTTTCCTTGCCGCGTGGGTTTGCGCCCGGATCGCGGCCGATGTGAAACCCGTCCTGTGTTTTTTGAAACCAGGCGCCGCCGAGGGTCTGTCGCGTCCCCGGATCTCGCAGAGTTGACACCAGGCTGCGGACCGACCCCGCGCGTGGCTCTGCGGCACTGCCGCTGGCGCATCGCGCAAGCAGCGAAAGCGCGCGTTCAGTAACGTCGACTCCAGCCGTGTCGATCGTGCCGTCGGAGCGGACCTGTACACGATCCAGGACGCGGCCAAGCGACTGGTCCTCAATGGCTCTCTGCTGCTGCAATTCACGTACGAATTGAGTGCTGATGTCGCGAAGGCCAAGGTGGCGATGGAGAAATTTTCGCACCCGGATACGCTCATAGGCGAGTGAGTGGTTAGTGGGGTCGTCGATCCAGTTGCGGCCGTCACGGCGCAGATGGTTCTGCAAGTCGGCGCGGCGCGTTTTGACCAAGGGGCGAAGGATCGTGATGCCCCGCCCTTCCGGCCAGACCGGCGCTGGGGCGGCAATCGTTGGGCCAGCAATGCTTGCGCCTCTTACACCGCGTCGGCGGCGAATAAGGGCGGTTTCGACGACATCATCCAGCGTGTGTCCGACCAAAAGGAGCTGCGCGTCCGCTGCGCGCATGGCGTCGCAAATCAGTCGAAACCGCGCGGTGCGGGCGGCGTTCTGCGCAGGCTTGGGGGTTGCCCAGCTTAGGGTCTGATGTTTGTGCCCCAGCTCTCGCGACCAGGCCGCGACCGCTTCTGCCTCGCGCCTCGCCTCGGGGCGAAGACCATGATCAACAGTGAGAATGCTAAGCGTTCGTCCGGTGCGCATCGCCCAGTCATGCGTGAGCAGGAGCAAGGCAAGAGAGTCGCTGCCGCCGGAGACAGCGAGCGTCAAAGATTGGGTCGGACTGGTAGAGGCGCGCGCAAGCAGTGCGTCGAAATCAACCCCGAATTTCACTGTACCTAGCTGTTCTCGCAGCCTGAGCGTACGCGTTCGCCAGCGGCGAGGTTGCGCGTAACACCGGAGGCATTGGGATAGCGCTGCGGCAGCAGGTTCAGAGCGTTGCACGCTTGGTCCGTGTCGCCAACCAGGCGCATCGACCGTGCCAGTTTTGCGAGAGCCTCTGGCGCACGTGGATCATCGGGATAAGTTCGGATCATGTCGGTATAAGCAGCGCCGGACTCGGCGTAAGCTTCTTGCTGGTACAGTACTTCTGCCAGCCAGTATTGCGCTTCCCCAGCCTGCGGATCGTCGCCAAATCTGCCTAGGAACGCGCGGAACGCTTCCTCGGCGCCGGCATAATCAAATCGCAGCAAGCGCGATTTGGCTTCGCCGAATAGCGGGCCGGCTTCGCCAGGAAGGGCGCTCGCGGACAATGTGCCGAGCGAGCCTTGCGGCAAGGCCTCTCCGTCCGGTCCGATCTGTGTGATGGTACCGGCGCTTGGTCCAGGAGTGGTATTGGTGTCGGCGCTGCGAACAATACGGGTCGGGCCAGCGGATGAAATCGTCGCGGTTTCGTCCGCTGCGTCGCCAGAGCCAAGATCGTCAGGCAGGTCGGCGCCGCCAGGCGCTGATTGGGCGGGGCCTGCTGACAGGAAGGCGGGCTCGGGTTGGAGCGCGATAACCTGTCGATTGAGATCTGCGATGGTCTTTTCCTGCTCATCGAGGCGTCGCTCCAATCGGGTGATCAGGCGTTCCAGCTCTGCATCATCCGTCTGCATGCGATTAATCTCGTCGCGAGACTGAGACAGCAGGAATTCCAGTGTTTCGACTTTGCCGTTCAATTGCGCCTTGTCAGATTCAATTCCGGTCATCCGTGCGCGCAGCTCGGCATTGCTGACGCGGAGCTCTTCGACCGTCAAAGCCAGCTGTCCGCTGGTCACGCCCTGGACAACGTCGGCCCGGCGTTGTGCATCAGCCATGGGCGTCGTGCTAAGTACGAACAGCGCTGTCAGCGCGAGACAAGAAGATCGAAACATGCGGCACGCACTCCAATTACATCAAACGGTCGGGAAAACACCGGATACGAAAAGGCCGGGGCCAAAATGTGACGCCCGGCCTAATCAAATGTAAATATTGCAGTTGGGCTTAGCCAACGACCCCTGAAATCAGCTGTGTGAAGCCGTTCCGGTTCTGGGCCCATGCTGCATCATTGGAACCGAGAGCCAGAGGACGCTCTTTTCCGTAAGAAACAGTCTGAATGCGGGCCGGATCAACGCCGAGGTCGACCAGGTAGTTTTTCACAACAGACGCGCGGCGTTCGCCGAGGGCCAGGTTGTATTCACGGGTGCCGCGCTCGTCGCAGTTACCGGCAACCAGAATGTTCACGTCTGGGTAAGACGAAAGCCATGCGGCCTGACGCTGAAGAATGCCTTGGGCGTCGGCGGAGAGGCGATACTGGTCGAGATCGAAATAGACGCGGTCGCCAACATTCACCTGGAAATCTTCCAGTGAGCCTTCTACTGGGCCAGTTGGAACGACAGGCAGTGTCTCTTCTACGACGACAACTTCGGGCTCTGGTTCTTCTTCTACGACAACAGGCTCTTCAACCACAACCGGTTCTGGTTCTGGGGTGGAAGAACATGCCGCCACGCCGACGAATACGGCGATCGACGCGGACGTCATCATAAGCTTACGCATGTGGGTCTCTCCTTGCTTGCGCGTGCAATGGGTGCATTAGGCACGGTTTTTGTCAACTTCGTGACGCCGTATACCTGATTTTCCTGCGATTTGGGAAGATTAACGTGTTGTCAGACTGCGAATTCATTTTCCTAATCGAGTAAAGGCGACCAGGCAGGGTCTGACGCGTCAGTTGGAGTTTGCAGGCGGCGCAGGTTCCGGCCCGTCAAATCCACCGACCACAATTGCGGTGAGGCGCCGGGCGCACGCTCGCGGAAGAAGGTGATGACCCGGCCATTTGGCGACCAGTCGGGACCTTCATCAAGATAGGATTCGGTCAACAGGCGCTCACCCTGCCCATCGATTCCGATGACGCCGATATGGAAGCGTCCGCGAGATTGTTTGGTGAACGCGATCAAATCGCCGCGCGGGCTCCAGACCGGCGTTGAATAGCGCCCGGACCCAAATGTGATGCGGCAGGCGATATCGCGGCCGCCTGACGGGCAAACGCGGGTCGTGCCATTGGTGTTCATGACATATAGCTGAGGGCTGCCGCCGCGATCTGAGTTGAACACGATCTGACGACCGTCCGGTGACATGGAAGGCGAGGTATCAATCGCTGGATGATCCGTCAGACGGCGGCTCTGGCGGGTCTGCAGATCCATCAGATAAATATCCGAATTACCGTTCGTAGCTTGCGTGAGCAGGACCGAATTGCCGTCTCGAGAGAAACGCGGCGCGAATGTCATGCTGCGGAAATTACCCAGAACTTCCTGACGCGCGCGGCGCAGATCGTAGAGATAGACCCGCGGAATGCCGCCTTCATACGACATGTACGTGATCTGCTGCGCCTCAGGCGAGAAGCGCGGGGTCAGCACGGTGAACGCGCCGCTGGTCAGGTATTTCACATTGGCGCCGTCAGCATCCATGATGGCCAGGCGTTTGATACGTGCATTCTTCGGCCCCGTTTCGGCGATATAGACGATCCGGGTGTCGAAATAGCCGTCTTCACCGGTCAGACGGCTGTAAATCGCGTCGGCAATCTTGTGGGCGATCCGGCGGACGTCTTCAGGTGTCGTCGTGAATCGGCGACCTGAAACCTGCCGACCTGCCGAGTCTTCAAACCGCATCAGCTCTTCGCCATAAACGTCCCACATCCGTACCGACCCGCGGATCAATTCATTGCCGTCGCGAGTGATCTGCTCGACAGTGCCAACCACGAGGGCGTCTGACTGAATGATTTTCCAGTCCGCAAAGCGCGGCGCCACTTCGATATTGAGATCGGTTTGAATGTAGGCTTCTTCCGGCGTGATCGTGAACAGACCGGTCGATTCCAGGTCGGCGCGAACCACTTCGCTAATCTGCTGAGCCACAGCCGGGTCGACGCCGATCGCTTCAAAATTCGGAATGGCAATCGGCGTCGGCTTCAGCACGCCTTCTTGAATGTTCACTTCAAACTGAGCGAGGGCCGCGGGGCTGCCTAAACCGAACGCCAATGCAATGGCGCAGAACAGTCGTTTCATCATGATTCCGGTCTCCGGGGTCAGCGTTGATTGGTGGGCGTGAAAGCGGGTCCAAGATTGACCGCGCCTTCGCGCCAATTGTCATAGTCGTCTATGGGCAAATTATAAGGTGCACATTTCCGAACGGCCCGCAGGGCGCGATCCACTGCGGTGCCCATGGGTGAGCTTCCGACCGGCCGGCGGCGCGGTTCGACAAGACTCAACTCCGCGATCGTTCCGTTCTGATTGAGCTGCAGCTTCATGCGAACGTTGAGACGCTCTGGATAGGGCAGGTCGGTTACGCCGTCCCAACATGGGAAAATCCGGCTGTACAAGATGGCTTCGATGCGCGCGATGTTTCCATCCCGCTCTCCAGCGCCTCGACGATTGCGAGAATCGACCGGCTGCGGGGCATTTCTGAGCGCAGTCTGGGGTTGTTCTTCTGGCGGCGCCGGTTGTGGCTCGGGGCGTTTGCGGCGCGTTTCGATTTCGCTTTTGAAGGTTGATTCACTCTGATTCAGAAAATCAGCGAGCGGATCCCGCGGTGGTTTTGGGGTTGGATCCGGCTCGGGCTCCGGCGCCTGTTCGGGCTCCTCGTCCGGGGCCTCGGCCTCGAAATCAGGCAATACGTCTTCAGGCTCTGAATCTGCGGCAGGTTCGTCAATATTGGTGACATCCTGGTCCGATTCCGGGAGCTCCTCCTCAATGGGGTCTTCTTCAGGAAGTTCTTCCGGTTCCTCTGGTTCAGGCGGAGCCGATTCTTCCTCCGGCTCGATGCGCGGGGCGATATTGGTGATTTCACCAATCTCAGCAAAGCTGACATCAACCGCCTGAATGTCAGTGGTATAGGTGCGGCTTGTCGTGCCCCAATATGGCCACGTCAAATATGACGCGCTGAGCACTGCGGCATGTGCAATGAGGGAGGCAGGCAAGCCGCGCAACATGGATTATTCGCCTCTCTCAATCCGCGCTTTTGGGTCTGTCACCAGGGCGAAATTCGTGAATCCAGCATTCTGCATTTCGGTCATTACGGCGAGGACCTCGCCATAGGCAGCGTCTGTGTCGCCCTGCAGGAATATGCGTTCTTCATATCCCTCACTGGCGATCGCGAGTAGTTTCGCGGTTAGCTCATTGCGGGCGATTTCGGTCTCAGAAATGTAGATACGAGCATCCTGCGTGACCGTGACCAAGAGCGGCGTGGATTTCGGAACGCTGAGATTGCTCGTCGCCGCCTTGGGCAGATTGACCTCAACGCCGCGCTGCAATGCGGTTGCGGTGATCATGAAGATGATCAACAGCACCAGCATCACGTCCACAAAGGGCGTCACGTTGATCTCGGCGTTGAAGGACCGCCGCCCGCGTCTGCCGCCGGAAGAACTCAGCTGCATACCCATCAGACAGGTCCATCGCTGGCGCGGCGCGACAGGCGAACGAGTAGATCCTGGCTGAACGCATCGAGCGTGTCGGCGTAGCGGTTCAGGTCGCCTGAGAACTTGTTGTAGAAAATTACCGCTGGAATCGCGGCGATCAGTCCGAGACCCGTCGCAAACAGGGCTTCCGCGATGGGGCCACCGACCACGGCGAGGCTGGTATCTTCCTGCGCACTGATATTGAGGAAGGCGTTCATGATGCCCCAAACGGTGCCGAACAGGCCGATAAAGGGCGAGGCGGAACCAATCGTCGCAAGAGCGCCGATTCCGTTCGAGATTTTGCCGACCTCGCGGTCAACCGTGGCGCGCAACGATCGTTCCGCGCGCGCGACCAGAGCGCCATGTTCGGAAGGCGTGACGGCTTTTGCATCTCGCCATTCACGCGATATCGCGGCAAACAGGCGGGCCCCGGCATTGTCCGGATTCTGGCCCGGACGCATTTCATAATCGTCGGCGCGACCATTCCAGAACGCTTCTTCAAACTCGTCGGCTTTCTTGCGCGCACCGCCAATCGAGAACAGTTTCTCGGCGACCACAGCCCAGGACCAGATACTTGCAATGACCAGTGCGATCAGCACAGCTTTCACCACAGGATCGGCCGACATCAAAAGCTCGACCATTGAAAATGCGTTTTCGGTCGTGACCTCTGCCAGCGCTTGAGATTGCATACGCTTGTCCCATTCTTCTAATCAGCGACACAGGTCGCCCAGTGAAATTCTCGTGTTTCTATCCGTGGAGAATCGGGCGGAAACGTGACCGCTCGCCTTCTTCTCTGCAATGTTCATGGGATTGGTGCGATTGGGTTAAGGAATCCTCGATTCTCATAAATCTCATTTGTCAGAAGCAGTGTTTTTTGCTCCTTATGCATCGCAGTAGAGAAGGGTGACGTTATGACGGGCTATACATTGTATGGCAGCGAGATGAGCTATTTCAGCGGCAAAGCGCGGGCTTATCTCAGGTGGAAGGGGATAGAGTTTACCGAAATCGCCCCGTCGCCGGAGATCATGAAATCCGAAATCCTGCCGCATATTGGCTGGCCGGTCATCCCCGTCCTGAAGACGCCGGACGGTGCTTATATTCAGGATACGGCCGATATCATCGCCCATTTCGAGGGGCCGAGCGACGCAGATTCTGCGATGCCGGACTCGCCTCTGCAGAAATTTGTCACCTATTTACTGCAACTCTTCGCCGATGAATGGATGACGCTGCCCGCCATGCATTATCGCTGGAACCACAATGAAAACTGGATCTATGGCGAGTTTGGCAAGAACGCTGCGCCGGATGGCACGCTCGAAGAACAGTACGAGGCTGGTAAGGCCGTTGGGTCGCGCTTCAAAGGATTCGTGCCGATGCTGGGGATCACGCCCGAAACAGCGCCCGGCATCGAAAAGGCCTATGAGCAATTCCTCGCTGACCTGTCGGCGCATCTGGATAAGCTGCCTTATTTGCTGGGGACGCGGGCGAGCTATGCCGATTTTGCCATGATCGGGCCGCTCTACGCGCATCAGTATCGCGACAAGTTCACCGGCGACCATATGAAGCGTACCGCACCGAAAGTTGCGGATTATGTTGAGCGTGTAATTGCCGGCGAAGGGCGCGATGGAGAGCTCATCCCACTCGACGATGTGCCGGTAACTCTGTTGCCTATCCTGCGTGTGGCGCTTGCAGAACACTTGCCGGTGCTGACCAATACCAACGAGCAGTACCGAACCTGGGCAGCAACCGCAGAGCCTCATTCCGAAGTGCCGCGTGGTGTCGGCATGTCACCCTTCACAACAGGCGGTCACAGCGGCGAGATAGCGTCGCGAACCTTCTCGCTGCTGCGCCTCCAGGATGCGCTGGATACGTATCAGATCATGATGCCATCGGACCGGAAACGTGCGGAAGCTTTCCTGGCCGCGGTTGGCGGAGAAGCCTTGCTAACCATGCGCATTGAACCGCGATTGACGCGCAGGAATTACAAACTCGCAATGGTCTGATCCGTTGGTGCGATAATGCAGGTATTGCACGCTCGCTGGTGCTCAGGGCGACTCAGCCGGCCCCTTGCGGTCAAAGGCGACGCGTCGCGACACAAAAAATACGAAAATCGGCACCAACACGATCGAAATCCCGAACGCGATCCAGTAATTCCAGGCCAGGACGTCGGTTCCGATCACAAAGATCAACCAGTTCAGTACTGCGCCAGCGGTTGCTGTGGCAGCGAAGCCGGGCAAGGCGCGGCGATGCGGTTCTGTTGAGCGGAACGTGAAATAATAATGCCCAAAGTAGGAGACGTTGAACGCAACCAGGAAACCGATCACGGTCGCGATGGACGGGCGCATCTGGACGGTTTCGACCAGGGCCCAGAGGATCGCAGCATGGGTCACTGTAGCCGACACGCCGACAATGCCGAACCGGAAAAGCCGCACAATTGTGGGATAGAGTTTACGCATCGGAGTCAGCGTCAAACCCGCGTTTTTCTTCAACAATGAAGAGGGGGCGTTGCTTGGTTTCGGCAAATATGCGGGCGATATATTCGCCAAGCACACCGATGCTGAGGAGTTGCAACCCGCCGAGGAAGAAGATCGCGACGACCAGCGTCGCATAGCCCGGCACATCGCGTCCAAAGGCCAGTGTCTCTATGGTCACCCATGCGGCATAGGCCACGGCGAGCGCCGCGATGCAGATTCCGATGACCGACCACATCCGCAGTGGTGCGGCGCTGAATGAAACCACACCGTTCCAGGCATAGCCAAACAGTTGCGAGATCGACCATTTGCTGGTCCCGGAGCGCCGCGCTTCGACATCGTACAAAACCGGCTGCTGAGAGAACCCGACCCAGGCGTACAAGCCTTTCATGAACCGCTTCTGCTCGGGCAGCGCGTTCAGAGCATCGACGACACGGCGCGACATCAGCCGAAAATCGCCGGCATCTGCGGGTATGCGAACATCGGAGGCGCCAGAGAACATGTGATAGAAAGCTGAAGACAGTCCACTTCTCAATCGCCCTTCCGTCTTGCGCGAGCGACGCAGGCCGTAGACAACATCAACGCCGCGCTCCTGGATTTCCATCATTTCCACCAAGGTTTCCGGCGGATGCTGCAAGTCGCCATCCATGAGCAGGACCTGATCGCCGCTGGCGTCTAGCAGTCCGGCCGAAACGGCGGCCTCCTTGCCGAAATTACGCGAGAGCTTGATGATCCGGACGCGCTTGTCTGTTGCTCGCGCCTCAATCAGGGCCGCCATGGTGTCGTCATCGCTGCCATCATCGACGCAAATCACTTCCCAGTTCTTGGTGATTGAATTGAGCACGGGCAGCAAACGCTCGAAGAGCGGCCCAGTATTATCGAACTCATTGTAGAACGGAATGACGACGGAGAGGTGTGAGGTGGGATTGCTCAAGCGGCCCTCGGGGGTTGAATCGACGCGTCAAACACACTCGGTTCGACCGTCAGTGTGCTTATTATATCGGCGATTGAGGGTCAATGAACGGCGGGAGCCGGTGCACGTCACTGCGCATCTTCCTCAGCCTCTGGTGCGGCTCGAAACAGGCTGACTTGTTGGGTTTTCAGCATATCAAGGCGCGGCCCGATCTCCTGGCCTGGCTGGTGCAGGATGCTGAAATCCTCGGGCGCGGCGTCCGGATAGTCTTCGGCCAGGATGTGCGCCGCCGTTTTGATGTCGTTGGAAAGTCCAACGGTCTTTTGCACCACGCTCGGAATGTTGCCGATCTTCATCACGAAGAGCAGTCCGACGGCCCCGATTGCAACTTTGCGCGAGGCGTTCTGATTGCGCGCGATTGCGAACAGGGCGAGCGCGAAAACTGCGATCCAGAAGAACGTGCCAAAACTGATATAGCGGCTGACAAAGGCGTGTTTTGCGCCAAAGGTTTCCCAGCGGCCGATCGCGGTCAGCAGGCCCGCGCCCATGGAATAGGCCGCCAGCGCAAGGAACGGAGCCGCGCCCTGCCAGATCTTCTCTTTCGCCACGCCGTTAAGGGTCCAGACCGACCAGATCAGGAGACCCGCGCCGATCAGGAAGCAGACAAGCGCACTGTCCCTCGCAAATCTTACGATCGGTGAGGCAACGAAGTTTATCGCATAGTCGATGAGACCCAGGATAGCGGTCGGATCGAAGAAATCGGGCGTGCTGTCGACTGTGTAAGCCGCTGAGGAATCGGTGAGCGCCAACGAGAAATGCCACAACAGGAGCGCGGTAAATGCAGTCCACAGGATCAGGCAGGTCATGCCCTCGCCGGATTTCAACGCGCCATACGTGAACAGCAAAGCAAATCCAATCGGAATGAGCGCCCATCCCGTGCCGAAGGCATAGATAGAAACCGCTGCTGCGAGGATGCCCAGAAACGTATTGAGCAGGGTAGGCGCGCCCCGGCTTAAGCGCTCAATCGCCCACAACGCGCCGGTAATGTTCAGGAAAACGGCAACCTGCCAACCCCAGAGCCAATTGGCCGCCTGATCCAGCGAGAACAGGAAGAAAGCGCCAAACCCAAATACCCAAAGCGTCAGGCGGTTGGCGCCGAAAAGTTCCAGACTGCGATCCAGAATGCGCGCAAGTGCGACGAACCCTAGCCCGGCCACCAGAACACTGGCGAGGCTCTCCGCCCAATGGGCCATACCGGTGGCTTGCGCGAGGCCAAGTTGCACCAGGTATCCGGAAGCGTGCCAGTGATTTCCGTGCAGGGCAAACAGGTCAGAAAATGCCAGAGTACCGCCCTGCAACCGGTCAAAGTACGGAACGATGTCCCAATGATCATGGAAAGGTGCCCGATAAAAATAGGTGAGGCTGAAAATCAACGTTACGGCGAAGAGCGCGCCTACCAGCCCCCACTTGAGAAATCTTGTCGACATGAGTGTGAGGGATCCCGGATCAGGTGGTACCGTCTCTCGCGTATAGAGCCGCTGTGAGGAGGCGGGCAAGGCACTTTCGCGTTGGTGACAGAAATGAAAGCGCTCCCGGGCCGTGTGTCATCACAAGGCCCGGGAGCATGGGTTTCAGGCAGAGACCTCGGTGACGAGGCCCGCGCCGACTGTCTTGCCACCTTCTCGGATGGCGAAGCGGACGCCTTTCTCAATCCCGATCGGCTTGTTCAGCTGGAAGCTGATTTCAGCCTGATCGCCGGGTTGGATCAGCGCGCCATCATCGACATTGACGACACCGGTCACATCGGTGACGCCGAAAAAGAATTGCGGGCGATAGCCGCTGGCGAAACTGGTATGACGTCCGCCTTCTTCCTTTGTCAGCACAAAGATCTGCGCTTTGCCTTTCGAGAAAGGCTTGATCACACCCGGCGCGCTGAGCACCTGGCCGCGGCGAACCTCGTCGCGCTTCAAGCCGCGCAGCAACAGACCGACATTCATACCAGCGCGTGCTTCGGGAATGTCCTTCCGGAAAGCCTGCGTGCCGGTGACGGTGACTTCTGCGCCGTCATTGTCGAGTCCAACGATTTCGACCGTGTCGCCAGATCTCAACACGCCGCGCTCCACACGTCCTGTGACGACGGTACCACGCCCGGAGATCGTGTTGACGCCTTCAATCGGCATCAGGAACGGACTGTCAAAATCGCGGACAGGATCTGGAATATGTGTATCCAGAGCGGCCACGAGATCGACGATGCATTGCACATCAGGGCTCTCAATGTTGCCAGCAAGGGCAGCGTCGAGCGCCTTCAGGGCTGAACCGAAGACAAAGGGCGTGTCTGCATAGCCTTGCGACTCCAGCAGATCACCCGTTTCCATCTGGATCAGCTCCTGCATCTCCGCCCGCTCGTCCTCGGACAGCATGTCCATCTTGTTGACGAACACGACTATGCGCTGAACGTTGACTTGCCGGGCGAGCAGGATGTGCTCGATGGTTTGCCTGGCAGCACCCTCGGTGCCATCAACCAGCAAGATCGCGCCATCCATTTGCGACGCACCGGTGATCATGTTTTTCACATAGTCGGCGTGTCCCGGACAATCGATGTGAGCATAGCTCCTTGTGTCGGACTCGTACTCGACATGCGACGTGTTGATCGTGATGCCGCGGGCTTTTTCTTCCGGGGCTTTGTCGATCTGATCGAAGGACATGGCTTGTCCGCCAAGCCGTGCTGCCTGGACCTGCGTGATCGCAGAGGTCAGCGTGGTCTTGCCGTGGTCGACATGTCCGATCGTGCCGACATTCACATGAATTTTCATAGGCATCGGTTTACTCCTTTCGTGCCTGATGAAGCGTCGCTCCGAACTCCTCTGGCCAGGAGCAGTCGAAGCGACCATTGGCATTGGCGCGCCAATTCGGGTGCGGGACAGATGTCGGGAGACATTTGGCCCAAAGAAAAACCCCGGAGGCACAGCCATCCAGGGTCTTGTCATCAGGACACCATGGGGAGGCCGCAACCTCCCGGGAAAAGAAGGCGGGTCAGAAATCCGGGTAATAGCGCTCGTCTGCGCGGGCAGCCGCCAACGCATCAAAGCTTGCAATCTCAAAAGAGCACCGGGTCATGGAACTCGCCTTTTCTCAAAACGGATGGGCACATAACAACGCCCGAAACAAAATTCAAGGCGCGGATGAAAAGGGATCTATGATCCTCATGTTCAACCAGTACTCGCCAAAACAAGAATCAGGTCTTTTCAGGGGTTTACACAGCAACGTTTGAAGCTTCAAACAAAGCCATCGTGAGACGTCTGTTTTTTGGGGGACGAAAAATCTTTTTGATGAACTGGACTTGAACAGAGCGTCTTTCATACCGATATTCGATAAGAGAAAGGAAAAGAGGGTATGGCAAGGTCACTCATTGAGCGGCTGAAAAAACGAATTAGGGACAACGTTCTAGACTTCCTGGAAACAGAACCGAGCGCGGAATCGCCGCCCCTCCATTCCATTCCATCGTCAGACCTCATTCACCGCCTGAAGCTTCGGCTGGGGGCCATCGAGGCAGAACGATATCGGCTCACCCAATCCTTGGGAGAACCGGCTGATACGAGATTGCTCGATACGCGCGCCAGCAAGGCGTTAGATGACGGCGATGACCGACTTGCGCGAGAAATCCTGCGGGTGAAGCTCGATCATGCAACAACCCGAGCTGCGGCAGCGGAGCGGATTGAGGATCTCGATCTCGAAGCCGCGGACTTGCAAGCGCTGATCAAACTGGTCGCCGATGACGAGGAGATCGACGAATCGCTCGAAGTGCGGCTCGCAAAATATGAATCGCTGCTGGATGCGACAGCAACAAAAGAACAAAAGGACGGATAAATATGGACCTGTTTCACCCAGCCTTGCTGCCATTCACGGCGGCCCTGATCGTTCTCGGACTGATCGCCGCGCTGGAGTTGGTAGGCCTGTTATTCGGCGTGGCCTTTTCCAATCTGGTCGATAGTGCCTTGCCCGAGTTTGAATTGGACGCTGACGCCGATTTCGAAATCGATGCCGAGCTTTCGGCTTCTGGCGGGCCATTGGATGTCGACGGACCAGACGTTCCGGACATGCCATCCGTCGGTCCCCTAAGCCAGTTCTTGTCATGGCTGTGTGTTGGCAAAGTCCCGGTGCTGATCCTGCTTGCGGCCTTCTTGCTTGGATTTGGCCTCACGGGCCTGGTCGTTCAGGAAGCCAGCCAGGGCATGATCGGGCTTTATCTCTGGCCGATCCTGGTGGCCATTCCGGCTGTGATGGTTGCCCTGCCGACCACGCGTTATCTCGGCCTCACAATCTCGAAGATCATGCCAAAAGAAGAGACGGACGCCATTTCGAGAAACGCCTTTATTGGCGCCGTTGCAACCATAATTCGAGGCGAGGCAGAAGCGGGCAAGCCCGCGGAAGCGAAGCTGAGAGATGTTCATGGAACCACGCATTACATCCTCGTGGAACCTGACCAAACTGGTCTGAAATTTGCTCAAGGAGACGAAGTTTTACTAGTCAAAAAATCTGGAACAATTTTTCGAGCCGTCACCAATACAAATCCAGTATTGGCCAACTCATAAACAAGAAGGAAGCATTATGAACTCTTTATTTGAACTCCCCGTTATCATCGCCGTCGCGGCGTTCGCGTTCCTCTTGATTTGCGGCATGGTTTTCGCGCGCCTGTATCGGCGCTCGTCGAAAGAAGTGTCCTTTGTCCGAACCGGATTTGGTGGCCAGAAAGTGATTATGAATGGCGGCGCGCTGGTCTTCCCGATCCTGCACGAGATCATTCCGGTCAACATGAACACATTGCGCCTGGAAGTGCGACGACATGCTGAACAGGCCTTGATTACGCGTGACCGGATGCGGGTCGATGTGCAGGCCGAATTCTACGTGCGCGTCCAGCCGACCGTCGAAGCCATCGCGGACGCGGCGCAAACCCTAGGCCAGCGAACCATGCGTCCGCAGGATCTGAAAGAGCTGGTTGAAGGCAAGTTTGTCGACGCCTTGCGCGCTGTGGCCGCGGAAATGGCGATGGAAGAGCTGCACGAGCAGCGCGTGAACTTCGTTCAGAAGGTCCAGGCGGCTGTCTCCGAAGACATTTTGAAGAACGGTCTGGAGCTCGAATCTGTGTCCCTGACCGGGCTCGACCAGACGTCAAAAGAGTACTTCAATCCGAACAACGCGTTTGACGCAGAAGGTCTGACCAAGTTGACCGAAGAAATCGAAGCGCGGCGCAAGAAGCGCAATGATATTGAACAGGAAACGGAAGTTCAGATTCAACGTAAAAACCTGGACGCTGAACAACAGCGCCTGGAAATATCGCGAGATGGCGAATATGCGCGCTTGCAACAGCAACGCGAAGTCGAAATCCGCAAAGCGATGCAGGCCTCCGAGATTGCCAAAGAGCAAGCCGAGCGCGAGCGTGAGGCCGAACAGGCAAAGATTGTCGCCACCCAGAAAGTGGAAGAATCAGCGATTGCTGCGAAACGCGAGGTTGAGCAACGAGAAATCGAGAAGACCCAAACCGTCGAAGCAGCCCAGGTCGAGAAAGACAAATATGTCGAACTTGCGCGTCAGGAGCGCGATATTGCGGTGGCTGAGAAATCTCGAGCCAAATCTGAAGCTGATGCAGAAGCCGACAAAGCCCGCGCCATTGCTGCTCGCGCTATGGAGGAGGTTACCACCGCGCGCGAGACCGAGATTGCTGATCGTCAGATGGCGATCGAACTGATCGATGCCCGAAAGGATGCCGAGCAGACGGCCATTGCCATCCAGGTGGCCGCTGAATCTGAGAAAATCGCTGCCGCGGATCGTGCCGAAGCGGTTCGAATTGAAGCTGAGGCTGAAGCTCAGCGCGAACGCATTACCGCCGAAGGTGCGGCGCAGGCAGAGAAACTGCGCGCGGATGCTCTGGCCGCCACTTATGCAGTGGAAGCCGACGGTAAACGCGCCGTCAATGAAGCGGCCAATGTGCTGTCGGTCGATCAGATTGCGATGCAGATCAAACAGGCGCTTATCACTGCGCTGCCATCCATTATCGAACAGCAAGTCAAGCCGATGGAGCAGATCGAAGGCATCAAGATCCTGCACGTCGACGGTCTCGGAGGTATGGGCGGCGGCACCGATGCTGGCGACAGTGTTGGCGGCGGCAATGTCGCGGATCAGGCAGTGAACGCGGCCCTGCGCTACCGCGCGCAAGTGCCACTACTGGACAGTCTGCTGGGTGAACTCGGCCTCAAAGATGCTGATCTCAGCCAGGCTCTGAGCGATGGTTCGGCCAAGCCGAATGGCGCTGCTTCGCCGAAGCAGGACGAAAACCAGCGGCCGGACTAGATCCGGCCTTTCGGTTCCCGCAACGCTACAGTACATCATTTCCAAACTATTTCCGGAGGACGCCTATGACCAAGACGACCAGCCCAACGGCCCTGCAATATCTCGACAAAGCGATGGGAGGCTTGCGCAATCTCGGCCTGTTGCCCGACACCGCTGATGGCAGCGCCGCGCCGGTCGTCGCCTTGCTCGAACAAATCACCGAGCTGGAACCTGACAAGGTCGCGGCCATCGCCCGAACCCTCGACCAGGCGAGCGTGTTCAATGATGTTGTCCGCGAGCAGGTTTCCAACATGACCATCGCCCAGCGCTATGAAGGCATCACCAAGGCGTTTGATTCCATTCGTGATGACGCCAAAGCGCTGGTTGATCAGTATGCCGATGGCAAGATCTCGACCATGGAAAGGGCGTCGAACATCTGGATGAAGATGACGCGAGGCGACATTGCCAGCCGGTTTGGCAAGATCAAGGATCTCTATCTGGAAGTTCAGGATGAGTCGGCCAACCAGATCGCGCGTGAACGCAATATCCTGGAAGCATATCTCGATTTTCGCGGCGCCATGAAACAGTCAGAAGTCCTGGCGCTGGAGGTCCTGAAAACCGCCGAAGGCATGCTCGATCAGGCGCGCGGCGAAGTCACCAGCGCGGTCGAAGCGGTCAATGCGTTCACCGGGGAAGACGCAGCCGAGCGAGCCCGTGTGGAATTGGCCCGCGATGAGAAGCTGCGCCAATTGCAGGCCGAAGAGAAACGTTATCAGATTGCCAAGGATCTCTCGGACAATCTCACCATCGGTTACAACACGTCAGAAGTGATCATGGCCCGCCTGGTTCAGATCACCACCGCCAAAGAGCGTGTTTATGGGCAGTCTGTGAGCTTCTTCTCCACCAATGAAGTGGTTTTGACGGCACTAACAGCGAGCTTTACCGGGATGCATGGCCTGCACGAGAGCACGCAGACTCTGGAAGCCATGAAGGACGGTGTGAACAAGAGTCTCGAGGTTCTCGCCGAGATTGGCGGCGATGTGCAGGAGGCAGCGACACGGGCTGGATATGGCCCCACTGTTTCTGCCGCTTCGGTCAAGATGCTGGTCGACAGCGTCGTGAATTTCCAGGAGCGATCTCAGATCATCATTGCCGAAATGCGCGATCTTTCGACCAAGAATTCGGAGGATATTCGCGATGCGGTGGAGGATGGGAAGCGGCGTCTGACCAAACTGGTTGAAGACGGAGCCGCCCTCGCCCTGACGGCATAAGGTCATCATGACGGCACCGACTCACACGCGCAGCCTGGATGATGTCCTCATCGCAATGGACGTGGTCGACACGCTGCGCCATCGTGACCTGATCCTAAAAAAAGAGCTGGACCAGGACGGGCGCGAGCAGCAACTGATCGCTCGTCTGCGCGAAATCTACGCCGCGCAAGGGATCGACGTGACGGATGAGGTGTTGCGTGAAGGCGTGCGTGCACTCGAAGAGCGACGCTTTCAGTACACGCCCGCGGCACCATCGATTGGTGTGACACTCGCCAGGATCTATGTGTCTCGCGACCGTTGGTGGAAACCACTGGCCGGCGCGATCGCGGCAATCGTTGCTGGCATATTCGCGTATCAAATCGGTGTCGTACAACCGGCCAACGCCAAGGACGCTCGGATTGAACGGGCTCTGACACAGACGCTGCCTATGCAACTCGAAACGGCGCATCGTCAGACGCTGGCAGCATCGGTATCAGAATTGGCAAACCAACGCGCCGCGGCGTATTTGATCGACGGACAGACCGCGATTCAAGCCGGCAACGTGACCGCTGCTGAAACCGCGATCGCTGATCTGGACCAACTCAAAGCCGATCTTGCCATCAGTTTCGACGTCCGCGTTGTCTACGGGCCCGGTGAGCCGCGGTCCGGCATCTTCCGGATCCCCGACGATGCGCCTAATGCGCGCAATTATTACCTGATCGTGGAAGCCGTCGATCCGGCGGGCCGGCTTGTCGAAATCGAGATCGAGTCCGAAGAAGACCGCAAGATCGAACGGACCACACGCTGGGGGCAACGCGTGAGTGAGGAGGCGTTCAACATGATCGCCTCGGACAAGCGCGATGACCAGATCATCCAGAACGCGGTGATCGGAGCCAAACCCGCGGGACGCCTGTTGCCGACTTATTCGATCGCGACGCCCGGTGGCGCGATCCTGGAGTGGTGAGCATGGCCAAGTGGATCTCAGGACGCGATGCGCTCGAACATCTTGACCGACGTGTCAGCCGGTTGCGGGGCCGCCTCAATGACGCCATCCAGGCGGCGGACGGCATCGATGGGCGACTGGCTGAAATTCAGAGCCATCGGGTCGGCGCGCTTCAACAACTCGCCGACATGCGGATCGACATTATTCAGCAAGCTGACGTCGCTGATCTGGATCGACTCCACCGTCAGGCCCTGGCTTTGTTGCATTCCCATACGGATTACATCGAGACTGAGCGTCAGGGCATTGAAGCCGCGTCGGAAAAGATCTCAGACCTTGAATCCGATCGCGCCGACCTGGCCGATCAAAGGCAAGTCCTGGCGACCGAAATCGACACCAAGCTTGCAGATGTCGAAGCACGATTGAAGGATGATACAGCTTATCGCGGGCTCGTCGGGGCGTTTGAGGATGCCGACGCGATCGCCGATCGGGCGGATCAAAAGCTCGCTGTCGCGATTGATGAACGCGTCGAGAAAAGCGCGGCCTACTTGGATGATCCTCTTTTTTCTTATTTGTGGCGGCGTGGCTTTGGCACGACCGGATATGAAGGCGGAGGACTGATCAAGCTTCTGGATGCTTGGGTCGCAAAGCTCTGCAAATATGATGGCGCGCGGCCAAATTACGCCCGCCTCAATGATATTACTGACTGGCTCAGCGATCATGCTTCGGCGACGCGGGAGGCGGCAGAGCTGGCAAAATCGACCCTGGAGCAGGCGGAGCGCGCCGCGATCGAGTCCGCCGGTATTCCTGCCCATGAGACAAAGGTTGATGCCCTGCGCGACAAGATCGCAGATATTGATGCGCGAATTCTGGCAGCGGAAGCGGATCATGCGGCCCTGACTGAGCAGCACGCCAAGACGCTGATTGGTGAAGAGGGCCCGGCGAAGCAGGCCCGAAACCTGCTCGAACGCAGCCTGCGTGATATGAGCATTCCGGACCTGCGAAAACTCGCGGCGGAAACGGTGACACTGGATGATGATGAGATCGTCGATGATCTGGTCGAATTGCGCACCGAAGAAATATCTCTCGAGCTGGAAACTGAACGGGTCTCAGCGGCCCCATCCCGGCTCGGCGAGGAATTGAGCGCGTTCGAGACGCTGCGGCGTCAGTTCAAGCAATCGCGCTTTGATAGCGATGCTGCCTTGATCAAACTGGCGCTATTCGATGACGCGATTGAGAGCCTGGCTTCCGGGCGCAGTTCGGTCGGCCGTGCCTTGAAGCAGATTCATCAATCGGTTCGACGGCGCGAGCGCCGAACACGCCACGGCTTTGGAGGTCGTCGATCGAATGCCGAATTCGAGATCTACGATATCCTTGGCGACATTGCCGAGGAAGCGATGCGCGGCGGGTTCCCAAGCCGCGGCCGGCGAACGTCTCGCCGCTCGACATCAAAGCCCCGCCGCGGGGGCGGGTTCAAAACTGGCGGTGGTTTCTGATGGGTTGGCTGCGCCGAAACTGAGTCTCGCGGCTTCGCTAGGGTGTCGTGAGGTCGACCAGTTTGCTGTCGACGATGACCATATCGTTCCAGAACGCGAAGCTCTCCGGTGTGTCAGCGCGCAGAGACAGGAAGACCTCATCTCCGATATTGTTCCCGTCCCAACGCGCGTTCCAGTTGGTGCTGACGCACAGTGTCTCAGTTTCTCCGGCGCGAATATTTTCCTCGTGCAGGTCTGGCTCCCGATCAATCAACTGACCTTCTCCCGTGTGCAGTTCGAGGTCGTATTCCTGCATCAGTGGCGTCGGATTGAGGATGTCGGCACAGATTTCAATCTCGTCGCCGCCAATGACATCAGAGATGTCGCGCATGTGAATCGCGGCAATTTCACCGCCGGGCGCGCCGCCATAGGCAACGCCGCCAAATGTCGAATTGATCAACCGGTAATACATGCCGCCGTGAAACCTGCACAAGGACGGGCCGACGCCCGGAACGCGATAGACGACCCCTGCCTGACCCGTGTCACAGATCGCAAACATCTCGTCGCGCATGCGGTCATCACACCAGGCCTGACTCTTCTCGCCGAGACGGTAACAGGCATCATGGCGAGCACAGACAGGGCGGAAAGGACCATCTGCAAGCGGCTCAATCATCGATTTCAGGGTGCCGGGCAGCTTTTCCTGCACGAATTCAGGCCCGCAACTGTCAGTGCTTTCCATGAATTCAGATTCGCGTGCGAGGTAATCCTCGCCAACTTCGGCCGGCGCATCGATCGGATTCGCAATCAGCGCGCATGCGGCGATGATGATTGCAGCCGCGAACAGTGAAGCTGAGGTGCGCAATTTCATCGGCATTGACGATCTCTGAGGATGCGGCGCGCCAAAATTTCGAATGCGTCAAACGGATTAGTCATCAGGCGATCTTTGGTCAGGTGAGCGGTGGTCGTGAACCATCAGGCTAACGCGATCACCTGACCAAATAAAGCAGGTGACTCTAGTCCGGAAATTCGGGATAAAAAAGTATCGAAATAACAGCGCATTGCTTCAATAAAGTGGCGGTGAGACAGGGATTCGAACCCTGGAGACTATTGCTAGCCTACACACTTTCCAGGCGTGCGCCTTCGACCACTCGGCCACCTCACCGTAAGCGGCGGTGTATACTTCAGGTGAGCAATATCGCAAGCCATGTCATTGCAGTCCGCTGCACTTCGCCCATATTGTGGTCTGACGAGCCACTCACAGGATGCCGATATGTTGTTCTCTCGCAAACCAATCGCCCTGCCGGATCGCGCAACTGCGCTGCCTGGTCGCGATACCGCAATTCCGACCGCGACAACGCATTTTGTCACCGGACGGGACCTGTCGACGCCAGCTGAGAACGGATTGCGCGAGATTGTGTTTGCGCTTGGCTGCTTCTGGGGCGCCGAGCGCGTGTTCTGGGAAACCGAGGGCGTTTTCGTCACGCAGGTCGGATATGCGGGGGGCTATACGCCGAACCCGACCTATGAAGAAGCCTGTTCAGGCCAGACCGGCCATACCGAAGTCGTGCGGGTGGTCTATGACCCGGCTGAGATTTCGCTGGACGCATTGTTGAAACTGTTCTGGGAAAGCCATGATCCGACCCAGGGCATGCGCCAGGGCAATGATATTGGCACACAATACCGTTCTGCGATCTATGTCTCGGATGCGGCGGACCTGGAGGCTGTTCAAGCGAGCAAGGCGGCTTACCAGATCGCGCTTGCGGCGGCTGGGCGCGGCGATATCACGACCGAGATCAAGCCGCTCGATGCGTTCTATGCAGCTGAAGATTATCATCAGCAATATCTGGCGAAAAATCCGGGCGGATATTGCGGTATTGGTGGTACCGGCGTGAGTTGCCCGATGCCAGGCGCCCACGCGCTCGACTAGATTGTCGAGCCGCCGGTGACCGAGAAGCGTTTGCGATTGGCCAGCATGGCCTGGCCTTGCTGCACGGCCTGATTGGTCATCTGCGCCATTTGCAGGATCGGATCGGCTTTCAGCATTTCGACTGCCACTTTCAGATGGTCCATGGCTTCGCGAACGCGGACTGGATCGAAATTGATTTCAGACAGCCCAAGCAGGGCACGGCCGAGATCGACGCGCGCATGGACTTCGAACGATGCGGGTAAGCTTTCGCCGGAACTCAATCGTTTGCGACGCAGCTCAGCGACGCGCTTGAGATGCGTTTCGCCGCCAATATGCAGCGCCATGGAGGAGTAATCATGCTCGAGCGTGCGACGCGTGCGGTCCTGAACGGCGTCCGGGTCGTCGATGCAGCTAACGAGAATATCCGCCACCGGCGCGAGTTTTTCCGCTTTGAAAGCGCTGCCATCCGCCAGGCCTGGCTGCAGGGCGCGGGCGACCAGATAGGCGACGATACGTGATGTCGTTTCCTGATTCTGCGCGTTCAGGAACGGGAAGAAGCCTTCGAAATGGAGCGCGTCGGCGGGCGCCAGCGAACCGGCGCAGGACAGGATCTCCAGTTCAGAGGCTTTCTGTTTGCCGCTATCGCGCGTGCCCCACAGAACAAGATCCGTGGAGGATTTTTCGAGATAACGGATGGCGGACGACCGCAAGCCCTTTGCGCCCCGGGTGCGAATTCTCGGGGCTTTGACGATTTCGAACGGAGAGCCGAAGGTGAACAGGCCCAAATGCGCGTCCAGGGCTGCAATAACCGCCCTGGTTTGACGGCCGCCACCCGGCCCGACAATCGGCGCTACCGCGATTCCGAAACCCTGCGTGGATCGTCTCTTCCGGCTCGCCAGAGAGTCCAGGAGGCCCCGAATGCCGCGTGCAAGCAGCTTCAATGCGGCTCCAATCACGATCAGGCCGATAATCGCGGCGGTGGCCAGCCCGATACCACTCCAGATCGGCGAGCCGACAATGGTCGCCTCGAACCATTCGATGAAAGGGGTAAACTGGGTCGGCATACTTTACTTCCAGCCAAGTGGACAATCAGCTCTCCGATACCGCAGAGACAGGCATTCTCGCAACGGCAAATGACTGCTAGGGCAGGATTCATCGCCACGCTGCGTCAAGGAGATCACAGTTGAGCGCGTTTCGAACCCGGTTTGCGCCGTCTCCGACATATTATCTGCATCTTGGCCACGCCGCCTCGGCACTGCAGGTCTGGCGCCGTGCGGAAGAGCAAGGCGGAGAGGTCTTACTCAGGATCGAAGATATCGACACGACGCGGTGCCGGCCCGAATACACGGCCGCGATCTATGAGGATCTGGCATGGCTCGGCCTGCGCTGGCCGCAGCCGGTCCGGGTGCAATCGGAACATTTTGCCGACTATGCGGCCGTCGTGGAGACGCTGACCGCGCGCGGGCTGACCTATCGGTGCTTCCGGTCGCGCGCAGAGTTGGCAAAGCTCCCGGACCCGCTGCGACCTGGAGCGCACAGCGCGCGCGAGGAGGCTGCGTATCTGGAGGCGCGGGCGCCGTTTGCCTGGCGTCTCTCGCTGCATGCCTGCCGCGCGGCGCTCGGGGCGCGGTGGGATGCGCTGACCTTTACCGAACGAACCCCGCGCGGTCTGCACACCCGCGCCGCTGAGCCAATGAAGGAAGGGGATATCGTACTGGCGCGCAAGGACAGCCCCAGCGCCTATCATGTCGCCGCCACCCACGATGACGCGGTTCAAGGCGTGACCGACATTATTCGCGGCGAAGACCTGATCGACGCGCCGCATATTCAAACCCTGTTACAGGTTTTGATGGACTGGCCATCACTGATCTACGAGCACCATCCACTGCTCCTCGACGATGACGGCCAGAAACTCTCCAAACGGCAGAAAAGTATTTCACTTGCGAGCCTGCGCGCGGACGGTATGACGGCGGATCAGGTTCGCGCGCGGCTGGGGTACAAATAAAATGTCAGATACGCAGCCTCAGGCGACTCTCCCGATTTGGTTCGGTCCTCTTCTGGTGTTTGCAGGCGGTGTGTGCATTGGCTTTGCGCCGATCGGGTTGCGCCTGGGGCTCGATGATTTGGGGCCACAGGCGATTGCTTTCTGGCGCTACACGTTCGCATTGCCCGTACTCTTTCTGCTCGTGGTTCTGGTCGACCGTCGGTTGCCAGCCAGACCCAACAAGTTTGTGATCATTGCTGCGGTGTGTTTCGCGGTGGATATTGGATTGTGGCACTGGGCCCTCACCTTCACGACCGTGGCCAATTCCACCTTTATCGTTAATCTCGGCAATATTGGTGTCGGGCTGACGGCATGGATATTCCTGAAAGAACGCCCGACCCCGATCTGGTTTGTCGCGGTGCTTATCGCCATGGTTGGCGCTGCAGCGCTGACACTCGGCGGCGCGGCAGACGGCAAGACCGATCTTCGCGGTGACGCCCTGGCGCTCGGCGCTGCCATCCTGGTATCCTGCTATATCGTGGCCTCGAAAGTCGCGCGACGGACTCTTGGAGGCCTCGAAACCATCTTCTGGCTCACGGCTTTTGAGATCATCGTCGCTGCGGGCCTTGTCCTGATTTTCCGAGAGAACTTTGTCCCGGCCAGTCTCGATGGGTTTATCGTACCGCTCTTCCTCGCGCTGGCGGTTCAGGTTGGGGGCCAGGGCCTGATTATTACCGGGCTTGGACACACACCAGCGGCGGTGGCCGGGGTTCTCGTGCTCGTGCAGCCGGTGGTTGCTGCGGCAATATCGTGGCAGCTGTTTGATGAACCCCTGGCGCCAATCCAGGCCGGCGGCGGCGTCTTGATTCTGATTGGCATCTTGATCGCACAACGCGGTGCTGGACCGGGCGCGTCAAAACGGTCACAAGAACCGGCAAATGTTTTCGTCGACTAATCCTGATTGCCAGAAGAGGTTTCCATGCGTTTAGCTCTTTCCATCTCCGCCTTTGCTTTCATCACGGCCTGCGCTGCGGTCTCGGCCACAACGGTGCTGCAGGCGCCGGAGCCGGAAGCGTCATTGCAGGATCGGGGCGCGGTTCCGGTCCAGTCGGGCGACCCGTATTACCAACGCGCGGCCTCTGCCGTCGAAGGACGCATGGGTCCCGACTTCGCCGCTGGCGCCAAGAATGTGATCATTTTTGTCGGCGACGGCATGGGCATTTCGACCATTACAGCGGGCCGGATCTATGCTGGCCAGGTGCGCGGTCTCGATGGCGAGAGCTACAGGCTGGCCATGGACACGCTGCCCTACGCCGCCCTGTCGCGAACCTATTCGCATGACTATCAGGTCGCTGATAGCGCCGCGACCGCGACGGCCATGGTGGCCGGCGTGAAAACGCGGTCTGGCATCCTCGGCCTGACCTCAGACGTTGCGCTCGGAAACTGCGCCAGCGCCGCAGGCCTCGGCACGGATACCTTGTTCGAGCTCGCCGAGCGCAAGGGACTGGCGACGGGCGTCCTGTCAACGGCGCGCCTGACCCACGCCACGCCGGCTTCGACCTATGCTGAGTCTGCCAGCCGCGGCTGGGAGGATGATACCAGCTTCGGCAGCGCTGATGCTGCAGGCTGCAAGGATATCGCCGCGCAACTTGTCGATTGGTCCGCCGGCGATGGATTCGAGGTCGCTATGGGCGGCGGCCGTCGCCACTTCATGACCGACGAAACCTTCGATCCGGAATACCCCGATGCGACCGGTCGCAGACAGGACGAGCGCGATCTCGTCACCGCCTGGACGGCCAAGTCTCCGGATCACGAAGTGATCTATACAGGCGCGGAATTCGCCGCGACCAATTTCGACAGCAACGCGCGCGTGCTCGGTCTGTTTGAACCGTCTCACATGCAATTTGAACTGGACCGCGCCGACGATGCCGGAACAGAACCTTCACTCGCAGACCTCACACGCGCCGCAATCACGCGTCTGTCGCGCGACGAGGACGGCTATTTGCTGATGGTCGAAGGCGGGCGCATTGATCATGCCCACCACGGCGTGAATGCTGCGCGCGCGCTCGGCGACACCGACGCGTTCGATCAGGCCGTCGCTGCGGCGCTGGAGATGACAAGCGCTGAGGACACGCTGATCATCGTCACTGCGGACCACTCTCACACAATGACCATGGCGGGCTATCCGCGCCGTAACAATCCCATTCTCGGCAAGGTCACAGCGGCCACAGGTGCGGTTGTGCGCGGCAATGATGGCAAGCCTTATACGACTCTCGGTTATGCCAATGGCTCATCCGCGTGCACCCGCAATGAGGATGGCAGTCAGGATTGTGCGCGCGTCGATCTCAGCGAAGTCGACACAACCGCCAAGGATTTCCGGCAGCAAGCCTTGGTGTCGCTCGGTTCGGAAACGCATGGCGGTGAAGACGTTGCCATTTTCGCAAGCGGCCCCGGAGCGGAATTGGTGCGCGGCGTTATGGACCAGAACGAGATCTTCCACGTGATGGGATATTCAAGTGGTCTGGTCGAACGCGCATCGCCTACAGAATAAACTTGGACAAGTCGGCATTGCCGACCAGATCTGACAGCTGCGCCGTGACATAGTCTTCGCTGATCTTCACGGTTTCGCCTGCGCGATCTGATGCGGTGAAACTGATCTCGTCGAGCAGGCGTTCCATGACGGTGTGCAAGCGGCGGGCGCCAATATTCTCGACGGTGTCATTCACTTTGACCGCCAGGTCCGCAAGCGCGTCGATGGCGTCTTCCTCAAACTCGAGCGTGACGCTCTCGGCATCCATCAGGGCCTGGTGCTGGCGAATGAGCGATGCTTCCGGTTCAACCAGAATGCGGCGCATGTCGTCACGGGTCAGCGCGGTCAGCTCAACCCGGATGGGAAGGCGGCCCTGAAGCTCTGGCAGCAGATCCGATGGCTTGGCGACATGGAATGCGCCGGAGGCAATGAACAGGATATGATCGGTTTTCACCGGCCCACGCTTGGTTGAAACGGTTGTGCCTTCGATCAAAGGCAGCAGATCGCGCTGCACGCCTTCGCGGCTGACATCCGCGCCCGATCGGCCTGACGAGCCAGCGACTTTGTCGATTTCGTCGAGGAAGACGATACCGTCTTCTTCAACCGCCCGGACCGCTTCGCGGGCGATCGTATCCTCATCAATCAGCTTGTCCGCTTCCTCGTCGATCAGTGGCTGATAGGCTTCGGAAACCGTGGTGCGAACCCGCTTGGTGCGTTGGCCCATCGCTTTGCCCAGCATGTCACCGAGATTGATCATGCCCATCGAGCCGCCACCACCGGGAAAGTCCATGGTTTGCATCGGATTGCTGCTCTCAGCGAGATCGATATCGACGGATTTGTCATCCAGCTCGCCGTCGCGCAATTTGCGCCGAAACACTTCCCGCGTCGACGATTGTGCATCCGAGCCAACCAGCGCATCCAGCAAACGCTCTTCAGCCGTGTCACGGGCCTGGTCTTCGACCGTCTTGCGTTTTTGCTCGCGCAGCATGCCGATTGCCGATTCAACCAGATCGCGGACGATCTGTTCGACATCTCGTCCGACATAGCCGACTTCGGTAAACTTGGTCGCTTCGACTTTCAGGAAGGGTGCATTTGCGAGTTTTGCCAGGCGACGCGACACTTCGGTCTTGCCGACGCCCGTGGGCCCGATCATCAGAATGTTCTTCGGTGTGATCTCTTCGCGCAAGCCTTCCGGAGCCTGCTTCCGGCGCCAGCGATTGCGCAGGGCCAGCGCCACAGCGCGTTTGGCATCCGTTTGTCCGACAATGTGGCGATCGAGCTCCGAGACGATCTCGGCGGGCGTCAAAGTGGTCATAGAGTGTCTCTTAGGCCGGTTCAGGTGGGAATACCCGACCCCATGTGCCGCCTTTCGGGAAAATTACAAGCGCTGCCCTGCGCGCCGTCTTCCAGCCTGCACCGAGCAAAACCACGCCTGTGCCGATCAGGATCGTCACCATGATGAAGATATTCGAGGCATCGAGGCCCGCGCGGCTGAGCACGAAGCTCAGCGTGATGATGAACGTGACCAGGCTGGCGGCAATCAGGGCGCGGCGATTGAGGGCCAGCGAGATCAGACCGATGGCGAGCAGAACACCGAGCAGAGTCAGGCCTTGTGTGGCATTGTCCGTGCCGCTGGTTGAGCCGGCGAAAATATTCGATCCGGTGACCATTGTGCTGACCCCGATAATCACCTGCGGCGCGGCAGCGAGGTGAAGCCAGAACGCATTGTCGGAGGCTTTGCGAATGCGCTCAGGGTCTTTCACGTCATACCAGACAGCGACGGAAAGCGTGATCAATCCCATCAGGAAGAAGCCGGCGCCGCCAATCAGCCAGGCGCTATTGCCGAAGAAGCCGAGGAAAACATAGATTGCGCCTGCGACTCCCAGTGCGATCACGGCCAGCGAGAAGGGCAAGCGAAACCGCATGTAGATCGCCGAAGACGCGGCTGCGGCGGCCAGGAATGCAGTGACGCCCAGCCGTCCTGTGGTGCTGAATATGTCCAGCACATCGAACTCGATGCCAATGCCCATGGAGTTCGCAACAAAGGCGGTCACGCCGAGCGAAATGAACCCTGTGAAGATCAGCGTCAGGGCCATGCTCGGCAACAGCAAACGGCGGCGTCCGCAGAAATATTCAAGCAGCACCCAGGCAAGTCCACCGACAACCAGGGCAGACAGGACGCCTGCCAGGATATTCCCGCTGACCAGAGCCGGCGTCGCGATCATGCCGACCATTGTCGAAACGCCGATAAACAGGATGACCAGGCCGAGCGTAATGAAGACATCATTGAAATTGGCCAGGAACCGCAGATTCTCCTGCCCGATAACCTCTTGGCCGACACCGTCATCCTTGCGCGAGAGCAGAAACGCCTCAAGCCGCGACGCCTGGTCGGCGCTCAACACGTTCGCGCCAACGGCCGCGCGCAGGTCCGAACGATCAAACATCGAGGACCTCCACCGTAAAATGCGCATTGGTGTAGACGCAGATGTCAGCAGCGATTTCCATCGCCTTTCGGCCCAGCGTCTCAGCGTCTTTCTCGTAATCGACCAGAGCGCGTGCGGCCGACAATGCGTAATTGCCGCCGGAGCCGACCGCGACCACAGGGTATTCGGGCTCCAGGACATCGCCCGAGCCGGTAATGACCAGCGTGGTTTCCTTGTCGGCGACGATCAGCAGCGCTTCCAGTTTTTGCAGGTATTTCTCTGTCCGCCACTCTTTTGCCAACTCAACCGCGGCGCGCTGCAATTGGTTTGGGAAGCGTTCGAGTTTTTGTTCGAGACGCTCGAACAGCGTGAACGCATCGGCGGTTGCACCGGCGAACCCGGCGAGAATATCGCCGCCGCCAATCCGTCGAACTTTGCGTGCATTGCCCTTCATGACGGTCTGGCCCATGGACACTTGCCCATCACTCAACATGGCGACTTGCTTATCAGTTCTGACCGCGAGAATGGTCGTACCATGCCATTCCGGGCCGATCGAAGATTTATCGTTTATCATAAAACTCTAAATGGCCGGGAAATCTGAAAAATGCAAGCCCCGCACCGCGATGAAGTGCTTTAGGCGCTCAGTCGCTTGGCCATAAAGGGTTGAGATTTCAGCATTTCTGCAAAGGCCTGCGCCGTGACCGGCGGGCTGTACAGGAAGCCCTGACCGATATCGCACTGGCGCTCGGTGAGAAACTCGGCCTGGGCCTCGGTCTCGATGCCTTCGCCGACAATTTTCATTTCCAGTGAGCTCGCCATGGACAGGATCATGTCGACAATGGCGTTCGCCTGTGGGTCATGCGGCGTGCCGGTGAGGAACTGGCGATCGATCTTGAACACGTCGAAATCGAGCTGGGTGAGCACGGCGAGGTTCGAGTGGCCGGTCCCGAAATCGTCCATGGCCAGCTTGATGCCAAGGCGTTGCAGCGGTTCGAGCACCGCGCGCACGCGCTCAGGCTGCTGGATTGCGAGGCTCTCGGTAATCTCGATCTCAAACTGGCGAGGGGGCAGGCCGGATTTCGCCAGGGCGTCAAGAATGGTCTCCGCCAGATTGTCATTCTCGAACTGCCGGGGTGAGACGTTGACCGCGAGATTTACGCGGTACCCTTCCTGCGCCCACTTGGCGGTTTCGATACAGGCCTTGCGCATGATCTGTTCGCCAATCTGGCTGATCAGGCCGGTCTCTTCGGCCAGTTCAATGAACACGGATGGCGAGACCAGTCGGCCATTCTCAAGCTGCCAGCGCGCCAGGGCTTCGGTGCCGGAAATGCGGCCGGTCGCGAGATCGATCTTCGGCTGGAACAATGGGATAAAGCGATCTTCGGCAACGGCTTGGCGAAGTTCTGATTCCAGTTTCAGCTTTGCGTCGCGTTGGCGTTCGAGCTTCGGAGAATAGAAAGCAAAACCGGTACGGGATTTCAGCTTCAGGTCCTCAATCGTCGCCTGGGCGCGATCCATGACGCGGTTCAAGCTGTCGCCATCCTGTGGCATCAGCACGATCGAGCCACGCAGCGCCACCGGGACGGTCTGTTGCTGATAGCGCAGAGGAATGCGGAACTCGCCGAGCAGCTCGCGAATGATCGCTGCGGTTTCATCCCGCGTCACATTCTCCTTTATCAGGATCGCGTATTTCTCGGCAAACAGGCTGCCGAGCAGCCAATTGTCAGGGAAATGGCCGTGTTTGGCAGCAGACTGGCTGGCAAAAATCCGCAACCGATCAGCGACTTCTGTGTGTGCGTCGGTAGACAGGCTGAGATTGCTGCTATCCGCGCCCGGGGTTTGCGGTTCGAATTCGACTGTCACCAGGACGGCATGGCCGGCAGGTGCGAGGCCCTGGATGGTGTCACGAACTTCGTCGTGGAATGCGCGTTCGGTCAGCAGGCCCGTGCGTTCGTCGATACGGGCTGAGGCGCGGAGGTTCTCCAGCTCTTTCGCAACCCGGCGGGTTGCGCGCGTGGTTTCGAGGGCAAGCTGACGGAACTCGGCGAAGGTGAAATCGGTGACGCGGCGACGACCGGTGCCGGCGAGGCTGTAATCGCTGATCAGCTTGGTTGCCTGATTGACTGATTGCCCAACGGTGCGGGCGAAAGCGCGCATGATCAGGGCCGAGATCGCGGAAATGGCCAGGCAAAGCAGCGCCGCAAGCCAATGCGGCAAAGGCGAGACATAGGTCGTGTTGGTCGCATAGGTCAGCGTGCCGAGCGCTTCGCCATTGTGTGAAACCGGAAATGTCGATGCGCGGTTCGCGAACTGCGGGGTCATTTTGCCGTACAGCACATTGCCTTCAGGGTCGCGCAGAACGGCGCGGTCGCCGAGTGGGCCGTCCATAGCCATTTCAATCGCAGGCATCTTGCCGTTGGCATAGGCCGTGCCGAGCATTTGCGAGACCTGAACACCGCTATCATGACGGGCGTTCTGGTAGGCGTTCCAGGACTGGGAGAAGTAGAAAACCGTGAACACACCAGACAGCAAAAGACCGAGCAGCATCGCCGCCAATGTCAGTACATTGGAGAAGCTCGCCCTCGCCACGGACCTGGTTAATGCTTTAAGCGGTGTCACACAGTAGCCTTCTAACCCGACTCAACCCTCAACCTGTTGTTGCAACAATTGTTTAGGGAGTCGTGAACAGATCTGTGCTAGTCGACAGCGTGATTAAGCCCTAAGTGAACGCGCATGACCGACAGAACCGCTACAATTTCCCGCAAGACCAAGGAAACCGATATCACGGTGACCGTGAATCTGGATGGCACCGGCAAGACGGATATCGCGACCGGTATTGGGTTTTTCGACCATATGCTGGATGCGCTTGGCCGCCATTCCTTCATCGATCTGACGGTCAAGGCGAAGGGTGACCTGCACATAGACGGCCACCACACGGTCGAGGATACAGGCATTGTGATTGGTCAGGCGATCAAGTCAGCGCTTGGCGATTTTGCCGGAATCGCGCGCTACGGACATGCCTATCTACCCATGGATGAAACGCTGAGCCGGGCCGCGGTGGATTTGTGCAAGCGTCCCTATTTTGTCTGGAACACGAGTTTCGACCGCGACAAGATCGGCGACATGGACACCGAGCTGTTCAAGGAATTCTTCCAGGCCCTGGCAGGCAATGGCGGCATGTGCCTGCACATTGAAAACCTCTATGGCGAGAACAATCACCACATCGCCGAAAGCTGTTTCAAAGCTGTCGCGCGGGCGCTGCGCATGGCGGTTGCCCCGGACGCAAAACTCGCCGGGGCCCCTGCCAGCACCAAAGGCAGCCTTTAATTCGGCTTTTGTGGACAGATCAGGTATTTCTGACCCGTCGTCTTGGCGTTGTACTTCGCAACATTCTCCGCTTGCAGCGCTTCTGACAGAGACAACTCGGCGGTATAGTTGCTGGCAAATGTCGTCGTCAGCTCGTCAGCCACACGCTGGCGCAGGCGCATCGCCACGTCTTGTCCGGCCTTGGCGAGGAAGTTTGGCAGCAGCCAGCCACCGACGCCCCAGGCCATGCCATAGCCGCGGCTGAGCACTGTTGGCGAAGTGTCGAGCCCGCCATAGAGATAGACCTGTTTGTGCGCGACAGAGCCGTAAATGCTGTACGCGCCGGGCGTGCGTGCGGCGGCGCCTTCCATCGCGGTGAGGATATCCGAGGCGAGCTTGCCACCGCCGGTCGCATCAAAGCCGAGCGTGGCGCCGGTCTCGTGAATGGCGTCGATCAGGTCGGCCATGAAGCTGTCACTGCTCGAATTGACGATATATTTCGCGCCCAACCCGCGCAGGATCTCTTCCTGCTCCGGCTTGCGGACGATATTGACGAGATCGACCCCATCGGCCTGGCAGATCCGGTTGAGCATCTGGCCGAGATTAGACGCCGCGGCCGTGTGGACGATCGCGCTATGGCCTTCCATCCGCATTGTTTCCAGGAAAGACAGGGCGGTCAGCGGGTTCACGAAGCACGAAGCGCCTTCCTTGGCTGTGTTGCCCTCATGCAGCGGCAGCGCCATCATCGCGTCGACGGCGCGATACTCGCCATACATGCCGCCGCCCATGACTGCGACGGTACGGCCCATCAGGCTTTGTGCATACTCGCCTTCGCCCGCAGCGACGACCGTCCCGGCGCCTTCATTACCGACCGGAAGTGCCTGTCCGATCCGCGCTTTCATCATGCGCATGCCTTGTTCCGGTACGGGCGCGGTGAGCACGGTGCCACGGCCAGAACCGTCAGAGCTCGCCGCCGCCATATTGGCCCAGCCAAACATCACGCCATGGTCGGACGGGTTGATCGGCGTCGCCTCGACGCGGACGATAATCTGCCCGGGTTTCGGGTCCGGCATGTCCTTTTCGACCAGCTCCATTCGGAGCGTACCGTCTTCGGTCAGCGTTGACAGCATTTGCAGATATTTATCGGGCAGGGACATGAGCGGGATCTCCAGATCTTGATTTGTGCAGTTGGCCTCAGTGATGCCGCGTCCGCTGCGTAAAGACCAGACTCTCGTCGCGCGAGGCGGTTGCCAGTCGATTCTGTCTCTTCCCCTGTCTCAAACTCTCCGCTAAGGGCGCAGCCATGAAGACGATTGCCCTCATCGATTACGGGTCTGGCAACCTGCACAGCGCGGCGCGTGCCCTGCGTGTGGCCGCGAACAATGCCAAGAAGACCCGCGAGATCCGCATCACATCGGACCCCGCGGCGATCGCCATCGCTGATCGGATCGTGTTGCCAGGTGTCGGTCACTTCGCCGATTGTGCGCAAAACCTGCGTGCGCGTGCCGGATTGGTCGAGGCGCTTGAGGAAGCGGTTATGCGCCGCGGCGTGCCCTTCTTCGGTATCTGCGTGGGTCAACAATTGCTCGCCACGCGCGGCCTCGAAGATGGCGAAACGCCCGGGCTCGATTGGGTGCCGGGCGATATTGACCGAATTCAACCCGGTGACGGGTTCGCGGTGCCGCACATGGGCTGGAACGCGCTTGATCTGAAGCAGGATCATCCTGTGCTCAAGGATCTGGGCAACGATCCGCACGTGTATTTCACTCACTCCTACGCTTATCAAAATCCCGCTGAGCGCAATGTGGCGGCGACCACAGACTATGGCGAGACCATCATTGCCGCGATTGCGCGCGACAATATTTTCGCGACCCAATTCCACCCGGAGAAAAGCCAGCGCGTCGGCTTGCAAATCCTCTCCAATTTCGTGCTTTGGACCCCGTCATGAGCTTTCAACTCTACCCCGCCATCGATTTGAAAGATGGCCAGTGCGTCCGCCTGCTGCGCGGCGAAATGGACCAGGCGACCGCGTACAATCCTGAACCCGGCGATCAGGCGGCGCAATTCAGGGCGGCCGGATTTCAGAACCTGCACGTCGTCGATTTGAATGGCGCTTTTGAAGGCGCAAGCGCCAATAGCGAGGCCGTGAGAGCGATTCTCGCCGCGACGGACGTTCCGGTTCAGCTCGGCGGCGGGATCCGCACACGGGCCCATATTGATGCCTGGCTCGAGGCCGGGATTTCACGCGTCATTCTGGGCACTGCAGCGCTGCGCGATCCGCAACTTGTCAGGGACGCAGCACGCGCTTTGCCGGGCCGGATCGTCGTCGGCATTGATGCCAAGGATGGCATGGTCGCGGTCGAAGGCTGGGCTGAGACATCGGACATGTCCGCTGTCGATCTTGCCAAGGCGTTTGAGGGCTGCGGCGTGGCCGCGCTGATCGTTACGGATATTGCCCGTGATGGTATGAAAACCGGGGTCAATGTCGCGTTTACTGGAACGCTTGCCGACGCCGTCTCCATCCCGGTTATTGCGAGTGGCGGTGTCGCCAGCGTTCAGGACATCCATAACCTGCGGGCGCATCACGGCGAGCGCCCAATCTTCGGGTCTATTCTCGGGCGCGCCTTGTATGATGGCGACCTGCGCGCGGATGAGGCGCTGGCGGCGGCCGGTTAGGCTCGTTTAGTCGGCCAGGTTCCCCGTTTCCGGCCACATTCTCACAGAAGCAAAGAACTGCGTCGCCGCATCTGCATCGCCAGCAGACCATCCGCGCTCCTCGAGCTGCGGCGTGCCGTCATCGGACACGACAAAGCCCCGGAACAGCGCCGAAGGATGCGCCATGTGGCCAGGTTCGGTGAACGTGTAGACCTCGCGGCCATTCTCGAGATGGCACATGGTCGCCGGGCTCGCCATGGCGTGGCAATCATAGTCCCCACGTGACTGGATATTGTCCATCAGAGTGGTGATCCGGTCGGCCTCGGCTGCGAAGTCGTGTTCGCGAACATCCGGCACCGGACCTTCGTCGCCCATATTGATGCGTTCCGGCAGGCCCGTCTTGTGAACCCGAAAAACAATGGCGCGTGCGCCATCAGGTCCGCCGCGCGGCGCATGTTCGGCTTCTGGCGGAATCACATAGGCGTCGCCGGCACGCAGGACCTGGTCGGGTTTGCCAGACTCGACATGAACGGCAGAGCCTTCGATGACATAGACGAATTCCTCGCCCGGATGAAAATGGCGCGGCACAGTTGCACCGGCAGGAATGACAACATCCGAGATGATCACTTCAAGCCCGTCAGAAATCGTGATCGGGCCTCTCAGCATGAGATTTGACCCTGGTGGTGGCCGTGTCTGGTCGTCCTCGTGATGGTGATGGGCTTCGACGCTGACGCATCCAGCCAAGGTCAGCAGGCCAAGGGCCGGGAGGGCATGTTTGATCATTCTGTTTCCTTCCAGAATCCGCTCAGCTCCAATGCGAAATCGCGTGCGATGTCTTCCGCCCCGATCGCGATCAAGGTTTCCAGCAAGGTCGCGACATCGGGTCCGGCGAGGGCATTTGCATCTCCTTGAGTGATCGCCATGACCATGAGGGCACTCTCGCCAACCGCGCCCGCCTGCGCGGCCGATTTCAAACTGGTGACCTGACCTTGTGCGAGGCGATCGCCGCGATCTGTTGTTTGTGAAACATAGTCCCGCGCGATGGGTGAAAGCGGAATCCCGAGACCCGCCCAGAGCGTGAAAATGTCGACCGCCTGGATTTCGCGTGCGTTTGAATCGGCGGTCGAAATCAGACGTTTCTCAATTGCGCGTCGCTTGCGCGGTGAGTCCTCCACACCGGCGATCACGTCGACCGCGTTCAGGACTGCGACGGCAAACGAATTGGCGGGCGTGACGCCTTCTGCGCGCATGGTCGCCAGCCATGATTGCGCCAACTCGCGCTCACCAGCCATGGTGGCCGCGCGCGCATAATCGAGGGCGTGGACTGCCGTTTCGGCGTTTTGCGGCAATGCCTGGAGATCGGTGACGAACAGGTCTGCGGTGCTGCGATAGTGCGCCAATTCCCCGCCGGACGCGATCGATAGGACGGATGCCAGGCTTTCTGCGCGAACGTCATCTGCCAGCAGCGGATCGTGCAGGTCTCGCAATGTCTGCTCGATATCTGAACCCGGCTCATATTCAGGGTCATCGAGGCGCGCCAGCAAGATGTCCCGCCGGTCGGTCGCATCGATCAGATCAATTTCGCTCGCAGCTTCCGCAAAGCGCGCGCGCAGGTCAGGTGGCACGCCAGGCCGTTGCGCCGCTGCGGCTGCCAGGTCCGGGCGACCTTCCTCGGGCTCGACATTGGAGACGTCCAGACCCGCCTTGGCCGACAACGCGATGTTCAAGCCTGAATCATAACGCGCTTCCGGCGGATTTGGCGCGTCCTCAGCCGCCGCAAAAATAGCAGCAATGGTCCACTCATCCATGACGCCTTGCGCTTCGGCGACCTCGATCGCGATTTGCGCGCCCGCCACATTTTCCTGCAAGACCGCACAGACGGCACGCAACTTTAGCCAGTAACCACCATCGCGAACCGGGCCATCAAGTTTGGAGCACGCCGTCAGTTCCTGACCGCTGGCCATATCGAGATCGACGGCCAGGGTCTCGGCATCAAGGCCAAGCGATTCTTCCTCAAGCTGAGGCACCAAGGCTGCGGCCGCGCGGGCTTCGCCCAGTTCCAGCATCAGCCGGGCGCGTTCGGCTAGCAGCGATTCAGCCTTGGAGCCGATCGGGCGCGTTGCTGGCGACAAGATCGTTCGGCGCAGCAATCTTCGCTCAGCCGGGCTGAGATCAGCGGTGCGTACAGACTGCATCAAAGCCAGCAACGTGTCGTCATCTGACCGCTGCCACAGGTTGGATGGAAATTCCGGCTCACCCTCCGCAAGATAACGCTGACCCCAGGCGCTAATATCGTCCAGGCTTTCCGATTCCACTTGCGCGACAGCGCTTCCGAGAAGCGCCAACCCAGTCCCCATTACTGCGCTCAGCGCAGCTTTAGAGAACATGTTCAATCTCCATCCGCACCTCACCGGCTTCCGGCTTCTGGTCGGACATGGAGTTTCCGAGCCACCACAGGACGCCGAGGATGGCGACGATGAAGACAGTCAGGATGATGAGCCATTTGCGCATGATTGTGTTGCCTTTCGCACGCTAAACCGGTGGCCAAAGATTGCCGGATCCGCTTCGTCTGTATAGGACAGGAATTGCTGACCCGAAAAGACCATGGCTGAAGACCGATCTAGTACCTTGAAAACCGACAGAAATGAGGCGGCCTGGGCGAACCGCACAGTTGCCCTGGTTGGATTGATGGGGGCGGGCAAGTCCACTGTGGGCCGACGCCTGGCCGGAAAACTGGGGCGCCCGTTCGTCGACAGCGATGATGAAATCGAAAAAGCGGCCGGACTGTCCGTCGCGGATATCTTCGCGCTGCATGGCGAAGAAGAGTTTCGACGCGTGGAGCACAAGGTCCTGAAACGGTTGATCAGCGGGCCACCGCAAGTGCTGGCGACCGGCGGCGGCGCCTATCTCAACGCAGAAACCCGGGAAATGATGCGCGAGAATGCAATCACGGTCTGGCTGAACGCCGATCTGGAAACGCTGTGGAAACGCGTCTCGCGGCGCAATCATCGCCCATTGCTGAGACGGCCGGATGCCAAACAGGTGCTTTCCAACTTGTTTGATGAGCGCCGTCCTATATATGAGCTCGCTGATTTAACTGTCCCGAGCGTGGACGGGCCGCATTCCAAAACGGTCGTTTCGATTATGAAGGCCCTGGAGACATGGACGCCGACACTTTAAGCCCGCCTTTGACCGTCCGCGTGGACCTTGGTGCGCGTAGCTATGACATCCTGATCGGTGCGGGCCTGATGGCGCGTGCGGGGGCTCTAATTGCGCCATTCGCCGGGCAATCCCGCGTATTTGTGGTCAGCGATGACACGGTCTGGCGACTGCATGGTGATCGATTGAAAGCTGGCCTCGCTGCGAGCGGCATTGAAGCCCTTGAGTTGGTCTTGCCTGCGGGTGAGAGCACCAAGAATTGGGCGCAGCTCGGCGATGTTCTTGATTGGCTTTTGGCGCAGGGTGCTGGGCGGGATGACGTTCTGATTGCGTTTGGCGGCGGCGTGATTGGCGATCTCACCGGCCTCGCGGCCTCCTTGCTCAAGCGGGGAATGCGCTTTGTGCAGATCCCAACCACTCTGCTTGCCCAGGTCGACAGCTCGGTGGGTGGCAAGACCGCTGTGAATAGTAGTCACGGCAAGAACCTGGTCGGCGCATTTTACCAGCCGAAACTGGTGATCGCGGATACGACTGTTCTCACCACGCTACCGGATCGCGAACGCCAGGCTGGGTATGCCGAGATTATCAAGTACGGCCTGATCAATGATCCCGCCTTTATTGATTGGCTCGATGACAATGGAGCGAACGTGCTGGCGCTCGAGCCGGCGGCGATTGCCGAGGCGGTGGCGGTGTCCTGCCGCGCGAAAGCGGGCATCGTCGCGCAGGATGAGCGCGAAGGCGGTGTGCGCGCCTTGCTGAACCTTGGTCACACATTTGGACATGCGCTGGAGGCCGCGAATGGGTATGGGTCTCAGCTTCTGCATGGAGAGGCCGTCGGTGCCGGAATGGTACTCGCTCTTCGGTACTCCGCGCGACTGAGCCTTATGAGCGCTACGGATGCGGAGCGCGCCGCCGATCTTATTGCGCAGAGCGGTCTTGAGACAAATCTCGCTGACCTGCCGGGCGGGCCTTATCAAGCGGATGCCCTGGTCGAAGCCATGCGCCAGGACAAGAAGGCGCGCGCCGGCGAAGTTCCCCTGATTCTTGCAAAGGGTCTGGGCGAGTCCTTTATATATCCAAATGCAGACCTGCAGGACGTGCAGGCATTCTTAACTGAGGAGCTGCAAAAAAGCTGATGATTATCGGCACGATACTGACCATCCTGTTACTGATCGGGATGTCCGCCTTCTTTTCGGGTTCCGAAACGGCACTGACTGCGGCAAGCCGCGCCCGCATGCACCAATTCGAGAAGGATGGCGACAAACGCGCAAGCCTTGTCAACAAACTGATTTCTGACCGGGAACGGCTGATCGGGGCGATCTTGCTGGGCAATAATCTCGTCAATATTCTCGCCTCGGCGCTGGCCACCAGCCTGTTTGTCAGCCTTATGCCCGGCCCATCCGGCGTGGCTGTCGCAACGGCGGTGATGACCGTGCTTGTGCTTGTTTTTGCTGAAGTTTTGCCAAAGACCTATGCGATTACGCGGCCCGATAACATGGCCCGTTCGGTGGCCCGGCCGATTTCCTGGCTGGTCGCAAGCGCCAGCTGGATCGTGTCCGGCATCCAGGCCATCGTGAACATCACTCTGCGCCTGATCGGCGTCAAGCCGCCGCAGGATGATATCACCGCCGAAGAGGATATTCGCGGTACCATTGACCTGCACCATTCCGAAGAGGGTCTCGACGCCAAGAACCGGCACCGTCTGGTTGGTGCGCTGGATCTGAAGGATATGACCGTCGAAGAGGTGATGATCCACCGCAAGAATATCACCATGCTCGACGCGGATGAAAGCGCTGATGCGATCGTTCGCAAGGCACTGGCCAGTCCGCATACGCGGTTGCCGCTGTTTCGCGGTGACCAGGAAGAGATTGTCGGCATCCTGCACGTGAAGGACCTGTTGCGGGCGATTGTTGGCAATAATGGCAAGACGCATGGCCTTGATATTGTTGCGATTTGCCGGGATCCCTGGTTCATCCCGGAGACCACGGCGGCGGAGGATCAGCTCGACCTGTTCCTCAAGCAGCGGAGCCATTTCGCACTGGTCGTGGACGAGTATGGCGCCTTGCAAGGCCTTGTAACACTTGAAGATATTCTGGAAGAAATCGTTGGCGACATTCGTGACGAGTATGATGTCGTGGTGCGCGGGGTGCGGCCGCAATCGGACGGTTCGGTCTATGTTGAGGGCGGGGTGACCATTCGCGATCTCAACCGCGCCATGGGCTGGGAGCTGCCGGATGAAGAGGCCGTCACCATTGCCGGTCTGGTCATTCACGAGGCGCAGACCATCCCGGAACCGGGGCAAAGATTCGCCTTCTATGGCTATCGTTTTGACATTGCTCGCAAGAACCGAAATCAGATCACCGGCCTGAAAGTGATGCCGATGCATGAAGACCGCGATGGCCTCGATGCGTAGTTTTGAAGACATTCTGGCGCTTGCCGGGACGCATCACGGGTCGGCCGAAAACGTGCTGAAACTTGCACAAAACGCGCATCATGCAGCGGATTTGAGCACAATCAGCGATGCCGACTATCTGGCGGAGATGACCAAGGCGGTGTTCAGTGCCGGCTTCAACTGGCAGGTCATCCGCAATAAATGGCCCGGCTTCGAAGCCGCCTTTCATGGCTTCGAACCGGCGCGCGTCGCCTTCTTCCATGATGAGGATCTGGACCGGCTCCTGTCGGACACGGCGATCGTCCGGAACGGCCAGAAAATCACCGCGACGATCGCCAATGCGCGCTTTGTGGCTGAGACGTCCAAACAATATGGCAGCTTCGGTTCCTTTTTGGAACGCTGGCCCGCTGATGACCAGGCCGGCCTGCTCGCGCATCTCGGCAAGCATGGCTCGCGGCTGGGCGGAGCGACAGCGCAATATTTCCTGCGATTTTCCGGCTATGATGCCTGGATCGCCTCACGCGATGTCTGCGCTGCCCTGGTCCGCGAAGGCGTGCTCGACAAGCCCACCGCGACCAGCAAGACCGCGCTCAAGAAGATCGACGCCGCCTTCACCACCCTGCACGACCAATCCGGCCAGCCGCGCGCCGTCATCTCCCGCGTCCTCGCCCTGTCGACGGGTTAGACATGAGCTTCGCCGCCACTTTCATCACGCTCTATCCAGAGGCGTTTCCCGGCCCGCTCGGCGTCTCCATCCTCGAACGCGCGCGCAAGGACGGGCTGTGGAGCCTGAGCACCGTGCAGCTGCGCGAATTTGGCCTCGGCAAGCACAGACAGGTCGACGAGACCCCGGCCGGCGGCGGCGCCGGGCTGGTGCTCCGCCCCGATGTCGCCGCTGCCGCGATTGACAGCCTGCCCCCATCAGACGCCCCGCTCATCTATCCGAGTCCGCGCGGCGTCCCGTTCACCCAGGCCCTCGCCCAGGACTGGTCGACCGGCCCCGGCCTCACCTTCTTCTGCGGCCGCTTCGAAGGCCTTGACCAGCGCGTCATCGACAAGCGCGGCATGCTCGAAGTCTCGCTCGGCGACTTTGTCCTTGCCGGCGGCGAAGTGGCGGCCATGGCGATGCTCGAAGCGACGCTGCGCCTGATCCCCGGCGTCGCTGGAAATCACGCCTCGGTCGAGGAGGAAAGCTTCAGTTCCGGCCTGCTCGAATACCCCCATTTTACCCTGCCGCGCACCTGGGAGGGCGAAGGCACGCCAGACGTCTTGCTGTCAGGCAATCACAAAGCTGTCGAAGAGTGGAGGAATCAGCAGAGTGAGGCATTGACAAAAACCCGCCGACCCGATTTATGGGCTGCTTTCCGAAATGGACCCAATTTGCGAGCGTCGGAGACGGACGATGAACATGATTGAACAGCTTGAAGCTGAAGAAGTTGCCCGCGTAACCGCTGGCAAAACCATCCCAGAATTTTCGCCAGGTGATACGCTGTCTGTGAACGTGCGTATCAAGGAAGGCGACCGTGAGCGCGTCCAGCGCTATGAAGGCGTGTGCATTGCCCGCGCCGGCCAGGGCCTGAACGAGAACTTCACGGTCCGCAAGATTTCCTTCGGCGAAGGCGTAGAGCGGGTCTTCCCGGTCGTGTCGCCAATGATCGAAAGCATTGAAGTGAAGCGCAAAGGCCACGTGCGCCGCGCCAAGCTCTACTATCTCCGCGATCGCCGCGGCAAGTCTGCCCGTATTGCCGAGCGGACCACCGGTCACGGCATGGAGACCACCGAGATCACCACCTCCAAGACCGAGCTGCGCCGCCAGCGCGACGCTGCAAAAGTCGCCCGCCGCGAAGAAGCCGCCAAAGAGCGTGATGCCGCTGCCAAGGCAAAAGCCGCTGACGAAGCCGCCGCTGCTGCAGCCGCTGAAGCAGAAGCCGCCGCCGCCGAGGCCGCCCCGGAAGGCGACGCCGAAGCATAGACGCCTGTCGGCACTGACAAGATCATCAAGCCCCGCACTTCGGTGCGGGGTTTTTTGTTTGGGGCGTAGGCGGGTGACCTGGCGTGCGGTGAGGGGGGCGTGCGGAGCGGCTGCTTTGGGTTGGGGGTAGGCATGAACGTACGTTGGGGTCTGACTGCGTTGTGAGTAAAAGCAGATGGGGTGGATGGCTCCTGCTCCCGGCGTCGCAATGCGCCATATTACGCAGTCACCATCAGAGTGCTGCAAATAAGAGGAGCCATCCACATGCATGTTACCACAATCGGCATCGATCTGGCCAAGACGATTTT
>JANSYM010000018.1 GCA_024742355.1 Hyphomonadaceae bacterium | reverse complement strand
ATAAAGGGCCGTGCTTCCGGGCGCTTGCGGTGAGCCCGACTCGTCCTTCGACCCCCGATCGCGTCGAGGGCAGGATTCGCTCAGGATGAGGCTCAAGGGGGCGGTTTCGCGCCAATGACCGCTTTGACGCCGAAAGCGGACCTTAGCCGACAGCCCTCACATCGCCCCTCCTCCTCCAGCCCCGAACACGATTGCGTGTGCGCGCTTGATCCTGCGCCAGAAACCGCGCACGGAGCGTCGGCAAAGACATCATGAGAGGGCCATATGAAATCGACGATTCTCGGCGTCATGTTCGCAGCGATCGCTTTGGGTGTGACCGCCTGTTCGCAGACCACATCTTCGACTGGCGAGCCGCTATTTGTTCCGGCGGTGGATTATGCTGATTTTACTGCAGCGCCCGGATGCAGTGCAGATGCGCCTGACGCCACCTATCGCGTCTGCATTGATCCGCGCGCGCTCTATGCCGCTGCGATTGAATCGGCGACGGAAGCCGGCAACCCGCTCATGGTCATCTGGGGTTTTGAAGAATGCCCGTACTGCAAGAAATTCGCTCAAGAAGAGATGAACCCGGAAAGTCCGCGCACGATTGCGGACTTTGTCGGCAACACATTGTCGGACACACAGCGGTCGAGCTTGCCCAATGACGGCGCGGATTTTCAGATCAGCGTTCTGCACCTGCATGTCCGCGCGCCGATGGGCGAGGCGCTGGCCGAGCAGCTCGGCGTTACCGACATTGCCCGCTCGCGCGGCTGGCACCGCGTCTGGTCGCCCTTCGTGACCTTCACCCGTCCGGGCTCACACACATTCGTGGCCCAGACCCAGTTCCAGCAAGGCGAGAAGCCGTGCGAATATGTCGATGATTTTGCCATCAGCCTCGAACAGCTGGGCTATATTCCCGCCGACGAGTCCAAAGTGCGACCGATGTGCGCGGCGGCGTAATCAAGGCGTTCGACTCCGTCAGATAACCCCCCTAATGTGTCGTCCATGTTCGACACGATCCTCTATGAAATCGAGAATGGCCGCGCCCGCATCACGCTGAACCGGCCGGATAAACTCAACGCCATGAGCCTGAAAATGCAGGCTGAGCTGTCCGAGGCTTTGTGGGACGCCGACGCCCGCAAGGACGTTCATTGCGCCATCATCAAGGGGGCCGGCAGGGCCTTTACAGCCGGGTATGATCTCGCTGGCGGTGAGAGCGTGCCGATCTCCAGGCTGCAGGCCGAAAACCCCGACGCCCCTTATCGCGGCTATCGCAGCATTGATGATGATATCTGGCAGCTCGAACGAGCCCAGCGCTACCGGATGGCGACGTTCGACATGCACAAGCCGGTGATCGCCCAGGTGCATGGCCATTGCAAAGCCGGCGGGACAGACCTGGCTTTGCTCTGCGACATTGTCATTGTCGCCGATGATGCCGAGATCGGCTTTCCGGCCGGCCGTGATCTCGGCGCCCTGCCGAACCAGCTCTGGCTGCACAATCTCGGCCCGCAATGGACCAAGCGGCTGCTGCTCACCGGCGACACGATTAGCGGCGTCCAGGCGGCAGAGATCGGCTTCGCACTGAAATCCGTACCAGCCGACCTCCTCGACGCCGAAGTGGACGGCCTCGCCGACCGCTTTGCCCTGATCGACCCTGACATTCTCGCCGCCAACAAGCGCGCGGTGAATATGGGTCTGGAAATGATGGGCGCGCGCACGTTGCAACGCTACGCCGCCGAGAATGATGCCCGCGGGCACCAGGCCGCGAGTGCCCGGGCCTTCGTCAAGCGCGCGGGCGAGGCGGGCCTCAAACAGGCTTTGCACGACCGCGACGCGCCATTCGGTGATGGCCGGGTCCGCGTCAAGGGACCTGAACGCCGGGATGAGCATGGCCGCTTGATTGACGAGGAATAAGAGCGCACATGCGCGCGATGACTCTCGATACGCTCCCCACGCCCTGTTTCGTGCTCGACATGGCCCGCTTGCGTCAGAACCTCGAAACGGCGCGCCGCGTTCGTGACGCCGCCAGGTGCAAGATCCTGCTGGCGACCAAGGCGTTTGCGCTGCCGGCCGTGTTTCCGATGATGCGGGACTATCTTGATGGCACGACAGCGAGCGGCGAACAGGAAGCTCGGCTCGGCGCCGACACGTTTGGCAAGGAAGTGCATGTCTATTCCCCGGCCTATGCGCCGGGCGAAGTCGCGCGCCTGAGCGAGATCGCACAGCACATCTATTTCAATTCAGCGGTGCAGCTCGCGCAATATGGCAGCGTCGCCAGAGCGGCAGGCGCCCGGATCGGATTGCGGGTTAATCCCGGCTATTCCAATGCCACGCTGGGCGGCGATCTGTACGACCCGTGCGCCCCGAAATCGCGGTTTGGCGAAGTCGCGGGCAAGCTCGATCAAATCGACTGGTCCGGCGTCGACATTTTCCATGTGCATGCGCTGTGCGAGAGCCGGGCCAAAGGCTCAGTCGGCCTGATCGAACATGTCGCCGACCAGTTTGCACCCTATCTCGAGCAGGTCAGCGCGGTGAATTTTGGCGGCGGGCATTTCCTCAACAAGCCAGATTATGATGTCGGCGCCCTGATCGCAGCGATCCAGGCCTTTCGCGCGCGCTTCCCGGTCGAGGTGATCCTGGAGCCAGGCGGCGGCCTCGTCGTCGACACCGGCGAGCTACATGCCAGCGTCATCGACCTGCACTGGAATGACGGCGCCATTGCCCTGCTTGATGCCAGCGCCTCGACCCATATGCCGGACGTGCTGGAAGTGCCCTATCGGCCGGATATTGTCGGCGCGGACGAGCACGGGGTGCTGGCGCATTCCTATCGCCTGGCCGGGCGCACCTGCATGACGGGCGACATTATTGGCGACTATTCCTTCGACGCTCCGCTGGCGCCAGGCGACCGCGTGATCTTCGAGGATCAGATGCATTATTCCTTCGTCAAAACCAATACGTTCAACGGCAATCCGCTCGCCAATCTCGCCGTGCGCCACGAAGACGGGTCGATCGAGTTGCTCAGTGATTTTGACTATGACGCATTCCGATCACGCTTAGGTCGCTAATTTTTCATATCTTTTGCCGACAGTCGCCGCATGGTTGATGCGCACGAGTCCCGGGTAGATCAGACGCTGGCGCAGGTGCTGCCGCCAGTTGAAGCCTGGCTCGGCCGCCTGATCCCGCCGCGTCTGACCCAGGCGCTGATCGAGTTTCTGGTCTTCGGCATCAAACAAGCCTGGGCCTGCCTGTTCGGGGGCCTCCTGCTGCTCGGCATGATCGTCACGCGCTATGTCTATCCCGACACAGCGCCGATCGCCCGCTATGATTTCCTCGTCATCTATGCCGTGGCAATCCAGGCCGTGTTCCTGATCACCCGGTTAGAGCGGCCAAGCGAAGCCGTGGTCATCCTGATCTTCCACATAGTCGGCACCGCCATGGAAGTGTTCAAGACCGATGCCGGCTCGTGGATCTATCCGGAGAACAATTTGTTGCGGATTGGCGGTGTGCCGCTCTTCTCGGGCTTCATGTATGCCGCCGTCGGATCATATTTTGCCCGCGCCGCCCGCGTGTTCGAGTTTCGCTGGCGTGGCTATCCCCGCATTTGGCTGACCCTGGCGCTGGCCTGCGGCATCTATGTGAACTTCTTCAGTCATCACTTCGTCTGGGATGTACGCTACGCCCTGTTCGCCCTGACTGCGCTGATTTTCTGGCGCACCCGTGTCTATTACCGGGTCTGGCGCTGGCATCATCAGATGCCGCTCCTGATCGGCTTCTTCCTGGTCAGCGTGTTCATCTGGATCGCGGAGAATATCGCCACCTTCACCGCCATCTGGCTCTATCCCGGGCAAGAAGCGGGCTGGCACATGGTATCGCTGCAAAAGCTTGGCAGCTGGTATCTGTTGATGATCATTTCCTGGGTCCTGGTGACCCTGGTGCAGCGGCCGCAGCCCGCAGACTGACGCCTATTGAGGATTGTGCTGCGGTTCCCACAATTCGATCGGATTGCCTTCTGGGTCATAGACCCGCGCGAACAGTCCGTTCGGATAGGGATTGTCCGGGTCCACGGTCACCTCATTGCCATTGGCGCGTAGCTGAGCGACCATTTTTTCGAGGCTGATCACACGCATGTTCAGCATGAACGACTTCGATTTGTCGTCACCGAAATAGGCTGTGTCTTGATTGAACGGCGCAAACACCGTTGGGCCTTCATTCTGATGCCAGGGCTCTGTGTCATAGTCACTGGGCACCGGATCGATGCCGAGATTTTCTTCGTACCAGGCCGCCAGCGCGCCTGGATCCTTGGCGCGGAAGAAGAAACCTCCGAACCCGGTGACACGTTGTTTCTCCGTCATCGTGATGTTCCCCATCTGCCCATTCCGGCCAGTATGGTCGAAAAATCCGTTGACGCAAAGCGCGTTCGCGATATTGGAAACGCAACCCATAGGAGCATTTGAAGACTGATGAACTAACGACACCGGACATCCGGATAGGTTCAAACGCCCACGCGCACAGGTCGCGCGGGCAATCATGTCTCATGTTTCAAAGGGTTTTTCATGCCTCGTCTCACTGATAAAATTGCGCTCGTCACGGGCGCTGCAAGCGGCATTGGTGCCGCCATCGCCAAAGCCTTCGCCGCCGAAGGCGCCGCCGTCATCGTCACCGATATTCGCGACCAGGAGGGCACCGCCATCGCTGAGCAGATCGGCGCCGTCTATCACCATCTCGACGTCTCCCAGCCGGATGATTGGCACGCCGTTTTGACCGCGCATCCAAGGCTCGACATCCTCGTCAACAATGCCGGCATTACCGGGTTTGAAACCGGCGAGACGCTGCATGATCCTGAACATGTCTCGCTGGGCGCCTGGCGCGCGGTGCATGCGGTCAATCTCGAAGGCACGCTGCTCGGCTGCCAGGCCGCCATCCGCGCCATGAAGGATTCCGGGCAAGGCAGCATCATCAACATTGCCTCACGCTCCGGCCTGGTCGGCATTCCCGGCGCCGCCGCCTATGCCAGCTCCAAGGCCGCGATCCTCAATCACACGCGCTCGACAGCGCTCTATTGCGCGCAGCAGGGCTGGGCGATCCGCTGCAATGCCATCGCGCCCGCCGCGATCCTGACGCCGATCTGGGAGCCGATGCTCGGCGACGGCCCCGACCGCGAGGCACGCATGGCCGCCCTGGTCGCCGACACGCCAATGAAACGCTTCGGCACCCCGGAAGAAGTCGCCGCTGTCGCGCTCCTGCTGGCCAGCGATGAGGCGGCCTATATGACCGGCGAAACGCTGACCCTGGATGGCGGCCTGCTGGCCGGCTCAGCCGCCAGCCCGGGTTAGCCGGTTTGCGCCGGTCTCACGTGAAGCTTGGTCTTGCCGAACCGGGCCCGGACTTGTATGTCACCGCCTTCAATATGGTTAGCCGCGTTAGCTCAGCTGGTAGAGCATCGCATTCGTAATGCGGAGGTCGGGTGTTCAAGTCACCTACGCGGCACCATTTTTTTTCGCGTTTTTTGATGTTGAAGAATGATCTGGCGGTTCTCCCCACGGCGGGTCGGATTTTTGGTGGATGTCCGCTTTCGGCGTCGGAGGAGCCAAAGCTCACTCATCGTAAGATGGCTTATATGTAGCCCACGGGGACGAGCCCCTCTCCCGGATGCGGGAGAGGGGTTGGGGTGAGGGCAAGATATTTTCCAGGAAGAGACTCCGGTGCTTTTGCCGAAACATGGGTGCCCTCATCCCCGGCCCTTCTCCCGCATCCGGGAGAAGGGGGCGCCGGTGGCGAGCCTGTTCTCACCCCGACTGTCCCGGGCTTGATCCGGGATCTCGTGCGAGGGAGAGCGGAAGCGTTGCCGGAGAGCCCGGGATGAGCGGGTTTCCCATTGAGCCTCATCCTGAGCGAAGTCGAAGGACGAGGCAGGCGCTTCGCAGGCTGCCCGGAAGCACGGCCCTT
>JANSYM010000002.1 GCA_024742355.1 Hyphomonadaceae bacterium | reverse complement strand
TGGCAAGATAGAGCGCGTCTTCATGAAAGTCATCGTCCGCCAGTCTGACCAGGTCGTGGTCGGCGCACACATTGTCTCGCCGGATGCGGGCGAGATGATTCAAATGCTGGGCATCGCCATCAAGATGGGTGCAACGAAGCAGCAATTTGACGAGACTTGCGCCGTCCACCCGACCATCGCCGAAGAGATCGTCACGCTGAAATCAAAATCATAGCCGTCGCCGACTTATGGCGTGCCTTCGCCATAAACGTTGATCGCGTGACCATAGGGCAGGTGGCGTCCTTCATCATATCCGGATGTCACATTGAAGCCTGTGTCCCAAAGGATCGCGGCTTCTTTGTAAGGCAGCAATGATTTGACCTTCTCCTGGTGCGCCGTATCCATCGCCTGGAAGTGCTCGCGCAGACGTTCGAGGCAATAGACGCGGTAGCGCGAAACCGGCATGTCGCGATATTCGCAGCCCTGAACATTCATCTCGAAACGCGACTGATCGGCGCCATAGGCGGTCGCATTCGCCGCCAGTTGCTGCAGATGCGTTTCGCAGACCTCCTTGAGCATCGGGGTCATCTCGTCCGAGATTTCAGTGACGAAGGCGCCCTCTGGAACCTGCCGCGCGCTCCACATGCGAGCGACCCATTCATAGACGAGCGGTGCGCGCGTGCGCATGATTTCTTCGGGGTCCGGGTCCTGGCTGAAATGTCGGAACATTGGCGCCATGAACCCAAAATCCGCCAGTGAAGGCCGCGTGCCGAGAAGGTAAGGACGCTGCTCGAGAATGCGGGTCATGCCATCGAGCGCGTTGAAATAGCCTTGTTCGATATGTGGCCAGGTCGACGGCGTGAGGCCGTCGCGTTTGGTGAAATACTTGATCTGGCGGCGCCGGATCATCCTCCGCACGACAAAGCGGGGCAGGGGCACCGGCGTACTGATTTCGTCGACCAGGATGTTTGAAATCAGCTCGCGGCTATAGCGATAGCTCCAGCGATAATGCATCGCAGAGCGCCATAACCATTCGTCGGCATAATCTTCCAAAAGCTTCGCGATGAAGGCGACGACCGGATCATCTGGCAGGATCGGATTGTCAGGCATTTCTTTTTCGAGCTCGAACAGGATGGGCGTGGTGTCCGACATCCAGCGCCCGTCCTCGCGATCAACAATCGGCATCTGGATCGAGCCGACTTTTTCCTTCAGCTCATCGGCGCGGTCATAGGGCATACCATGTAGTGTATAGGGGACGCCCTTGTATTTGAGGTAGGCCTCCAGCTTGCCCGTATAATAGGATACCCGTGATCCATAGATTTTCATGCCAACCTCCCAAAGGCCCTGACGCCCCCTGGGCGACCCTAGCCTGCGATGGATCAAAAAATCCATGCTGAATTTTGTCGGGGCGTGCTAGATGTGCGCACGGAATGTCCGCCAGCGAGGAATAGAAATGCATGCGCCGATTATGATCATGGGAATCATGGCGTCCGGAAAGTCCCGCATCGGTGAGCGGGTCGCGCAAGCACGCGGCGGAGTGTTCATCGAGTGCGATGACTGGCATCCGAAAAGCAATGTCGCCAAGATGCAGGCCGGGATTCCGCTCACCGATGAAGATCGCGCGCCCTGGCTGGACCGGCTGACGCGCGAAGTGGGTCGCGCAGCAGAGACGGGTCCGCAGGTCGTGTTTTCCTGCTCAGCGCTGAAGCGCACCTATCGCGATCGTCTGCGCGCCGGGTTGCCGGATCTGACCACCATTTGCCTGACGCTGGATGCGGAAACCGCCACGCGCCGGGCGAGCGGACGGGATGATCATTTCATGCCGAGCGCCCTGGTCGACAGCCAACTCGCGACCCTGGAACTGCCGCAAGACGAGCCGCGGACGCGTCTGGTCGATGCAGCCCAGGACTTTGAACGCGTGCTCGAAAATGTCGAACGCGCGCTTGAGGATCTTTTACAGGCTTAAAGCTCGCCGAGCGCGATATGCACGCGTGAGGTTTGGGCGACCAGTTCCGAAACCGGGGTCGGGGTCGAGTCGGCCAGTGGTCCGGTCGCAGGCCACATCGCCAGAAGCGTTTCCAGTTCTGTGATCAGGCGGTCGGTGTTCTGTCCCTCCATCCGGCTGGCAATGTCCAGCGCAACTACGGTGAACCCATAAGCATCCTGATATTCACCAGGATCGGTGATCGCGCCATCGGTAACGCCAATGCGGTATTCTTCGAATACGGTGTCCATCAGATAGCTGATAATGTCGGCCGGATCGCCGCCCGCATTCTGCTGCATCAGGGCCATGTTGGCATCAGCGGCGGCGAGCTGCGGTTCGATCTCGTCGGCGGGACGCCCCTGTTCAAGGGCTTCGGAAACGGCGAGGAAAATCGCCTGGTCAAATCCCAGCGCATCAATGCCGGCGCGTTCGGCTTCATGCGTCTCCGAAACCGGGTGCAGAAGGTGTTTCGCCGCCTGATCAGGTGCTCCGGCGCGGAACAGGGCCAGGCCTGCCTCGACATGGCCGGACATGAAGGCCACGCGTTTCTCGACCGGCAGTGTGTCCATGCTGTGCCCGGCCTCGCCGCCTTCGCCCTCTCCCTCGCCTTCGCCGCTTTCTCCGCTCTCGCCGGCTTCAGCACTGACAGTCGGTGTTTCGCTGGTCGTCGGTGTCTCGTCGCTTGGCGCCTGGCCGCACGCGGCAACAGCGCCAGAGGCGAGCGCAGTGCTCAGGCCCAGTTTGCTCCAGGTCTTCATGCGGAGTTTCATCGATTTATTTCCTTCAGATAATCTGCAAGATGCATTAGGCCTTATGCGCTTAATGATAATCAGTCGCAAGTAGGGAAACATGCTTATTTCGATTTCCAGTGTTCTGGACGCCGACCAGCTCGGTCTCGTCACAGGGTTGCTTCCGGAAGTGGTCTGGAAAGATGGCGCTGAGACCGCAGGACGCGTTGCCCGTCAGGTGAAGAACAACCAGCAGGCTGATTTGGGTCAATCGATTGGACCGAAGATCGAGCAGATCCTGTTCAGTCAGATTTCGCAAAACCCGGTTCTGCGGGCAGCGGCGCAGCCCGGCAAGTTTTCGTCTCTCTTGCTGAGCAAGACCCAGTCCGGAGGCGGATATGGTCTGCACGTCGACAATGCGTTCATGGGAACGGGCGACGCGGCGTTGCGCACGGACCTCTCGTTTACATTGTTTCTGTCATCGCCGGAGGATTATGAAGGCGGTGAACTGGTGATTGAGCATGCCGGGCAGACGCAAGCTCTGAAGCTTCAGGCCGGCGATCTGGTTCTCTATCCATCATCCAGCCTGCACGAGGTGGCGACGGTCACATCTGGCGCGCGGGTGGTTTGCGTTGGGTGGATTGAGAGCCGTGTGCGCCGCGCCGATGATCGCGAGACGCTGTTCGACCTGATCAATCTAAAGGCCGACCTGGCAACCCGGTTCGACGATCAATCGCCGGAACTGCTCACCCTGTCGAAGACGATCGCAAATCTGAAGCGCAGGTTCTGAGCCTGCGCCATCCAGAAAAAAAGGGAGGCCGATCAGGCCTCCCGGGAAGTTGTATGAAAATTGTGAGAGGCGAGCGCCGGCGAGTAAACCGGCGCTTGCGATTAGAATGCGTACCGTACCGACACTTCGAAGCGACGATCGTTGACGAAGCTGGAGCGTGCGAAACGCTGACCTTGTGCGTCGACCTGCTGGCTCGCAAACGCTTTGGTGTCGAGCAGGTTGGCGCCCAGTACACTCAGCTGAACCTGATCGGTGATGTCCCATTTGAACGAGGCATCAAGGAAGCCAATTTCTTCCTGAATGATCGGGTTGCCGGTGACGAAGTCGCGGTAAGAGCTGTAATAGTCTGACCGCCAGTTGTACGCGAGGCGAGCCTCGATGCGTTCGTCTTGATAGATACCAATCAGGTTGGCGGACGTATCAGACAATCCGAGCAAGTCGGAAACACCGTAACGATAAGTCGTTAGGAAGTTATCTGGTAGTCCGTCGCCATCTGTATCTTCGAAGGCCGGCAATGGTGTGCCTTCAGATGTCAGCAGTGTCACGTTTGCTTGCACACCTAAGTTTCCGAAGAGACCAGGCCACTCCGTGAAGAACTGCTGATACGCAATCTCGACACCTTCGACGGTTCCATCATTCAGGTTGAGCACGCCGCCAAATGTGGTGGGAACTGTGTACCCGTCCAGGGTCACCGTATCTACGACTTCCGTGCCGTAAATGATGATGTTTTCGAGGTCTTTATAGAAGGCCGAAACGGTAAACTGACCGTCGTCGCCGAAATACCACTCATAAGACAGATCGAAATTAGTGGCTTCGACTGGCTCAAGCAGCGGGTTTCCGCCACCAAGTGTCAATCCACCAAGCACAATATCTGTCACCTGAGGCGGTGTCGCCGTTTGATCGACAATGAACCCGAGCGAACTGCCGGTATTCCGACTTGAATTGATATCTGCAATGTTTGGTGGCGTGATTGCCTGGCTCGCCGCGAAGCGAATGAGCATCTCGTCAGTGAGATTCCATTTCACATTCAGAGAAGGCAGCCAGTACTCATAGCTGCGGTCCGCTGAAATGCTCTCGTTCGGTTGATCGAGCAATGCAGCGGTCTCAGGGAGATACGTTCTTGGGTTCGACGCGTCATTTGATGGATCTCCATCATCGAGCACGGCATACTCATTGTAGCTCAGGTTCCCTGCGCCGGTAATGTCTGTCTTGACATACCGGGCTCCGAAATTGCCTTCCAGCGACATACCATTGTCAAACTCGTTGCCAAATTTCAGCATCGCATAAAGGTTTGTGGTTTCCTCGGTGACCGTTCCCAACGTTCCGCGCTCGAAATAGTCAACCACGCCATTCTGACGAAGCGGAACCCAGTCACCAATTTGCAGGTTGCCGTCTCCGTTGGTGAAGGAGCCGATCAGCGGCTCGTTGGCGATGGAGTCAACGAATGCTTGATAGTCCTGCATCTGGGCACGAGACGGGAACACGACGCCAGCGTCACCGATGAATACGCCGCCGCGTTGGAAGTTTGAGAAATCGAAAACTTCAAATGCGTCTGCATCCGCTCGGTTGGAGTAAGGCAGATAGCCGCCACCCCATGGCGGCGCAATGCCGGCCCAGTTCAGACCCGCAGTTCGGTTTTGCTGCTCTCGCTCAGAGCGGCGTACACCAAATTTGACCGCGTCAAACCAACCGTCGTCTGCGAACTCGTATTCCGCGTCGGCGCGGAATGCGAACAGATCACCGGTATTGTCCTCAAACTGGTCAGCGGCATACAGCAGGTAAGCTGTAGACGGATCAGCCAGAGAGGTAGGCGGCGTGTTTGGTTGACCCCCACGTGGGACCCATGATTGCAGCTGGGTTCCGGTTTGGAACAGTGCGATCGATGGGTTCATCGGATCGGTGAAGTCATAGGCATAGTCGGCAAAGTGATTGCCCCCTGCCCAGAGACGATCGAGCTTGGCTTCAGCGTCTGTGTAATGCGCATCAAACTCGAAGAACCACTGGTCATTGGCGCGCCATTTCAGGTTCGCACTGATGTCCTGGGTAACCGATTCACGTGCCTCATACACGGCGAGCGACTGGAACGGCGTGCCGAGGCTGCCGGTTCCGGTTGCGCCATCACCCAGCCAGTCACGCAGACCATTCGAAACGATGCCGCGATCAAACAGACCGCCATCGACCGGCCGCACTGTTTCACAAATGCCCAGGCCGCCATTGGCTGCCTCGCCATTACCGTTACATTGAGCGATCGCATCAGATGTGAATGGTCGCAGGTTGAAAGCGCTTCCGTCGCCCAGAAACTCCCAGTTTGCCCAGGATTCCGCATCGGTGAAGAACTCGAATGTGCGCTCGTCCGACTGTGTCTCGTTCTCGACGCGGATGTACTTCATCGTCAGTTCGGTATTGCCGTCTGGAGCGCGCCATTGGCCGGCCAGATAATAGCTGTCACGCTCGCGCTGGAATTCAACGTCGCGAGCCTGCCAACCGCCTGGGAGCGCGATTGTGGAGCCAGGATTGAACTGGTTGTCCAGTGCCAGCAGAGGACCGAACTGGAAGCCATGGATGGCAGAGTTCAACTCAGATGTTGAGAACGAACCGAGCAAGCCGAACTCTCCCGCATCGGTATCCCAACGGTTGCCGAGCACAGCAGAGAAGCCAGGGCTCCATTCTTCAGCAAGGTCTGTATAGGTGCCATCGGCAATCACAACGGCTACAAGTCCGTCGCGATCAAATGGTTCGAGCGTGCGAAGGTTCACGACGCCCGAAATACCACCTTCGATCATGTCAGCAGACTGGTTTTTGAACACATCGACTGCGCCGATCAGTTCGGGTGGGATACTCGCCCATTCCAGTGCGCGTCCGCCATTCGCGGAGAACGCGTCACGGCCGTTAAACTCAGAGCGGACATATTGCAGACCGCGAATGATGTTGCCTTGACCTTCAGGGGTTGGGAAATCGCCGTCGCTGCCGCCGAGTTCGAAACGTTGGGTCACAACGCCTGGAACACGTGCAAGTGCTTCAGCCACGGACAGGTCCGGAAGCTGCGACACATCTGTTGCAGTAATTGAGTCGACGAATGTGTCGGAGTCACGTTTCAGGTTCCGGGCTGTTTGCAGCGCGCCGCGAACACCCTGGACAACAACGACGTCCTGGCGGGCTTCTTCGTCTTCGGTTGTGTTATCGCTAACATTTTCAACCTGAGCGTCATCGGCCTGGTCGCTTGCCTGCGCCCAGACGCTTGGTGCGCCGAACGCCGCGAACAGGGCGGTGGTGCCCAGAAGCGTGAGCTTGTTTGGCCCTTTTCGGCCGGTTTTCAACTTCGATTTCACTGATGTATCTCCCTCAATCGAATTCAGTGATCTGGATGGAAAAACCGCACTTTGGGTGTCGGTTTTGTTGCCCGCATCGAGACTGGAAGAATTCTCCCTTTGGCTCGCACGCGCAAAACTCGTGATTAGATCAGATTTCTTCCCTGAACGTGTCCCACTCTGTAAAGTGGCACTGGTTTCCTCCCTGACACGCTCTGGTTTTGCAGTTTATTCCATGAGCTATGTCTCGAATTGATAGCGCTATCATTTTTTCTTCCCTGATGGCAAGAGAAGAGTCATAAAAGTGATATTCAATCGCCGCATGAGGGCTTTGACGTGACCAAGATCAGTAAAATCTGCATCCTCGGAGGAGGGACTGCCGGATGGATGACGGCAGCCGCACTTTCCAATAAATTCAAAGGATTAGGGCTGAGTATTGAACTGGTAGAGTCAGATCAAATCGGCACGATCGGAGTGGGTGAGGCAACTTTGCCACACATCCGCTTTTTTAATCAGGCTTTGGGAATCGATGAGCGTGAATTCATGAAATCGACCCATGCGACGTTTAAGCTTGGAATCGAATTTTGTGACTGGGGGCAGCTGGGAGACCATTATGTTCACCCGTTCGGAGATTATGGGTTTCCGGTGGAAGAACTCGATTTTCACCAGCTATGGCTGAGGCTGAAATCCGGGAACAAAGTGCCGCGCCTCGACGAGTATTCGTATCCGATAGTTTCGGCTGAATCCGGACGTTTTCAGCTACCCGGGCCCGACACGAATCAGATCGGATCGAATTTCGGATACGCCTATCAATTCGACTCGAGCCTCTACGCGAAATTCCTGCGCACCTATTGCGAGCGGAACGGCGTCATTCGAACGGAGGGAAAAGTCACCAGCGCTGTCCGCGATCCGGGCTCGGGCGATATACGCGCCATAACTCTCGAAGATGGCCGCGAGATTGAGGCGGATCTTTATGTCGATTGCTCAGGATTTCGCGGTGTCCTGATCGAGCAGACCCTGGAGACCGGATATGATGACTGGAGCCAGTGGCTGCCATGCAATCGCGCCATTGCGGTGCCCAGTGAAGCGCGGGGTCAGCTCTTGCCTTATACGCGCGCAACCGCCCGGACCGCTGGCTGGCAATGGCGCATCCCGCTGCAGCACCGGACCGGCAATGGGCATGTTTACTGGAACGAGTTCATCTCTGACGATGAGGCGACCGCGCAATTGATGAGCACGCTCGAAGGTCCGGCTCTGGCCGAGCCGAAACAGCTCTTTTTCAAGACCGGGCGGCGCCGCAAGTTCTGGAACCAGAACGTGATCTGTGTCGGATTGTCAGGCGGATTTCTCGAGCCGCTCGAGTCGACCTCCATCCATTTGATTCAGGAAGGTGTAACGGCGCTGATCGAATTGTTCCCGGATGCTGAAATCAACCCACTGGATCGCGACGAATATAATGCGCGAATGGCGTTGAACTTTGAACGCGTGCGCGATTTTCTGCTCCTGCATTATGTCGCCACACAACGCGATGACAGTGAAATGTGGCGCTATTTCCGCAATATGGAATTGCCCGACAGTCTGAACGAGAAAATCGAGGCTTGGATCACCCGCGGTTATCTCCTGAAATATGAGTTTGGTGTCTTCCTGCCGCCGAGCTGGATTGCGGTCATGCTCGGGCAAAACCTGATGCCCAAGGGATATGATCCGCGCGCTGACCGTTATTCGGAGTCACAGCTGCTGACAGAGTTCGCTCGCATTCAACGTGAAACTGTGGGAGCTGTCGACAAGACGCCAGACCAGGAGCGTTTCCTCGCGCAATATGGCGCGAAAACAGATACGGCGCGGCTCGTTGCCGACCGTGCAGATTTGCGGGGGCAATAAGCAAGTTTATGACTGACCCCTCTCGCACGATTGTTGTTTATGGCGGTGGTTTTGCCGGGCACCTCGTTGCCGCTGCGTGTGCGCGCAGTCTGGGGGGCGCGGCGCGTCTTATCCTCATCGCCTCGGATCAAGCCGGCCGAGAAGATGTTCTGTATGGCAACGCGTCCGCCCCCACGGCGTATGATTTCTTTCGCTCCGTTGGACTGGATGAGCCCACCTTGATGATGCAGACCGGGTCGGCATTCTCGTACGGCACTCAGTTCACGCATTGGCCCGGCGCGCCATCTTCCTGGATGCAGGCCTATCACCTGCCTTTGCCGGTTCTGTTTGGCGTCCCGTTCCAACATTTTCTCACAGCGGAAAAAGAGAAGCTCGAACCCTATCTCGTGTCTGCGCAGGCTGCGCTAAAAGGGGCTTTTGCTCATCCGCCCGAGGACCCAAAAAATCCATTGTCTCGCGCGGAGTATGGATACCAGTTTTCGATTTCCGATCTGACGCACGCCTTGGTCCGATTGAATGATCAACGCGAGGTCACGATCATCGAGACAGGCGTGCGGGACGTTCACACGTCTGGCGGCCAAATAGCTTCTTTGGTGCTCGAAGACGGACAGCAGGTTGAAGCGGACCTCTTCGTGGATTGTTCAGGCGCAGACCGGCGGCTGATACGGGCGCTGGACGTTGCGTTTCATGTCGAGCGGACACTGTGCGCGACACACGAAATCCAATCTGCGGGCCAGCTTGGCCCACCTCGCCGCACGATCGCCGCCACGCAGCACGGCTGGTCGGCGTCAACACCGTTGCAAACGAGCGTCGAGACGTTGACGATCACGCATCCTGATTCCGCGTCTGCGGAGCGTGGGGCGTCGCACACGTTTGAGACTGGAACACTGGAGCGCGCCTGGGCCGGTAACTGCGTTGCCGTCGGACACGCCGCCTGGGGTATCGAGCCGCTCACGGCCGCGCCGATGATCCTGGTGCAGCGTGATGTCGAGCGCCTGCTCGACCTCATTCCGTTGAGCCGGGACAACACGGTAGAAGCGCGCGAATACAATCGCAGATTCGAAGATGACCTGGCCCACGCAAATGCGTTTCAACGCGCCCTGTTTGCGACCGATGCCTTACCATCGACACCGTACTGGCAAGCGGCTGCAGCGGTGCCGCCGGGCGAAAAACTGGAGCGCAAGCTCGCCCAATTCAGAAGTCGCGGCATCTTTGTGCGGTTCGATCTGGAGCCCTTCAATGAAGAAGACTGGGCCATCCTGCACAATGGTATGGGGCTGATGCCTGAACGGTATGACCGCCAGGTCGACGGTGTGGAGGCCGAGGCGCTCGGACGGCAATTGACCGGTATCAAGCAGGCAGTTGCTCAAATCGTTTCCAAAATGCCCCCGCATCACGTCTATATGAGCAATATGAAACGCTATCTCGAGAAGCAGAAACATGGATGAGACCGCAGATAATCTGGTGAAGCGGATCGTTATTGTCGGCGGCGGCTCTGCCGGCTGGATGACGGCCGCGGCCCTGTCGAGCCTGCTCGATCCGCGCGCCGTTCAGGTCACGCTGATTGAGTCCGAAGCGATTGGCACGGTCGGGGTCGGCGAAGCGACCATCCCTGATATCATCAACTTCAATGCCATTCTGGGGATCAAGGAGTCTGATTTCCTGCAGGCGACAAACGGCACGTTCAAGCTCGGCATTGAATTCATCGATTGGGGGCGGATCGGCGAGGCCTATTTCCACCCGTTCGGGCCGCACGGCGTCGATATGCAGGGGATCGATTTTCACCAGTACTGGATGCGCTTCAAACGCGCCAATCCGGGCAGCTCAATTGAGGATTTCAGCCTCAGCGCCATCGCCTCCCGCAATGCCAAATTCACGATGCCGGAAAATGACCCGCGCTCGGTTCTTTCTCAAATGCGCTACGCCTATCACTTTGATGCGACCGGTTATGCCAGGTTCCTGCGTGACTATGCCGAGCAACGCGGTGTTACACGCATTGAGGGCAAAGTCGTGGATGTCGCGGTCGATGGCGAAAGCGGCTTTATCTCCAGTGTGCAGATGGACTCTGGCGCGCGGGTGGAAGGCGACCTGTTTTTTGATTGCTCCGGCTTCCGCGCCTTGTTGATGGGCGATGCGCTCGGCGTGGGATATGAAGACTGGGCACACTGGTTGCCGTGCGATACCGCGCAGGCAGTCGCTTGCGAGGTCACCAGCGACCTGCTGCCTTATACAAAATCGACCGCCAAAAAAGCCGGCTGGCAATGGCGTATTCCAACCCGGCACCGGACCGGCAATGGCCACATTTATTCAAGCTCGATGATGGATGATGATGCCGCCATTACCAGCTTGCTTGAGGACCTGGACGGGCCCGTTATCGGGACGCCGCGCAAGATCAAGTTCCGGACCGGCCGCCGTGACCGATTCTGGGAAAAGAACTGCATTGCCATCGGACTGTCTGGCGGGTTCCTGGAGCCATTGGAGTCGACGTCGCTATTCCTCATTCAGGAAGGCATCAGCAAGTTCATCTCGCTGTTCCCGACCAAGGCGATGCCAGACGCGGTGCGGGACGAGTATAATCGCCAGCTCACCAAGAAATTTGAGCAGGTGCGTGACTTCATCATCCTGCATTACAAGGCCACCGAGCGCGATGACAGCCCGTTCTGGGACTATTGCCGCACGATGAGCATTCCGGAGTCGCTGACGCAAAAAATCGAATTGTTCCGGGAAGCTGGCCGGGTGTTCCGGTACGAGGATGAGCTGTTCTCGAAACCGAGCTGGGTCGCTGTCTTGCTTGGGCAGAACGTTATCCCGCGAACCGTCGATCCGATCGTCGAAGGGGTGGACGCACAACAAATCGAACACAGCCTGGGTTCGATGCAAACCGCTATGAACAACGCCGTGATGAAAATGAGCTCACACGCCGCGTTCCTGAACAAATATGCGCCTGCGATGCGCAGCTAGGAAGAGTAAGATGCACGACTTGAACATCAAAGAAATTGTCATCGTGGGAGGCGGTACGGCCGGATGGATGACGGCGTCAGCCTTGTCCATCATGCTGCGAAATCCCGCGGTCCGGATTCGCCTGGTTGAGTCCGAGCAAATCGGGACAGTTGGCGTCGGCGAGGCCACCATTCCGCACATTCGCTATTTCAATCAACTGCTCAACCTCAATGAGAACGATTTCCTTCGGAAGACCAATGCGACGTTCAAAGCCGGCATTGAGTTCGTGAACTGGGGGCAGGTGGGTGAGCGCTATTTCCATTCGTTCAGCCCTTACGGCGTCAACATGGAAGGCGTCCATTTCCACCATTTCTGGCTGCGCCATGCGCAAACAGATGGCGCCGCTCCCATCGACGATTACAACCTGCATTGTCTGGGTGCGAAAGCCAACAAGTTCACCCATCCCAAACCGGAGCTGCGAGGGTCGCCGCTGAGCTCGATTGAATACGCTTTTCAATTCGACGCTGCGCTCTATGCGAAATATATGCGCGGCGTTGCCGAGGCGCGCGGTGTGCAGCGGATCGAAGGCAAGATTGTCGACTTCAAAAAGCGGTCCGAAGACGGCTTCATTGAAAGCGTTGAGCTCGAGTCTGGCGCAGAAATCGCCGGTGACTTGTTCATCGATTGCTCCGGCTTTCGCGGCCTGTTGATCGAACAAGCGCTGGAGAGCGGATATGATGACTGGTCGCAGTATCTACCATGCAACCGGGCCGTGGCTCAGGGGTGTGAGCCGGATGGTCCGCCCATCCCTTATACCCGTGCCACCGCCCACAAAGCCGGGTGGCAGTGGCGCATTCCCTTGCAGAACCGGATCGGCAATGGCCATGTCTATTGCAGCGACTATATCAGCGATGATGAGGCCTATGCCCAGCTGAAGTCAGGCCTCGACGGTGCGCCCATGGGAGAGCCGAAATTCCTGCGCTTTACCACGGGCATCCGCAAAAAGACCTGGAACAAGAATGTCGTCGCCCTCGGCTTGTCTGCCGGCTTCCTGGAGCCATTGGAATCGACGTCCATTCACCTCATCCAGTCGGCGGTCGCACGATTGCTGACCGATTTCCCGGAAAAGGTCTTCAATCAGAAAGACATCGACCATTACAACCGCAAGACCCAGCTGGAATTCGAACAGGTTCGCGATTTTCTGATCCTGCATTATTACGCCACCCAGCGATCGGACAGTCCGTTCTGGAACTATGTGCGCACCATGGAGGTGCCAGACTCCCTGCGCGAGCGGATCGACATCTATATGGAGAATGGCCGCTTGTACCGGGACAATAATGAGCTGTTCAGTGAGAATAGCTGGTTCGCCGTATTTGAAGGCCAGAATTTCCGGCCCAAACGCTATCATCCGGTGATTGATTTCATGTCGGATGAAGCCCTCGACCGGCGCATGTCAGAGGTGCGCCGAACCATGCATAAGTGCCTCGACGCCTTCGAGGATCATTCCACCTACCTTAACAAATTGTGCCAAAGCGGGTAAACTTCTCGCGGGAGTTGAGGACACAATATAGAAGAAAAGGCATCCAAATGCATAACACTACAAAACGTTTCCTCCCTACAATATTGGTCGCGGCAGCGATGAGTTTCGCCGCTCCAGCGGTGATGGCTCAAGAAGAAGCTGCCGAATCGGAAAGTGAAGATCGCGTGCTCGACACCGTCGAAGTCGTCGGCGTCCAGAATGATGCCGCCATGGCCGCGTTTCGCGCCGGAGATTTTGAAACCGCAGAGGTCGAGTTTCTCGACAATGCCATGTGTGCGCTCCGCCGTGAGCGCAACATCCGGTCATCGGTTGATACGGCCCAGATCAATGCGCAACGCGCCGAGGTGTTCTCTGGGGCAACTGGAGTGGACTCCGGAGCCTCATCGCGTGGAGCAAATGCCGGAGCTGGCCAAAGCACACCCACCGGCGTCGCGGCAACGGACGGGGTTGCAGCCCGCAATCTCCGCAACACTTATGATCGCACGTGCGATGCGCGCGGACGTCAGCTTTATTTCGCCGGTCTGTCGCAAATTCAGCTCGGCAAGACCAATGAGGCTCTGAGAAGCTTCGAAAAGGCCACGGCCTCAAGCCGCATCCTGTACGATGCGCACTACAAGATTGGTCTGATCAAGTTGTTGACAGGTGACACGCGCACGGCCGAGTCCGAGCTTCGGAAGATAGAAGGCATTCTGAAGCGGTGCCGAGACTGTGAAGCGAAGCAGGAAATCGTCGACCGCATCGACCATTTGTCAAAAGCGATCAATGGCGAGGTCAGCCTGCAATAGGCAGAGCACCTCCGCGAAATCGCCATAATTGCAATCAAAAACGTGACCATCTCATATTCAGGGATGGTCACATTGCTGCAATTATGGTAGCGCTAACATTGTCGATGGTTATTGCAATATAAGTTCGCGCTAAGCGAGTGCAAGACCTCGGAAAAGCCCGGAATTGGAGTGCCGGGAATAGGGAGGAAAACAAAATGAAATCTGTAAAACTGTGTCTTGCTGGGTGTGCATTGGCGACATCACTGGCGCTTGCGCCGAGTGCCATTGCCGACCCTCAGTTTGAAGTCGCTCCGGTGACCCAAGGCGCCTTGCCGGGTGACCTGATTCACAACCCGATGGCGATCAAATGGAATCCCGAAGGTGGCAATAAGAGTGTTAAGATCGTTGAATCAGATGGCGTCCCGGGATCACAAGCGATCAGTTTCCGGGTGCGCAAGAAAAGCAGTAAGCCGTGGGATATCCGCATGCGCGCGCCGTTCGATCGGGATATTGCCGCTGGCGACCAAATCGAAGTTTACTTCTGGGCTCGTGCGTCGAAGCTTCCGCGCAAGAAAGATACCGGGAAGATTGGCGTTGCTATCGGTCGCGATGTGGAGCCGTATGACACGGTGCTCAACGCTGAAATTCTGCCAACCGAAGAATGGAAGATGTACCGCGTCTCTGGTGTTGCCGAACGCAACTTTCCAACCAGCGAGTCGGACATGGGGTTCAATTTTGGTTTTGAGAAACAGACAATTGAATTGGGCCCGTTCTATGCGATCAAGAAAGACGGCGCTGGGGACTAATTCGAGCTCACCGAACATGATTCTGCTCAACATCCGGCGGTCGATATGTATCTCGGCATAGATATCGGAACGTCCGGCGTCAAAGCGATCGTGATGGAAGAGACAGGCGATGTGGTGGCTCAGGCCACCGCGCCCTTGACGGTGTCACGTCCACACCCGCTTTGGTCTGAACAGGATCCGGCCGATTGGTGGCGGGTTACCCAGGACGCCGTTCTGCAATTGCCGCAAACCGCGCGCGGCGCTGTCAAAGCGATCGGTCTTTCCGGTCAGATGCATGGCGCCACGGTTCTCGATGCGCAGGATCAACCCATCCGGCCCGCTATCCTGTGGAATGACGGTCGCAGTGAACAGGCGTGCCGAACGCTCGAAGCGCGGGTGCCGGACTTGCACACATTGGCCGGAAATCTCGCCATGCCGGGGTTTACCGCGCCGAAGCTGATCTGGCTCGCCGAGCATGAACCAGACGCCTTCAAGCAGGTCGCAAAAGTCTTGCTTCCAAAAGACTATGTGCGCCTGCTGATGACCGGGGACTACGCCTCTGACATGTCTGACTCGGCGGGAACGCTGTGGATGGATGTTGGCGCGCGAGACTGGTCGGATCAGTTGCTGGACGCATGCGGCCTGACGCGGACGCATATGCCAGCCTTGCATGAAGGCTGCGACGTCACCGGCACGCTTCGCAAGGAGGTCGCCACCGTCTGGGGACTTCCGGCGGACACGCCCGTGGTCGCCGGGGCAGGGGACAATGCCGCCGGCGCAGTTGGATCGGGCATCACCGCGCCAGGCGACGCTTTCCTGTCTCTGGGAACCTCCGGCGTCTTGTTCGCAGCCGACACAGCCTACCGACCGGATGCCAGCAATGGCGTCCACACGTTCTGCCATGCCTTGCCGGGCCTGTGGCATCAGATGGCGGTAATGTTATCGGCGGCGAGCTGTGTGGATTGGGCTGTGCGTCTGACCGGTGCAGCCTCCGCCGAGGCGCTCATCCACGAAGCGGAGCGGGCAGACAAATTTGGCGCTGCGATACCGCTTTTCCTGCCTTACCTGTCAGGTGAGCGCACCCCGCACAATGATCCGAATGCGACCGGTGCACTCCTCGGCCTGACCCATGATAGCGGCGCTGCCGATATTGCGCAGGCGGTGCTGGAAGGGGTGGCGCTCGGGTTTGCCGACGGGCTGAGTGTCCTGTCGGCAAGCGCCGATATTGAAACCATTACCGTCATTGGCGGCGGATCGCGTTCGGCCTATTGGGGGCGTATTCTGGCAGCAGCCTTGGCGCGGCCGCTGAGCTATCGCAAGAATGCCGATATTGGGCCCGCGCTGGGCGCGGCCCGCCTCGCGCAAATGGGCGCGCACGGACAAAGTCAGGCCGCATTCGAGGCGCCTGAGATCGAACACGTGATTGAGCCGATCGCGGCCGACGTGAACATCATGGCGGCCAAGCTGGACCGCTATCGCCAGCTTTATGCCCACACCAAAGACTTAAACTGAAGGACTGAAACCCATGTTTGATACCGCCGGATTTTACGAAGGCATTGGCCCGATCTCTTATGAGGGCGCTGAGACCGACAATCCTCTGGCGTATCGCTATTATGATGCTGATCGCCTGGTGCTCGGCAAGCGCATGGAAGATCATTTGCGGCCATCAACCTGTTATTGGCACACTTTCTGTTGGGATGGCTTTGACGTGTTTGGCGCTGGAACGTTCAATCGGTCGTGGCATGCTTTGGACGGACAGGCCATGGCGGAAGCCAAGCTTGAAATCGCGTTTGAATTCTTCTCGCGGCTGGGCTGGCCATATTTCGCGTTCCACGATGTCGATGTCATGGCGCCCGCAGACACCATGGCCCAGCATAGCGAGAACTTTGCCCGCATCCTCGACCCGCTTCAGGCGCAGATGGAACGCACCGGGATGAAGCTGTTATGGGGCACGGCCAACGTGTTCTCGCATCCGCGCTATATGGCAGGCGCTGCGACCAATCCGGACCCGGAAGTCTTCGCCTGCGCGGCGATGCAAATCCGGCAGGCGCTGGAAGCCACCCATCGCCTGGGCGGCGAGAACTATGTCTTGTGGGGTGGCCGCGAAGGCTATGACACGCTGCTCAACACGGACACGACTCGAGAGCTCGACCAATTGGGGCGCATGCTGTCCCTGGCGGTCGAGCACAAGCACAAGATTGGCTTCAAGGGACCGCTGCTGATCGAGCCGAAGCCGCACGAACCGACCAAGCACCAATACGATCGCGACACCCAGACGGTCTATGGGTTCCTCAGCCGCTACGACCTGCTCGATGATGTGAAAGTCAATATCGAAACCAATCACGCGACGCTTGCCGGCAATGCCATGGATCATGAAATCGCGATGGCGTTCACGCATGGGATTTTCGGGTCCGTCGATGCCAATCGCGGCGATCCACAAAATGGCTGGGATACGGATCAGTTCTGGATGGACCCACTCGATATCACGCGCTCGATGATTCACATCCTCAAACATGGTGGCTTCACCACAGGCGGGTTCAACTTTGACGCCAAAGTGCGGCGCCAGAGTATCGATGCAGCCGACTTGTTCCATGGCCATATTGGTGGCGTCGACGCGCTCGCGCGCGGCCTGCTATCGGCAGCGGAGATCCTCGAAGATGGCACTTATGAAGCGTTTCTCGCGGATCGCTATGCGGGTTGGAGCGACGATCTGGGCAAATGGCTGATGCAAGAAGCGTCGCTCGAACAAATTGCGCAAAAGGTGGAAGCCGGCGGCATCGATCCCAAGCCGCGGTCCGGGCGCCAGGAAATGCTTGAAAACGTTCTGAACCGGTTCGTGTAAGGCGCCTGCTGGTCAGGCCTTGGGCGGTCCTGCCGATTCGCGGATAACCAGTTCGTATTCGAGTGTCTGGCTGATCGCTTCGGGTTGGCTGGACGGTGCTTTGCGCCCCAGAAACTCGATCGCACAGCGCGCCATTTCGCGGATCGGCTGGCGGATTGTGGTCAGGGGGGGCCACAAAGCCGAGGCGTTCTGCGTGTCGTCAAAGCCGACCACGGAAATATCCTCGGGCACACGAAGTCCTGCCTGGTGGGCCGCCGCGATGGCGCCTGATGCCATGTCATCATTACAGGCGAAAATGGCCGTTGGCGGATTGTCGGAATTCAGCAATTTCACCGTCGCGCGCATGCCCGATACATAGGTGAAGTCGCCGCGCTCAATAATGTCTTCATCCAGCGGCGCGTTGGCTGCCGCCAGGGCTTCCTTGTAGCCGTCATAACGTAACTGGCTCGACTTGTGGTCGGGCGCGCCGGTGATCAGCGCGATTCTCCGATGGCCGAGTCCGAGCAGGTATTCGGTCATGTCACGTGCCGCCGCGCGATCCTTCATCCGAACGCTGGGGCCGGTATAGCCATCGAGTTTCGGGCTGACACAGACAAAGGAAATGCCCGTGCGCTCCAGCGTATCGATCAGCTTCGGATCATCCGACAGCGGCGGGACGACGATCAGCGCCTGAATGCTGGTGTCCAGGAACCGTTTCTCGATCTGGTCGAGGTCGACCATATTGTCATCAACAAGCGGTTCTTCGACGATGAGATAATGCCCGAGTTCCCGACACGTATCGAGGGCGCCGAGCAGAAACTCGCTGAGATAGCCATAACTTGGATTGCGATAGATCAGGCCAATGAAAAGCCCGGTGCGCCCGGCCAGGTTGCGCGCCATGATATTGGGGCGATAATTCAGCTGCCGGATGGCCGCCTGGACGCGCTTCCGAGTTGTCTCGCGCACTGCTGTCTGGTCGTTCAAAACGCGCGATACGGTCATTTGCGACACTTGGGCGAGTTCTGCGACTTCTTTGATCGTTGCAGCTGATTTCTTGTTCATATGGGATGATTTTGGGGTTGTTTGCGGCGTCCAGCCCTTTCCTGATCGGTATATCCTACGGAACTTTTACGACACAAGCATTAAGTTGAATGCCCGCGCGTTTTTCAGACAGTTGCGATAAGCGCAAATTGGCCCCGGCGCGCGGGGCCAATTCGTGTTTTCGACTTATCCGCAATTTGCGGCGGCGTCCTGATCTTCCTCAAGGCGGACATTGGAGACCCCCATGCTGGTGCCGCTGTCGGCCGAGACCAGCAGCGCGCCCTTGATGACGGCCATATCGACACCTTGATCCGCGAAACAGGACAGGCTGAGGCGCACTTCGCTCCAGTCATCGCTCAATGTCACGGGCAGGAAGCGTTCGCAGTCAGCCGCGTCGCAGCGCATGCCGACGCCAATTGCGTTGCCGCCTTCGATTCGCTTGGCGTCGAACACAAGCTCCATGGCGCCATTTGATTCGCGTGAGAGATCGACGGGATAGCTGGATGCAATCTCGAAATTCTCTTCACCGGTTTTGAACGTCACGCGCAGCGAGTCTTCCTGGGCTGCCTTGTCATAGGCTGAGACAATCAGACCAGCCGACTCGAATGGCAGCGAGCTCACTGGGGACCCGTAGCGGATAATCTCCCAAGGGGCTGGCAATTCACCTTTCGAGAAGAACAGGCCTTTGCTCGTCACCGTTTGGCCTCCGAGACCGGAGTCTTCGGATAGTTCACCGACATTGCCATCATCGCCATAGGACAGGCCATAACCGAGTGCGAACAGCGGATCATAAGGCTCTTTGCCGGCGTTCAACTCAACCTGAGTGGCCAGTTTCGGCCAGGAGTAGGACAGACGACCCGTGAAATCGAAGGACGGATCGGTCTGGAACAGCACATCGGCGACACCGCCGCCCTCACTGCCCGGCAACCAGGCGGCAACAAATGCGTCGGATGCATTGATTTCCGGATTGGTCCACATCGGGCGGCCTGAAAGAAAGACCGATACGGTTTGCATGCCCTTGGCCTGATAAGCCTCGAGCAAGTCCGTGTCGAACCCATTCGGCTGGAAGTCGAGATTCGGTACATCGCCCTGAAACTCAGCATAAGGGTCTTCGCCATACACAGCGATGACGACATCGGCTTCCGCATCAGACGTGCCTTCAGGATCGAAGATCACCGTGCCACCGCTGGCGCTGATCGCGTCAGTCAGGCCGGACAGAATGGTCTCGCCGTTCGGGAATTCCGCGTTGGCATAACCGCCGCCTTGCCAGGACAGGGTCCAGCCACCCGCCACCTTGGTGATGCTGTCTGCGCCGTCACCGACGATGAGGTAGGTCTTGCCACCATCCAGAGGCAACAGCCCATCATTGTTTTTGAGGAGGACCAGCGACTCACGCACCGATTGACGGGCGACCGCGCGGTGATGGTCAGAGCCGAGAATGTCGACCTCGCCCGCCAGGTGGCGTGCACTCGGTTTCACGGCGTCGAACAGGCCAGCATTGATTTTGACCCGCAGAATCCGGCGGACCGCATCATCCAGACGCTCCATCGAGATTTCACCGGATTGCACGTGCGCATAAGTGGATTCCCACAAACCCTTCCAGCTATCCGGCGCCATGAACATGTCGACACCGGCATTGAACGATTCCGGGCAATCGGTTGCCGTACAGCCCGGGATCAGCGCGTGCCCGTTCCAGTCGCCGACGACGAAGCCGTTAAAGTTCATCCGGCCCTTCAATACATCAGTGAGCAATTCTTTCTGGCCGTGCATGCGCTCGCCATTCCAGGCTGAGAAACTTGCCATCACGGTCTGGGCATTGGCGGCAATTGCCGTCTCATAGCCGGCTGCGTGGATGTCGCGCAATTCGGCTTCGCTGACTTCGGTATCGCCCTGGTCGACACCGTCCGTGGTGCCGCCATCGCCGACAAAGTGCTTGGCGCTGGTCAGGACGCGCTCGGCGCCGAGATAATCATCGTCGCCATAATGTCCTTGCAGTCCGAACACGATGCGATCGCCGTAAGAGGCGACAATGTCCGGGCTTTCAGAGAAGCCTTCATAGGTGCGTCCCCAGCGATCATTCTGGGGAACGGCGAGGGTCGGCGCGAAGGTCCAGTCGTGACCGGACACGCGCAGCTCGCGTGCGGTGACCTTGTAGATCTCCTCAATCAGGTCCGGATTGTTGGCAGCGCCAAGGCCGATATTGTGCGGGAAGACCACCGCGCCCTTGAGGTTGGCATGCCCGTGCACGGCATCAATGCCCCAAATGGTCGGGATGGCGATCTCGACGCCTTCAGGATCGAGCGAGGCTTCAAAATAAGCATCAGCGGCGTCGAGCCAGGTTTGCGCATCAGCATATGGCTCTGGACCAGGTGCGGAGTTGCCGCCGCTCAATACTGAGCCCAGTCGATACTGCTTCACTTCTTCCGGGGTGACCGATCCACTATCGGCTTGAATGACCTGGCCGACTTTCTGCTCCAGCGTCATTTTCGACAGGATGTCGTCAATGCGCGCTTCGGTGGCCGGGTCCAGAGGGGCCGTCTCGATGACGGGCCAGTTCTCCGGATTGATCACTGGTTTTGTCTCAGCGACGTCGATAGTGGCCTGCGTATCTGTTGCTTCAGCGGCGGGCGGCGTGTCGACCACGCCTGGGTCCGCTTCGACGCCTTCGGTCGTGCAGGCAGACAAGAGAATTGCGCTGCTTATAGCGATTGCGGATACGGATGTGCGATGTGACAGTTTCAAGAGTCTTCTCCCATAAGACTGCGTCTTTCAGCAAAGACGATTAGGTTTGAGCGCGCCGCGACATTCGACGTCTGTTTTGTTGCGCATAGCGATATAACAGAAAAATTGATAGCGCTATCAATTTTTCTGTTACGCCCAGGAAAACATCTTTCTTTGGGTCTAAAACTGGCGCTGCGATCGGAGATTTCTTGGCCATAGTCACCACGGAGATGCACGAGAGAACCGCGAGCAGAATCGGTGCCGGCCGTGTGTATGGTGGCGCTAAAACACGATCGACAAAAGCAAGGCGGTGATGAAGCCGATGCCGCCCACCAACGTCGACACGACGGTCCATGATTTCAGCGTCTCATTGACGGATAGATCGAGATATTTGCTGACCAGCCAGAAGCCGGAATCATTCACATGCGACAGAATGGTCGCGCCCGCCGCAATGGCGATTACGGTCAGAGCTCGGTCGAACTCGGAAATGTCGCTGACCGCCAGCAAAGGCGCTGTGAACCCGGCCGCGGTGATCATCGCCACCGTGGCTGACCCCTGGATAACCCGCACCAGACCGGCAATCATGAACGCAAAGATCAGCACCGAGACATTGGCGCTGGCCGCCAGTTCGGCAATCCGCGCGCCGGCTTGCGAGTCGATCAGGACCTGTTTGAACGCGCCGCCCGCGCCGGTGACCAGAACCACCGCACCTGCGGGTTCCAGCGATTTCATCGCGGCCTGGTTCAGGTCGTTCGCGGGCAAGTTCAGATGCGTCGCCGCAAAGGTGTAATACAGCCCGACTGTGAGCAGCAGGGCCACGAACGGGTGCGAAACGAACCGCATCATGTCCGGGACCTGATCCTCACCAAGCGACATTTTCAGGATCGTCCCGCTCGCGACGAGCACAATTGGAAATGCCAGCGCCAGGAACGCGGCCAGAAAGTTCAGGCTCGAGCCTGTTGATTCAGTGTGATGATCTACGTCATTGTCCTCAGGCGGGGTGGAAACCGGCACATTGTACTGGCGTCGTGCGAACAGGACACCGCCGCACAAGATAGCGGGCACAGTGGCGACCAACCCCGCCAGGATCACCAGGCCGAGGTCAGCATTCAGCAATGCCGCGACCGCAATCGGTCCTGGCGTTGGGGGAATGAAAGCATGGGCGGCAGCAAGACCCGCGAGCAGGGGCGCCGCAACATACAAGGGGCGGCGCTTGATGGTTTGCGCCAGGCGTTTGACGACCGGGATCAGGATCACCAGGGCAACGTCAAAGAACACCGGAATAGCAACGAGCAGGCCCAGGAAACTCATCTTGGTCGGCACGCTCTCGACCGAGCCACGGGCCAAACGGCTCGACAGCGCCTGGACCCCGCCAGATTGTTCGAGAACCGCGCCGAGAATGGCGCCAAGGCCAACGACAACGGCGATAAAGCCGAGCACGCTGGCCATGCCGTTTTGAATGGAGGAGACGACATCTGCCGGGTTCAGTCCCAATGCCAGGCCAGCAAACAGCGAGACCAGGATCAGGGTGAAAAAGGCCGGAACCTTGGCGCGAATAACGAGCACCAGCAAAGCCGCCACGGATGCGGCCAGGGTGGCGACGATATAGATTGGATTGGACGGGTCCATGATCACGCTCAAAATTCGATCGGGACGCGCGCGAGGATCGATGATGAGGTCATGTAAAGAAAGGTTTCGTCATCGTTCAGGGTGCAGTTTGACGTCGGCATTCCGGTTGAGATAACGCCGAGAACTTCGCCGGTTTCAGGAGCGAGCAGATAGACGCCTTCCGGGCCCGTCGCGAACACGGTGCCATTCCTGGCGACCGCCAGTCCATCAGGAAGTCCGCCGCCATCGCGCAACTCATCAGTAGCGTCGAAGAAGACACGGCCATCGTCGACAGTGCCGTCCGCAGACACGGCATAGGCCATGATCTTGGCATTATCCGGATCGGATACTGCGACATAGAGCGTTGCTTCATCCGGTGACAGGCCAATGCCATTCGGGAAACTCAGATCATCGATCACGAGCTGCAGAGGCGCATCGGCTGAGTAGAGGTAGACGCCATTGTGTGAGAGTTCTTTTTCGGCCGCATCATTCAATCCGCGCAGCCCATAAGGCGGATCGGTGAAGAAGATGGCGCCATCGCTGCGTGCCACCATATCGTTCGGAGAATTTAGCGACTGTCCCTCGAAGGATGAGACGATCACCTCGCGCTCAAACGTTGCCCGATCGAGCACGGACAATCCGCGCGCGCCATGATCTGCCAGCAAGAGTTTTGATGAATCCTCCGGCCACTTGATAAGACCGTTCGCCCCGGGTTCGCGCATTGTCAGTGCGGCCTCCGGCGTGGCACCGCCTGAAGGCGACAGGATCATTTCGTGCCCGGTTTCGGCTGACCAGCGATGCATTTTGTTCTCAGGCACATCATTGAAATAGAGCGCGTCTTCCTCGGCCACCCAAACGGGTCCTTCTGGCCAGGTGAAGCCTTCGGCCAGAACTTCAATCTCAGCGCCCACCGGCACAATTTCGTCGAGCGTTGGAGACCTGCGATCAACGCTGCCAATGGTTTGAACTGTTGAGGTTTCCAGCTCGCTCGGCGTGTCTGGTTCTGGCGCCTGACAGCTCGTGATTGTCAGAGCGATGCCCGCTCCCAATACAGTCGAAATGATCGTGCGCATTCCTGAAACTCCTCCCGGCAGAGCGACCCTGCAAGCGTTCTCAAGGTCTGATGCGCGAAAGGCGTAGCGAGCCCAAGGCGCACTGTCTATTAAAAATTGATAGCGCTATCAAATTTCCGGGCGTGCGCTGGTTGCATCTGCATGGACTTGCTGTTAGCGCTAACAGAAATAGACAATAAAAATGCAATTCGACTTGGGCAGGGAGGCTCAACGCGTGACGGAAAATCGGCTCCGAATGGGCATGGTTGGCGGCGGTCAGGGCGCCTTTATCGGCGACATCCACCGCTTGGCAGCGAGACTGGATGGCCAAATCGAGCTGGTCTGCGGCGCGTTTTCGAGAGATGCGGAGAATTGCCAGGCGACCGGGCGCGAGCTCGGGCTCGATCTCTCACGATGCTATTCTGATTACGAAGAAATGATGCGGGCCGAGGCGGCGCTTCCCGTCGACCAGCGCATGCACTTCGTCGCCATCGTGACACCGAACCATGTCCACTTCCCGGTCGCCAAGGCGGCCCTGGAAGCGGGCTTCCATGTTCTGTCCGACAAGCCCGCCACGCTCAACCTGGACGAAGCGCGCGAGCTTGCCGCGATTGTCCAAAAGCATGACACGCTGGCTTACGGTCTGACCCATACATATCTCGGCTACCCGCTTGTCGGCGCCGCGAGATCGATTGTCGCCGAAGGCGGTATTGGCAAAGTCCGAAAGGTCTTTGTCGAATATATCCAGGGCTGGCTCGCCGGCGAGGTCGACAATAAGCAGGCCGACTGGCGGACCGATCCCGCACGATCAGGAATTTCGGGATGCATGGGTGATATCGGGACGCACGCGCACAATCTGGCCGAGTTTGTCACTGGCAAGATTATGACGCATGTCGCGGCAGACCTGTCGGTGTTCGTGGAAGGACGCCGCCTGGATGACGATGGCTCCGCGCTGTTTCGCATGCAAGATGGCGTGAAGGGCGTGCTGAGCGCGTCTCAGGTTTGTGTCGGCAAGGAGAACAGCCTGTCGATCCGGGTCTATGGCGAGACCGGCGGCCTGGAATGGAACCAGGAAGAACCGAACACGCTGCTGCGTACTTACACCGATCGGCCCACGGAAATCCTGCGTTCGGCGCAAGGCTATCTGCCGGACCATGTGGCCGCGGGCTACCGCACACCGCCCGGTCATCCGGAAGGCTATATTGAAGCCTTCGCAAATATCTATCTGGAGTTTGCGCACGCGCTTCAGACCCAGGGCGGTGTCAAGGCCGGCATGGAGGCCGCCGTGCGCGGCATGGCCTTTGTCGAGGCGCTCGTGACGAGCAGCAACAATCAATCAGCGTGGACGGAGATCAAAGCATGAAGACGATGCAGGGACCGGCAATTTTCCTGGCGCAATTCATGGGCGATGCGCCGTTCGACACGATGGAGAATGCCTGCCGTTGGATGGCAGATGCGGGCTATAAGGGCGTACAGGTGCCGTCCGATAATCCGACCTGTATCAACCTGAAACTGGCCGCCGAGAGCAAGGACTATTGCGACGAATTCAAAGGCCAGTGTCGTGAATGGGGCGTCGAGATCACCGAGCTCTCAACCCATATCCAGGGCCAGCTGGTCGCCGTGCATCCAGCCTATGATACGGCCTTTGATGCATTCGCGCCGACGCAGCTGCATGGCAATCCGAAAGCGCGCCAGGAATGGGCGGTGGAGCAGGTCAAGTTTGCGGCCAAGGCGTCGCAGAATCTGGGCCTGGATCGGTCTGTATCCTTCCCCGGCGCCCTGGTCTGGCCCTTCATGTATCCGTGGCCGCAGCGCCCCGCGGGCCTGGTTGAGGAAGGCTTCAAGGAGCTCGCCAAACGCTGGCGTCCGATCCTCGACTATTATGACGAATGCGGCGTCGATATCTGTTACGAGATCCATCCCGGCGAAGACCTGCATGATGGCGTGACGTTTGAGCGCTTCCTCGAAGAGGTCGACGGCCACGCGCGCTGCAACATTCTCTACGATCCGAGCCACTTCATCCTGCAGCAGCTCGATTATCTGTCTTTCATCGACCACTATCATGACCGTATCCGCATGTTCCATGTGAAGGACGCGGAGTTCCGGCCGAACGGCAAGAGCGGCGTCTATGGCGGCTATCAGGGCTGGGTCGAACGCCCCGGCCGGTTCCGGTCACTCGGTGATGGCCAGATCGATTTTGGCGCAATCTTCAGCAAGCTCGCCGGCTATGACTTTGACGGTTGGGCCGTGGTCGAGTGGGAATGCGCGCTGAAACACCCGGAAGACGGTGCGCGAGAGGGCGCAAAATTTGTCGCGGATCATATCATTCGTGTCACCGACAAAGCCTTTGACGATTTTGCTGGCGGGGAGGTCAGCGTCGAAGCGAACAGAAAAATGCTCGGACTGGACTAGAACATAACCGAGCGAGGGAGGAAACATGACAGCCACTACAGCCGACGAGCCATTGGCCGCGGGAATCGATCGAAACAAGCTCTTCTTATTGAGTTGCCTGTCGCTGATCGTCACGGCAATGACGTTCGCGATCCGGGCCGGAATCCTGACCCAATTGTCGGAGGAGTTCTCGCTCAGCGATACTGAGCTCGGCTGGGTCAACTCAATGGCCTTTCTCGGCTTCCCGCTGGCCATGGTCGTGTTCGGGTTCCTTTATAACAAGCTTGGCCCAAGACTGATCATGATCCTCGCCTTTGTCGGGCACTTGCTCGGCCTGGTGCTGACGATCTTTGCTGGTGGCTTTCTCGGCCTGTTGATCTCCACCTTCTTTATCGGTTTCGCCAATGGCTCGGTCGAGGCGGCGTGTAATCCGCTGGTCGCGGATCTCTACAAGGATGACAAAACCAAATGGCTGAACCGGTTCCATGTCTGGTTCCCGGGCGGCATCGTCATTGGCGCGGTCGTCTCATACTTCATGACCAATGCTGGTATCGGCTGGCAGCCTCAGATCGCTATAATGTTGATCCCGACCGCCATCTATGGCTACATGGTGTTCACAACCCAGTTCCCGGATATTCCAAAGATCGAGAAGATCGTCGATCTCGACGCCAAGGGCCTGATCCTGATGGCGTCTATCTTTGGCCTGCTAATCCTGATCGGGACGCCGAACGCGCTTGTCGCCGGACTGCCGGGGACGTTCCTGCTTCCGCTCCTGCTTGTGCTCGGACTCACTTTCCTCCTGATGATGTTCAGAGCCGGGCGGGCGCGGGACGCGGCCTTGCTGATCGTCCTGATGGGCCTGATGAGTCTGACCGCAACCTCAGAGCTTGGTACCCAGCAATGGGTCGACCGAATTCTCGGGGCGCAGCTTGGCGGTGTGCCGGGACAGGCCATGATTGTGCTCGGCATGGTCACCGGGATCATGGCGGTTGGACGTTATTTTGCCGGCCCGCTGATCCATGCCCTCAACCCGGTCGGGGTGCTGCTGATGAGCGCCGTGCTGACCTCGCTCGGTCTGTTCCTGATGTCGACCGCGTCAGGCGCGATGGTTTATGTGTCTGCCATCGTGTTCGCCTTCGGTGTCTGCTATTTCTGGCCGACCATGATTGGCGTCACGGCGCAATATGTGCCGCGCTCCGGCGCGCTCGGCATGAGCCTTGTCGGCGCGGCCGGCATGTTCGCCCTGACCATCTGGAACCCGATCATTGGCGGCTGGATCGACAGCGCGCGTGCCAAGGCGGAGGCCTCTGGCCTCGATGGGAACGCCGTCGAAGTGGCGGCCGGACAAGGCGCGCTTTCGCAACTCGTCTTCTTCCCGCTCTTCCTGATCGTCGCCTTTCTCGGCCTGTATTTGGCGCGTAACTGGATGCAACAAACCGCTGGCGGCGACGCCGACCCGGCGCATTGAAGGAGGTCCTGATGATTGATGATCTAATGCTACAGAGACGGCAGGTTTTTCAGGGATTGATCGCCCTTTCAGCCGTGGGTGGCCTGGCTGCGTGCGGCGGCGCGGAAGAAGCACCGTCCGGGCAATTGTCCAACCCGGCGCCCGGCCTCCTCAATGCCGAGCAAATGGCGCTCATCGCGGCGGTCGCGCAAACGATTATTCCGCAGACCGAGACAGCCGGCGCCGTGCAGGCCGGCGTGCCGGACGTCTTGCAAAGTCTGGTCACAGACTGGGGCGACACGGAGTATCAGCAATACTGGCAGACCGGTCTCGATACACTGGCAACGAGCCTGACAAGCTCTGATGGCGCGGCCTTCACCAGTATGTCGCCGAGCGAGCGCGAAGCTGTGCTCGGCAGCTATGACGCGCGCGTATTCGCGGGCGAGGTTGAGGATGGGTTCTATCGCGACCTGAAAGCGACCGTGGTGCCGGCCTATTACATGTCTGAACCGGGTGCGAGCGAGGAACTCGCTTATGAACCGGTGCCGGGCGAGTGGATCGGCTGTGTGCCTCTCTCTGATTTTCCGAAAACGTGGGCGACCTGAACAATGGCAGATTTTGACGTATTAGTAGTTGGGTCGGGCATGTCCGGCGGCTGGGTCGCCAAGGAGATGAGCGAACAGGGCTTCAAGGTTGGCGTGATCGAACGCGGCCGCAAAGTCACGGTCGAAAAGGACTATACTGATTTCATCGATCCATGGGATGTTGAGCACCTCAATCGCAAGACCGACAAGGACCGTGAGGACTATCCGATCCAATCGGAGGTGTACGCCTTCCAGACCTTCACCCGCCAGTTCTGGGTCAAGGACAAGGAGCATCCGTACGAAACCGCGGAGGGCACGGATTTCCGCTGGTTGCGCGGCTATCATGAAGGCGGTCGCTCCATCATGTGGGGCCGTCAGAGCTACCGCATGTCCGAGATCGATTTCGAGGCCAATGCGCGTGACGGCCATGGTGTGGACTGGCCCGTGCGCTACGCCGATCTCAAGCCCTGGTATGATTATGTCGAACGGTTTGCGGGCATCTCTGGCTCGATGGAAGGGCTGGACATTCTGCCGGACGGCGTGTTCCAGCCGCCGCATGACCTGACCTGCGCTGAACTCGATTTCAAGGCCGCCGTCGAAGGTTCATTCCCGGGGCGGCACGTGATTCCAGGTCGGGTCGCAAACCTGACCGAGCCGACCCAGGAACAGATGGATCTCGGGCGTGGGCGTTGCCAGGCGCGCAACCATTGTTTCCAGGGCTGTAGTTTTGGCGCTTATTTCAGCTCCAATTCTGCGACTCTGCCAGCGGCGCGGCGGACCGGGAACATGACCCTGATCCCGGACACGGCGGTCCACAAAGTCATCATTGATGAAGCGACCGGACGTGCCACCGGTGTCGAAACCGTCGACATTGCCTCGGGCGAAAGCCGGGTCATCACGGCGCGCGTTGTGTTCCTGAATGCTGGCACGATCCCGACCACGATGATCTTGCTGAACTCAGCCTCGGATGGCGCCCCGAACGGGCTCGCCAACAGTTCCGGGCAGGTTGGCAAGAACATGATGGACCACCATTCCGGTGCGAGCGGGTCGGCCATCTTGCCAGGCAATCTCGACAAGCACACATTCGGCCGCCGCCCGAACGGGTTCTACATCCCGCGCTTCCGCAACCATACCGAAGAAGCTGAAGGCTTTGTCCGCGGATTTGGCTATCAGGGCGGCGCCATGCGCGAGCGCTGGTGGAGTTCCATGAACAAGGAAGGCGTCGGCGCTGACTTCAAGGCGGCGGCACAGTCTCCCGGGCCATGGCGCATCGGCATGGTGGCGTTTGGCGAAGTGCTGCCGAATGAGCAAAACCATGTCCGCATGCATGCCAACAAGACCGATCAATGGGGCTTCCCTGTGCCGGTCCTCGACGTGCGCTGGGGCGATAATGAGCGCAACATGGTGCGCCAGGCCATTCGCGATACGCGGGCCATGCTGGAAGCCGCTGGCGGCATCGACATTCAGACAGATGATCCGGAAACAGCGGAACCGGCACCGCCCGGGATCGGCATCCACGAAATGGGAACGGCGCGTATGGGGCGCGATCCATCGACCTCCGTGCTGAATAGCTGGAACCAGTCCTGGGACGTGCCGAACCTGTTCATCACCGATGGCTCGTTCATGGCTTCAGGCGGCTGCCAGAACCCATCGCTAACCTATATGGCCTTCTCGGCGCGCGCCGCGAACCATGCTGCTGAACTCATGAAGGACGGATCGCTATGACCCTGAACAGAAGACATTTCCTCGGCGCGTCGGGCGCGTTCATGACGTTGGCCGCGTGTGGGTCAGGCTCCAATACGCCGGCCGCCGCATCGCGCCAGATGGATAAGATCGGTATCCAGACCTACACCTTGCGCGAAGCCATGGGCGAAGACTTTGTCGGCACCTTCCAGATGATCAAGGATGTCGGCTATGATTATGTCGAGCTGAACGGTCGAAACTTCATGGATCGCCCGCCTTCGGAGCTACGTACCTTGCTCGATGATATTGGCTTGCCGGCGCCGATCACGCATGTCGACTATGACAGTCTGGCCACGCGGCCGGAAGAAGTGGCCGGTGTCTGCAATGTCCTGGGCTGTGACTATGCGATCCTGCCCTGGATCAATGATGACCAACGCGGACTGGATGACTACAAGGCCCACGCCGAGATGATGAATCGGGCCGCCGAAGCAATGAAGCCTGCAGGTGTGAAAGTCGGGTATCACAATCATCAGTTCGAATTCTTCGATCTGGGGGATGGGCAACAGGGCATGGATATCCTGCTCGCTGAAACCGATCCTGATCTCGTCACATTCGAGCTGGACCTGTTCTGGGCGGCGTTGACGGGCAAGGACATTCCGGCGCTGTTCAAAGCCAATCCTGGCCGTTTCAAGATGTGCCACGTCAAGGACCTCGCTGGAGACGCGAGCCCGTATCGCACCAGCGTCGACTTCCCGACCATTGTTCAGGCCCTGATGGTCAATGTCGGGCAGGGCGAGCTACCATTTGAATCCTATTTCGCGGAGAACGAGATCTCGGGCATGGAATATTTCATCGCCGAGCACGATAACCCACCGCGCCCTTTCAAAGAGTCCGTCCAGACCAGCTATGATGCGATGAAAGCGATGCGTTTCTAAGCCGCGTCAGCGCGTCACGGGTCAAGATTTTTACAAATGCGCGCCGCTGGCGTATCTCCGTTTGCTGCAATGCTTACGGAGAACGCACTCATGAAAATCGGTTTTATCGGCCTCGGCAATATGGGCGCTGGCATGTGCGCGAATCTGGTCGGCGCAGGCCATGATGTGCGCGCCTTCGATCTGAATGCAGAAGCGGTTGCAGCGGCGGTCGCCGCAGGCGCCTCTGCGGCATCGTCGTTGGCAGAAGTCGCTGACGGCGCCGAGACCGTGGTCACCATGCTGCCCGCCGGCAAGCACGTCCTGTCGGTCTATTTTGGCGATGGCGGTATTGCCAGTCATGCGGCGGCCGGGACACTCTTCATCGACTGCTCGACCATCTCCGTGGACGAGGCGCGCGAGGCCGCAGGCAAAGCATCTGATGGCGGGTTCCTGATGGTCGATGCGCCGGTGTCCGGCGGCACCGCTGCCGCCAATGCCGGCAGTCTCACCTTCATGGTCGGTGGCCCGGATGCCGCGTTCGAACGCGCCAGTCCTGTGCTCGACATTATGGGCGCAAATGTTGTTCACGCGGGCGGCGCCGGAAATGGGCAAGTCGCCAAGATCGCCAATAATATGCTGCTCGGTATCTCCATGATCGGCACCTGCGAGGCGTTCAATCTCGCCGAAAAACTTGGCCTTGATGCGCAGACCTTTTTCGACATCTCGTCCACGGCCTCAGGCCAGTGCTGGTCGATGACCAAATACTGCCCGTCGCCCGGTCCGGTTCCGGCGGCGCCGTCCAATAATGATTATCAGCCGGGATTCGCCGTCGCGATGATGCTCAAGGATTTGCGCCTTGCCCAGCAAGCAGCTGGCGGTATCGACGCGTCCACACCGCTCGGCGCACAAGCGGAAGCGATTTACGCTAAGCTCGACGAAGACGGCTTTGCCGGACTGGACTTCTCCGGCGTCATGCGCCGGGTGCGCGGCGAGATCTAGCGGCGCGCCGTCTGGTGCACGCCTAATCGAGCAAGACGCAATCCACCACGTCGCCGACGGCGCACGCTGGTGCATCGACCGCGCGGTGAATGAGCACGTTCGCCGTGACGAATGGCGACAGCAGCGAGCTGTCCTGATTGCTGGCTGGTGTGACCACGCGCGCTCCGGATTCTGAAAAATCGATACGCCCGCGCAGGAAGGATTCCCGGGAGCCGTTCGCACGTAGCGGCGCCTGCAGCGCGGCGGGAATGCGCGTTTCGAGATCGGCACCTCCCAGCAGTCGCGCCAGGAGCGGCTTGAGAAACAAATGCGCGCAGACCAAAGCCGAGGCCGGATTGCCCGGCAAGCCGAGGACCAATTGGTTCGTACCGCGCGACATCCAGGTTGGCTTGCCCGGACGAACAGCGACTTTCGAGAACACCGGCTCAAAGCCCAGGTCTGCGAAGACTGTTTTCATGTGATCATGGTCCCCGACCGAAGCGCCACCGACGGGGACGAAGACGTCCGCCTGATCGGCGCTCTCGATCCGCGAACGGATCTCGGCCGGATCATCAGGGGCGATGCCGAGATTGATGACAGACCCACCCCAGGCTTCAATCAAGGCGGTCAGCGAATATTCGTTCGACGCAATGATCTGCCCGGGCCCAAGTTCAGAGCCGGGCGGACGGAGCTCATCACCATTGGCGAGCAGGGCGACGCGCGGCGCACGGTATGCTTGCAGATCAGCCAGGTTTGCCGCTGCGCAGATCGATAGCTGCCGCGCCGACAGACGCTGCCCTTTCGGAATCAACACATCGCCGGATTGGAAATCCACGCCAGCCGCACGGATGTGCCGGGACGATCCTTGCGGATCGCGAATTGTGATCTCGTCGCCGGTCCGCTCAACATCTTCCTGGATGATGACATGATCGGCGCCGTCCGGGATGACCGAGCCGGTAAAGACCCGAACGCACGCACCCGCACCGATGGTCCCGCCGAAAGGATGCCCGGCTGCGGCCTCTCCAATGACCGTGAGCGCGTTCCCGAGGGTGCAATCTTCGATCCGCGCCGCATAGCCATCCATCGCCGACATGTTTTCAGGCGGATGGGTGTGCCGCGCGACCACGGGTTCGGCGAGCGTTCGCCCAGTGCCGGCCTGCAAGGGGACGGACTCAACCTCATCGATCGGCGGCATGGCGGCGATGTGCTGCAAGGCTTCAATGCGCGAAATCACTCAGGATCCTCCAAATCCGCGCAGCAGGAGCCGCACGGCAACAACTATAATCAGCACCGCAGTCAGACCTTTGACAAGCCGTTCGGGAAAGATGCCCAGCATAAATCTGTGCCCGATCCAGCTGCCGATCAGGACTGCCGGAACGAGCGGCCAGAACGCGAGGACTTGCGAAAGATCGTGCCTGTCAGCCAGGGCAATTGTCTTTCCGACGAGCCCGGCCAATGAGTTGGCCGCAATATAAGCCGTCGCCAGGGCCGCAATCTTGCGCGGGCTGTTCCAGTTCAGCATGTGCAGAACCGGCGCCAGGAAAATGCCGCCGCCAATGCCGACCAGGCCTGATAAGTATCCAATCCCGGCACCAACGACCGGAGCTATCCAACGCGAGCGGACAGGCGAAGGACGCGAGCCGTCCGTTGCTGAGTGCAGGGCGTTCCAACCGAGATGCAAGCTCGCAAAGAGTAACGACAAGCCGAGCAGGATGATCAGGTTTTGATCGCCTATCGGCGTCAATCCGCCCAGGAAAGCCGCCGGAACCGAGAATGCCAGGATCGGCCAGACATCGGAGCCTTCGTACAGACCAGCGCCTTGTGCTTTCCAGGTGCCGGTGCTGGTGACCGTGAGATTGCAGGCCAGGGACACGATCGGCACGAGGCTGATTTGCAGGCCCGAAAAGACCAATAGCGCCGTATAGGTCGAGCCGCCGCCAAAGCCGACACTGGAATACAAAACAGCCGTCACCAGAAATGTGACCACGAGCCACACTAGGATCATCGGGACCGCCTTGTAAGCTTCATCTGCTGCGCCTGACTAAATGATGGCCAACTTGAACCAGAGACACTAGCAATAGCGGTCTGAAACTAAAGACTATTAGGACACAAACATGACGAATGTGCCAGACCTTCCGGCCCCTGCTGGGCGCCTTGATCCGGAATTCGATTTCCAATCGTTAAATATCGCCGTCCTGACGGTCTCGGACACGCGGACCCCGGAGACCGATACGTCCGGCCAGCTGCTCGTTGACCGGATTGTCGAAGCCGGCCATTCGGTCGCCAACCGAAGCCTGGTGCGCGATGAGGTCGACTTGGTCGCTGCGCAGGTAAAGTCCTGGATTGATGACCCGAATGTCGATGCCATCATCTCAACCGGCGGCACCGGCCTGACCGGCCGCGATATTACCTATGAAGCGATCACGCCCTTGTTCGAAAAGCGGATCGAAGGTTTTGATACGGTCTGGCACATGGTGAGCTATCAAAGTGTTGGCCTGTCGACACTGCTCTCGCGGGCCTGCGCAGGCGTTGCCAACGGGACGGTGGTTTTCTGCCTGCCGGGGTCAAACGGCGCCTGCAAGGATGGCTGGGACAATATTATTCGCTGGCAGCTCGACAGCCGCCATCGACCCTGCAATCTGGTCGACCTCATCCCGCGAATGACGGAGACCTGACATGGCGACCGGAAACAAGCTGACCCATCTCGACGCGGAGGGCCGTGCGCGCATGGTCGATGTCGGCGACAAACCTCAATCGCAACGCACGGCGAAAGCGGAAGCCAGGCTATTGGCGACCCCGGAGACGCTCGATCTGGTTCGTAGCGGTCAGGCCAAGAAAGGTGATGTCATAACCGTCGCCGAAATCGCCGGGGTAATGGGCGCCAAGAAGACCGCCGACCTCATCCCGCTTTGCCACCCGCTGCCTCTGAACAAGATCAATGTGAGTATTGGGATTGAAGAGACGTGTTTGCGGGTCACGACCGAAGCCCGCACGACTGGTCAGACCGGGGTCGAGATGGAGGCGTTGACAGCCGCGGGCGTCGCCGCGCTCACGCTCTATGACATGCTCAAAGCCGTCGATAAATCGATGACCATTGAGGGGCTTCGATTGCTGGAGAAAACCGGCGGCGTCTCAGGCGACTATAAGCGCGACGAATAGTGCCTCACCCGGTGACTTGCTCAACTGAAATCGCAGAGGTAAGCGAGCAGCATGACTGATACGCCCTTGACCGTCGCTGGACGGACCTTCAACTCACGCCTGATCATCGGCACTGGTAAATATGCCAGCTACGCCCAGAACGCCGAGGCCGCCCGCGCGGCTGGCGCGGAAATGGTGACCGTGGCGCTGCGCCGGGTAAACCTGTCCAACCCGGATGAGGACCGCCTGCAGGATCATGTCTCTCCGAAGGAGTTCACCTATCTGCCGAACACGGCAGGCTGTTTTACCGCCGAGGAAGCGGTCCGCACCCTGCGTCTCGCCCGAGAGGCGGGTGGCTGGGACCTGGTGAAGCTGGAAGTGTTGTCGGACCAGAAGACGCTCTACCCCGATATGGAAGAAACGCTCAGCGCTGCCAAGGATCTGATCGCCGACGGGTTCGAGGTCATGGTCTATTGTTCGGACGATCCGGTCTATGCGCGCAAGCTCGAAGATGTTGGCTGCGCCGCGATCATGCCGCTGGGCAGCCTGATCGGTTCTGGCCTGGGCATTCAAAACCCGCTCAATATCCGCTTGATTGTCGAACAGTCCCGCGTGCCGGTGATTGTTGATGCCGGGGTCGGCACGGCATCAGATGCAGCCCAAGCGATGGAGCTGGGCTGTGACGGCGTGTTGATGAACACGGCGATCGCCGAAGCCAAGGATCCGATCCGGATGGCGACGGCGATGAAGCACGCGGTGATTGCTGGGCGCGAGGCCTATCTTGCCGGGCGCATGGGCCGCAAACGTTATGCAGACCCGTCGTCGCCTCTGGCGGGATTGATCTAGCTGTCGGCGAGCGCCGTCTGAATCAGGGCCTCGACTTGCGTGATGTCGGCACTACCGACGAACTCGGTTCCGATGATGAAATTCGGTGTGCCGGTGATGCCAAGCGAGCGCGCGAGGCTCTTGGAATCGGCGACCGTTTTCTGCACATCGACGGATTTCATGTCGGCGCGCATCCGGGCGACATCGACGCCGACGGAGTCCGCAACCTGATCAATCTGCTCCGGTCCGAAGCCGGATCCATTGTCGAGTTCCATCAGGCCCATATGCATCTCGATATATTTGCCTTGCTTGCCGGCAGCGATTGCGGCGAGGGCGGCTTTTTCGCTTTCTGTCGACAAGATTGGAAGCTCTTTGAAGATCACCCGGACGTCACCGTCATATTTCTCAGGCAGGCCGGTCGCCCAGCTCGCTGAGCGCTTGCAGAAGCCGCAGCGATAGTCGAAGAACTCAACCACGGTGACTTTCGCGTCAGCGGGTCCGATTGAGTAGTCGCCCGAACTGTTGAGCAATTTGTCGGTGTTCTCTGCGATCGCATCGCGGATCTGCTGCTCTTCCTCAAGCTGGCGTTTTTCGGTCAGAGCGATCAGCGCCTCTTCGATGATTTCAGGGTTCTCGATGATATAATCATAGACAACTTGCTCAATCGCTTCGCGGCTGGTCGTATCAATCTGCTCCTGCGCACAGGCGGGTGTCAGGGCGATCGCCGTTGCGGCGAGGGTCATGCTGAGGGTGCGGGTCATAGAACCATCCTGAATCTCAAATCCACTAATATCTCTTACGCAGATGATTTATTTGCCGTGAATAGCAAGCGGAAAATGCTGACAATCGCGTGAAAACGATTAACGCCGACGGCGCCAGAACACCTCATTTTCGGGCAGCGCGGGGTCAGTCGCATTGCGAATATCGCTCGCCTGGCGGAAGGCCGGCGTGTCTGGCGTAAGGTCTCTGATCGCACGCTGCGCGAAGGAATGCGCGCGTGGATAGTTGCCGATATTATAGGCGGCTTCGGCGGTCGCGACCTGCGCCATCGGACGATTGCCCTGGTTTTCGAACACGATCGCCAGCTGCGTCCAGGCAAAGGCGTTGTTTGGTTCCTTGATCAGGGCATCCCGCAGCGCGGTTTCGGCCAGGTCAATGTCACCATCCTCATTGCGTTCCAGCAGCGATCGCGCAAGCGAGACCTGGATCAAAGGATTGTCCGGGAGCAGGCGATTGGCTTCGATCAGCGGTTCGACAGAATCGATGGGCCGGCCGGTTTCGAACAGGATTTGACCTTTCAGCTCGTGAAAGAATGGATTCGCGGGCTGTTCCTCGATCAGGGAATCGATTTCCCTCAGCGCCGTCGTCAGATCTGCTGCTTTCATGGCCGAGATCGACCGGGCATAACGCGCTGGCGCCGATGTATCGGTTGGCGGATAATCCCGGAAGACGCGGGCTGGCGGTTCGAGGAACCCGACGAGCTTGGCCTTCATCATATCGAACTGTACGACAACGCGGGGGTCTTCCGGCTTATCAGCCAGGCCCGATTCCTCGGCCAGCGTGCGCGTGGTGCGAACGCGCTGCGACGATAGCGGGTGGGAGCGGAAATACGGATAGCGCCGCGCTTCGGAGAGCACTTCCTGATAGCGGAATTTTTCGAAGAACTCGACAATGCCCATCGGCGACTGATCGAGCGCGACCAGGTATTGCACGCCGCGTGTATCGGCCATGGCTTCTTCGGCGCGGGTGTGAACGAAGAAGTTCAGCGCCGCGAATTGCTGCGAACTGGCAATCAGGGCCGCGCCCGCATCTGGCGCGCCGGCGGCAATGGCGAGGACGCCGAGACCAATGGAAATCAGGGCAGGACGCGACGCCACGCTCGCGGCGCGGGTTCGGGTCACTGTATGTCCGCAGGCAATGTGGCACGTCTCGTGGGCGATCACGCCCTTGACCTGCCGGGCATTGTCCGAGGCCATGATCAGGCCAGTATGCAAGTGAATGCGCTGGCCGCCCGCGACGAAAGCGTTCAGGCTCGGATCATTGATGATGTACAAGCCGACATCGTTCGGTTCGAGCCCGGCGACTTCGAGAATCGGATCGGTCCACTCGCGCAGGGTCTGCTCAATCTCGGCATCGCGGATCAGGCTCTGGCTGGCCCCCGGCAGCGCCGCGGCGAGCCAGATCAGGCTCGCGGAAATCACTGTAAAAATCAGGCGTGCCATGTCACTCTTCCTCTGTTCACGCACAGGCTAAGCAATTGATTGTGGCTTGGCGAGGGCAGGATCTGCTTCATGACGGAAATGTCAGAGTGAAATCTAAGCGAAATCAAAGACCAATTCCGGATTCAGTGAAACCTGCACGGAATCACCGACTTGCAGCGGCCGGCCCGGCTGGCAGACTGCGATGATTTTGACTGTCGGCGACAGGTCGAGCTCGAGTTCGGTTACCGCGCCTGCCAGGCTCATGCTGGAAATGGTGAGTTCGAGCCCATCCCCGAGGCGAATGGCTTCTGGCCTGTAATGCACCTTCTTTGATCCACCATCGATCTGTGCCTGCCATGCGTCTGGAAGGGCATCTCTGTCGACGGTGTGAAGCGGGCCCAGGGCTTTGGCGACGTGCGCGTTCTTGGGTTCGCGATAGACCGTGTCCGGGGCGTCAGATTGCAGGATGGCGCCGTTATGGATGACGGCGATCTGGTCGGCATGGAGCAACGCTTCGCTGGCATCATGGGTGACAAGCAGCGCCGGGATCTGAGCCGCGCGGACAGCATCCAGCGCGGCCGTGCGAACCTGGTCGCGCATGGATGGGTCGAGGCCCGAAAAGGGCTCGTCGAGCAGGATGGCGACCGGATCCGGCGCGAGTGCGCGAGCGATGGCGGTGCGTTGCTGTTCGCCGCCGGACAATTGATGCGGATAGGCCTCGCGGCGATGACTCAGGCCCAGGCGTTCAATCCAGGTTTCGGCCTGGGTCAGGCGTTCGGGCTTTGGCAGTTTTTGCAAGCCGAACATGACATTGCCGAGCACCGAAAGATGCGGAAACAGCGCGAAGTCCTGAAACACCAGCCCGATCCGGCGTTTCTCGATAGGCACGAAGGCGCCGGGTCCGGACAGGAGGTCGTCGCCGGACTGAACCGATCCGGAATCAGGTGTCTCCATACCGGCCAGCATGCGCAGAAGTGTCGTCTTTCCCGAGCCCGACGGCCCGACCAGGGCAGTGACAAGTCCGGGCTCAAGCGAGAGGTTGGCGCGATCGACAACGGTGCGGCCGGAGAATGACCGGCTCAATCCGGTTGCGACGAGGGGGCGGTTAAGCGACATGGGCGTCAATTCCTCTCTGTCCGGCCGAGGCGCCAGGACAACAATATAACCGGCGCGAGACCCGCCAGCACAATCAGCAGCGACGGCAATGTGGCCTGCGCCAGTCTTTCATCCGTCGCATAGGCATGCGCGCGCACCGCCAGTGTATCCCAGCCAAATGGGCGTAGCATCAAGGTCGCTGGCAGTTCTTTGAGGATTTCCACGAACAGGATCAAGCCGGCCGCAATGGCGCCTGGTGTGAGCAGCGGCAGATCGACCCGGACAAACTGGTTCAGGCCATGGCTGCCAAGGCTGCGCGTCGCATCATCGAGGCTTTTTGGCAGCCGATCCAGCGTTGCCTGTAGCGGCTCGACGCCGGCCGATGTGAACCGGCTGATATAGATCCAGACCAGGAATGCGATGGCGATGGTGCCCGATAGCGCCTGGCCTGTGACTTTCAGGATGAACAGGGCACCAAGGCCGAGCACCACGCCGGGCGCGGCATAACCCGCTGCCGCCACACCACGTGCGCCAAGACGGAGCAGGGCGCTGCGCTTGGTCGACAGTGTGAAGACCAGGGCGGCCAGGAACGCGCCCGTCGTTCCCATCAGGCCGAGCAGGATCGTGGTGCGCACCAATGGCCATAAATCCTGGGCTGAGGCGCGGGTTTCCACTGCGAGCCAGGCAAGCCTTGAGACAGGTGCGAAGAAACAGATGAGAAGGATGAGCCCGCACAATCCGGTGGCCGCAATGCCCCAGACGCGCGGCAAGGGCACGCGCCGCGGTGTTAGCCAGCGATTGCTGGTTTGCTGACTGCCGCGTTGGCCCTGAAACACCCGTGCGGCGAGCAGGAAGGCGCTGGCAATGAAAATCAGAACCAGGGCAAGGCGCGCCGCTGTGTTGGGTTCACCAAAGGACGTCCAGGACCGCACGATGCCGACCCCCAGCGTTTGCACGCCGAGAAAGTCAGCCGCGCCGTAATCTGCAGCGGCTTCCATCAGCGCCAAGGACACACCGCCGAGAATGGTTGGCAGCGCCACCGGCAAACCGACTTTCCAGAACAGACCTAGCGGCGGCGTGCCGAGACTGCGAGCCGCTTCAAGCGTGGCCAGGGATTGCATGCTGAACGCTGCGCGGGCGGTGATATAGACATAGGGAAACAAGGTCGAAGCCAGCACAAAGGCCAGGCCAGGGGCGGAGAACAGGTTCGGGAACCAGTAATCCCGCGCCGACCAGCCGGTCAGGTCGCGAAGCGTTGCCTGTAACGGTCCGGCCACGCCCATAAGGTCGGCCCAGGCATAGGCCATGACATAGCCTGGCATGGCCAGAGGCAGGATTAGCGCCCAGCTGAACAGGCGCCGTCCGGGAAACTCGTACAGACTGGTGAGCCAGGCTGCGGGAACGGCCAGACCCAGCATGATAATGGCTGAGATGGCCAAAACGATTATCGTAGTGAGTGTGTACGGAACCAGGCGATTGGCGAGGATATGCTCCCAGGTGGCGCCGCCACCCGCCGTGACGCCAGCCCATATTGCGACCAGAACAGGCAATCCCACCAGCGCAATGATCAGCACCGGTGGGATTGATCTGGGAGATAGAGCTGAACGCAACATGCGGGCTCGCATCCGCCGCCGGGAGACTAGTTCCAGCCGGCGAGGTCGAACAGGCGCTGCGCTTCCGCCTGGTTTTCACCGTAGATTTCAAGGTTTGCGTCAGAGGCCGTGAAGTCCGGCACATTCTCGACGCCCTCCGGCAGCGGGGAACCGTCGAGCAAAGGCAGCTCCTTGGTCTCACGCGTCAGATAGGACTGACCAGTTTCGGTCAGGAGGAAGGTGATAAACTCTTCTGCCAGGGCCGCATCGTCGGCAGTCGCAGCGACCGCAGCGCCGGTAATGTTCACGTGCGAGCCAGATCCTGCCGTAAATTCCGGGACCAGGAAGGTGGTTGATGCGGCGACGTTTCGGTCAGCGTCCTTCTCGCTCGCGCCAAGGCGGACCCAGTAATAGTGGTTCACGATCGCGATCGAGCACTCGCCAGCCGCAACCGCGCGGATCTGATCCGTATCGCCGCCTTGTGGATTGCGCGCCATGTTGCTGACAATTGACGTTGCCCAGTCCTGCGCCGCCTCATCGCCATAGCGGTGAATGATCTCGCCCATCAGGGAGAGGTTGTAGATATTGGAGGAAGAGCGCACGCAAATCTCGCCAGCTTTGTCGTCTTCGGCGAGCTTGTCCCAGGTCGCCAGGTCTTCCGCCGACCACCGCGCTGGATCATAGGCAATCCCGCGCAGGCGTCGGGCAAGGCCGTACCAGTGGCCATCACTCTGCTGATAATTGGCGGGCACCGCGGCGCCGATCGTGTCGCTGGCGAGCGGCTGGGTCAGACCGGCACTCTGGAAGCGCCACAAGCTGCCGGCATCAGAAGTGATGATGACATCTGCAGGGCTTTGATCGCCCTCGGCTTTCATGGTTTCGATCAGCTGGTCGGCTTTGGACTCCCGGACGTCCAGCTTTACCCCAGCTTGTTCTTCGAACATGGCGTAGAGCGCCTTGTCGGAATCATAGTGGCGCGAGCTGTACAGGGTCAGCGTGCGGGTTGCGTCTTCGGCGGTCGGTGTATCGACGGTTTCGGCGGGATTTGAACACGCCGCGACTGCTCCAACGAGCAGGCTGAGGCCAGCGATTTTGTGAGTGCGATAGGTCATGCCAGCCTTCTGTCATAATTGAGAAGCGTTCGCAACTACGTAATTGTACGTCTTGTTTGAGTCGCCTGGCGCGCGAATTGCATAGACTCGCCTCATAGGGGAACAGGCTTGAGCTATGTCTCCTTTTCGGCAGTAATTCCCGCAATGGTGGGACATGTAGAGTATTGGGGGATGCATGAAGGACATCGTTTTGGACCTGGGACCGGTTAATGCCGTCGATGAGACGGCGTTCGCTCAGGCAATCGAGAATCTGGCAGAGTGGCACAAGAGAACCGGCGGTCAGGGTTGGCGCGACCGTGATGCGCCGGATGTCATGATCAAGACGGTTTGCGACAAAGCTGGCGAATTGCGCAAAGCGGTGATCTTCCAGAAGCAGGAATGGGCATCGGCCTTCATGGGCTTCTGGCTCGACGAGCGCGAAGCGCAATAGTCAATTCAGCTATGCGATAATGTTATGGCGCCCCCGCGCGGGCCTGCTACAAGGCAGGCATGTCTCGGGCGCAGCCTCCTATTCAATCCATCGCGGTGATCGGCGCCGGCATAATCGGCTTGTCCTGCGCATTGGAGCTCGCCGATCGCGGCCTCGCGGTCTCTCTCTACGATAAAAACGATCCGCCGCGCGGCGCGAGCTGGGCGGCAGCGGGTATGCTCGCCCCGGCCTTCGAGGCGGCGGTTGAACCTGGAACCCATCCACGCTTGTTCGAGCTTTGCGATACCAGCGCCCGCATGTGGCCGGACTGGGCGAAACATCTGGAGGCAGAGACCGGACAGTCATCAGGATTTGTCGCAGGTCCCTCACTGGCGATTGCTCGATCGCCGGAGCAGGCAGCTTTCCTGGAGTCGGTGCGCAAACGACTATCCGACCATAGCCTGGCACCCGCAGCGTGCTTGCCGCGCTTGTCCGAGATTGAGCCTGCCGCGACGCCTGATGCTTGCGCCGCCCTGTTATTGCCGAGCGACGGCCATGCCGACAATCGCGCCACGCTGGACGCCCTGATGATCCGGGCACAGGCGCACCCGAATCTGATGCTGCGTCACGGCGAGGCGCCTCTGCGTATGAACTCAGGCGCACTCGATCATGCCGGACATGACGCGACGCTGATTGCCTCCGGCTGGCAATCCGGTCAGGTGCAGGTCGATCGCGGCGGCGAGACAGTGGCGCTCACGCTACTCGATCCGATCTTCGACCAGATCACCGCCTTTGGCGGACAGATGCTGGCCGTCGCGCCAGTAGCAAACGGTCCGCGCCTGACCCTGCGCTGTGGTCACGTCTATATCGTCCCGAAAGCCGACCGGATCATTATCGGGGCGACAACAGAGCCCGGCCGAGCGCTCACCAAAACAGAGCCTGACGCCATTGCCACCCTGCACAGACAAGCCGCAGAAATCTGCCCGGCTCTGGCGGATGCGCCGGTGCTCGAATCCTGGGCGGGTATTCGACCGGGCACACGTGACCACGCGCCAATCCTCGGCGAGACCGGCGTATCAAACCTGTTCGTCGCCACCGGCCACTATCGCAATGGCATCCTGCTGGCGCCGATCACCGCGCAGATCATGGCGGACCTGATCGCAGATGGTCAGCACTCTGATCTGGCTGCCGCCTTTGCGCCTGCCGCACGGTTTGCAGAGCAGCTGTGACGCCTCGTCAGAGTGGACGAGGATTTCAATGCAGCATAGATGATCGACGACAGGAGATTTTGCATGCACACGATTGGCCCTCTCAGCGAAGATCAACTTGCCATTCAGGACGGCGTCGCCCGCACCGTCGCCCAGTTCGATGATGAATACTGGGCCAAGACGGATGAGAGCGGCGACTGGCCGGAAGCGTTCTGTGATGCCATGGCCGAAGGCGGCTGGCTCGGCATTGCCTTTCCGGAAGAATATGGCGGCGCCGGCCTCGGCCTGACCGAAGCGGCGCTGATGATGCAGACCGTGACCCGCTCTGGGGCGGGCTATTCCGGCGCGTCGGCCATTCACCTCAATATTTTCGGGCCAAAGCCGCTCGAAAAATTCGGCAATCATGAGCAGAAACAGGAAAACCTGCCCAAGATCATCTCCGGTCAGGAGAAGATGTGCTTCGCCGTGACCGAGCCGAATTCAGGGCTGGACACGTCTTCGTTGGAGACCAAGGCCGAGCGCACCAATTCCGGCTATACGATCAATGGCCGCAAGATCTGGACGACGGGCGCGCAGCGCGCTGACAAGATCCTGATCATTGCCCGGACCACGCCCAAGGATCAGTGCGCCAAGCCGTATCTGGGCCTGTCGCTATTCTATACCGATCTCGATCGCGGCAAGATCGAAGCCAATCCGATCCCGAAAATGGGCCGCAAGGCGGTCGAGTGCAACACGCTCTTCATTGACGGTCTGGAAGTCCCGAAAGAGCACCTGATCGGGGAAGAGGGCGCCGGCTTCAAATACTTGTTGCAAGGCCTCAACCCGGAACGCGTCCTGTTTGCGGTCGAGAGCATCGGTCTCGGTTTTGCGGCGCTGGAAAAAGCCAGCACCTATGCCAATGAGCGCGTCGTGTTCGGTCGCCCGATCGGCCAGAACCAGGGCATTGCCCACCCGCTCGCCAAGGCCTGGGCGGAACTGACGGCGGCGGAGCTGCTCGCTTACAAGGCCGCCGGTCTGTACGATAATGGTCAGGAGTGCGGGGCCGAAGCCAATGCTGCGAAATATCTGGGCACTGAAGCCGGCTTCAAGGCGTGCGAGACAGCCGTACTGACGCATGGCGGCATGGGCTATGCCCGCGAGTATCATGTCGAGCGCTATATGCGCGAAGCCATGCTCGCCCGCATCGCGCCAGTCAGCCGTGAGATGATCCTGAACTTCATCGCCGAGCGTGTGCTGGGGCTGCCGAAAAGCTACTAGTCCGTGGATCCCGGGCTCGCCCCGGGACCTCCCTATTGGCTTCCAGACTGAATGGCACGAGATCCCGGATCAAGTCCGGGACGGTCGGAGTCTTCAGATCAGGCGGGTACTCAACCTCAAGCGCTCTGCCCAGCCTGGTCTGGGCAGTCCATCACTCGCACGTGCTGCGGAGATCGGGAGCGACAAGGCCTCTCCCGGTTACCGGCACGGCATCGCGCGCTGGACCCCACGGAGAATTCCGTGGGGAGCGCCGGGAGGAGATGAACGGGAGAAAGAACGCGCCATTAGCGCAATACGCACCGTCTCCGCCGATGCCTGCGCAGGCAGGTATCCATGGACGGTAAGTGCTATTTGTCCTGATCGAGGAGATCGGTCCCTGGACACCTGCCTTCGCAGGTGTCTTCGGATCGAGGGCCGCCCAGCCTTCCCTCGCCTGGCAGTCTATCCCTCTTGTTTCCGCATCCGCCGTACCACCGCCAGGCCGACGCTGACCAGGACGAGCAGGGCGGCCAGCATGAACAGGCCGAACTTGGCAGGGGTGAGAATATCCTTCAGACCGATCATCGCCTCATTGCCAGCGAGCGCCATGGCCTGAGTCGTGTTCTCGGCGAGGTCGACGACAATCACCGCCAGCGCCGGAATGACAAACCAGCGCCGCAGCGTGCCGGCAAAGCGCCAGACCAGTCCGGCAAACAGGCCGCCATAGGCGAGCGGGTAGGCTGTGTCATTGAGCACCGTTCCCCACAGGTGTGCTTGTTTCTGCTCGGCGCTCATCTCGGCGAGCCGGGCTTTCACCTCCGCGCCCGAGCCCAGCATGTCCAGCAAGGGCCCGCCGGCCGCGGCTTGAACGAATGAGAATGAATAGCCGATCGCCATCATCGCGATGAAGAATCCGACCAGAACCCATGTGCGCGAGAGTAAGTTCAACATCGCGGCCTCCTTGCGGTTGATGGTGATGGTGTATCGATGTGCGGACAAGATGAGAAGCGCGAACTGAGTCATGGCCGAACGTTCTTCAATCTATGCACACGCCGATTTTATCGGCTGTGTATTCTCTACCGCTGGAAATAAATGAGAGACACCGCTATTCACGACTCGTCGCAGCATTTCAGAACACTCAGGTCTCGCATGGCTCAGTTTCCCGCTCTCGCCGCTTTTTCACGCTCCATCGGATATGTGAGCGGACTTCGAATCAAGGACAAACAGCTCGTCGTCCCTCAGCCGCGGGTTCGGGTCTCGCTTGATCGCTCTTTTTTCAAAAGTCTGTCTTCCGCGCTGCAACTTTACACGTATCTGGTCGGAGTGGGGGTCTCCCGTATCTTCAAGCGCAATCGCGATCGTCGATCGATCGCATTTTATCCGCACAATGCGCCGCCCTGGTACAATGTTTGGCTGGCGACACAGGTGGGCGATATTGAAATTGTGTCTGACATCGACAAGGCCGACACGGTTTTCGTGTTCGAGGATGAAACGTTCAGTCGCACGGCGCGTCAATTATCGGCGGAACAACGATCTCGCGCCTTCAACGACCGTGCAGAAGATATTTCCAAGTCTCATGTGGCGCGCGTCTTCGAACATGTTTTCGGGTATTCTCTGGCGGTTGACCCGCTGACATATGAAGGGCCTGCGGTGTGTAAGTCCGATGCGAATGGGACTCATGATGGAAAAATCGTGCAATGCCCCATCTCACGCGGTGAAATCGAGGAAGGCGCGGTCTATCAGCGTCTGATTGAAACGGCTGTGGACGGCCAGCGCAGCGAAGACCTTCGGACGAATGTCGTCAAAGGCGCGCTTCCGGTCGTTTTTCACAAATTCAAAACGCTGGAAGGCAGGTTTGGCACGAGTTACCTTCGTACCGACGTTCGCAGCGCCAATGATGTCTATTCAAAAGAGGAACAGCACCAGATCGGCGCATTCTGCCGCGAGATGGGTCTTGATTTTGGCTGTATCGACGTCCTGCGTGATGTCAGTGACGGTCGGATCTACATCGTCGACGTGAACAAGACATGCATGCCGGTCTTGTCTTTGAGCTTTAAGGAACAACTCAAAGCGCTGCGCCTTATGGGCGGCGCGCTTCGGGCTGCGATGTAGGATGCGCATGCTGACGGATCGGATGACAATACAAAACCTCTTCTGTGCGACCTGGCGATCCAAGCGATCGCTGAGCCGTGGTGAGGTCGCGCGAGCTCTCAATCATCGCAGCCACAGACGCTGGATGCTGCAATATCTGGAGCAGAAATCAGAGTTGGCGCGCTTCAACATCATCGTCGTGTTCAGCATCTTCGTTTTCTGGTTGCGGCATCATATCAATTTCCGGGTTCGACAGTTTATGAGCGGGGCCTGGCTTGCCTCGCCTGCGCTGGCCATCGAACATGCTCGCGCGGCGCTAAAGCATCCCGATCCGTCTGTGCGAGAAGATGGTTTGGCCATTCTTGTCTATTTTGGAGATGCGGGCAGCCTGGGATTGATCCGGTCCTTGTTTCACCATTCTGATCCGGCAACGCGGTATCGCGCCCAGCTAGCCGTAAGGGCGATCGAGCGGGAATTGCCGATATTATTCGTTTCACCCACGCTCGCCCGTTAAAAATCTGTGTGGGGCGCGAAACCAGGCCCTGTAAGCTGTGTCAATATTTGCCCGGTAGCATCCGCGCGATGAAACGGTCTTTTTCGAATAGGCTGCGACGCAAAACCATGCCGAGGTGCAGGGCGAAGACGCCGAGCCGTCCGAACAGCAAGAAACGGGTGGCGATGACCTGCGAATCTTTCAGTCTATAGTGTCGTCGCCGCGGGACCCGTGATCGTCCCTGGCGCCCGAGGTTCAAGGACGGAGCGCGACAGCCATGGACGGATTTTCCAGAACACCAGAGCCGCCTTATTACGCGGTCATCTTCACCAGTCGGCAGGGCGAGAATGATGAGGGCTATGATGCCATGGGCGCTGCCCTGGTTGAGCTGGCCGAGCGGCAACCCGGCTATCTCGGCATTGAAACCACACGCGGCGCCGACGGGCTCGGCATCACCGTCTCCTATTGGCAGGATGAAGCGAGCATTCTCGCCTGGAAACAACAGACACAGCATTTGCTGGCCCAGAAAAACGGCATCGAAAAATGGTATGCGCACTACGAGCTTCGCGTCGCCAGGGTCGAGCGCGCTTATGACGGGCCGGAAGGGCGGTCGGTGGGCTAGTGCCGCTTCATATGTCGAGCGGCCGTGGCGCGCCCGAGATTGTCCGAACGCATATTCAAATCATGTGGTAGGGTTTTGTATTATTCGCTGTCGAGGGAAGATACATGACAACTGAAAAACCGAGCTTTGGTTGGGGACACATCAATATCAATGTCGCCAATCTCGACCGTTCGATCGCCTTTTATAAAAAGCTCGGGTTTGAGGTTTTCATTCCGGCCATTCCCTATCTCGCGCTCGACGCGGCTGAAGCCCCGAAACCCGTGCCGGGCAATGCCGCGGAGGCGCTGGGTATTCAGCAAGGCACAAAAGGCCGGGCCTGTATCATGCAATTGGGGGACGGGTTCCCGAAGCTCGACCTGACCGAGCTGGCCGGGGTGGAACAGAGCGCGCCATTGACCAATTCAGATCGCGGGCTGGTGCGCATATGTCTGGCAACCGAAGACCTTGAGCGTGACGTCAAACGCCTGAAGGCAGACGGCGTCGAATTTCTCACAGAACCGAAAGCCGGGCACGCAGACCTCGCCGACATTGCCGTCTGCAAAGACCCGGACGGAACGCTGATTGAGTTGCTGCAGGTCTATCTCGATCGATGGCAAGCTGTGCTGGGGTAGACTTGGCGCAAAATTGGGGCAGGGGATGACATCCCCATGGGGCGCAAGGGCAGATGTCAGCACCATTGCCTCACGCCTTGCGGAGATCTTCCCGATAGGCGAACAAGCTGGGTGCGCCGCCTGTGTGCCAGAACAGTATTTTTTCGGCGTCGCTGCGCTTCCTGCGCACCATGTCGATGAGCGCTGCCATTGCTTTGCCGGTATAGACGGGGTCCAGCAAAATGCCCTCAAGCGTTGAGCAGAGCTCGATGGCCTCCAGGGCCGCGGGCGAAGGCAGCCCATACGCGTCTCCTAAAAAAGCATCGTCCAGAACGATGGACTCTGCAGCGGCGCTGGGCACATCCGTGATATTTCCCAACTCGGCCAGGAGCGCATCAAGGTCGGATTGCATTTTGGCGGCATCACCGGCGACGCAGGCCGCATAAAACGCGGTATTCCAGGACGCCAGTTGGGACCCAGCGGCCAACCCCGCGAGTGTGCCACCCGTGCTGGCGGCCAGAACGACTTGATCGAAGGCGAGGTCGCGGTGTTGCAATTGTTTCTGTATCTCAAACGCTGCGGCGACATAGCCGAGTGAACCGATCGCCGTGGACCCGCCGGGTGGGTGAATGGCGACTTTGCGATTTTCACTTGCTGCGGCGTGGGTGAGGCGTTCGAGCTCTGCCCTTACGGCTGCCTCGTCAGCGACGACGAATACCTGCGCGCCGAACAGGCGGTCGAGCAGGATATTGCCGTTTTGATCATAGTCGACGCCGCTTCGCGCGACGACCTGTGGCAGGACGAGTTGGCAGGTCATGCCAAGACGCGCGCACGCCGCAGCCGTCTGCCGCGCATGATTGGATTGAACGCCGCCGAGCGTAATGATCGTGTCGACACCCTGTTCGCGTGCGGCGCCCAGCAAGAATTCGAGCTTTCGGGTTTTATTGCCGCCAAACCCCAATCCGGTGCAATCGTCGCGCTTGATCCAGATTTCGGGACCGCCAAGCTCGGCGGACAAGCGTGGAAGCGGCTCCAGAGGTGTTGGCAAATGTGCCAATTCAATGCGCGGCTGATTGAGCAGAAAGTCGTTCATGAAGGGTGCGTCCGGATGAGTGGCCTGAGCGTTTCAACTGTCTTAAGCAGGAAGGGAATTGGCGGATACCTATTTGTATTTTCTATCCAGCTGAGCTGAGAGCGAGCGTCTTCCTCGGATGCAAAACCGGGCCTGCCCATTTAGTCGGTCTTGACGCCCGCGGGCTCTAAAGACGATACACTTTCCGCGCCACACCGCTGAACATTTGTGCCTGTTCCGCTTCGCTATACTTGGCCGCGATCTTTTTCAGGCCGTTCCATAGCACCCGGTAGCTGAGAGAAAGGCGATCGACCGGAAAATTGCTTTCAAACATGCACCGATCAGGGCCGAAGCAGGCAATCGCATGATCATAATAGCGCCCTTGCGCTGCAACGAATTCATCTGAGGTCGGCGGGGTGACTCGCTCATTCCAGCCAAACCCGTTATCTGGCATCGCCAGCCCGCCAAGCTTCGCATAGACATTCGGGCATTCGGCAATCGCGGCAATGTCGTCTTTCCAGGCCGCGAAGATTTCTTCTCGTTTTCCTGCATATGCGCCGACACCAAGAGGCGTGCCGAAATGGTCCAGGATCATGGTTGTCCCGGGCACAGCCAGCGCAAGATCCCGATAATCCATGTTCTGATGATGATAGTGCCAGGTGTCATAGGTCAGCCCGCGCTCGCCGAGCCGGGCAACGCCGCGCCGAAACGCTTCATTTGCGTATTGGTTCTTGATGCCGCGACCGGGGATGCTCAGCGCCTCGGGATGCGGATCATGCGCGCCGGAATGGCGAACCCCGCGAAACAGTCCATTGCCTGCATCTTCGTGAGCATCGATGATGTCGTCCCGATGTTCGCTCATCAGGTCGACATGACTGATGATGCCTGAGATGGTCGCCCGGCTGGGATCGGTTGCCGAACGCGCAGCAGCCTTGGCGACAAACTCTGTTTCCCCAACGCACTTCAGATGATCAGGGCCGGTTTCCCGATAGGCCGCGCGGCACTCCATGAAGACGGTCTGCGTAATATTGTGCCCGGCGCCAATGTCCTGCCAAAGCTCATCGAGATTGTAGTGCATCTCCGGTTGCGGCCAGAGATGATGGTGAGGATCGATGATCTCGCGATCGGGTTCTACGACGTCTTCCTGAACTTGCGCGAGCCATTCGTCATTATCAAACATAACACTTCTCCTTATGCTCCCGCTGACGGCCAAACTGACGACAGCCTCCCATTGATGCGGCTCTCAGATAGAAGCGCGCACGCATTCGCCAATCAACGCGATCGGTCACCAGCCGAAATGTTTTCCGCGCGTGAATGCGCCGTCAAGCATCTCGCGAGTGGAGCCTGGTAAGTGATACGCAGAATGTCCGTTACCGGGATATTCCTGAAACCCGCGCTCACCACTCCCATCCCCAATTGACTCCCTCTCGAAAAAGAACAAAAAGAGAACATATGGGACAGGCAGAGAGACAACAGACAGAGAAATCTCGCGCAGAGACCCTCGCCACAAAGGCGCAACCGGCGGCGCTGAAAACGCTGCTCCCGCCCGGAGCGCTGTTGCGGCGGCCGCAGGTGCTTGAGCTGGGTGGCGGCGTACGGCTGCGCAAGGGGCGGGTGCATGAGGTTAGCGGGGCGAGCGCTGACCTGTTCGCCATGCGGGCGGCGGCGGCGCATGGCCAGCCAGTGCTCTGGCTCGGCCTGTACCGGGACATTGTCACGCTCAACCCGGCCGGGCTGCAGGCCTGGCTCGAGGTTGAGGATCTGATCCTGGTCGAGGCCGTCTCGCGCGGCGAGCTGCTCTGGGCGGCAGACCAGGCGCTGCGGGCGAGCGGCGGGGTCTGCACCATACTCGACCTGCCGGACACGCTGTCCCTGAAAGAGAGCCGGCGGCTGCAATTGGCGGCTGAGCAGGGCGGCGGCATCGGGCTGGTCCTGCTGCGCGGCCCGGCCAGCACCAGCGCCGCGCAGACCCGCTGGGATTGCCAGCCCTGCTGCAGCACCCCGCCAAGCTGGGACTGGGTCTGCCTGAAAGGCAAGAATGGCGAAGCCGGGCGCTGGCGGATGCGCTGCGAGGAAGGACAGGAAGGGGGGCGAGGGAAAGCGCAGAATGCCAAGAATACTCTCCATCTGGCTGCCGCAGCTTCCGCTTGATCGCCGCGTCCGGCAGGGCGACACGCGCCTGTCCGGGACGTTTGCGATCACCGCGGAAGAACGCAATGCCTGGCGTGTGACCCATGCCAATGGCGCTGCTCTCAAAGCCGGCGTGAAGCCGGGTCAGGCACTCGCCGATGCCCGTGCGATTTGTCCCGACCTGCTGACCGAGCCGAGTGATCCGGTACGCGAGGAACTCTTGCTCCGCGCGTTGTGGCGCTGGGCCGATGCCCTGTCACCGCGTGTCTCGCTCGACCCGCCGGACGGGCTGTTGCTCGACATTGGCGGCTGCGCGCACCTGTTTGGTGGCGAGCTTGAAATGGGCCGCGAGACCCTGACCCGGCTGAGCGATCTGCAGGTCCAGGCCCGGATCGGCATTGCTGACACCAAGGGTGGGGCGCAGGCGCTGGCCCGGTTCGGGGCGGAGACGGTCAATATCGCCGCCGCTGGCACGCTCCGCCAGGCGCTCGCCGACCTACCGATTGCCGCCCTTGCTTTGCCGGAGAAACTGGTCAGCGAGCTTGCCCGCGCTGGTCTCTCGACCGTGGCGCAATTGCAGGGCCAGGCCTCTGCAGAGCTTGCCCGCCGGTTCGGGTTGCAGCTGACCCGGACCCTTGATCATGCGCTCGGACGGGCGCCGGACCCGGTGACGCCCAAGGCCGCGGACCCGGTCTATGCCGCGCGCATGACCCTGCCGGAGCCGATCGGTTTTGTTGAGGATCTCGAACAGGTCCTGCAGCGCCTGGCCGACCAGGTCTGCGCCCGGCTGGAAGCCGACCAATGCGGCGCGCGGCAGTTCCGGCTGACTGTGCGCTGTGTCGATACTGGCGATCATCCGCTGGCGATTGGCTTCGCCCGACCATGCAGCGACCCGGCGGCGCTGCTGCGCCAGTTCGCGCATCCGCTGTCACAGCTGGAGATTGAATATGGCGCCGACTGGTTCCGGCTCTGCGCTGAGCATGTCGAGCCGATCCGCCTGAAACAGACCAGCTTTGGCGACGAGGCCAAACGCGCTGATGATCGCCTTGTCCTGATCGAGACGCTGGGCAACCGGATCGGCTTTGATCATGTCCGCGTGTTCCGGGCCAAGGACAGCCATGTGCCGGAGCATGAGTTTGAACAAGTCGAGGCGGTACAGGCCGAGCCGCACTGGCCTGCCGCCCCGCGCGTGCGCCCGATCCGTCTGTTCACGCCGCCGGAATATGTCGAGGTCGAGACCCCAGGCCGCCCACCAAAAGCATTCAAGTGGCGGCGAATGGCTTTCCTGTCCGAGACCGCGCAGGGGCCGGAGCGGATCACCCCGCGCTGGTTCCGCGACGAGGATTTGCGCACGCGCGATTACTGGAAGGTCCAGACCCGGGAAGGGCGCCGGCTGTGGTTGCTCAACTATCCCGGCGAAGCGACCGAGGACTGGTATGTCGCGGGAGAGTTTGCATGACCTATGTGGAACTGTTCGCGACCAGCAACTTCACTTTCCTGACCGGCGCCTCGCATGCTGAGGAACTGGTTACGCGGGCGCGCAAGGTCGGGCTTGGCGGGCTGGCCATTGCTGACCGGAACACCTTTGCCGGGATTGTTCGCGGGTATAGCGCGGCCAGGGATCTCGGCCTGCGCTATCTTGTTGCCACGCGCCTGGTGCTCACTGATGGGACGCAGCTGCTGGCCTATCCGCGCCACCGCCAGGCTTTCGGCCAGCTATGCCGCCTGCTCACCCTCGGCAAGCGCCGGACAGTGAAGGGGTCGTGTGAGCTGAGCCTGGAAGACGTGCTGGCTTATGGCGCAGAATGTATCCTGATCGGGCTTGATGGTCCTGACTTTGAGATGACCCTCAAACGCCTGAAAGCGGCCTTTGATGATCATGTCCTTGTCGGCCTTGTGCCAAACTATGATGGCGAGGATGCGGCCCGCTTCTCCGAGACCCAGAGCCTCGCGGACCAGGTCGGGCTGGAGACAGTCGCGCTTGGCAATGTCATCATGCATACGGCTTCGCGGCTGATGCTGGCCGATGTCCTCTCCTGCATTCGCGAGAAGACCACGATTGACGAACTTGGCCGCCGCGCCCTGCCGAATGCGGAGCGCCGGATCAAGTCCGAGTTCGAAATGCGCCGGCTGTTCCATGACCATCCGCAGGCGCTGGCCAATACCGCCCGGATTGCTGAGGCCTGCCCGTTCTCTCTGGATGAGCTGCGCTATGAATATCCGGACGAGATCACGGATGGGCTTGAGCCAAATGAGCGCCTCCGCAAGCTGACCGAGGAAGGCCTGGTGCGGCGCTATCCGGATGCGGTGCCGCTCAAGGTGCGCAGCATGGTCGAGAAAGAGCTGCGCCTGATTTCCGAGCTCGATTATGCCCGCTACTTTCTCACCGTGCATGATGTCGTGACCTTTGCCCGCTCGAAAGGCATCCTGTGCCAGGGCAGGGGCTCGGCGGCGAATTCCGTGGTCTGTTACGCGCTCGGCATTACCGAGGCATCGCCGGACATGATCACCATGGTGTTCGAGCGCTTCATCTCCGAAGCCCGCAACGAACCGCCAGACATTGATGTCGATTTCGAGCATGAGCGGCGCGAGGAAGTGATCCAGCATATCTATGAGAAATATGGCCGCCACCGCGCTGGCCTGTGCTCAACCGTGGTGCATTATCGCTCGCGCCGGGCGATCCGCGAGGTCGGCCAGGCCATGGGGCTTTCGGTCGATGTGGTCTCGGCCTTGTCGAGCCAGGTCTGGGGCGTGTCTTCTTCGGATCTTGGCGATGAGCGGGCGAAATCCGCCGGGCTCGACGTCAAGGACAAGCGTCTGCGCCAGACGCTCGACCTGGCGCATCAGATTATCGGCTTTCCGCGTCACCTGTCCCAGCATGTTGGCGGCTTTGTCATCACCAAGGGGCGGCTTGATGAGCTGTGCCCGATCGAGAATGCCGCCATGGCCGATCGCACGGTGCTGGAATGGGACAAGGACGATATCGAGGCGCTCGGCATGCTCAAGATCGATGTCCTGGCGCTGGGCATGCTGTCCTGCATTCGCAAATGCTTTGACCTGCTCAGCATGTGGAAGGGCGAGGACTACACGCTGGCGACGCTGCCGCAGGAAGACCCGGCGGTGTATGACATGCTGTGCGAAGCCGACACGATCGGCGTTTTCCAGGTCGAGTCGCGGGCACAGATGAACTTCCTGCCGCGCATGCGCCCGCGCACCTATCAGGACCTGATTGCCGAGGTCGCGATCATCCGCCCCGGGCCGATCCAGGGCAATATGGTGCATCCCTATCTGCGCCGTCGCCGCGGTGAGGAGGAGATCATCTATCCGTCCGAAGAGCTGCGCGAGGTTCTGGAGCGGACTTATGGCGTGCCGCTGTTCCAGGAACAGGCGATGCAGATTGCGATTGTCGCGGCTGGCTTTTCAGCAACCGAAGCTGATGCCTTGCGCCGGGCCTTGAATGGCTTTCGCCGTCAGGGCGCGGTCGAGGATTTCAAGGAGCGCTTCCTCGCTGGCTGCCTGGAGCGCGGCTATGAGAAGGAGTTTGCCGAGAACTGTTTCAAACAGCTGGAAGGCTTTTCAAGCTATGGCTTCCCGGAAAGCCATGCGGCGAGTTTTGCCTTGCTGGTCTATGCCTCCTCCTGGATCAAGTGCCATCACCCGGAGGTTTTCTGCTGCGGCCTGCTGAATGCTCAGCCCATGGGCTTCTACGCTCCGGCGCAGATTGTCCGCGATGCCAGACAGCATGGCGTTGTCGTGCTGCCGGTCTGCGCCGAGAACAGTTTCTGGGACAATGTGCTCGAACCCTTGCCGAATGGCGGCCTGGCGGTGCGTCTGGGGTTTCGCCAGATCAAGGGCTTTGCCGAAGAGGATGGACACTGGATCGCTGCCGCACGCGGGGCCGGCTATGGCAGCATCGAGGCGATCTGGCGCCGCGCCGGGATTGGCCGCGGGGCGCTGACAAAGCTCGCCGGAGCAGATGCCTTTGCGGTCTATGAGCATGAGCGGCGCGCGGCCTTGTGGGCGGTGAAAGGCCTTGGCGGTGACCGGCCACTGCCTTTGTTCGAGGCGCAAGGGGAAGGCCTGCCGGACGTGCCGGCGCAGCTGCCTGGCCTCAGCCTGCAGGAAAGCGTGTTCGAGGATTATGTCGCCACCCGCCTGACATTGCGCGATCACCCGGTCCGACTGTTGCGCGACCGGTTGCCGAATTTCTCTGCGGCCGAACATCATCGCACCACACCAGATGGCGCCTGGCTTTCTGTCACTGGCCTGGTCATCACCCGCCAGCGTCCGGGAACTGCCAGCGGCGTGATCTTTGTGACCCTGGAGGATGATACCGCCGTGTCGAACATTGTCGTCTGGCCGAAGACGTTTGAGAAGTTTCGCAAGGAGGTGATGGCCGGGCGGCTCCTGCATGTGAAAGGCAAGTTGCAGCGCGAGGGGACGGTGACCCATGTCATCGCCACCCATATCTCGGACCATTCGCATTTGCTGGATGGCCTCGGCTATCCTGAGTTTGCCGGCGAGACGATCGAGCCCTCGCGCGACAATGCCGATGAGGCCAAGCGGCCGATGCCGGACCACAGGACCGGGCCGCAAGCGGGCAAGCGCCGCGCTGTCACCGATGCGATCACGGCTGAACTTCAGGACGCCCACCGCGCCCGCATCGCCGCCGGCATTCGCCACCCGCGCGAGCAGGCCAAGAAGCTGTTTTACAGCCGTGATTTCCACTGATCGGGATGGCATCGGGGCAGAACTCGGCCGCTATACGCAGAGCGAATGCGATTGTCAGCGGGATACACTCACGAACTCGTTATTTGAAACGCGGGCGAAAACCTTGCTTGGTGCAAATAGCAGGGGTCCGGCTTGGGATCTGCATGGGAAGGGGAACGCGCCGGTTGTGCAAACAGCCGACGATACGATCAGCAAATGAGCGAACGGTCTTTTCAGACGATCAAGGTTGGCGAGCACGCCTTCGCGTTCGACGTGATGATCTATGGTGGAGAGATCGGACAGAAACAGCCGCTCCTGATCTTCCATTCAATTGAATTTGCGATGCCGCCCTCAAAAGCATTCTGCCAGCTGATGTGGGAAGCTGGCCTGCAAACCGTGTTCGTGCGACGCCCGGGCTATGGCGACAGCTCGCCAATGCCTGTTGTGATGATGGCCAAAGGTCCCGTGACATCCGGGGCGGCGGCCATTGCCGAGGCCTCCCTGTTGCGGGCACTTGCCGACAAGCTGCAACTGAAGAACATCATATTGATGCCGGTCGGCAGTTCTAACCCGATCTGTTATCGCCTGATCCACATGCTGCCCGAACTGGACCGGGTTCTGTTCGTCAATCCGATTTTCAATCAGGACGTCATGCAGGTCTTTCAGCCGGCCTGGTTTCGCGAGATGCTGAAACAGCTGATCTCCTCAAAAAGCGGACTGCATGTCGCCGATGCGGGCATGAAGCTGCTGATCAAGAATGACCCGATCGCCTGGTACCGGTCTATCCTGCGAAAAAGCCCTGGTGATATGGCCTATGTCGATGCGCACATGCGCGACTATGAGCAGGCTGGCCTGCTCGCCCTCGAGAATAACGCGGCTATGCTCTACTATGATGCCATCATGTGCCTGACCGAGGATCCCCTGTTGAAAGACGGATATTTTCAGGGCGTGAACGCCGCCATCCTGATCGGGTCTGAAACGACGGAGCATTGGCGGGACGAAATGGCGAACGAGGCGCTGCGGCTCGACCTGCCTCTGCATCGCGTCTCGAACGGCGATATTTTCTGCGCATATGCCTCGCCCGAGGACGTGCTGCGGATTCTGCAGGACGATGCCCTCGTCGATCTGAAACTATCCGAACACGCAAGCCGCCGGTAGGCCGCGTCTAAAAAAGCATTGATATCGTATCGGTTTTGGGGAACCAGACTCATGCAATCAACAGCGATGGGCGCTGCTGAGTATCGGGTGACCTGATTTGCCGCTTCCATTGTCTCACTTGCTAGACCCCACGTTGCTGGCGCTCGGACGGCTGCCAGCGCGCGCCAATCTGATGGCGTTTCCGGACGCCGCCGCAATGCAGACGGGGACATCGCCCTGGCGGCTGTCTATGGATGGACGATGGGCGTTTCAGCTCGCACCGGGACCGGAGCGGGTGCCGAACGGGTGGCAAACCGCCGGCAGTGATGATGCTGCCTGGCGCGATATTCACGTGCCGGGCGTATGGACCCGGCAGAATACGGGCGACCTGCCGCATTATGCGAATTGGCAGATGCCCTTTGATTGCCCGCGCCCGCCGGATGTGCCGGAGGACAATCCGACCGGTCTCTATCGCCGCGACTTCGAACTGCCGGACGACTGGCAAGGGCGCTCCACGATCCTGCACATTGGCGGCTTTGAGAGTATGGTCATGGTCTGGTGCAATGGCCAGTTCATTGGCATGGGCAAGGATTCGCGGCTGCCGAGCGAGTTTGATCTTACGCCAGCGTTGCAGTCCGGACCGAACCAGCTCGCGCTGATGGTGGTGCGCTGGTGCGATGCGACCTGGATCGAGGATCAGGATCACTGGAACCATGGTGGCCTCCACCGGTCTGTGTTCCTGGAGTCGCGTGCTGTGACGCATGTCCAGGACATGATTGTCGATACTGATTTCGACCCACAAACGCGAACCGGCACGGCCAATGTCCGCGTCGAAGTGGCTGGGCCTTCATTTGGCTGCCGCGCCCGCGCGACCCTACGCGATCCGGCCGGCGAAATCTGCGCAGAAACTGCGGCGGTCCCGGTCGAACAATTCGACACCAGCCAGTCGACCGGCGCGCAATGGGCGCAATCCTATGCGTTCAAATCCTATGCGGCGCAGCTTTCGATCGAGATTGCGGAGGCTGCGGCCTGGTCGGCTGAGCGCCCCACGCGCTATCGCCTTGTGACAGAGCTGCTCGATCCCGACGGGGCGACCCGGGAAGTCCATGAGACCTTCATCGGCTTTACGCGCGTGGAAGTGTCAAACCGTCGCCTGCGTGTGAATGGGGAGCCGATCGTCCTGATTGGCGTCAATCGCCATGACCACCATCCGGAAAATGGCAAGACGTGCAGCGTGGATGATATTCGCGCTGAACTGATCACCATGAAGCGGCACAATATCAATGCCGTCCGCACCGCGCATTATCCGAATGATCCGGTCCTGCTCGACCTCGCCGATGAGCTTGGAGTCTATGTCATCGATGAAGCCAATGTCGAATGCCATGCGCGCTGGACCGAGGTCGCCAATCATCCAGGATACCAGGCGGCGATCGTGGATCGCACCGTGCGAATGATCGCCCGCGATCGCAATCACCCGTGCATCATCGGTTGGTCGCTGGGCAATGAAGCCGGGCACGGACCGGCACACGATGCGGCTGCGGCAGCGGCACGCCATCTCGATCCTGGCCGCTTCGTGCATTATGAGGGCGCAGTCTCACTGCGGCTGAGTTTCCCCTTCGGAAGGTCCCCAGAGAGCACACAGCAAGCGCCATCCGCGCAGGAGCTTGTTGCAACGGACGTCGTCTGTCCGATGTATCCGCCGATCGATCACATAGTCGACTGGGCGCGCTGGGCGGAGCAGACGAAGCAGGATGATCGCCCGTTACTGCTGTGCGAATATTCGCATGCGATGGGCAATTCGAACGGGTCGCTCACCGATTATGTTGACGCCTTTTTCAGCGAGCCGGCTCTGGCCGGGGGCTTTGTCTGGGACTGGCGCGATCAGGGCCTGGCTGAGGCGGACGAGAAGGGACGCTTCTACTGGGCCTATGGCGGGCATTATGGCGACACGCCGAATGATGCGAATTTCAACATAAACGGCCTGGTCGGCCCCGATGGTGTGCCGCACCCGGCGCTGCGCGAATATATGTGGGCGGCGCGGCCATTCGTGCTTGAAGCTGTGACCGGTCACAAGATGCGCCTGCGCAACCGGCGGGTCTTCGCGGATTCGAGTGATGTGACCCTGCACTGGCAGCTGACGCGAGATGGTGTGCGGGTGGAAGAGGGGACACTGTCGCCGAAAATCGCGGCCGGTGATGCAGAAGCGTTCGACATTCCCTACACCGCCGCGCCGGCGAAGGATGCCGAGTGGCATCTGACGCTCGAATGGCGGACCATTGATGCGACGAGCTGGGCGCCTGAAGGACATGTCGTGGCCTGGGACCAGGTGTGCCTGGCGGCGCCCGACGTTGAAGACCAGGCCGGTCTGGACCTCGCGGGTGCGGAGCAGCAGACGCATGACGCCCAGTCGCTACAACATGGGCCGCTCGTCCTGGAATTCGGCGACGGTGGCGAGATCGAAGGCATTCTTGCCTACGCCGACAAGGTCGTCCTGTCACCGCTAATGCCAACGCTGTGGCGGCCGCCAACGGACAATGATGGCGGCAAGCCTGGCGCGCGGCCCTTGTTCCAGAACCACACGGCCGAGTGGGTCGGCTACGGCCTCAATGACTTGACGCCTGGCCCACTGGACGCATCCACGCACAAGACTGACCTTGGCCGGGTGAAATGCTTCACTCGGACCTGGCGGGGCGCGGGTGATGACGCGCTGACCCATACATCTCTGGTCAGTTTTCCGGACGGCAGGATACGCTTCGACGAGGCGCTGGTGGTCCCGGATGCATGGCGGGATGTGGCGCGGGTTGGTCTGCGATTCCTGGTCGCGCCGGACCATGATCAATTGGCCTGGTTCGGGCTTGGGCCGGATGAATCCTATCCGGACAGAAAAAGCGCCCAGACGGTCGGGCTCTGGCGCTCGAGCGTCGCCGATCAATACCATCCTTATGTGCGACCCCAGGAATATGGCGCGCATGAAGAGACCCGCTGGTTCCAGCTGCTCAAAGCTGATGGCTCAGGTATTCGGATCACCTTGCCCAAGCCGCTCAGCTTCACCGCCCGAATGCATCATACAGACGACCTCAACGAAGCCGAGACGCTGGCACAGTTGCGAGCGGGTGACTCGATTGAGGTGCATGTGGACGCGGCCATGCGTGGCCTGGGCACAGCGGCGTGCGGGCCGGACGCGCTGCCACAATATCGCGTTGGACCGGGGACGTATCAATTCTCCTGGGAGCTCGAATTCATCTCCGGGGGCTAGGCTCTATTTCGGCCGCACCGGTTCGAACTCGAACAGCGAGATGCCACGCGCATGGGCGTCAAACTTGAGTTTGCGATTGAGCGGTGCATGCGCCCTCGAGGCGCAATTCTGCCGATCGCAGAGATAGCAGTTCACACCAATCGGTGTCGGCGCCTCAGAGCCGAGATTGGACCGTTCGAAATAGACCAGATTGTCGGCATAGGCCTTGTCGCAGCCGAGCCCGATGGCGACGCGCGCCGGTGGCCGGCCATGATGCCCGCGTGACCGTGTGATGGCCTTGGAGATGGAGACATATGTCGTCTCGTCCGGCATCTGTACGAGCTGGGTCAGCGTCTCGCCTGGCTGCTCGAAGGTGCGGTGAATGTTCCAGCGTGGACAGGCGCCGCCAAACTTGGAGAAGTGGAAGCGACCCGCACTGAAGCGTTTCGAGACATTGCCTGCCGCATCGATGCGCAGGAAGAAGAAGGGGATGCCCTTGGCGTCCGGCTTTTGCAGCGTCGTCAGGCGATGGGCGGTCTGCTCGAAACTGGTGCCGAAGCGATGGCTGAGCAGGTCGACATCATAGCGCGTATTCTCGCAGGCCTTCAGGAACTTGTCATAAGGCATCAGCAAGGCCGCCGCGAAATAGTTGGCGAGTGAGACGCGCGCCAGGCCAATCGCGCTTTCATCCTTGATGTCGGAGGCCGCGACAATGCCATCGATCAGCTCGCGATATTCGATGAAGACGAGCTGGAACGCGAGTTGGAACTGCCGCCCGGTCGGGTGCAGCAATTCGGAAATGTCGATGCCGGCCCGGTGCCGGTCGAAATAGCGGAACGAGGATGGCATGGCCGAACTTGGCAACACGCGCACCTTCAGTTTGTGGACCTGTTCGAGGCGTTCCTGAATGGCGACTTCGATGGCTTTTCCGGTCCCGGTCAGCTTTGCATAGAAGTCGCTCGCGGTCTCATCCAGTTCGGGAAAATAATTGTTCCGCTCATGCAGGAACTGCCGCACCGTTTCGACTGGGCGGGCGGACTCTTCCAGCAATTCCACTTTCTCGCGATCGGCCAGCGGGTTGGCATCGGAATAGGTGCTGAGCGCCAGCTCGCGATAACGCTCATGCAGGCGGAGGAAAGCCTTCACCGTCTCCGGGCTCGCGCCGACCAGGTCTTCCAGTTCGTTCTTGGCGGCGCTGACATCACCGAAGACCGGGTCGCGCAGGGCGCTGACCAGCTCATTGACGAGACCGGCATCCATGTCCTGCGCCAGCTCGGCGACATTGATATCGAACTCTTCGGCGAGCTTGAGCAGGACCGCCGCGCTGACCGGGCGCTGGTTGCTTTCCATCAGATTGACATAGGTCGCCGAGACATCGAGCCGGCGCGCAAACTCAGCCTGGGTGAGGCCGAGCTGGGTCCGCAATCGCTTGATGCGCGGGCCGATAATGAGCTTCTTCTTCATCGCCGTTACCTATAACAACATTTACAAACATTACATACGCGAATTTACATAACAAACAATGAAACCCAATAGATATGGGGTTGGGGTGGACGTGGCACGGGTTTTGTAAATAGAGCTGTAACATTACAAAACTCGGGAGATCGCGATGAATGCGACGCTAATTCAAGATGCTGTTTCAGCGGCCAAGCCAACCCCTCGCCACCGCCGGCCCGCGGAAGTCGTAGGCCAGGTTCCAGCCCAGTATGAGCGTGTTCTGACGCATCGCGCACTCCTGTTCATCGCCGATCTCGAACGTCGATTTGGCGGCCAGCGCCGCATCCTGCTGGAGAATCGCAAATTGGCACAGATGCGTTTTGATGATGGCGAGCTGCCCGGCTTCCCGCTCGAAACGGAACACATTCGCAAGTCTGTCTGGGAAGTCGCCCCGGTCCCGAAAGCCCTGCAGGATCGCCGCGTCGAGATTACCGGCCCGGTCGACCGCAAGATGATGATCAATGCGCTGAATTCCGGCGCCAAGATGTTCATGGCCGACTTCGAAGACGCCTCGTCTCCGACTTTCGCCAATATGGTCGAAGGCCAGGCCAATATGATTGACTATGCCAATGGCGACCTCGCCTTTGATGATGAGGCGCGCGGCAAGTCCTATCGCCTGAACGAAGAGACCGCGACGATGATTGTCCGCCCACGCGGCTGGCACCTCGAAGAGGCGCACGTCACCGTTGACGGCAATCCGATCTCGGCCAGCCTGTTCGATTTCGGCCTGCACATTTTCCACAATGGCAAGAAGCTGATGGAGAATGAGCGCGGGCCCTTCTATTACCTGCCCAAGATGGAGAATTATCAGGAGGCGCGCCTCTGGAATGATGTTTTCAACTTTGCCCAGGCCGCACTCGGTATTCCGAACGGCACGATCAAGGCGACCGTCCTGATCGAGACGCTGCCAGCCGCCTTCCAGATGGATGAAATCCTGTACGTGATGCGCAATCACATTGTCGGCCTCAATTGCGGCCGCTGGGATTATATTTTCAGCTATATCAAGACCCTGCGCAACCATCCGGACTATGTCCTGCCGGATCGTGCCCAGGTCGGGATGGATCGCGCCTTCCTGAAAGCCTATTCGCTGAAGCTGATCCAGACCTGCCACCGCCGCCGCGCCCACGCCATGGGCGGCATGGCGGCCCAGATCCCGGTCAAAGGCGATGAAGCGGCCAACACGGCGGCCTTCGACAAGGTCCGCGCCGACAAGAAACGCGAAGCCCAGCAGGGCCATGACGGCACCTGGGTCGCCCACCCGGACCTGGTCCCGGTCGCGATGGAAGTGTTCGACGCCGAAATGCCCAAGGCCAACCAGGTCCTGAGCCAGCGTCAATTCCCGAATATTACCGAGGCCTCACTGCTGACCCCGCATACGGGCACCGTCACTGAAGCCGGTATCCGCACCAATATTTCGGTCGGCATCGAGTACACAGCGGCCTGGCTGCGCGGCAAAGGCGCCGTGCCGATCCACAATCTGATGGAAGACGCGGCGACCGCCGAGATTTCCCGCAGCCAGCTGTGGCAATGGCTGACCCATGGCACCGAGTACGAGACCGCCGACGGCGGCTCAGAGACCTTCACCGCGGCCGCGTTTGACCGCCTGCTCAATGAAGAGCTCGGCAAGATCAAGTCGGCGCTGGGCGACAATGCCTATGCCGATGGCCGCTACCCTGAAGCCACCGAAGTGTTCGTGGCAACCGCCACTGGCGACACGCTCGCCGACTTCCTAACCTTACCCGCCTACGACGTCCTGCGCGGCGCCGACTAATTCCCAGAAACGAACAGAAATTCCAGACGAGGATAGTAAAATGACCCAACGTCCAACCTACAAACAGCTTATGGAAGACACGCTGAAGCGCTACCCGGAAGGCCGCACCCGCGCGGGCCTGACCGTCGAAGACGTCGTGCAGCTGAAAATCCAGAACACCTATAATACCCATCTCGATATTGCCCGCGCCATGGCAGACGTGATGCGCGAGGACATGGCGGCCTATGACGAGGACTCGTCCAAATTTACCCAGTCTCTCGGGTGCTGGTCAGGCTTCCACGCGCAACAGAAAATCAAGGCTGTGAAGCGCATGCGCGGCACTGCCAAGGGCACTTACATCTATCTCTCCGGTTGGATGGTTGCTGGCCTGCGCAACAGCTTTGGCCACCTGCCAGACCAGTCCATGCATGAGAAGACTGCCGTCGCCGACTTGATCAAGGAGATCTATATCTCTCTTCGCCAGGCCGACGAAGTTGCCCTCAACGACCTGTTCCAGGAGCTGAAAGCGGCCCGCGAATCCGGCGCAGACCAATCTGCGATCGATGAAATCATCTACCGCATCGACACGTTCGAGAGCCATGTTGTGCCGATCATTGCCGACATTGATGCCGGCTTCGGCAACGAGCACGCGACTTACCTGCTCGCGAAAGAGCTGATCCTGGCCGGCGCTTGCTGCCTGCAGATCGAAAACCAGGTGTCTGACGCGAAACAGTGTGGCCACCAGGACGGCAAAGTGACGGTTCCGCGCGAAGACTTCGTCACCAAGCTGCGCGCCTGCCGTATGGCGTTTGAAGAGCTTGGCGTGGATGAAGGCGTCATCGTCGCCCGCACCGACAGTCTCGGCGCTGGCCTGACCCAGAAAATCCCGGTTTCCAACGAGCCAGGCGATTCTGCGGCCGAATATATCAAGTGGATCGAAACCGAAGAGGTCACCGATGCCAACCCGCTGAAGGATGGCGAAGTTGCCCTGATGCGTGATGGCAAAGTCGTGCGTCCGGTGCGGATGCCGAACGGTCTCTACAAGTTCCAGGAGAATACGGGCCGTGAGCGCGTGATCGAAGATTGCATCAGCTCGCTGACCGAAGGCGGCGCCGACCTGCTCTGGATCGAAACGGCCACACCGAACGTGGACGATATCGCCTCCATGGTGAACGCGGTCCGCGAAGTCGTTCCGAACGCGAAGCTCGCTTACAATAACAGCCCAAGCTTCAACTGGACGCTGAACCTGCGCAAACAGGTCCGCGAGCAGTGGATCGCCGAAGGCAAGATTGCCGAGGATGATTATCCGGCCGATGTTGCCCTGATGTCTGCCAAGCTGGACGAGACGGAGCTCGGCATCGAAGCCGATGCGCGTCTGCAAAGCTTCCAGACCGATATCTCGGCCCGCGCCGGTGTGTTCCACAACCTGATCACGCTGCCGACCTTCCACCTCACGGCCAAAGGCATGGACGAACTGTCCAACGGATACTTCGGCGAAGAGAAGATGCTGGCTTATGTGAAGAATGTTCAACGCGAAGAAATTCGCCGCGGCGTCTCGGCTGTGAAGCACCAGCACGAAGTGGGCTCCGACCTTGGCGACACTTTCAAGGAAATGGTTGCTGGCGACCGCGCCCTGAAAGCGGGCGGCGCACACAACACGATGAACCAGTTCGTCGCGGCTGAATAAGCAGCCCGAACCAAGCCTAACAAAAAAAGCGCGCCGGTCAGAAGATCGGCGCGCTTTCTTTTAACCCCCCGATAGCCCCAGGGGCGTTAGCTTAGTTCATGTCGTTAAGCGCCTCGGCGACCCTTTGCAGGTCCTCGCTGGAGACATCATCGAGCACGCTCTGGCGGTAGACGCGCACGCCGGCCTGCTGCTCGCGCATGGCGCGTTGCAATTGCTCGTAAAAGCCGGCCGAGCGGTAATGATAGGGATAATATTTGCTGTATCGTCCGCGCGCATTCTTGTTGCCCCGGACAATGATCCGCATCATCGCGTCGGACAGGGCGATATCGTCGTCTGTGTCGCGGGTGTCGATGATTTTCTGGACCTTGCGCTCGAGCGCGAACCGCTCAACCCGTTTCTGATAGGCGGTCTGTCGATTTTCGCCCCAGGCAATCACTTTCACCGGGCGGTCCGTGCCGGTTTCGACCACACGGGATTTACCGCCGCCATAGACGGTCACATCGCGGGCAAGAGCAGGGGCAGAGAGAAGGCCGGCAGCACCAATCAGGGCAAGCAATCGCAGGCCGGAAACTTGGGTCCGTTGCATGAGTTTTCTAGCTCCAAACAAGCCGTTCTGGCTTTTGTTAATGCTAGTCTGGCAATTTATTTCGAATTTGCAACAAATTACTATAGTTAATGCGGATATTCCTTATTCCGACAGGTGCGGTAAGGTGCTCTCATTGCGCCCAAAATCACGGAGATCGAAGCGACCATGCCGAAGGCTGTAATTGTTGGCGGAGGGATTGGCGGGCTCACGGCTGCGCTCACCTTCCATCATTTCGGCTGGCGGGTGGAGGTGCTGGAGCGGTCGCAGGAACTCGGCGAGATTGGCGCTGGTATCCAGATTACCCCGAACGGCATGAAAGTGTTTCGTGCCATGGGGCTGGAAGAGGCAATTGCCGAAAACGCCTTCGTTCCGCGGGCGCTGGAAATGCGGTTTGGCCGCTCGGGGCGGCAGATCTTTGAAATTGAAGCGCAGAAAGCCGTCGTGGAGCGTTGGGGCGCGCCTTATCTGCACCTGCACCGCGCTGACCTTGTCGACACGCTGCGACGCCTGCTGCTGAAGCGTCAACCAAATGCTGTTCGCCTCGACGCAGAATGCGTGGCCTATACCCAGACGCCCGAGAAAGCGCGGGTATTGCTGGACTCTGGCGATACGGTTGAAGGCGATCTTGTGGTTGGCGCCGATGGCATTCACTCTGTCATTCGCACCCAGATGCTGGGCGCTGAGCATCCTGACTTTACCGGCAATATCGCCTGGAGGGCCGTGGTTCCGATGGCGCAGCTTGGCGATCTCGCGCCGCCGCCCACCGCCTGTGTCTGGGTCGGTGCGCATCGCCATGCCGTGACCTATCGCCTGCGCGGCGGGACGCTGGCCAATTTTGTCGGCATCATCGAACGTGAAGAATGGACGTCGGAATCCTGGACCGAAGAAGCGACCCGTGACGAAGTCCTTGCCGCCTTCAAGGGCTGGCATCCAATTGTCACCAATCTGATCGAACAGGCGGATGTGCATTTCCGGTGGGCGCTGTTTGATCGTGCACCCTTGTCGCAATGGGTCGATGGCCGCGTCGCCTTGCTCGGCGATTCCTGCCACCCGACGCTGCCCTTCCAGGCCCAGGGCGCTGTGATGGCGATCGAGGATGCCTATTTGCTGGCCAAGCTGTGCTCCGAGACACCGAATGATCTCGATGCAGCGCTGACCACTTATTTCGAAACCAGGCTGCCGCGAACGGCGCAGGTTCAACGCGCCTCGCGCGGAAATGCCAGGCTGTTTCACCGTCCGACCCCGCTCAGCCGGGCGCTGACCTATGGTCCGATGTGGCTCGCGGGCAAGGTGGCGCCGAGCATCATTCGCTCGCGCCAGGATCCTTTCTTTGCCTACGATATCAGGGAAGAGCCGCTAAGGTGAGGGGGCTTCGACCGCGTCTGCGCCAGCTTGCGTCAGGTCGACGTTTGCTGGCGAGTTCTGATATGCCGCCCCCGGCAGGTCGGGTTCATACGGTTCGCCCAGGGCGAACCCCGCATACCAGTCCAGCTCGGTATTGATCTTGAACAGCTGGTTCGCCGGTTTTCGGAAATTATGCGGCTCGTCCTCGGCTTGATAGAGAACTGTTGGGGTGCCGGTGGCGCGGACACCGCGATACATCAGGATCGATTGTGTCGGCGGCACCCTGGTGTCATTCTCGCCGACAAAGAACAGCGTCGGCGTGGTCACGCGCGAGACGTTTCGAAGTGGCGAATCCTGTGTGTACTGACTGCGCGGCGCGTCGCGCTCAAATGGGGTGCCGCCAAAGATGAACTGCCGCGCGAAGCGGGAATCGCTCTCGCCATGCATGGACAGCCAGTCGGACGCTCCGGCGCCTGACGAGGCCACCTTGAACCGGTCCGTGTGGGTGATCAGCTTGTTGACCATATGGCCGCCAGCGCTCCAGCCCATCTTGATCAGACGATCCGGGTCGGCCAGGCCACGGTCGATCATGGCGTCGATCCCGGCCATGACATCATGATGGGCATTACGGAAATATCGTCCGGCCATGTCGCGCATGAACCGGTCGCCATAGCCGGTGCCGCCGCGATGATTGGGCAACAGCACCATATAGCCTTGCCCGGCCAGGACTGGCACATAGCTCGACGCAAACCAGGTCCCGAAGCGCGACGAGGTTTGCGGCCCGCCATGGGTGATGGTGACGAGTGGATAGCGCTGGCCCGGCTGATAGCCGACGGGATAAACGAGCAAACCCTCGATTCGTGCGCCCCAGCGGGCGCGCCAGCTGACCCGTTCCTGCCGCGGCATCAAGAACCGCTCTGGCCAGTCGGCATATTCCGAGGTGATCGGTTCGAACCCGGTGTTCTGATCGCGCATGATCTGAAACTCGCCCGGATTCTGCGCTGTTTCGATGCGCGCAATATGAGTGTCGGTTTGGCTGTCATAGGTCCAGTTGGTGACGTTCTGGTCACCGCGCGTAATCTGGCGCAACTCTTCGGAGGCCAGATCATAATGATAGAGATTGGCCCGCAGCCCGGTATTGCCGAGAATGAACAGGCCTTCGCCAGATGGGTCCCAGGCAAAGCTCAGCGCCTCCATCGGCTCTCGCGACAATAGGCGCTGCGGCGTTTGCGCCACGGTTTTGATGAAGACTTTCGGTTCGTAAAACGGCGCGCTCTCTTCATTCACGGTGGCGATATAAGCCAGTGACGACCCATCCGGGGACAGTTGCGGCATCGCCTCGCCATGAATATTGCCGGTCCAGCGCACGGAATCGTCCGTGTCGCGATGCCAGACAAAGACTTCGCCGCGATAGGCGGAATCAAAGCGATGATCGGGCACGCGGGAGTAAGTGAGCGTGCCGCCATCGCGTGAGACAGACACTTGGCGGATAGAAAAGTCGCCGGACACGACCGACCGGGCCGACTGCGTGTCCAGATCGAAATACCAGATGTCGCGATTGGCATTCGACTCAAAGGGCGGGATCAACCAGCCTGCCTTGAGCAAGCGCCGGCTGCTCCCGGGCTGCTGCTGGGCCGCGACGAAATAGAAACCAGCGCCGTCAGGTGACCAGTGAATGTCGAGCACCGCTTCGCCATGCGCGGTGAGCTGCGTCGTCGTTTGCTGGTCCAGGTGATAGAAGAAAGCCTGTTGATGATCGCGGTCTGCGTCTTGTTCTTCCGCTTTCTTGAGGAAAATGAACCCAGTGCTGTCCGGCTTCCACCAGACGCGGCTGTGCGACTCGCCGACCGCCGGCACAATCATGGTCTCGAACGGGGCGCCGGTGGTCTGGTCGATGAGTTTCAAACGATGGATGATCCGGTTCTCGGTCCAGTCCGTCTCCGAGCGCAAATAAGCAAAATAGCGCCCGTCCGGAGACAGTGTACCATTCGACAGGCGCGGCATCTCGATCATGTCGACTGGCGACATTGGTCGCGGCTCTGCATTGGCCGGACGAACCAGAAGACTTGCAACCAGAAACAGAAGCAGCGCGGCGCGGATCATAAACAAGATGTAGCAATTGGGCGCGGCTCGGCAAACCCAATCGTCTTTTATTCACTCAAGCGTTACCGCCGGTCTGGTGCAGGTGAGCTGGATCAATCCCCAGCATGCCGAGGGTCAGTTCCCACTTTTTTGAGTGGGCGTCCCCGAAAATGATGTCGGGATGCGGATCGGCGATCAGCCAGGCATGTTCGCTCAGTTCATTCTCCAGCTGGCCAGGTCCCCAGCCGGCATAGCCCAGCGTCATCGCGGCATTTTTCGGCGCGCCCTCTGAGGCAAGTGCCCGCAGCACGTCGCGTGTGGCTGTCATCGAATAGTCGCTGGCCACTTCGACGGTGGCATTGTCGCTGTAATAATCATTGGTGTGGACGACAAATCCGCGATCCGTGCCGACCGGGCCGCCATTCAGGACATAAGTGTCGGGGACCTGGATATCCTGTTCGATCTCGAGCTGCGTCAGGAGCTCCGGCAAAGTCAGATCATCAATCGGCTTATTCAGCACCAGACCCATCGTATAATCATCGCTATGGGCGCAAATCAGGATCACGGAACGGGCAAATCTGGGGTCTCCAATGCCTGGCATCGCCACCAGCAATTTTCCGGTCAGATCCTGCACGCCACTCTCCTTCACTCAGTGAGACGCTAGCTGACGGGGTAATTTTGGCAAGCATTTGTCATTGCGAGGTTTTAGAAGGGGCCTATGTATGGCTGAGATACAGAGGAGAGTTATCAATGAGCATTTCTGTTGGCGATAAATTGCCGGAAGCGACCTTCATGGAAATGACCGCAAATGGGCCGGAACCACGCAGCACCAGCGACGTGTTTGCCGGCAAGACGATTGCCCTGTTTGCTGTGCCGGGTGCGTACACGCCAACCTGTTCTGCCAAACACCTGCCAGGCTTCGTTGAGCGTCAGGGCGACCTCGCCGCCAAGGGCATTGACGAGATTGTCTGTACTTCCGTGAATGATGTTTTCGTCATGGGCGCCTGGGGCGCGGATAATGGCGTTGATGGCAAGGTTCGCATGCTGGCCGACGGCAATGGCGCCTTCGCGGCGGCGATCGGCCTGGAAATGGATGGCAGCGGCTTCGGCATGGGCCAGCGCTCGCAGCGTTACTCCATGCTGGTCCAGGACGGCACGGTCAAAGAACTGAACGTCGAGCAGGGCGGCGGTTTCGAAGTCTCGAGCGCGGATTATTTGCTGGGGCAGCTCTAATATACATTTGAGACCTGTCTCAAACTAAAACAGTCCCTCAGACTTTCGTAACGGAATCGAGGGAAAACGGCGTGTTTCCATGGGAAATGCGCCGTTTTTCGATGAATCCTTATTGAATAACAGCAAATTCCTTCCCATGTGAATGGAGGTTCAGATCAGGGAGGACCACAAATGGAACCCGTAGCTTTTACCGCGATTATTGCGGCGGCCGCTGCCGTCATATTGCTGTTTTCGGCAATCAAAATCGTGCCTCAAGGATACAACTACACAGTTGAATCCTTTGGGCGATATACTCGAACACTTGGCCCCGGTATGGAATGGATCGTGCCATTTTATCAGCGCATTGGGCGCAAGATGAACATGATGGAGACCGTGCTCGACATCCCGACGCAGGAAGTGATTACCCGCGACAACGCCCAGGTCTCCTGTGATGCGGTCGTGTTTATCCAGGTCGTTGACCCGGTATCGGCGGCGTATGAGGTGAACAATCTCGAAAACGCCATCACCAACCTGTCCTTGACCAATATCCGGACCGTGGTCGGGTCGATGGACCTTGATGAGGTCCTGTCCAATCGTGACGATATCAATGCGCGGCTCCTGTCCGTGGTCGACGCGGCCACCAATCCGTGGGGCGTGAAAGTCACCCGGATCGAGATTGCCGACCTGTCGCCGCCAGCTGACATTACCGAAGCCATGGCGCGCCAGATGAAGGCGGAACGTCTCAAGCGGGCGGAAATTCTGACCGCGGAAGGGGACAAGCAGTCGGCCATTCTGAAAGCCGAAGGCCTGAAACAGTCGCAAATCCTCGAAGCTGAAGGCCGGCGCGAAGCCGCCTTCCGGGACGCCGAAGCGCGCGAGCGTGAAGGTGAAGCAGAAGCCAAAGCCACGGCTTTCGTCTCCGAAGCGATTGCCAAGGGTGACGTCAACGCGATCAACTACTTCCTCGGCCAGCAATATGTCACGGCGTTTGAAAAGCTCGCCTCTGCGGGCGGCAACAAGACCGTCATCATCCCGGCCGAGTTCAGCTCGATCATCGGGACGATTGAGGGTATTCGCGGCCTCACCGATGCCGCCAAGGATGCCAGCGGGCGTGGACGCACCGCGGTTCCCCCAGCCGGGAACAGAGACTAGGGTATCGCCATGGAAGGACTAGACCTCACTTTGTGGCCACCGACAGCCTGGCATTGGCTGGCTGTCGGGCTCGTGCTCCTCTCGCTGGAGATGATGCTCGGCACGTTCGACCTGCTCTGGGTCTCGATCGCCGCCGGCCTCACCTCCGCCTATACAGCGATTGCGCCAGACGGGATTGCCGGATGGCAGGGCCAGCTGGTCTTCTTCGCCATCGCCTCGACCGCCTTGTTCATCATGGGCCGGACCTTGTTCCGCCGGATGCGCGAAAATGTCGAAGAGCACCCGACGCTCAACAAGCGCATGGCCGGGACCTTGGGCCAGCGCGCCGTCGTCTCCGACGATTTCACCGGCGGGATCGGACGGGTCAAACTCGGCGATACAGTCTGGTCGGCGCAAAGTATTGATGGCGCCAATCTGGCGTCCGGCGCGGCCGTGATCGTTGAGGCGACAGAAGGCAACATCCTGAAAGTCAGACCGGCTTAAGGCCAAGTCCCTGAAACCACTGGAAAAGCCGCTCCACCTGGGGCGGCTTTTTTTGTTTCCTGAGCGTTCAGTGGAATATTCAACCGGGGATGGGAGCGAATTCGATGAACTCGTGCAAAGGAGTTTCGAGTTGCGTGATTTTGTTTCGTGCAAATGCCTGTAATTGCTTGTCTGTTGTGTATTATTTTTGCAACGACCGGATAATGATAGCAGCGAATGTTGGCCGTTTGTTTCGCTAAAAGATCGCCGATCGATTGACTCCATTCAGCCGCGCACAAATTCTGATCGGCGACGCCCAGTGACAAAATAAAGAAACACGAGCTGGCGTGTCCGATAACGATAAAAAGGAAGGAAACACAATGCGGAAGTCAAGAATTCGAAGCCGGCTATTTGCGAGTGCGGCGCTCAGTGCCTCGCTCCTGGCCCTCGCGCCAATTGCGGTGGCGCAGAGCGACGAGACAGCGGGCGATGAAACAGCGAGCGACGAGGATCTCGAGCTACAAAAAGTCATTTCGATCGGTTCACGCGTGCCGTCCCGGTCCGCGTTGGATACGCCGGCGCCGGTAGATGTGTTTTCTGGCGAAGAATTCGTCAATCAGGGGACCAATGATGTTACCGAGATCCTGAGAACGGCCGTCCCGTCCTACAATGTAAACACGCAGCCTATCTCAGACGCGGCGACGATCATTCGTCCTGCCAATGTTCGCGGCCTTTCGCCTGACAACACGCTGGTTCTGCTTAACGGGAAGCGTCGTCATCGTGGTTCGGTCATCTCGTTCCTTGGTGGCGGTATCGCTGACGGTGCTCAGGGCGCAGATGTTAGCGTTATCCCTTCTCTTGCGCTCAGCAGGGTTGAGATCCTGCGCGATGGTGCCTCTTCGCAATATGGTTCCGATGCGATTGCAGGCGTGATCAACTTCCAGCTGCGAGAAGACTCGAGCGGTGGCACGGTCGAGGCTGTCTACGGCTCGACCTATGAGGGTGATGGCGACAATTATCGCATTGCCGGCAATATCGGCCTGCCGCTCGGTGAGAATGGATTCCTCAACCTGACCGGCGAAGTGTCCGACACAGACGGCACCGTCCGGTCCATCGTACGTGGTGATGTTGAAGCTCTGATCGCAGCCGGGAATACGGCGGTTGCGGACTTTCAGACCATCAACTCGTACACCGATCAGGTGCCGCAATATTGGGGGCAACCAGATGTGAAGGATAATTACAAACTGTTCTTCAATTCCGGACTGGATATTGGTGAGAACACCGAGCTGTATGCATTTGGTAATTATGCTCAACGCACCGCAGAGGGCGGATTCTTCTACCGGAACCCGACCAATCGTGGTGGGGTCTACCGTGGTCCGATTGTGGACGCTCTGACAGGTGCGTTCCTGCCAGACCCCGCAACGGGGCAGGCATTTGAACAAGGTGACAATGAATCCACCGCAGACTACCGCGCACGTATTGTTGCAGCAGGCGGCGCTGGATCAATCCTCGTCGGTGATCTGGATGGTCTTGCAGCGGGGGGCAGTTGTCCTGCCGGTATCCCGCTACAAAACTTCGACAACTCACTTGCCGATCCGACGATTCTTGCTCAGGTCACCGGTGACGCGAATTGTTTCTCGTTCGTAGAGACCATTCCAAGCGGTTTCGTGCCGCGCTTTGGCGGCGACAATACTGATTGGTCGATCGCGGGTGGTGTCCGGGGTGTCTTCGATCTTGGCAGCGGTCTGAATTATGATTTCAGCGTCGTGCATGGGGCGAGTGATACGGAGTTCTTCATTCGCAATACGATCAACGCATCGCTGGGCCGAATACGCCGCGTGACTTTACACCGGGTGCCTATAAGCAGACCGAAACGATTTTCGACGCAGACTTCAGCTACGCATTGCCCGTGTCCGGATTTGCTTCGGACCTGAATGTTGCATTCGGAACGCAGTATCGCGAAGAAGAGTTCGAAATTACCGCTGGCGATCCAGCGTCATTCGCGCTCGGACCTCTTGCCGATCAAGGCTTCTCGTCGAGCTCAAACGGATTTGGTGGCTTTACGGCGTCGAGCACGAGCACCCAATCCAGCTACGCATTCTATGTCGATCTCGAGGCTGATGTTACTGATGCACTGACGCTTCAGGGTGCTTTGCGCTTTGAAGATTATGATGCGTTCGGAAACACGACCGACTACAAGTTCGGTGCGCTGTATCGTGTGACGGACAATTTCCGTCTGCGCGGCACCGTGTCTTCCGGGTTCCACGCTCCAACGGCTGGCCAAGCCAATGTAACCAACGTGACGACACAAAATGTCGGCGGGGTTCTGATTGATCAGGGTACGCTGCCATTGTCGTCAGCCGCAGGTCAGCTGGCTGCGGACTTCATCGAATCCCGCGATGGTGGACGTCCTGCGCTTGGCACGGAAACAGCCCAGAACTTCACAATCGGTACGGCGTTCGACGTTGGTCCGACCACCTGGACAGTCGACTATTTCAACATTGATGTGGATGACCGCATCGCGTTGTCAGCCAATGTCGACTTCCTGGCGGCGCTGGACTTTGTCGGCAACCAGAATGGGCTTGGACCGTTCGCGAGCGTAAGTGATGGTCTGACCCAGTTGGGCAATGCCAGCGTCATCAATCGAAGCGATTTTGTCGGCTTTGAGGATCTGACGCAGTTCCGCTACTTCACCAATAGCTTCGACACCACGACTGAGGGCGTTGAAGTTGTCGGTACGATCCCGCTGGACATCACAGAACGGGGCGACACGAACGCGTCGATTTCGTTCGCCTATATTGATACGACTGTCGATGATGCTGGCTCAATCAATCCGATCAGTGCTGGACGCGTCTCATCGCTCGAGGAGTTGCTGCCTGAGCTGAAAGGGGCGTTCACAGTGACGCATGAGCAGGACAATTGGCGTCTCCTGGCCCGTGCCAACTATTTCGGTGAGTGGGAAGATACCGGCAATGGTACCGGCACCCAGGATGCTGAGATAAATGTCGATGCGGAGTTCGCTTATTACCTGAATGATCAGATCGAGCTGATCATCGGTGCGAACAATATCTTCGACAACTACCCGGACGAGAATCCGAACGCTGCGTCACTTGGGCAACTCTATCCAGAGTCTTCGCCAAGCGGCTTCAATGGCGGGTCTTACTATCTGAAAGCCCGTTTTACGTTCTAAGGGCAATTTAGGCGCGGCAACATCAAATGTTGCGGCATCTATCTCGATCAGGCCGTCCAATATCGGGCGGCCTTTTCTTTTGCGACATCAGGCGCATTGAACCGATGCAGCGCTTGATTAGAGTTCGCGTATTATGACTGAATCCCAACGGGTCCTCAAAATCGCCACGCTAGACGATGTGCCGGCCATCGAAGCTTTGATGGCCGCGTCGATGCGGGACCTGTTGCCGAAATTCCTGGATGAGAAGCAAGTCGCGCGATCAAGCGAAACCATGGGCGTCGATACGCAACTGATTGAGGATGGAACCTATTTTCTGGTCTATGTGGATAAGGTCCTCGCTGCGTGTGGTGGTTGGTCAAGGCGACGCACACTGTTTGGCGGCAACCACACGACAGGGCGCGATGACAGTCTCGCTGATCCGGACACCGAACCCGCGAAGATCAGAGCCATGTACACGCACCCGGATTTTACCCGTCGCGGAATTGGTCGTTTTCTCCTGAGATCAGGTGAGGATGCGGCCCGGGCCGAAGGGTTCAAGGTCATGGAGCTGGGATCGACGGCACCCGGACGTCCTCTTTATGAGGCGTGCGGATACGAGCTGATTGAGGATTTGTCGACGCCGAGCGAAGACGGGACGATCGTGCCTATTCTCAGGATGCGTAAAGACCTGGGCGGCTTTTTCATAGCTTAAGTCAGCGAAGTGGCGCCTCTGCGCAGCGCCGTTGCCGAACACCACGCAGAGGCAGAGTGATCAGAAACTCCTAGACTGATCACTCCGACAGGGAGGCCTTGAATCCCCAGCCGCCGAAACTTTCGGAAACAGCGGCGATGACTTCGGTTTCGCCGGGTTCGAGATGCAAAGCGATGGAGTCGACCAGGGCCACGGTGCCGAGGAAACGGTGGTCACGCGCGCGCCATTGCGCATTTCCGGCATAGACCAACTTGCCGTTGACATAGAGCCGCACACGGTCGGAATATCCGAAATTCAGCGTCCGCGTATCGGCCGTGTCTGAGTCAAAACTCATCCGTACCAGCACCGTATTGTTGCCGTCCTGAATGGGGGCGACCCGGGCGAGATTGGCAACGCCATCATCCTCGACCGTCAGCGCGGTCCAGCTCTGTGGGGCGTCGGCGAGGTCCGCCAGCGTATAAACAGAGGCAATCTCATCTTCCTTGAAGGGGCTGGACACCTCGAACGTCTCGATCAAACCCTCCGGCAATGGCTCGGTTTCGTTCGGAGTGCCGATAATCTGGTCGTCGGCGGTCGCCGCGCGGATGTTGATATTTGAGAAATAGGCGCCGGTTTCCCGCATCCAGGGCCGGTCGGAGGCGTACAGACCGACCTGACCGGACTTGCTGGTGCTGCGCAGTTTCGGAACGTGAAATAGCGGCGTGTCCATGTCACCGACAAAAATGTCGGCCTGATCGCCAATTGCGACGATCCGGACCTTGATCCAGGTCTGCGCCGGCAGCTCTGTGGCGACCGCCTCATTCGGGCCAGCATGCAGCTGCCAGGTCGCCGATCCATTGGTCAGGACCATGTACTGCGTCGCATCCGGCTGGCCCGATTGATGCGGCCTTGTGTAGAATTGTTCCAGGTTCGAGGTTTCGGCATCGGCGCGGAAGTTCACACCGATGAACCCGGATGGGTGAGTTGAGGCATATTCGTACTCGATCACCATGTCGCCGAGGTCCTCGGTCTCCAGGGCCGCGACATTGCGGCGAAGAAACAGCGACGGACGACCCAGAAAGTCCTCAACGCGCGCGTCGCTGCCCTCATTGTCCCCGGCGGTCCAGGTCTGCCCTTCAAATTCAATCTCGGCGGCGTGCGCGAGTGTGGGGGCGGCGAGGGCGATGAGCGACGCGATGGCCGCAGTTTTGAGAGTCGATGTGAACACGAAGCAGGTCTCCTTTGTAACATGCCCAGTTGTTCAGCTGCGCAAAAGGAGGCAAATAAAGAAAAGCTAAGGAAGCTACAGGCCACGTTGCCGCGGTGGTTCTGGCCTGTACCCAGTCGGAAGTATGCGCATGTCAGACACGATCCGGATTGCCCATTGGACGTTCGCACCCGATACCGGCATGCTCGAAAACGGGGCCGGGTCGACCCGCCTTGAGCATCGCACAGCGGCGCTGCTGGAATTGCTGGCGCGCAAACCGGGCGAGCTGGTGTCGCATTCAGAGATTATTGATCAGGTCTGGGACGGACGCACGGTCAGCCCCAACAGTGTCGCCGTCGTCATCTCGGATATCCGGCGCGCGCTTGGCGATGATCCCAAGGCGCCGACCTTTATCGAAACATTGCCCAAGCGCGGCTATCGCCTGATTGCAGCGGCGGATCAGGCCCTCGTGCCGGAGCGCGAAATCATCGGCGAAGCCCCGGCCGGACGACGAATTCCGCCTTTGGTTTATGCCGCGCTGCCGCTCATCGCAGTGCTCGTCTTCATGCTTGGCCGGGTCTACAATTCGACGCCGGTCGCGGGCGACATTGTCAGCATCAGCCTCGCCGGCGCGGTCAACGAGACCGGCGATACGCAATATGACCCGCTGACCGCCTCCGTGACGGAATTGCTGGCCGTCGAGCTCGGGCGCCATGACGGGCTGGTTGTGTCGACAGAAAACGATGCCAGCGTGATCGTCAGCGGCAAACTGATCCTGTGGGATGGCCATCCTTCCATGTCCATTCACGCCCAGTCTGTCTCGACCGGCGATATTATCTGGTCGGGCATGGCGAGTGGCCCTGAAACGCTATTGCCGCGTCAGGTGCGTCAGGAAATATCGGAATTTGCCGCCTTCGCCGAGAATGACACGGGCCGCTAGATCGAGAAACTGGTCCCGCAGCCGCAGCCCGCTGTGGCGTTCGGATTGTTGATCTTGAAGGCTGCGCCGATCAGCTCGGTCGAGAAGTCGATTTCCGAGCCATCCATGAATTCAAGGCTCATCTCATCGACCAGGACGCTGACTCCGTTGCGGGTGACAATCAGGTCATCGGCATTGGCCGTATCATCAAGATCGAACTTATATGAGAATCCAGAGCAGCCGCCGCCTTCGACGGAAACCCTTAAGTAGGACATTTCCGGTTGTTTCTCCAGAATCGCTTTAATGCGCTTCGCAGCCGACTCAGACAGGGTAATATTGCTCATGAGCAAGAAGATAGTGACGCCGGACATCCCTGAAAAGAGGGCAGTGTTTGCAACCCGCTGGGAAGACTCACGCGGGCGTTTCATTGAAGAGCCGCATTCGGCCACGCGGACACCGTTTCAGCGCGACCGCGATCGCATCATTCATGCCTCGGCCTTTCGCCGCCTGAAACAGAAAACCCAGGTCTTCGTCGCGCATGAGGGCGATCATTATCGCACCCGCCTGACGCATTCGCTGGAAGTGGCGCAGATTGCCCGCTCGGTGGCCCGGACGCTCGGCCTGGATGAGGACCTGGCCGAAGCCATGGCGCTGGCGCATGATCTCGGCCATCCGCCCTTCGGGCATGCCGGCGAAGACCAGCTTGATGAATGCATGACCGCGTTCGAAGGCTTTGATCACAACGCCCAGACCCTGCGAGTTGTGACCCGGATGGAGGATTCCTATCCATCCTTCCAGGGGCTGAACCTGACCTGGGAAATGCTGGAAGGGCTGGTCAAACACAATGGCCCCCTGATTACAGCCGATAATGCGATTTCCGACCTGCCGGCGGCCTTTCGCGACTTCTCCTGGCTCGAAGACCTGGAGCTCGATCAGTTTGCCGGCCCGGAGGCGCAAGTTGCTGCGCTGGCCGACGATATTGCTTACAATAATCACGATATCGACGACGGCATTGCTGCGGGCCTGTTCACGATCGAAGACCTGAAGGACCTGCCAATCATTGGCGACATTTTCCGCTCGGTCGAGGCCGATTACCCGGCATTGCGCGGCAAAAAGGTGGTCAATGAAGGCGTACGCCGCCTGATCGGGCACTGGATTGACGATCTGGTTGCTGAAACGCGGCGACGGGTCGAGAAACACAAACCGACCAGCGCTGCTGATGTGCGCGCGTTGCCGGAACCGCTGGTCGCCTTTTCAGACGACCTGGAGCGCGATCAACGGGCGCTGCGGGCCTTTCTCTATGAGCGCATGTACAAGCATTACAAGGTCAATCGCATGCGCTCCCAGGCCAAGCGTATCCTGAGCGAATTGTTCGACCTGTTCATGGCCGAACCGGAGACCTTGCCCGACCTCTGGCGCCGCGATGCCGAACAGGCGCCAAAAGTCCGCCGCGCCCGCCTGGTCTGTGATTATCTTGCCGGCATGACCGACAATTACGCCATCGACCTCCACCGCCGCCTGTTCAGCATGGAAAGTATGCTGTGAGGTTGGGGGCGAAGAGGTTCGATCTCTAAACGACGCTCTGCCCAGCGCAGTCTGGGCAGTCCAACACGTGATCTTGCTGTTGAGGTCGGGAGCGGTAACGCCTCTCCCGATCTGGCGCCGCGCCTTTGGGTGATGGATCCCACGGACCGGGCCGTGGGAAGCGCTTGAGGGGCGCTCAGAGCAATTCAGCGGAGAGATCGAGCCAAACTGGATTGAATTCCTCAATCAGATTGATCTTCCATTGCCGCGGCCAACGCTTGATTTGTTTTTCTCGACGCACCGCGAATTCCATCGCCTCAAACTGCTCAAACCAGACCAGACGAGTGCAGCCGTACTTTTTCGTGAATTTGGAGCCGATGCCCTGCTTGTGTTGACCCACACGCGCTGGAAGATCAGACGCAGACCCGGTGTAAATCGCGCCGTTCTTGCGATTGGCCATGATATAGGTCGCAATGAAGTCGAAACGAGCCATGGCGGCAGATGCATCGGTAGGATCGGCTTGTCATCGTCTCCTCATCTCGAACTGATCTTGCTGAGCCTAAGACATTCCACCAAACGCTCTGCCCAGCCTGGTCTGGGCAGCCCATCACGTGATCTCGCCGTTGAGATCGGGAGCGGCAATGCCTCTCCCGGTCTAGCGCCGCACCTTCGGGTGATGGATCCCACGGACCGGGCCGTGGGAAGCGCTTGGAGGGAATGGCTGCCCCAGCCCGCAAGACCCATCGCACTCCTAAAACTGTAATCTTTGCAGCCTCATTTCGGTCGCGGAATTTAGGCAACGTTAACAAAACGAGCCTAGCTGTTAACGAAACAATGGATGGCAGGGGTGCTTTTATGAGCCGTGCACAGAACGGGCCCGACTATGATTTTGGCCCATATGAAGATGAATATCGCGGATTTGAGATTCGCGACGATGATTCGGGTCGGGGACCGCTGATTCTGATTCTCGCTTTGGGCGTCTTGCTGATCTTTGCAGGCGTTGTGTGGAACACCTATCGCCAGGGCGTGCGCCCGGCCGAAGGTGGGCTTCCGGTGATTGCGTCGGATGATGCGCCATATAAACGCTCTCCGGACGAACGCGGCGGTCTTGAAGTCGCGGGTCAGGACAAGGGCTATTACGATTCCATGGATGGCCTCGGCGATCCGGCGGTTCAGCAGGCTGCCGCGCGCGATCCGGTGGACATTCGCCGCCGTTCCTCGCCAGCTCTGGATGGCGGGCCGCTGCCGCCCACCGAATCATCCGATGCGCCGTCCAATATCGTCTATGCCGAAGCGGCACCGGACCCGGTCGAGGACGAGCCTCAGATTACAATCGCTGCCGTCCAGCCGGTGACGCAAAGCCCGCAGCCACCGCCGCAGGAAATCAGCGCGCAGACCGTCTCGCGCTTCTCGGCCGCGGGTGCTTACCAGGTGCAGCTGGCGGCGCTGCGCTCCGAAACCGCGGCACAATCGGCCTGGACCAGCCTGCAGGACAGCGCGCCAGACCTGTTCATGGGCGCGCGGCTGGACATCCAGCGCGCAGACCTTGGCGCACGCGGCGTGTTCTACCGCCTGCGCATTGGCTCCTTTTCCGACCGCGCGGCTGCAAAAGGGTTTTGCGCCGATGTCAAAGCGGCGGGTAAAGACTGTATGGTTGTCGCGAAGGCCAGTGGATGAGCGTATCTGCCTGCATCACCAGCGTTTCGGGCCCGGTTCTCCTTGCGGAGGAACGGGCCTTTTTGCGTGAGGCTCAGCCATGGGGCGTGATCCTCATGGGACGGTCCTGTGTGGACCGGGCGCAGGTGCAGGCTCTGACGGCGGACATCAAGGACGCCCTCGGGCGAGAAGCGCTGATCTTCATTGACCAGGAAGGCGGCCGTGTCGCCCGTCTGAAGGCGCCGGAATGGCCGCGATTCCCGGCCGCGGGCGTGTATGGCGACCTGTTCGGCCTGCACCCGGAGGCGGCTGAAGAAGCCTGCTATCTCGGCCACCGCCTGATGGGGCGTGAGTTGTCAGACCTCGGTATCCACGCCGATTGCGCGCCGTGTTGCGATCTGCGCCAGGTCGACACGCATGATGCGATCGGTGACCGTGCCTTCGGCTATTCGGCAGAGGCAATCATCACGCTCACCGAGGCCGCCCTGAAAGGTCTGTCTGATGCCGGCGTCGTCGGCGTCGTCAAACATATGCCGGGGCAGGGCCGGGCGACCATGGATACGCATTACGACCTGCCCGCGGTGGGCGCTGACGCAAACACGCTGAAGCAGGATATGTCTGTTTTCAAGGCCTTGGCCGACCAGGTGCCGATGGGCATGACCTGTCACGTGATCTTTGAGGCTTTTGACCCACACTTGCCGACAACCGTTTCCGAAACCGTCATTTCGGAAACCATTCGTAACCGAATCGGATTTGATGGTCTTCTGATGACGGACGATTTGGGCATGGATGCGCTGGGCGGGGCGCTGGCAGATCGCGGAGCGAAAGCGCTCGCGGCAGGCTGCGATGTGCTGCTGCATTGTTCGGGCTTCCTGAAAGCGCCAGACGGCATCCTGAAAGAGATGGAAGAGGTGGCCGAGGCGGCGGGATCGCTGTCCGGGCCGGCGCTCGACCGGGCGAAAGCGGCCGAGCGCGCGGTACAGGCGCCTACGGATTTCGATTCCGAGCAAGGCTGGGCGCGATTCAATCAACTGATGTCAGGCGCAGAGGCGAACGTATAGATATGGAACTTGTCTCCAATGATCTGGTCACAATGGACGAGGATGTCGAAGCCGAAGACATCTTCGCCGTCGACGTGTCCGGCTATGAAGGCCCGCTGCACCTGCTGCTCGACCTGTCGCGCAAACAGAAAGTCGACTTGCTGCATGTCTCCATCCTTGAGCTGGCGACGCAATATCTGTCTTTCATCGAGGAAGCACAGGACAAGCGCATCGATCTTGCGGCTGATTACCTGCTCATGGCGGCCTGGCTCGCTTACCTGAAATCGCGCCTGCTGCTGCCCAAGCCGAAAAAGGATGGTGACGGTGAGGTCTCCGCCGAGGATGATGCCCGCAAACTCGCCTTCCGCCTGCGCCGCCTGGATGCCATGCGCGAGGCCGGGGAAGCGCTGATGGATGGCAATATACTCGGACGCGACGTCTTCCTGCGCGGCCTGCCGGAACAGCCAAAAGTCATCAAGACAACCGAATATGACACCACGCTCTATCACCTGATGCATGCCTTTGGCGGCATCCGCCAGCGCAAGGCGAAAGAAGCGCCGCACACGATTGAGAACCAGTTTGTCCTGCCGCTGGAAAGCGCCCGGGACAATCTGCGTTCGCTCAGCCCGAAACTGACCGAATGGGCGAGCCTGGACGATATTCGACGCCAGATGGTCGGCGTCGATCCAGACCTGCCACCCCGTTCCGTCACTGCCAGCGTCTTCTCCGCGACCCTGGAACTGACCCGCGACGGCGATGTGGATGTCCGCCAGGACGCCCATTTCGCCCCGCTTTATCTCCGTAATAAAACGCCGCAACCAGAGGGGATTGCTCCATGACCAAGCCTGAGACCTCGATCCCGATTGCAGAAGCTCCAGAGGACATTCGCCGCGCCGTGCAACAACTTTCATTTGCTTATAAACGTTCCGCCGAGACCCTGTATGAGGCGGAAGACGAGGCCATGGCAGAAGCCGTGCGCCGCGCCGAAGCGGTCCTGTTCGCCGCTGGCCAACCCCTGGAAGCCAGCGAGATTGCTGAAATCCTGCCGCAGGGTGTCGATGTGCCTGCCGTCCTGATGACGCTGAAATCGACCTATGCCGCGCGCGGTGTGAACTTGGTCGAAGTTGGCGGACGCTGGCGCTTCCAGACCGCTGAAAACCTTGGCTATCTGTTCGTCGAAGAGCGCCATGAGCAGAAAAAGCTCTCGCAAGCGGCGCTCGAGACGCTGGCCATTATCGCTTATGGGCAGCCGGTTACACGTGCCGAAATTGAAGCCGTGCGCGGCGTTGCCGTCTCGAAAGGCACGATTGATGTCCTGATGGAAGCTGGCTGGGTCAAGATCAAAGGCCGCCGCCGGACACCGGGTCGCCCGGTCACGCTTGGTACCACGGACAAATTCCTCGAACATTTCGGCCTCGAAAGCCTCGACGTGTTGCCAGGCCGCGCCGAACTGGAAGCTGAAGGATTGCTCTCAGACGTGATCCCGGACGGCTTCTATTCCGACGGCACCAGCATGCATAATGAGGGCGAAGACCTCGGCCCTGAAATCGAGCCAGAGGAAGAAGCTGACTTCGTAACCGATTATATTGGTGAGGATGACGCAGAGGTTCATTAGGGATTTTCTGCCACTGAAACCTCTGTCAGGCCATTGTAACAGGCGGTCTGGCGCGTTATCTCATCGCTGTTAACGTGGAGAATCTGGATGTCCCCAAGTATCTGGCAATTGCTGATCGTTGCCGTCGTCGCGCTGTTATTGTTCGGCGGACGGGGGCGTATCTCGTCCATCATGGGTGACCTCGCCAAGGGGATTACCAGCTTCCGCAAAGGGCTGAAGGAAGAAGACACCGCCGACAAAGCGGTCGAGGGCGAAGATATGGTCAATATCACGCCTGAGAAGGAAAAGGCCGAGTCGAAGGACTAATCGGCCTGAACTGAGCGCGGAAGGCGTACCGACATGCTGCCGCAATTCGGATTTAGCGAACTCCTGTTCCTGGTCATCATTGCCCTGATCATTCTGGGCCCGAAAGACCTGTCGCTGACCATGCGCAAGCTCGGCCAGTTTGTGGCGCGTGGACGCAGCATGGCGAACGAGTTTCGCGCCGCTTTCGATGATATTGCCCGTCAGGCCGAGCTCGACGATCTGCGCAAGGAGATCGAAGACCTCAAGCGCGACAATGCGGTCACCGAAGCCGTGGACGAGCTGAAATCGGTTGAAAAAGACATCAATGAGAGCGTCATGCGCGAAGAGCGCGCGATGAAGGAAGAGCTGAACAAGCCGGCGGCGGACACAGCTGGAACGCCAGACGTCCCCGAGCCAGCCGCCCCTGAACCGACGGCCAAGCCTGAAGACAAGGCCGCCTCATGACCAAGGACCTGCCTGCTGATCAGCGTCCGGACGTCATCCCGGATGAAGTCGAAAGCTCGCGCGCGCCGCTGCTCGATCACCTGAACGAATTGCGCTCACGCCTGATGAAGGCATTGATTGCCTTTGTCCTGGCGACGATTGGCTGTTTCTTCATTGCCGGGCCGATATTCAACATTCTGGTCGAGCCATTCATGGAAGCGTTCAGAAACTCGGGCATTACCGAGGATCCGCGCCTGATCTATACGGCGCCGCTGGAATTCTTCTTCGTCAAACTCAAGATTGCGCTGTTCGCCGGCCTGTTCGTGTCTTTCCCGTTCATGGCCTGGCAGGTCTATGCCTTCGTGGCGCCGGGTCTGTACAAGAATGAACGCGGCGCGTTCTGGCCGTTCCTGGTTTCGGCGCCGGTCCTGTTCACCATCGGCGTGGCATTCGTCTTCTATGTGATGATGCCACTGGTCATGGCCTTTGCGCTCAGCCAGCAGCAGGCAGGCGGCTTGGACGCAGTTCAGATCGAAGCGCAGATCAAAGTCTCTGAATATCTGTCGCTCAGCATTGCGCTGATGACCGCTTTCGGTCTGTCTTTCCAGCTGCCCGTCATCCTCGCCTTGATGGGCCGGGCCGGGCTGGTCAGTTCCGACGCGCTGCGCAAGGGCCGCAAATATGCGATTGTCGGCATCCTCGCCGTCGCCGCCTTTGCGACGCCGCCCGACTTCATTTCACAGATCATGCTGACCGTACCGGTCTATGGCCTGTACGAGATCAGTATCTGGATTGTCTCAGTGATGGAACGCAAGGCGGCCGAAGAAGAAGCCGCGCTCAACGACGCTTAGGAACCGCCGCAATCCGGTAAGTCGAGACCGGAAGGAAAGGCGCTGTCTTCAGACCCGCATGCCCCTTCGAAATTGGCGGTTTCAATGCCGATCGCAGCATCGAATACGGCCCCAGCCAGGCGCGCATCGCGGAAGCTGACCTCGGTCACATTGGCGCCCCGCAAGTCGACATTGGTCATGATCGCATTGTCGAACACAGAACCCGTGAGGTCGGCGGCTGAGAATTCCGCCAGAACCATGTTGGCAGCAGAGAAATCAGCATTGTGAATGGTCGCGGATTGCATCTGCGCGCCGGTCAGCGTGGTGCCGATGAACTTGCCGTCGCTGACATCGGCGCCGGTCAGCACCACGCCGGCCATTTTCGAGCCGTTAAAGCTCGCCCCTTGTAAGCGCGCCCCGATCAGGATCGCCTCCGAGAAGGAGGCCCCTGAAAAGTCGCTGGTTCGCAAATCGGCCCCAACCGCCTGAACGCTGTCAAAATTCGCATCCAGGGCCTGCACATTGCGCAGATTGGCCGAGGTCAGGTCGGCACCTGGATAATTCGCCTTGGAAATGTTCCAGCCTGACATGTTGCGCCCGACCAGCGAGCAATCGATGCAGGATCCACTATAGGAGGGGGCCCAGGAGATCCGGTTTGGTGTTTCCTGAGCGGCGACGGGCAGCGCGAGTGCTGCCATGGCGCCCAGGGAAGCTGCAAAACCAGAGATGTCCCGAAGTTTCATGACATTTTCCATACGCGGTTGCGATCACATTCATAACTGAAATTGTGGTAATGCGGCCGACAAGTGGACGGCTGTTGCATTCAGGTCTCACCTGAAAGGGTTAAGATCGCTTATGCAGACAGCGCGCTGAGATTATTGATCATTCGCTTCAGCCTTACCGACCTGGCCGCACGTGTCGCAGGCCGTCTCATTGTCGGCTTCGTCCATATACAGCGTGAAGCTGCCGCAATTCTCGCACGCATCCGGCAGGTAAGGCGGCGTGTCGGCCTCGTCTGCCGAATCGGTCTCGCTCGTATCTTCGGCGCGCTCGGCCTCGCGCTCTTCGCGCTTGCGGTTGAGGATGACGATATTGTCGGGGATCTGTCCGCGGGAATATCCACGTGAGATCAGATGTGCCGCTTCGTCCGGCAGGGGCTGCGCGTGGGATTTCTCGATCCCGTCCTCAATCCCGCGGCCTAGGCCGTCATGGGTGACATCGCCAAGCTCTGCGAGGTCTTCGCGCGCGAGGTAGGAGACTGCCAGTTCGCGGAAGATATAGTCCAGGATCGATGTGGCGCGGGTGATCTGATCATTGCCGGTGACATCGCCAGCGGGCTCGAACCGGGTGAATACGAAGGCGTCGACATATTCTTCCAGCGGCACGCCATATTGCAGGCCCAACGACACCGCGATGGCAAAATTGTTCATCAGCGAGCGGAAAGCCGCGCCTTCCTTGTGCATGTCGAGAAAGATCTCACCGAGCGAGCCATCATCAAACTCGCCCGTGTGCAGATAGACTTTGTGACCACCGACGGTGGCCTTCTGGATATAGCCTTTGCGCCGATCTGGCAGGCGCGTGCGGGACACCCCGCTGGGCGCTTCGATATAGGTCTGCGGAGCCGCGTCTTCGGCCATCAGGTCTTCCGCCAGCGCCGTGATATGCTCCATGCGATCAGCGGTGAGGCGATCAATCTCGGAATCGAGGGCTGGCAGCCAGGCAGAGATATCGGCGGCCAGAATCGCCTCCATGTCGAGTTCGCCTGACCCGCCTAGACCGAGCACGATCGGAATGTCGGCCGATTTTTGCAGCGCGGCAGCGAGATCGATCATCTCGGGCCTTGTCACGGTTTGAGCGATGCCCGCCTGCTGCAGGGCCGAGGTGGCGAGCTTGTCCGGGCGCCCATCCAGGGCTTCTTCGGCTTCCGCAATCTCGCGCTTCGAAAAGCCGATCGTCTTGAGCAGGGCGCGCCCATCGGCGTCGAAGGACTCCGGCGCCAGGCGCAGATCGTTGGAAATAATATCGTCGCCCAGGACCCAGCGCGAGAAGGCGGCGTTCAGCGGCAGCCCCTCACCAAGCGCGCTCTTAACCTTGTCGATCGCCTGGGTGGAGAAACCGCGTGTGCGCAGGATGTCGCCGCTGAAATGCGGCATGAGCTCAAGGTCTCCGGAGGCGTCGATCTCGGTCAGCAGGGTGGGCAGCGTCTCTGGCGCACTGCGGGCGAGGCCAAGCCGGGCCAGGATGTGCAGGCTTGGCGCATCTTCCTCGATCGCTTCTACCAGCGACGTGATCGGCGACAGGCCCTGCGCGACCGGCTGGAACCGGGACAGCGCGCGGACGGAGAGCGGAAGCAGCGCCATCGAGATGTCGCGCTTCGATTTACGCGCGGTGCGGGGTTCCATCCCGAGAAATTCAGCATGTTTCTTGGTGAGGCTCGTACCCTTGGCGGCGGACAGGACCAGCTTCAGCAAGGCGGTGAGGGCGGCGCTGCTGTCGGCGGTATAAGGCAAGCCGAGACCGAGCAGGGCGCCGGAGAGCCCGCACGGGATCACGACCAGGCCTGCGCCATGTTCGGCTGAGGCCGCGGCCATCAAATCGTCAAGCACATCTGCCTCAAATCCGTCTGGCGTGATGAAACGCGCGACATCGAGGGCGAGGGCAGGGCTGTCCGGGTCTGGCAGGTTCGACTTGGCGATGAAGGCCCCGACACCGGCCCGGCGAAGGTCATTGATCTCATCCGCCGACAGATCCCCGTCTGTGCGACAGGCCGGCGGTGCCGCTGATTCGATCGCGTCATTGCGGAATGTGGTGGCGAGCGCGTCAAAGCCGTGCCCCTGCTGCAAGGCTTCCTCGATCAGAGCGAGCGGCACGCCGCGGGCGACGGCTTCGGCGAGTTCGGCATTTTGCGGCGCATCGCTGAGGCCTTCCAGCAGCTCGGCCATGGCCAGTTTGCTGGTCCGGTTCAGGCGCTGGCGGCTGGCGGCGGCGCGCGCCGCGTCCTTTGACTCCAGATTGGTCAGCGGAATGGCGCAGAGATCCGAGAGCGCCGACACCGCGCTGATCAAGCCTTCTTCCATCGCTGTTTCCAGCAATTGTGCATTACGATCCTGTGCAGACATGAACTGCGCCCTCCAGCCAGAGCGGGCTTGACCTTGCCCGCGACATGATGTGTTGCCTGTCCTAACTAGATTCGCGCGCACACACGCGCCATATTGCGGACAAATATCACTGTCAGGACGTGAAACATGTTCAAGCTCTTTACTTGGTGGAATGGCGTCAGCCCTGGAGGCTGGTTCGACATTAAACGGCGCAGCGTCCATGTCGGCACTGACGATTATGGCAATCGCTATTTTGAAGACCGCAAGGCCTCTGTCGAAGGGCGCAAGCGCCGCTATGTCATCTATGATGGACTGGCTGAGCCATCCAAGGTGCCGGCCGAATGGCATGGCTGGTTGCATTACACCCTGGACGAGCCGCCAACCAGCGCGCCGCTCAACCGTCAGGAGTGGGAAACCGATCATTCGCCAAACATGACCGGAACTACGTTTGCCTATCGTCCGAAAGGCGCGCTGCGTGAGGGCGGTGAGCGTCGTCAGGCGGATGCTGATTACGAGGCCTGGGACCCCAATGCGTGAATCAATCTTTGAAACCCTGGTCGGACTGGCTGTCCTGATCGTTGCTGGCACATTCCTGTGGTTTGGCCTGGCCCGTGGCTCCGATGGTGGACCGACCGGCGAAGTGGTTGAGCTCGGCGCACGCTTCAGCAGCGCTGCCACGATTGATCGCGGCACCGATGTCCGCATGGCCGGCGTCAAGATCGGCACCGTACGCGACGTCGCGCTTGATCGTGATCGCGCCGAAGCCCTGGTCACCCTGGCCGTGGCCTCTGAAATCCTGCCCCTTGGCGACGGTACGACCGCGCGCGTGCAGTCGGAAAGCCTGCTCGGCGGTGCCTATATCAATCTCGAGCCGGCCGAAGGCTTTGGCGAGATTATCGCCTGCAATGAAGGCGAAGAACTGTTCGGCGACACAGGCTGCGGCGAGATCCTCTATGCCCAGGGCTCGGTCGATCTGATGACGCTGTTCGCGTCCTTCGCATCCGGTAATGGCGGAGGCGGCGAGTGATTCGCGTCGCGCTTCTTGGGGTTTGCGGCTTGGGTCTGGCGGCGTTTGCGATCGCCCAGAACGAGACCGAATCCGAGTCGACCGATCTCGAAACGCTGCTCTTTGGCGAGGACGAGGGCGAAGACCTGACACCCACCCAGAACCGCACCTATCGCCAGCATGACACAGTTACGCTGCGCGCGCTCGACAAGATTACCGGGCGCTCGACCGATTTCGACATGATTGTCGGTGAGCCCAAGGTCTATGGCTCCCTGAGGGTCGATCTCGACACATGTTTCCAGACGCCGCCGGAAGAGCCACCGGAAAGCGCCGCTTTCCTGCGCATTACCTCGGCCACGTCGAAACAGGTTCAGACCATGGCGGAACCGCGCGACCTGACGCCTGAAGAACTCGAGGAATCGGAAAGCGAAGACGCCGATATCCGCTTCAGCGGCTGGATGTTTGCTTCATCGCCCGGCCTCAGCGCGCTCGAGCATCCGGTCTATGATATCTGGGTGATTGCCTGCAGTGCGGTCGACCCGTCGGTGCTCAACCCGGCTGCCGCGAACGAGTAGAAATCTCCCTCCAGGCGGAGCGCTGCCCAGAGCCGATCGCGAAACGCGTCGCGGGTGATTTCCTGCAGCCCGAATTGTTCCAGGTGCGGATTGTGGAATTGCGCATCGAGCAGGCTGTAGCCGCCAACCCGCAGCCGCGCGACCAGGTGAACCAGCGCAATCTTCGACGCATCGGTGCGGCGCGAGAACATGCTCTCGCCAAAGAACGCCCCGCCCAGTGACACGCCGTAGAGGCCGCCCACCAGCGCGCCGTCTTCGTCCCAGCACTCGACACTATGGGCATGGCCTTCGCGGTGCAGCGCCGCATAGAGGTTCAGGATAGCATCATTGATCCAGGTCGCCGGCCGCGTCGGATGCGGTTCCGCGCAGGCCTCGATGACGCGATTGAAGGCGGTGTCGGCAGTGATCCGCAGCGGCGTCTTGCGCACCGTCTTGCGCAAACGGGTCGGGACATGAAACGTCTCCAGCGGCAGGATCCCGCGAATATCCGGGTCCATCAGGAAGAGCCGCATATCCTCACGCGAGTCCGCCATCGGAAACACCCCGCGCCGATAGCAGTTCAGCAGATCGGTCGTATCAAATCGCTCTGACATGGCGGGAGTTTATTTGAGTTGGGGAGGAAGGACAATTGGGGGATGGCGGGGTTTCCTCGTTCGGGGTGGGCGCAACTGAGCCAATCGTAGACAAGATTGTACCCCGCACCGCTTCATGTCAGACTTGCCGCATGACCGAGCACAAGCGTCCTTACGCTCGTCCGCTTCGACGCCACCGGTAGACAACATCTTCCGTTCAGCGCCGTTCTCGACGCACGTCCAAACAGTGCCTGTCGCCGGCGCGGGCGATGTGAAAGCCTCGCTCATATACGCCTTGTGTCTCTTCGGAGTCGGTGAACCGGACCGGGTTTGTGTGATTGTAGTGGATGAACTGGACCCGTGATCGGATGTCGGTCGGTTGGTTTTCCAGCCGTTCCATTGTTGCCGCCACGCGCGGATGCGGGATCAATGTCATGTCACGCCCCGGCAGCTCATGATCGTCATAGAAGGTCGCGTCGATGAAGGCGAAATCGACCTGTTCGAGCAAATCCTCCAGGCGGAGATCAAAGTCCGCTTCCCATTCATCCCAGCTATCAATGTCGGGAATGAAGAGGGCGCTTTTGCTCCCTGTCTCGATCACGAAGCCGACGGTTTCGGAATATTCATCGCGGTGTGGGACGCGGTACGGGGTGACCCTGATGGTTGAGGACAAAGCCTGTGGCGTGCGGTCTTCAAGCGCCGTGATCCGGATATTCTCCAGATCCACCAATTGCCCCCAGGGGCCGTTCGATCGCAGATAATCCGCCATGCGCGGCATCGCGTAGACGGGAACATCTGACGCGCCAGCGGCTTCGCGGCCTAAATAGATCAGGCCGGCATAATGCCCGATATGGGCATGCGTCAGAAACACGCCTGACAAGCCGAGTCCGTCGCCCGTGCCCGGCGCCAATGTATCGAGCAGGTTCATTTGCTGCGTGATCCGAGGCGTGGCTTCGAACAGGTAGCGATGACCGTCGAGATGATCGACCAGCGCAATCGAGGTTGGCGTCAATCGCAAAGCAGGGTCGGCCCAGGCCGGGTCCTGCGGATTACCGATTTGCGGCGCCCCGGCATCTTGACCCGCTCCCAGAACGATCAGTTCGATCGCGCAAAGGGTAGGCTCTGGCGCGGCGCCAATCTCTGCCCCCGCTCCATATTGTGCGCATCCACCGAGGAGCAGAGCGGCCATGCAGCCCGAAATCGTTCGACCCTGTTTCAATTCGCACCCTCTCATCTGCGCGGGAACAGGTTTCGTCACGCGCGTGGGAATAGTTCAGAGGTAAATCCCTGTGTCGTCAATGTCCGTCTGGTTGGCGAGGACAGGCTTCGCCCAGGATGAGGCTCAACGGGAAACCCGCTCATCCCGGGCTCGACCCGGGACCTCCGGCAACGCTTCCGGTCTCCCGCGCACGAGATCCCGGATCAAGTCCGGGACAGTCGGCGTATCATCATTCTTGCCGTCAGGCGCTCTGCCCAGCCCTGTCTGGGCATGTTCTACCCGACTTGATCGGGTAGTCCATCACGTTCACGCGCCTCCATGTGCGGGAGCGAACGCTCCTCTCTCGATCCGAGCCGCAATATCTCTTGCTGGACCCCACGGAATACTCCGTGGGGAGCGCGAGGCTGCAAAGATGGATCTGCTTTGGGTCAAGAGCGGACATTGAGTAAACTTAGAACTTGTTTGTGTGCCAATGCATCTGACATAGTCTGCGAATAACTACTGGCAGCGCGGAACTGTGACGGATGTTGGACAACTTTCAGAAACTCAAAATGTTAGTCGCGCAGCATTCCAGCTCGTTCCATGTTGGAATTGGCGTTACTGATCAACTGATAGAGAAAGCAGAAGAATTCCTAGGCACTAAGTTTCCACCATCGCTTCGTTTCTACCTCAAGGAATGGGGACATATGTCAGTCGGGCCGCTCGAATATTATGGTATGATCGGTAACGACGAGTTCGGTGCAAGTACTGTTCCTGACGGCGTATGGTTTACTGCCAACGAGCGCTCGTTGGTTTCAGTTCCAAAGGAGTTCTTTGTTCTGTTGAGCAATGAGGGCGATGAATTTCATTGCATCGATCTTCGAACCGAAGAAGTCAAAGTGTGGGACGTCGCTTACAAAGAGGTATTATCGACCAAAGCTCCTGATCTGTTCGAATACATCATGGTTGAATCAGATGATTTTCTTTAGCTTATACTGTGTGCTTTGGCGCCGAAACCAGGTGTTCGAAATCCGATTGGCTGGGTACGCTGTACGCAGGGAGATACGACTTTATGAGCATTGATCTGATCGAGTTTCAGGATCTGCAAAGAATTTTGCGTGAACAAAATGCGAGTCTCGAACAGATCGCTATTCGATCTGGAGAGCAGCCTGTAAGTTCGGGAACTTTTGCGTCCACGGGGTGGTCAGCCGTATTCGTTGAAGAACTCGAAGACAAATTGCGTTGCGAGTTTCCGAGCACATTTCTATCCGCTGTTCAGCAATATTGTTTTGATGCGCTGCAAATTGGTCAGACGGAGTTTGTCAAAGGATCCGATGGCAAATTTCACTCCGGTCTACAAAAACGAAATGTTCACGAGCCTTGGTGGGACGACCGACCGATTGGATGGGGACTGATTGATCCTCCGCCAGAATTGCCGGCGCGACCTAATGGGTGGCTCTTCATTGCAAACGGTGATCCATATTGGCTGCTGCTTAACCTAGATGACGGCTCGATCTACTGCTGGGACCACGAGGAGCAGTGGAGTGACGCTAAATACCTTGCAAGGAGTATCCTCCAATATGTTCAGTGCCATGCTTCGTTATGGTTACATAAAGAGCTGGGTGTCGACGTATCTCTGATGCTCGCCGAAGTGATTTCACAGACAAGGGGAGATGAGGAATTTTGGGAATATGAGGCGTTAGCATAATTACTTCCCCTCCGACGCCGAAACCCGACATAGCAAACCCACCAGGTCAGCACGCCGCCCTCGCCACTCCATTCCGCAGAAGAAACCCCGAGATCATCGCTGATCCCGGGGCTTCCCGTTCAATTCCATGCGTCCAGGCGCTCGCCTATTTCAGTCCCAGGAAACGCTCCAGCCAGTGGATGTCGTAATTGCCGTCAATCACGTCCTGGGCTTCGACCAGGCGGCTGTGCAGGGGCAGGGTGGTTTCGACGCCGCCGACGACCATTTCGTCGAGCGCGCGGCGCAGGCGCATGATGCACTCATTGCGGGTGCGGCCATGCACGATCAGCTTGGCAATCATGCTGTCATAATGTGGCGGGATGGAATAGCCGGCATAGACGGCGCTATCGAGGCGCACATCGGGGCCACCCGGGGCGTGGAAATCGGTGATCTTGCCAGGCGAGGGTACGAAGGTCTCGTGATGCTCGGCATTGATCCGGCATTCGATGGCGTGGCCGACCAGCAAAACGTCTTCCTGGGTGAAAGACAGTTTCTTGCCGTCAGCGACGCGGATCTGTTCGCGGATCAGGTCGATGCCGGTGATCATTTCGGTGACCGGATGCTCGACCTGGATGCGGGTATTCATCTCGATGAAGTAGAAATTGCCGTCCTCATAGAGGAATTCCATCGTGCCGGCGCCGCGATAGCCCATCTTCTTGACCGCCTTGGCGACGATCGTACCGATCTCTTCGCGCTGAGCCTGGTTGAGGGCCGGGGAAGGGGCTTCCTCGAACACTTTCTGGTGGCGGCGCTGCAGCGAGCAATCACGTTCCCAGAGATGGCAGACATTGCCATGTGTGTCGGCAATCAGCTGGATTTCGATATGGCGCGGCTTGCCGAGATATTTCTCGAGATAGACCGCATCATCGCCGAAGGCCGCTTTCGCTTCGGTCTTGGCTGACTTGATGGCTGAGTCGAGATCCTTCTCGGTCTCGGCGACGCGCATGCCGCGGCCACCGCCGCCAGAGGCAGCTTTGACGAGGACCGGATAGCCGATCTTCTTGGCCACCTTCTTGCCTTCGCTGATCGAGGACACACCGCCCTCGGAGCCAGGCACGACGGGCACGCCGGCATCGATCATGGTCTGTTTGGCGGTGATCTTGTCACCCATATTGCGGATATGCTCGGCCGTCGGCCCGATAAAGATCAAGTCATGGGCTTCGACCATTTCGGCAAATTGCGCATTCTCTGACAGGAAGCCATAGCCGGGGTGGATCGCGTCGGCGCCGGTAATCTCGGCCGCCGCGATGATCTGCGACTTTTTCAGATAGCTCTCTGAGCTCGGCGCCGGGCCGATGCAGACGCTTTCATCCGCGAGACGCACAGCCATGGCGTCACGGTCGGCTTCGGAATGGACCGCGACCGTGGCGATGCCCATTTCCTTGCACGCCCGGTGGATGCGCAGGGCGATTTCACCGCGATTGGCGATGAGGACTTTTTCAATCATCGTTTCGTGTCCTTATTCGACCACGATCAATGGCTCGCCAAACTCGACAGGCTGGGCGTCGTCGACGAGAATTTCTTTCACCGTGCCAGCCGCTTCGGCGAGGACCGGATTGAAGGTCTTCATCGCTTCGATCAGCATCAGCGTGTCGCCCTTCTTGACCTTGTCACCAACGCTGACAAAGACCTTGGCGCCGGGCTCTGGCGACATGTAGACGGTGCCAACCATCGGGCTGGTAATCGCGTTGGCTGGCGCTGCGGCGGCAGGGGCCGCGGCGGGGGCGGCCGGCGCGGCGGCCGGGGCAGCAGCAGGCGCAGGGGCTGCGGCAACCGGGGCATGCACAACCGCGGGCGCAGTCGGCGCCATCGAGGTGGCCTTGCTGACGCGGATGCGCAGACCATCATGCTCGATTTCTACCTCGCCGAGATCGGCTTCGCGCAGGATCGCCGCGAGTTCGCGGACGAGGCCGGCATCGAGTTTTGACTTGCTTGTGGACATTGGGGACGGGCTCCTCAGTCTTTATGTCTTTTGGAGGATGGCAGTTAAGGCCATCAAATAACCGGACGCGCCAAAACCTGCAATGCTGGCACTGGCACAAGGGGCAACATAATTTGTCGTGCGAAACGCTTCGCGCGCCGCGGGATTCGAGAGATGTACCTCGATGATCTCGGCATTACAGGCGCGCAGGGCATCATGCAGAGCGACAGATGTATGGGTGTAGGCGCCGGCATTGATGATCAGATGGTCGGCTTTCTTCGACGCTTCCTGAACCCAGTCGACCAGATCGCCTTCCGAATTGGTCTGGCGAAAGGTGATTTCGGCGTCTGGCGCGGCGGCGCGCATGCGCTGTTCGATATCGTCCAGCGTGTCGGCGCCATAGATTTCCGGCTCGCGTGTTCCGAGCAGGTTGAGATTCGGTCCATTGAGAACAAATATCTGTTGCGTCATGGTCACACGCTCTTGCGGCGGAACGGAAAGCTTGGCAAGCCTAAACTATGCAGAAGGAGCCGGTCTGATGCGGATATTCTTGAACGGCGAAGGCCAGGAAATTGCCGACGGCACGACCGTCGAGGCGCTGGTCCTGTCGATGACCGAAGATCCGCGCGGAATTGCCATCGAACGGAACCTGGAAATCGTCCCGAAAGCGGAGCACGCTGAGACGTTGCTACAAGATGGTGACCGGTTGGAAGTGGTTCAGTTCGTCGGCGGCGGCTGAGACTGCGATCAAAAACACGCCGCACGTCGCATCGGTTCAGCTCGTTTCAGACGCGTTTCGGCGGCATTTCTGCCATCCCCAGCGCCATCTCTGCGCCGCTTGTCACGCATCTGCGTGTAAAGTGTTGCCCGAAAACAACCATACGCGATCCGCATACCCCCTATGTCGTTTCGTGCCCTAGTTCGTGCACAATTGCGTCCCCAAATGAGATCCGAAGCGCCCGAAGTGGCGTGAGAAATGCAAGGATCCTCCCATGTTGAAGGCACTGATATTATCAACAGCACTCCTGGCAACGGCGCCCCTCGCGACCGCTGGCAGCAATGATTTCAACAGCGCCGAAGCGCTGGTCAGCTCAGCGGCAACCGACATTGCCGAGAGCGAGAATACCCGCGTTGCGGACGCCGTTCTGTCTCACATCGATACGACCGCGATTGCGAGCTTTACGCTCGGCCGTTATGGCCGCTCGCTCGCACCGGCGGAAAAAGCTCGCTTTATCAACGCGTTCGAAGATTATCTGCGGCGCCAGATCGAAGCCAATGCGCATCAATTCTCAGGTGTTGAAGTAAACGTCGTCGCCTCACAGGCGCGAAATGCGCGTGACAGCATCATTACGACTCAAGTCCGCCGTGACGAAGGCGAGATGAAGATTCGCTGGCGCGTGATTGAGCGCCGCGGCGAATGGTCAGTGGTCGATCTCGAAGTTGCCGGAATCTGGCTGGCCATCGAGCAACGCGCGCAAGTCGCCGCGATTCTCGGGCGTCCGGGCGCCAGCATCGAAGATGTCATCGCCCAATTCGGCTAAGGCTTCCCTCACCGCTGCGTTTGGACTAGGCGAACGCGCATGGCTGATTTTCTCGCACAATACGGCACCCTGATTCTCGCCCTGGCCGGGTGTGGACTGGTCAGTGGCCTCGCAGCCGGACTCTTCGGAATCGGCGGCGGGGCCATTATTGTACCGGTGCTGATCATCCTGTTCGAAAGCCTCGGCTTTTCCGGTACAGCCAGCCATGTCGCGATCGCCACCTCTCTGGCAACGATCATCCTGACCTCAGCCCGTTCGGTCATGGCCCACAATAAACGCGGCGCCGTCGACTGGCAGATCATCCGCACCTGGGCGCCGTGGATCATCATTGGCGCGCTGGGCGGGCAACTGGTCGCCGGCCTGATGTCAGCGGCGGCTCTGAAGGCCTTTTTCGGCGCCATGGCTTATCTGCTCGCGGCGCAGCTTTTCTTTGGCCGCCCGGGCTGGCGCCTGGCCGAGGACATGCCGACCGGGCCGGGCCGCGCCGGGTTCGGAACCGGCATTGGCGTCCTGTCAGCCCTGATGGGGATTGGCGGCGGGACGTTTGGGGTCAGTCTGATGACCATTTATGGCCGTGCCATTCACCAGGCCGTGGCGACGGCGGCCGGATTTGGCATCGCCATCGGCCTGCCCAGTGCAATCACCGCTATTTATACTGGCTGGGGCCTTGAGGGGCGCCCGCCATTCTCGCTCGGCTACGTCAATATCGCCGCCTTTGCGCTGATTTCAGTGTTCACGGTCACCATGGCACCCGTCGGCGCACGCCTGGCCCACAAGCTTGATGCGCAATTGCTCAAGCGCCTGTTCGCCATCCTGCTCGCCATTGTCGCGACCAAGATGCTGTACGACACTATTGTTGGATGATCAGCCGCTCGCCGCGAAACTCATAGGAATATAGTTCGCGCAGGAAACTCATGCCGAGCAGGGACTGTTCGAGGTCATTGCGCAGAACCATCGCCTCGACATTTTTAACTTTGACCTGTCCGATCTGAATCGTGTCGACCAGGACGCTCGCGCCCATGGTCTTGCCACCCGCGGTGCGAATCTCCCAGCGATAATCGAGCTGGTCAGGGCGGAGTCCCATTTTCTGGGCGTCCTTATAGGTCAGCGCAACGACGCTGGCGCCGGTATCGACCATGAACTCGACACTGGACTTCTTGTTGACCAGCGCGCGTGTCCAGTAATGGCCGTCCGCGCGGTTGTAGATCGTCGCCTTGCGTCGGATTGAGGTCGTGGGCTCTTCCACGGCCAGGGAGGCGACACTTGGCGCTGCCGCAGCGGGCGCCGCTGCCTCTGTTGCCGGTTCAGCTTCGAGCTTGGGGTCGAGATACAAGCCAATGACCGCCGAAACGCCAGCCGCCAAAAGAAATGTCGTGATGATATGAGACGTCTTCATGCCGTTGCCCCGAGTTTGCCGATCGCCCGCAAGTGTTCCAGGCGTTCGGGCAATTGATCCATCACGTCCCGGCGTCCGGCATCATCGAATTGCATCCAGCCGCCAATCTCCTTCAGGCTGCGTCCGCAGCCGAGGCACAGGCCGGTCTGGCCGTCGACGGCGCAGACTTTGATACAGGGGCTTTCAATGTTCGGACGTGTCATGCCAAAACCCTTAAACGATAACTCTCAAAATATACTTGCGACAGATTTATCAAATTACCAAATCCAGAATTGACTTGGGCGTTGAAATGAGGGCGTTTTACGCGCCGGAGGCCACCAGGGAATCACCGTGTCAGAAGCCGATAGTACAACAGGTCCGTTCGATGATGTGCGCGAGCTCGCCTTGCGCCCAAGCGCCTTCGATGCGGACGCATCTCAAAAAGTCTACGACGCACTGCTCGGCATGGGCCGGGAAGGCGATTTTGGCCGACTCGGCGATGGCGCCGCCTGGCTGTCCGGATGGCAGCGCCGATATCCACCGCGCCTCGAAAAGCCGACACTCGCAATCTTTGCGGGGTCGCACGGAATTTCGCAAAATGGCGTGACCTTGTCCTCGATCGACAGCACCCGCGAAAAAGTTGACGCTCTGAGAGAGGGCCGCGCGCCGCTCTCGGCCATCTCCACACAAGTGGAGGCCAATATCCGGGTGTTCGAGCTGGCATTGGACAAGCCGACCAAGAACATCGCGAAAGAAGCGGCGATGACTGAGAAAGAGTGCGCCGCGACGATTGCTTATGGGTTCGAGGCGCTGGAAGGCGAACCTGACCTGATCGCACTCGGCGTCGTCGGCGCCGGAATCGGTACGGCTGCCGCCGCGGTCGCCTGTGCACTTTATGGCGGCTCGTCCGACTATTGGGTCCGCCCTGGACCGCAAGTCCCGTCAGAGATGAACCAGCAGCGCATGGATATCGTCAACGAGGCTCTACGGACACATCGCGGACATCTCTCTGACCCCCTGGAAGCCTTGCGCTGTCTTGGCGGGCGCGAACTGGCGGCGTGTGTCGGCACGATCATCGCAGCGCGGCAGCAGGGCATTCCAATTCTGATTGATGGCTTTGCGACGACCATTGCCGCCGGGATTGTTCATGCCCTCAATCCCGAGGGAATTGACCATGTCCGGGCGGCCCATGTGACGCGCCGACCGGCGCATGAAGCAGCGCTGGAGCGTCTGGGCATGACGCCCATGGCCGAGTTCGAATTCAATACAGGCGGCGGGATGGGATCGGCGGCGGCGATCGGATTGCTGCGAACGGCTTGCGCACCTTTTTTGGGTCAGCCGCAAAAATAAATTTCCCTTCCGCGACGGTATCTGAGACAAAGTGACGTTTACGTTCGCGTTAACTTGCTTTTCGCACGTGCGCGCGGCACTAAGTGAGCAAATATTGCTAAGAAAATCCCGGGAAGTCTCGTCATGAATCTAGAATTTTCGCCTGAAGAAATCGCCTTTCGCGCAGAGGTTCGCGCCTTTATCGAAGAGAATTATCCCGAAGAATTGAAGGACATTGGCAGCCGTGAAGATCTGACTCGCGACCAATTCCTCGCCTGGCACAAGGTTCTGGGCAAAAAGGGCTGGTCAGCCCCAGCCTGGCCTGAGAAATATGGCGGCACCGGCTGGACTTCGACCCAGCGCTATATCTGGTCGGAAGAAAATGCCCGCGTCGACGCGATGATGCCGCTGCCTTTCGGCGTCTCCATGGTTGCGCCAGTGATCTACACCTTTGGCAATGAAGAGCAGAAAGCTCGCTATCTTCCCAAGATCCTGTCGGGTGAAGAGTGGTGGTGCCAGGGCTATTCCGAGCCAGGCGCCGGATCGGACCTCGCAAGTGTGAAAACGACGGCCGTTCGCGACGGCGACCATTATGTGATCAACGGTCAAAAGACCTGGACCACGCTGGCGCAGCACGCCGATTGGGGTTTCTTCCTGTGCCGGACCGACCCGGATGCGGCGAAGCCTCAGGAAGGCATTTCTTTCATTCTGGTGGACATGAAAACCCCCGGCATCGAGGTTCGCCCGATCATCACCATTGATGGCGGACACGAAGTCAACGAAGTCTGGCTGACCGACGTTCGTGTGCCGGTCGAGAACCGCGTTGGCGAAGAGAATATGGGCTGGACCTATGCGAAATTCCTGCTCGCCCACGAGCGCTCCGGAATTGCCGGTGTGGCCCGCTCGAAGCGCGGCATTGAGCGTCTGCGCAATATCGCATCGACCGAAGTGCTGGACGGTGAGCCGCTGATCAATGACGACACATTCGCGCGCAAGATCAGCCAGCTCGAGATTGACCTGACGGCGCTTGAGTTTACCGAGCTGCGCACCCTGGCGCGTGAGTCTGCGGGCAAGGGCCCTGGACCGGAAAGCTCGATCCTGAAAGTCAAAGGCACCGAGATTCAGCAACGCCTGACCGAACTGACCCTGGAAGCGGTCGGCACCTATGGCGCGCCGGATCATCGCGGCTTCCCGGAAGATGGCTCAAACGAGTTCCCGATCGGACCGGACTATGCGCACCATTCTGCGCCGACTTATTTCAATTTCCGCAAGACCTCGATCTATGGCGGATCGAACGAAATTCAGCGCAACATCATCACGAAAATGATCCTGGGCCTGTAAGGCGACCGGGCAACAGGAGGAAGACTTATGGATTTCAATTTCACCGAAGAGCAGACCATGATCCGCGACAGCCTCGCACGGCTGATCCGCGAGCAATATGACTTCGAAACCCGCACCGCCGTCGTCAAAAGCGACAGCGGCTGGCGTCCCGAAATGTGGGCGCAATTTGCTGAGCTCGGCCTGTTCATGGCGCCGTTCAGCGAAGACGATGGCGGCCTCGGCGGCGGCCCGCTCGATGCCATGGTCGTGATGGAAGAATTCGGCAAAGGCCTGGTTGTTGAGCCGTTCGTGCCAAGCGTGGTCTGCGGTGGCGGATTCCTGAAGCATGCCGGCTCAGCCGCGCAGAAGGAAGAACACCTGCAAGCCATTATGGGCGGCGCCAGCACGTTTGCCTTTGCTTATGCTGAGCCACGCGGACGCTACAATCTGGCCGACCTCGAAACCACGGCCAAGAAAGACGGATCGGGCTATGTCCTTAACGGTCACAAGGCCGTCGTCATCGGCGCGCCATGGGCGGACAAGCTGATCGTGACCGCGCGTACCGGCGGCGATCGCCGTGACACGGGTGGCATTTCGGTCTTCATCGTGGACAAAGGCGCGGACGGCGTCACCACGCGTGACTATCCAACCGTCGATGGCCGTCGCGCATCCGAGGTTTACCTCGAGAATGTGTCTGTCGGCGCAGACGCGCTGATCGGTGCCGAAGGCGAAGGCCTGCCGCTGATCGAAACCGTTGTCGACGAAGCCATCGCCGCGACCTGTGCAGAAGCCGTCGGCGCCATGGGCGTCGCGCATCAGATGACGGTCGAATATTCGCGTCAGCGCAAGCAGTTCGGCACGCCAATCGGCAAGTTCCAGGTGCTGCAGCACCGCATGGTAGACATGTTCATGGAGCATGAGCAGTCTATCTCGATGACCTATATGGCGACGCTGAAGCTTGGCGAAGATGAGGTTGAGCGCAAGAAAGCCGCGTCTGCCGCGAAAGTGCGTATCGGCCAGTCCGGCCGCTTTGTCGGACAGGAATCGATCCAGATCCATGGCGGTATGGGCATGACCGAAGAACTGGCCGTCGGCCACTATTTCAAGCGCCTGACCATGATCGACAGCGAATTCGGCAATGTCGACCACCATATGCGCCGGTACACCGCGCTGAGCGCTGACGAATTCCAGGCAGCGGCTGAATAAGACCGGCCCTGCAGTCTGACGCGCCAGAGGCTCTGTTTGGCGCATGAGATTTGACAAATGACCCTGCCGCGTAAAACTGCGCGGCAGGGTTTTCATTTGGAGGATGACATGCGTCGATTGATTTTGAGTGCGGGGGCCGGGCTTGCCCTGGCCGGATGTGCGTTGGCGCAGGAGGCAACACCCGAAGCGCAGGCGCCGGCCTCACCTCCGCCGCCGTGCCAGGCGGACGCCTATCATGATTTCGATTTCTGGGTCGGCGACTGGCGCGTCACGGCACCGAATGGACAGTTCGCCGGGACCAATTCCATCACTCGCGAGGAAAGTGGTTGCCTGCTCCTGGAGTCCTGGACCTCTGCGGGCGGCACAACCGGGCAGAGCTATAATTACTATAACCCTGACACGGACAAGTGGCGCCAGGTCTGGGTCAGCGCCGGCGCGATCATCGATTATGAGGGCGGTCTGACCGAGATCGGATCGATGAAGCTGATTGGCTCGATTACCTATCACGGGACCGGCCAGTCTTCGCCGTTCACCGGGGAATGGACGCCCAACGAGGACGGCACCGTCACCCAGCATTTCGAGCAATACAATGCCGAAACGGATGAATGGGCGGCCTGGTTCACCGGGACCTATACGCGGCAAGACGCTGAAGCAGTCGACGCGGCTAGCGCGCCCAACTGATCCAGGCGATCAGCATTGCCACCTGTAAGGCGAGCAGCATCGCCAACACGATCCGCGATTTCAGGCCCGTAAACCGGCGCCATAGCAGCACGGTGGCGGCGATCACAATCATTGTCTCAATTGCGTTGCCGATAAGGCCGTTAGCCGACGGATCCCAATAGGAAACCGGTGACTCGAAGCGCCAGTCGCTGAGCGGCCAGAAATGGCGGTGCGCATCATCCGCATGCAGCGGGAAGTCGAGTGCGATGTGGAGCAGGGCGGCTGCTGCGGCGAGCGCAATCAGCGTCCATTTGCGCCACAGCGCCAACGCCAGCAGCGCAGCAAACAGGACAAAGGAATTCGAGATCGCCCCAATAATCTGCCAAGGCTCCATCCAATAGCGGACATTCCAGGTCTCCTCGCCGCTCCAGCCGTTCAGGCGGCTCCAGGCAAAGAACACGAACATGGAGGCATCCGGTACCAGCGCCCCGGCCACGACTGCGAGATTTCGCCGGGGGGCTTTGCGGGCGGCTGAGCGCCGCGCAGGCGACGATGACGTGGGCGATCGTGTTCATCCCGGACAAAACCGCACAGGACTTGCCGCAAGGCAAGTGGTGACAGGAGAGGGCGCATCTGCCAAATCAGGGCACGTCTAATCTGAGGAGCCCGCCCATGTCCGTTATCCAGCTTGAAAAGCAAGGTCCGATTGCCATCCTGACACTCAATCGGCCGGACATGATGAACGCGCTCGGACAAGAGGGCGATGGGGCTGCCGTTGTTGCAGCCTGCGCCGAAATCGAAGCAGACCCTGCGATCCGCTGCGCTGTCCTGACCGGGGCCGGACGCGCCTTTTCGGCGGGCGGCGACGTCAAGGCCATGCGCGATCGTAAAGGTGCGTTTGCCGGCTCTCCTTATTCGGTGCGCGAAGGGTATCGCCGGAACATCCATCAGATCGTGAAGTCGCTCTACAATCTGGAAGTTCCGCTGATTGCCGCGGTCAATGGCGCCGCGATCGGTCTGGGCTGCGACGTCGCTTGCATGGCCGACGTTCGCATTGCGTCTGAGAAAGCCAAGTTCGGTGTCACCTTCCTGAAACTGGGCCTGATCCCGGGTGATGGCGGCGCCTGGTTGTTGCCGCGGATTATTGGCGCCAGCCGCGCGGCAGAACTGCTGTTTACCGGCGATGTCATCGATGCTGCGACGGCTACGGACTGGGGCCTGATTTCCCGCGCCGTGCCCGGCGAGACGCTGATGGACGAAGCCATGGCGCTGGCTACACGCATGGCGGCGCAGCCCCCACAAAGCCTGCGCGTCGCGAAAACGCTGCTGCGCCACGGAACAACGGCCAGCTATGAGACGATCATGGAAATGTCGGCAGCGGCGCAGTCCATGATGCACCACACCGAGGATCACATTGAAGGCGTCAACGCGATCCTGGAAAAGCGCGCGCCGACCTTCGAAGGCAAATAGGCTACAAGGCCTGGGAAATCGCCAGGCCTGCCAGCAGCAATCCGCCGAGATAGGTCACCAGCGCGCCGATCGCTTTCAATATATGTGGCTTTTCCAGTGTCTGACAGGTCAGGATGCCGAGCGCGTGGATGACGCGGGCGACGGTCACCGCGATTATCGTCCAGGTCACCAGCGCGCCGAGGTCGCGGCCCTGATAAGCAAAGCCAACGACCAGAAACAGGCCGATAAAAAGCGCCGTATATTCGGCGGAGTTGCCGTGCGCGCGCTGCGCCTTGGCCATGGTTGAGGTCGGATCAAGCGGCGCGCCATAGGCGATGGTCTTGCTCGCCCCGCGCTGCGCACTGGTCCAGAATGCCAGCAAGAGGGTCAGGACCGCCAGGCTGGCAGAACAGATCAAGATGACGGTGTGCATGGATTTAGCCTCCCAATAATCCTGTCGGCAGTGTAAAGCGCTTCGGAATATCAGCAAAGGAACGCGCCATGCCTTCGTCTCGCCAACTCATTTCGACCGGATCGCCGTTCGAGAAGACAATGGGGTATTCCCGCGCGATCGTTCAGGGCGATTGGTGTTTCGTCTCCGGCGTCACAGGATATGACTATGCATCCATGCAGATGCCGGAGGGCATCGCGGATCAGGCGCGCAATTGCTTTGAAACCATTGCCGCAGTTCTCGCCGAGGCCGGTTTCGAAATGCGCGACATTGCCCGCGTACAATACACGGTCGCCGATCGCGGCCTGGTCTCTCAGGTGCAGCCGGTTCTGGAACAGTATCTCGGTGAGGTCCGACCCGCCGCGACCATGGTCATTGCCGGATTGATCGAAGCGGAAATGTTGATCGAGATTGAGGTCACCGCGTTCCGCGGCTAGGCGCTCTGCGCGGCGACAGCGGACGTTTCTTGCGCTGCATGCGCGCGAACATCAGCTCTTTACGCTTGCGATTGGCGATACAAAGAGAGCCTGGCAGGCCATGGCCGGAAATCACCACCTGTCCGAGGCCTTCCTCACTTTTGTCATCGGTGCCGAGGCGGCAATAATCGACCTGTTTCAATTCCCGTTCGTCTGAAACAACCAGTGCGATGGCTTCGGCATTTTGATCAGGGACCAGCCACAATTCATCCTCGTCCAAAGGCGTGCAGCAATACGGCGCCAGACTGGTTGGCGGTTTTGTCGGTTTCTTGAGCGCCGTGAGTCCGGAAAGGGTCGGGGGAAAACGCGACGCGTCCATCCGCTGCAGAATACCGCCGCCACCGAGAGCAATAATGACATCCTGCGGGTTGGACCAGGACACATTGATGGATCTGGGTTGGCCCGCAGTCGGCAACGTCGCGAGCACGCGGGTGCCCGCCTGGTCAATGATCGATATTGAGTCGCTGCCATAATTGGAGACCAGCAAGTGTTTGCGCCGCCAATCCAGGCTGATGCCGCGCGGCTGTTTGCCGACCTCCAGGACATTGGTGATCGACAGCGTCTCTTCATCTATGACAACCACGACGCCGTCAGCAGTGCCCGGCATCTGGCAGGTCACCATGATCTTTTGCCGGGTCGGATTGTAACTGCCATTCCAGGCCAGACTCTGTGGTTCCCCGGGGAGGTCGATGCGTTTGCAATACCCGGTCTTGCGAATCACATCGACGGTGCGCGAGGCGCGGCAGGCGACATAAGCGAGATCCCGGCCACCACCCGAAATCTCGATCGGGTCCTCGTTGACCAGAATGCGAGATGTCGGGAATGTATCGCCGATCGAAAACAACAAGACCGAATGTGTCTCCGACAGAACGCTCGCGATGGTCCGCTTCGGGGTCGAGAAGGACAGGGTTTTGACATCGACCGGCGTCGCGCCGAGATTCAATCGATGTTTAACTTCAATCGTATAGTCTGAGCCCACAGTTTCATCCTCTGTGCCCCTCAGTCTATTTTCATGCACGATTGCAGCTCAGTCTCCTGTCAGGCAGACTCCAAAATGCGTCGCGGGAGTGCCCGCGTCGCCAAAAATGCCTCTATGAAACAAGCGTAATCATGAGCCTTTGTCATTCTCTGACAGTCTCAACCGACTTCCGCCTCTTTGCATTGGCGGCCGCGCCGCGTACACACCTCGCTCGATAAGGAGAGCCTTGATGCGTGATGGTGGCCGGATAGCAGCAGCGATTGACGTTCTGAGCGATGTTTTGGGGCGGCACCAGCCGGTCAAAGTCGCGGCGCGCGACTGGGGCAAGCGGGCGCGGTATGCGGGCTCGAAAGACCGTGCCTGGGTTTCAGGCCTGGTCCTGGATGCTTTGCGCAAACGCAATTCGATTGCCCATGCAATGGGCGATGATACGCCGCGCGGGCTTGTGCTCGGCGCGCTCAGCTTTGCCTGGAACTGGGACATTCGCCGCATTGATGAGGCCATGGACGAGCAGCACGCCCCGAGTGCGCTGACCCTGCAGGAGCGCGAGCGTCTGGTCATGGCGCCGGATGTCACGGCCGAGGCGCATGTCAGCGGCGATTATCCCGAATGGCTGACGCCGCACATGCAACGCGCGTTCGGGGAACTGGCGGCTGTCGAAGGGCAAGCCATGGCGGTTCGCGCTGATGTCGACTTGCGCGTCAACACGCTGAAAGTCGATGCCGAGAAAGCCGGCGGGCCCTTGCGCAGCGCCAGGGCGGAACCGTCGCGGCTGCTAAAACATGCCTATCACATTCCGGCCCGTGACCCGTCACAGCGTGAGGCGAGCCTGGATAATATTCCGGCTTACTCAAAAGGCTGGGTCGAGGTGCAGGATGCCGGGTCGCAGATTGCAGCGGCCGCGGCCAATGCGAAACCTGGTGAGCAGGTCCTCGATTATTGCTCTGGCGGCGGCGGCAAGACGCTGGCGCTTGCGGCGGCGATGGGCGGAAAAGGCCAGGTCTTCGCCTATGATATTGATGGACGGCGCCTCAGCGCCATCATTCCGCGTTTGAAGCGCTCGGGGGCGCACAATGTACAACTGCTGCATCCGCGTGAGCCGGAAGCGCTTGAAGCGCTCGCCGGGCAAATGGATTGCGTGTTTGTCGACGCGCCGTGCACCGGAACCGGAACCTGGCGCCGACGCCCGGACACCAAGTGGCGGGTCAAACCCAGATCCCTCGCAACGCGGATCGAGCAACAGGACGAAGTGCTGTCCAAGGCAGCGGCTTATGTGAAACCTGGCGGGCGCTTGCTCTACGCGACCTGCTCTTTCCTGGTCGAGGAAGACGAGGACCGGGTCGATGCGTTCCTCGCCGCGAACGAAGGGTGGACGCAGGAAGACGCGGTTCAGCATGCCAGTGAAAGCGACCTGCTGACCGATGAAGGCATTGCCGTCATCAAAGCGGGGCAGGGGCCGTCGGGCAGCGTACGCCTGACGCCGCGCAGCGCTGGAACGGACGGTTTCTTCTTCGCGGTGCTGAGAAAACACGGTTAATGCACCCGGCGTAAATTGCGCGCCCGGATTTGCCTCACTTTCAACCGGATCTGCCATAACCCCCTGATTGGGAGGACGAATAATGGCAGTAAAGACTGAGAACGGCGTCACTACGCTGACACCCACCGCATGGAAATGGTTTGCAGGCGCTGCCGCGTCATTTCTGTTGGTGCCGGGCTTTGGTTTCATCCTGGCCGTGTTTTTTGTCCTCACCGGCTCAGGCGTATTGCAGCGCCTGTCCTTGTCGCATGATGGCCTGACCGTTCGCAATTGGTGGTCGGAGAAATCCTATAAATGGGATGATATTGGCGACTTCCGTACCCGCAAGATCAAGTCCGGCGTCGTGACTGCCGCGAACATGGTGTCCTTCACGCATGTCAACAAAGAGGGCACGACGATGGGCAAGGCGGCCAAGTTCCTGGCCGGTGGCACCCATTCCATTCCAGCGGTCGGCATTCCGGCAAAACGCCTGGCTTTGCTGATGCAAGCCTACAAGGCCGGACATGTGCCGGCCGATACAGCGGTCGAAGTCGCGCAGCCGCCGGTCCCATTTCCTGCGCCGACACCCCGACAAAGCGCCAAGCCGGAGCAACCGCGCGCTGTTCCTGCGACGCCGAGTGCATCGCGCCAGAAGCCGCGTCCGGTGCACAAACCCGCGCTGGCGCGCAAGAAAGCGACGCCGCTGGTGCAAGATGGCGGTGGTCTGTTCGGACGTCGTCGCCCGAGCTCACCCTTCGGGTCCTGATACAGCCCGGTTGAGCCCGAGACGGGACTCAGCTAAAGGGCCGCATGGCTGAGAACAAACACGAACGCGCCCTGATTATCGACTTTGGCAGCCAGGTGACGCAGCTCATCGCGCGCCGGCTGAGAGAAAGCGGCGTTTATTGCGAAATTCACCCCTTCAACAAGGTCGATGACGGCTTTCTGGAAAGCTATAATCCGCAGGCGGTTATCCTCTCCGGAGGTCCGGCCAGTGTGACCTGGGAGGACAGTCCGCGCGTCCCGCCTGCCGTGTTCAGTCGCAAGGTTCCGGTGCTCGGCATCTGCTATGGCCAGCAGGTGATGATGGAGCAGCTCGGCGGCCGCGTCGAAAGCGGCACCAGCCGCGAGTTTGGCCGCGCCTTTATCGACAAGGTGCTCGACGATCCCATCCTCGACGGCCTGTCCTTTGATGGCGAAGGCGAGCAGGTCTGGATGAGCCATGGCGACCATGTCGCGGAAATGGCGAATGGCTTTTTCGTCATCGCGAAATCCGCCGGGGCGCCTTATGCGGTGATTGCGGACCCCGAACGGCAATTCTACGGCACTCAGTTCCACCCGGAAGTCGTGCACACGCTGCACGGGTCGAAAATGCTTGAGAATTTCACCCACAAGATTGCCGGCCTCAAAGGCGACTGGACCATGGCGGCCTATCGCGACGAAGCGATTGAGAAAATACGCGAGCAGGTGGGCTCCGGCCGCGTGATTTGCGGCCTGTCCGGCGGCGTCGACAGTTCGGTGGCTGCGGTCCTCATTCACGAAGCGATCGGCAGCCAGCTGACCTGCGTCTATGTCGACCATGGTCTGATGCGGATGAATGAAAGCGAGCAGGTCGTCAGCCTGTTCCGCGAGCATTACAATATCCCGCTCGTGCATGTGGATGCCTCAGACCTGTTCCTCGGCGAACTGGACGGCGTCAGCGACCCGGAGCGCAAGCGCAAGATTATCGGCAAACTGTTCATCGATGTGTTCGAGGAAGAAGCGAAGAAGATTGGCGGCGCCGATTTCCTCGCCCAGGGCACGCTGTATCCGGACGTGATCGAGAGTGTCAGCGCGATTGGCGGACCTTCAGTGACGATCAAGAGCCACCACAATGTTGGCGGCCTCCCGGAGCGCATGAATATGCAGCTGGTTGAGCCGCTGCGGGACCTGTTCAAGGATGAAGTCCGCGCGCTTGGGCGTGAGCTTGGCCTGCCGGACGCGTTTATCGGGCGTCATCCATTTCCTGGCCCGGGCCTCGCCATTCGTATTCCGGGCGAGATTACGCGCGACAAAGCCGACACGCTGCGCAAGGCCGATGCGATTTATCTGGAAGAGCTGCGAAATGCCGGGCTGTATGACAAAATCTGGCAGGCCTTCGCGGTGTTGCTGCCTGTAAACACAGTCGGCGTGATGGGCGATGAGCGGACCTATGAAAACGTCCTCGCCTTGCGCGCGGTAACCTCTACAGACGGCATGACGGCGGACTATTTCCCGTTTGAGCATGATTTCCTCGGCCGCGTGGCGACGAGAATCATCAATGAAGTCAAAGGCGTGAATCGGGTGGTCTATGACATCACCTCAAAACCGCCCGGGACGATTGAGTGGGAATAGCGCCCCACCAGTTTCATTAACAAAATCAAGCCTCAAAACTTAATGACGGAAATTTAAGCCCGCGCACGGCGGACTCAGTTTTCGGTCTTAGGAGGTTGTTAAGGCCCAGCACCGATTTTCAGTACGGTTAATATCTGGGCCGACTTTGTTAATGGGATTGGGCAATATGAGTAGAAAATCGGTGCGCTGGGGCGCGGACATTGGATACCAAAATTCGATCAAGGCTTTCCGCGCGAAGGAGTCGCTGGCCAAGCATGGTCTTCGCGGCAAGCTGTCGGAAGGCGATCTCGGGTTCAGCCGCGGGCGCACACGCAAGATTGCCCAGGAAGATGCCGAGGATGCCGTCCCGGCCTCAGAGGCGATCACCGAAGATCAGTGGAGCGAGCGCGAGCAGGAAATTGCTGAGCGCGCTGGCGGTGTGCGCCGCAGCCTCGAAACCTGGATGAGCGGTACTGCGGCCGGTGTCCGCAACTTCATCCAGGATTGCACGCCAGCAGATATTCATCCCGATCACCTGCGCGAGGTTATCAAGGCCGAGGAGAACGAGTTCCGGCATTATGAGGTCGACGACGCGGAATCGGCGCGTGATCACCACGATGCCACCGTGGTCGAGCTTCAGCATTTCAAACAGCAGCACAGCGACCGCATCGGCAAGCGCACGCCAGACATCAAGAAGAATGTCGAGCAGACCCTCGCCATTCTGCTGATGATCATGATCATTGAGGGCTGTTTCAACGCGCTGCTGTTCAAGGATGCCCAGTCATCCGGCCTGATGGGCGGTATGATGGTCGCGTTCGGCATCAGCGCCGTGAACGTGCTGACCGGTGTCCTCGCCGGCTTCTTTGGCCTGCGCTACCTTAACCATCCGGACAAGGGCTTCAAGATTGCCGGCGGGATTGTCGCCGGTGTGCTGGTCACGTTCGGCATTATGCTGAACTTCTTCATCGCGCATTTCCGCGACGCGGTGGAGGTCAGCCTGCACGCGGCCCAGGATGCCGGATCGCTGGCCGGCTTCTCGATGTTCGACATTTCGCCTGGCGCGGTTGTCGCGAGCATGTTCCCGAACATATTCGGACTGGACTCGCTGGTCGCCATTGGCCTGTTGCTGATCGGCCTGACGATATTCGGGGTCGCCATCTATGAAGGCTATGACAAGATTTCCGATCGTTATCCGGGCTATGGCCGGGTCTGGCGCAAGGAACGTCTGGCCTATGAGAAACGCCAGGCTGTGCGCAATGGCGTCCGGGATGATCTTTCGGACTATTTCACCCGCTGCCGGTTCTGGTTCGAAACCCAGCACAAGCGTCACACGGCCGCCAAGCGCGAGATTGAGAAGTCGCTCAATGTCCTCGAGGCCAATCGTGACAAGGCGGTCGGCATCGCGGCCAAGGCAGGTGACCAGGAGCGCTCGCTGAAGATCGCCTACCGGCAGGCGCATCGCCGCGCCCGCAACAAGTTCCGCGACAAGCTTGGTGAGCAGGCGGCGATCCCGGCTTATTTCGATGAGATTGTGACGCCAAACCTGCCTGGCTTCGACCTGACCAAGGAGCGTGAGCAAGCCAATGCGGCGATCAAGACGATCGAGCAGAACCTGACCGCGCTAAATCTGTCGCGCGAATGGCTCGAGACGCATATCCAGTCGGTCCAGAAGGGCCTGTCCTCGATTCAGAAACAGGTCAACAAGGAAGTCGCTAAAGTCCGCGAAGCCCGCATGGCCAGTCAAAACCGGGACGACGCGAAGTCGGCCTGAAAGCACGGAGATGAATGATGGCGCGTCCTAGAGAAAGAGGCCCCTGGTTCTGGCGTAGCGCGATTGGCGTGATGTTGTTTTCGGTGATCGGATTGTTCTCCGTCGCGGCGTTCAATTCCGCGCCGGCGCTTGATATGGACACGGCGTGCCGAATGGATCGCAAGGATCCGGCGCACACGATCATCCTGATCGACCAGTCTGATCCGTTCAGTGAGAATGATCTCGCCTGGGTCGATGAGCTGATCGACAATGAGGCGCGCAGCCTGCCGCGGTTCGGGCGGCTCAGCGTCGTCTTGCCCAACAGCGCCACACCGTTTGATCCGACCACGCTGTATACGCAGTGTTCGCCAGGCAGCGTCGAGGATGCCAATCCGATCCTGCAAAACCCGCGCATGATCGACGACACCTGGCGCGAGCAATTCTATCTGCCGCTGACCAATACGGTCGGTGAAACGCTGAAGACCACCAGTCAGCCAAGCTCGCCTCTATTTGAGGCGCTCTATTCCGTTGGTGACCGGGCCGATTTCCAGAGCAATCGCCAGAACCGGCGCCTGGTCATCGTGTCGGACCTGATGCAGCATTCTGACGGCTTCTCATTCTATCGCACAGGTGCTGATCTCGCCGCCTATTCGGACGCGTCGCTGTCTCAGCAAGTGCCGCAGATGGACGGCGTCAACGTCGTCGCGCGGATTGTGCCACGTCAGGAATATGATTTGCCGATTGACGAGGTCCGGGCCTTCTGGCGTGCCTATTTCGACAAGACGGGCGCGAGCTTCGGGGCGACCAATTAGAGCCTTGTGATCGCGCTTACCGGCGCATCCAGCAGGAACAGATCGCCAAGGCGTTGCAAGCGCCCGGTAATCGCGACCGGATCAGCGACATAAGGCAGAAGGTCCTTATTGTGACCATATCCGCCTGAGGTCATGATCATCAAAGCCGTCTGGTCTTTCATGTCGCGGACATAGAAGGCTGGCGGCAGGCCGCCGCGAATGCACAGGCTGGCGCAGGATTTGTGCGTCTTGCCTTGCGCCGGACGCATGGCGCCGAACCAGCATTTCGTGTCCAGAATCTCCCCTTCCAGGGAGACGTCCATAATCGGCTCAGGTTGCGGGAAGGCGAGCCCGTCAACGCTGCCCTCCGGGTCCTCGCGAATCCAGTCCAGGCCATCAATCACGGCGATCATGGTGTGACGGCCGCGCTGAATGAGAGAGCCTTTGACCACAACAGGCTTGCCTGCCAGCGCGCCAATCTTGGCGCTGACACCGCATTTGCCCTGACAGCCGAGCAGCGCCGTGCGTTCGGTGCCGTCCAGATCGAGCGTTCTCAGCATGCCATAAGGCTCGGCCGTGGCGATGCCGCGCCATTCGCGCACCTCGCCCATATTCCACGTGCCGGGGCCGACGGGTCGTTGCCGCGCGGCAATGCCGATGCCGACAGCCGCGGTGCCTGTGATGATGCTCAAGCCAGCGCCCATCATGAAACGGCGATCGATTTCAGGTGTTTTGGCCCATCCGATAAAAAAGTCATCTTGGCTCATGCGCTGACTCCTATTTCGCTCGGCGCTTGTGGCGCGCCGGGTTCATTTGGCTTCGGATTTACGTAGACCGTGCCGTCAATGATGCGCGTGGCATAGGTGGCGATCTTCTCCGTAAAGGGCGGTGGCGACTGGCCATCCTCCATCCGGTATTGAAAGCCGTGCCAGGGACAGGTGATGCAGCCGTCCACGACCTTGCCTTCGCCGAGCGGTCCGCCCTGATGACGGCAGATATTGGAGACGGCGGCAATCTTGTTGCCATCCCGGAACACGGCGATGGCGTCGCCATCTACAGGGCGGATGATCTTTGCGCGTGTGTCTTCGAGTTCATGGACTTCCGCCACGCGCAGCCAGCCTTCGTGTCCGATACGGTCTGACAGGCGCAGGCTGGCAATGCTGGATATCAGATGCAGCGCGATCACGAACAGGGCGCCGGTTCCCAGGATCGCGAAGAAGATGGGCCGTTTTTCAAACTGTAGAATGCCCAGAGCGATATGCGCGACCAGCAAGGCATAGGCGACATAGACGCCCATATGCAGCGCTTTCCAGGTACCGGGACCGAGATTGGCGTTCCAGAAATCATGGCTCGTTGCAGCCATCAGGAACATGATGATCAGCGCGATAAAGCCGAGCACTTCAAACGGAAATCCTGAAATGCTTCCATATTCGGGGTTGGAAACGAACAATGAGACGAATGCGTTGGTCTCGGAAAATCCGTGATACCAGAGCAGGACCAGGCCACCATGCACCAGCCCAATCAAAAAGGTGACGACCCCGATATGCCGTCGATTGTAAAGAAACGGCTTGAACCTGTGGGTAAAGCGCGCCACCGGACCGATGCAGAGGATGAAGCTGAGCATCAGAAAGGCGAGGGTGCCGGTCGCCCGGATCATGGCCTGGATTGGCGTGAAGCTGTTGCCCGCGGGCTGCGTCGCATAGGTCAGCGCCACGAACGCGACCAGATAAAGTGCGATGCCGCTCAGCATCCATACATCAAACCGCTTCTTGAACGGGTTCCATTGCACCATCTTGTAGTCGTGAGACATCAGGTCGCCTCCTCGGTCAGTGCATCGGGCAGCGCCTCGTTTTGTGGTGTGGGGGGAATATCCCCGAAGGCCAGAAACAGCAGCCACAGGATCAATGGGGCAATGATTGTCCACATCGCAAAATGGACTCGTCGATGCGCGCGTTTCATGAGACTGGCGGCTCCTTCTGCGTGAACAGCTTGGTCAGCATGAGCGGCCAGAGACCAACAATACCCGGGAAGATCAACAGCCTGACGCGGATCGGCAATCCCTTGCCTTTTGCAGCCGGGTCAATTCGCCCGGCACCACCAAACATGTAAGCCAGGCCGACCAATGCCCCGACCAGGAAATACAGGCCCAGTGCCATGACCAGCGTCTCGGCTGCAGCTTCACTCATCGTCCCACTCCCGCATAGGCGACGCCGGAAAGATCAGACATTTCACGACTGAACGTGGTCAGATCGTCGGCGTTGAATTCCGCCAGCTTACTATGTCCGCACGCGCGCGCCATAACTTTCATGAGATCGGTTGAGGCGTCGAAGAAATTCTTGAGACGATGCGCCGACTTCTCGATCACCAGTCGCGACACCAGGTGCGGCTTCTGGGTGGCGATTCCAACCGGGCAATTATTGGTGTGGCAGGCGCGCATGGCGATACAGCCAATCGCCTGCATGGCCGAGTTCGAAACCGCGATGGCATCGGCGCCAAGCGCCATGGCTTTGACGAAGTCAGCCGGCTTGCGCAATCCGCCGGTGATGACCAGCGAGATGTCGCTCCGGCCAGCATCATCGAGGTGCTTGCGCGCCCGCGCCAAAGCCGGGATGGTCGGCACGGAGATATTGTCCCGGAAGATGGTCGGCGCCGCGCCGGTGCCGCCGCCGCGTCCGTCGAGGATGATATAATCGACCCCGACTTCCAGGGCAGCATCGATATCCTTCTCGATATGCTGCGCCGAGAGTTTGTAGCCAATCGGGATGCCGCCGGTGCGATCGCGGACCTGATCGGCGAAATCCTTGATCTGGCTGACCTCGGTCCAATCCGGGAAACGCGGTGGGGAGATGGCAGATTCGCCTTCTTTCAGACCGCGCACCAGCGCGATTTTCCCTTTGACCTTGTTGCCGGGCAAGTGTCCGCCCGTGCCGGTCTTGGCACCTTGGCCGCCCTTGAAGTGGAAGGCCTGGACCTTTTCGAGCTTGTCCCAGGAAAAGCCGAACCGGCCCGATGCCAGCTCGTAGAAATAGCGCGAACAGGCTTCCTGTTCCTCGGGCAGCATGCCGCCTTCGCCGGAACAGATGCCGGTGCCCGACAGCTCGGCGCCGCGCGCCAGCGCGACTTTGGCGGGCTCGGACAGGGCGCCGAAACTCATGTCCGACACGAACAGCGGGATATCGAGATGCAGAGGCTTCTGGGCGTTCGGACCAATCACCGTCCGCGTGTCCACGGGTTCATCGTCCAACAAGGGCATCTTGTGCAGCTGCGCCGTGATGATCTGGATGTCGTCCCATTTTGGCAGATCTTTTCCAGGAACCCCCATCGCGTCGACCACGCCATGATGCCCGACCTTGCTGAGGCCGTCGCGGGCATATTGCTGGATCAGGCCATTGAGCGGTTCTTCATGCTCGCCATGGCTCGGGTCCTGGTAGAGGCCGAGATACTGGTCACGCTGATAAGGTTGCGGATTGGCGAAGCCCCAGGCCTTGATCTCGTCTTCGTCAACCAGAACGTCGCCGCTTTCAATCCAGGACTGGAATTTCGGCAAGGCCTCGGAATTCTCATACTCGGAGACGCCGCTATCCAGGCGATAGTCCCAATTGTGGACGCCGCAAATCAGATTGTCATTGGCGTCGACATGGCCGTCCGACATCAGCGCGCCGCGATGCAGGCAGCGGCCATAGAAGACAGACACGGTGTCATCAAATCGCACGACCACCAGGTCGACCTCGCCGACAATGGCATATTCGGGCTGACGGTCGGCCAGGTCATCCCATTTCGCGATAGCAATCTTGTTCATCAGAACGCTCCCCTCTCAATCAGTTGCCCCGCCTGTATCGAGCGACTCTATGGCTGGCCAATCACAAGACCCCAAAAAAATGTGAACGACTTTTGATATGCCATACCGTACTGTTTTCGATAGGGCAGCGGAAAGCAAGCGAGGGGAGACAAATAATGTCTGACAACAAGACCACATTGATCTGGCACAAAGTCGCCGAAACCGATGAAGTGGCCGAAGGGCGCGTCAAATCCGCGACCGCAGGCACGCAATCGGTCGCGCTGGTGCATCACAAGGGCCAGTACGCGGCGATGGACAATAAGTGTCCACACCAGGGCGGTCCGCTTGGTGAAGGCTCGATCGAGAAAGGCGTTGACGATGAGTGCTGGTTGCGCTGCCCGTGGCATGGCTGGGACTTTGACCCGCTGACCGGCAAGCCGCCTGGCGGGCACGAAGATACCGGCCAGGACATGTTCGATGTCGATATCCGTGATGATGGCATCTATGTCGGCGTTCCGGCATTGCCGCCACGCGCCCGGACGATTGCCGACGTGATGGCCGAGACGATGACCAATTGGGGCGTTACCAGCGTGTTCGGTATGGTTGGCCACTCTAATCTTGGTCTGGCGGATGCACTGCGCGTGCAGGAAGCCGAAGGCAATCTGCGCTATTACGGCATTCGCCATGAAGGCGCCGCCGCGTTCGCCTGTTCCGGATACGGCAAGCTGACCGGACACCCTGCAGCGGCTCTGACGATTGCTGGCCCAGGCGCGACCAATCTGCTGACCGGGCTCTGGGATGCCAAGGTCGACGGTGCCCCGGCACTGGCTCTGACGGGCCAGGTCCAGGACCAGGTCGTCGGCGTGCACGCCTTCCAGGACATTGATCTGGAAGCCGCGTTTGAAGCTGTCGCCGAGTTTTCCGAGACCGTGCACCTGACCTCTGATCATGCCCTGCTGATGACGCAGGCGATCAAAACCTCGATCCTGCAACGCGGCGTCGGGCACCTGGTGTTCCCGGACAATGTCCAGCCGAAGCCGGCGCCGGAAGGGGCTGAGGCTTATGGGCCCGAGGGCCGAATGGCCAATCTCTGCGTTGGTCCGCCGCCATCAGCGCTGAAAGAGGCGGCCGATCTGCTGAAAGGCGCCAAGCGCCCGATGATCATCGTCGGCTATGGCGCGCTCAATGGCATGGAGAGCGTGATTGCGCTTGCCGAACAACTCGGTGCGCCGGTTGCCACCACGTTCAAGGCCAAAGGGCAGATTGGCGACGATCATCCACTCGCCGCCGGCGTCATGGGCCGGTCCGGAACCCCGATTGCCAGCTGGTTCATGAATGAAGCGGACCTGCTGCTGGTCTTCGGCTCGAGTTTCTCAGACCATACCGGCATCTATGAAGGCGCCCCGACCATTCAGGTCGATACTGACCCGATGCGCCTTGCCAAGCGTCACCCGGTGACGGTCCCGGTCATGGGCGATGTTGCCGTTACCGCAGACCTGCTCAAGGCAGAGATGGCCCGCGGCGGCGCCGCTTCGACCGACATGCGCGGCGAAGTTGCTGAGCGCTGGACACATTGGCGGGCCGAGAAAGAAAGCCGCGTCGGTGAAGACCGTGGCAAAGGCGTCTCCGCAGCGGCCTTGTTCGAAGCGCTGACACGGCATGCGCCAGAGGATGCGATCTTGCCCGTAGATGTTGGCAACAACACCTATTCCTTTGGGCGCTATTTTGAACCGACGGGCCAGCAGCGCGTCCTGATGTCAGGCTATCTCGGCTCCATCGGCTTCTCGTTCCCGGCCGCCATGGGCGCCTGGGCGGCGACACAGGAAGAGGGGCCTTACAAGGGCCGCAAGGTTGTCTCGGTCTCTGGCGATGGCGGCTTCGGGCAGTACGCGATGGAATTCACCACTGCGGTCAAATACGGCATGAACATCACGCATGTCCTGATGAACAATTCCGAACTGGGCAAAATCTCCAAGGAGCAGAAGGCCGCCGAGTTTGAAGTCTGGCAGACCAGCCTGGTCAATCCGAGCTTTGCCGGCTTTGCCCGCTCCTGCGGCGGTATGGGCGAACTGGTCAAGACACGCGAGGAGCTCGACGCGGCGCTCGCCAAGGCGATTGCGCATGATGGCCCGTCTTTGATTGAAGTCATCACCGATGCGGAGCTGTTGTGATGAGCACGTCTGATTCAACTCATCCCATGGACGGCATGACCGGCGGGACATCACTTGAGCATTTGCCGTTCGGACTGGATGCGCCTGTCGCACACGCGCTGGAGGGCCTGGCGATCTGTATCGACCTGATCGGCGTTGCGCTGATCTTGTTCGGCTTCTTCGTGTCGCTGTTTCGCCTCCTGGCTGGCTTGCGACATGGCGTTGGCCTGACCAAGAACCTCGGCAACCTCAACGCCGCGCGCACGATTCTCGGGACGTATATTCTGACGGGTCTCGAATTCATGATCGCGTCGGACATCGTCCACACGGTGATCACACGAGAGCTCACAGACCTGATTTTTGTCGGCCTTCTGGTGCTGATCCGGACCGCGATTTCCTTCTTCCTGGGCCGGGAAATCCACGAAATCGAGGCGCCGCACGCGAACAAGACCTAAGTCGCTTGCGCGCCGACATAGGTGCTCAGGAAGCGCAGCGCAGAGCGGCTCGGCATGAAGAAATAGCCGCCGCCTTTCATGGTCACGAAGGATTGCAGGCCTTTGACCTGAATGGGCCCCGCCGCCGTTGGAATGGAAAGCCTGTTCTCGGCGCCCGACGCGTGTCCGGCGATGGAGTCATACTCGTCCTGCAGGCCGTGGAAGCGCGGGTTATTGAGCCAGGTTTGCTGGACGAATTCGAACTGGCGCTCGAGATTGGCGTTCAGGCACATGAAGAGCAGACCTTTATTCTCATTCGCCCCCTCGCGATAAGCCCGCCCGCGGCGCAGCAGGCGATGGCGGTTGGACAAGGCGATCTGGCGCTCGGCCGCCGCCGGGTCCTGACTGTCGCGCGGATTGGCGCGGCGGATATGGGCGCCGAAGGGACATTTCAAGCCTTGCGGGTCTTCGGCCCCGAATTGAAACGAATTATCATCGACGCTGAGCTCGGGCGACGGCGACCGATCCGCCTTGTCGGGATGGCGCACGAGGGAAGAGCCATTCTTCCACCGCCCCATGACTTTCGCGGCGAGCCAGTCCTCATCAATATAGCTGAGGCCGTACTCGGCGCGCGCTTTGTCGGCCTGGGTTTTCAGATGTGCCGCAAACCCGGCCTTGTCCTGTTCCAATTGGCGAATGACCAGGAAAGACCCGTTCTTGCCGAGGTCTTTTGGCGCCGTCTGCGGGTCGCTGCCAAAAGCCGGGTAATCGTCCAGCGCATGGGCGGGCAGTGAGGGCAGATGGGCCGCGCCAGGCGCCAGGGCGTTCACCATCGGCGAGGTCGGGAAGTATTCGGTATTGTCGCGATAGCCGAGCACGAATTCGCCGGGCTCGACGACATGCATCTGGTTATGCGGTGCCAGGCTGGCCGGCGCGCCGCGAATCACTGGCTGCGACACGCCGTCGACAAAGCCGAACGGCTCGCGCATCGGCTTCTCGGCAATGGTCTGGGTCTCAATCTGTTTCGCGACAGTGAAGCCCGCGGCCTGCAGCGCATTGCGTTCGGCGGAGACGAGTGTCTCAAGCGCGCCCGCGTCTTTTGCATAGATCATCAACACGGCGTCCGGCGCGGCGTCGCCGCCCCAGGTCCAGTCATCGTGATTGTCGTCGCCGAGGATCTGCTGTCGGCCATCACTCACCATCCCGCTTCGAAACGCGCCGGGCAGGGAGGCGAAACTGTCGCTTTCCAGGCCCTCATGGACATGATGCAGCTCTTGCAGGCGCAGGCGTCGCAACCCACCCGGCGAGAGCGCGACATTGATGGCGTGCGTCTCATCCTTGTTCAGCCGCGCATCAAACGTTGCGCGGGCATGCACCGGCGTCGTCGACAAGCCGGACAGGTCCGCCAGCCAGCTGGCCAGCGCGGCATTGCCATCTGCGCCCGTGTCCGGGAAGTTCAGCGCGATCATCTGCGCCGCCTTCAGATTGCCCATGCCGCGCAGGATGAGGCTCTGGATCTCACGTGTTTCCAGCGTGCTCTCGGCGCGTGGACGCGTGCTCATCAGCTCGATCAGGGCGCGGTACTCGCTATCGGTCCGGGCCTTTGCCAGGCCTTCGCAGATCATCGCATTGCGCCGAATGTCGCGCGTCGACAGGTCCTTGAAGCGGGCGAACCAGAACCGCGACACCTGTTGGTGGTGTCTGATCCAGCGCTTGAACCGGGTCGCATCCTTGGCGCCCTTGAACAACAGGTTCTCGGTTTCCGGGAAGCCCTTGCCATTGCTCCAGACACCGGTCTGTCCCCAGCGTGCCTTGGTGACGAAATCCTCGAAATAGGATTCCCCGCTGCCATCATAATTCGAGTAGAACACCATGGTGTGGGACTTGGGCAAAAGGAACCAGCGGGCAAAGTGGATGGTCCCGAGATCGAGGACGAAGCCGAACCGGAATCGGTACAGGACCAGGGTCTTGATGAAATAGAAGCCGATAAACATCGTCACCCGCCGCAACCAGCGCGGATTGTCCTTGAGCGGGGTCACGAAAACGATGTGGTTTTGCGCGTGATCCGACTGGTTTTCCCGGCGCATGATGTCCTGGTACTTTTCCAGATCGAGGTCGCTATCTTCCGGCGGCATGCCGTCCTCGCTGGATTTCAGCAGCCGGAGGAACAGAAAGCCAAATCCGAGAACAGCAATCAGCCACAGGAGCGTCCCAAAGATTGCAGACAAAGCGAGTTTCCAGGCAAACGCTATCAACGCAAAGACGCGCGCGACATAGTCTGGCTGAGCGACGATATCGAGCGCCCCGGCGCCCCAAATCCCGATCGGCGTCAGCACCAGATAGAGCAGGGTCGTTGCCACCGCCCATCCGACAGGAGCGGTTTTTGATCCACCGCCGAACAGGCGCTGGCGCAAGGCGTTCAGCATGTAGAACAGCCCAAATGCAAACCCGATATGGACGAGATTGACGGCGGCTTTTCCGATCCAGGGCCAGCTGATCGCGCTCGGGATGCCGCCATAGAGAAACAGCAAATAGGCGAGCCAGAACAGGCCCATGCCGCCCAATACCGTGACCTGGAATCCGCGATCCTGCAGGTACAGGCTGAGCGTTTCGCCGAGTGGCAATGTCGGGCGGCGCGAGACGGAGGGGGCTTTCTGGACCGGTCGCACCAATCGCGCCGCGTCGCTGCTGTCCGTGCTGTGTTTGAGTTGGCGGCGAATATACTCGACCGCTTCACGCGCCGATGGATCGCTGCCACCGCGGGATTGAAGCAGCGTGTCGAGATGACCGCGCGCATCCCGCGCAAGCGCGCGCTCCTCCCTGACCTGCGGGACGGATTGCTCGGGCAGGCCGTTAAAGTTGAGCCCCATCGTCTTCTGTTTCGGGTCCGGCCAGGGCGTGATCTTGAGCTCGTAATTGTGCCTGCGAAGCTTCGATTTGACTTTGTCCGGCGTCGCCTTTTTCAACCCTAGCGCAGTGGACATGATTTTCTGGAATGGATCGACGTCCCAGAGACCGTCCACGAACGCCCCAATTGCCGCTTCTGCATCGCCGTCTGCATTCAGCTCGATGAGCAGATTGGCCGGGATATCGCGCGCCTCGTCGGCAATCGCGGTCATGTGCGTGAAATGGATGTTCTGCGCGGCCATCAAGCCGTCGCGCGCCTGCGTGCCCGCCGGATTGCCGAGCTCGTCCAGCCAGCGATTGATCCGCGCCGCATCATCAGGCCGGTCGAGCGGCAGGCAAATCGTCAACATGGAGTGGTGCCGGTGGCCCGCATCCGGTGCAAACTGCATGTGCATATGGACCGGGAAGGGGCCCGTGCGTTGCATTTTGCCAGCCTTGCCGGGCGCCGGTTTCAACCCGTCACAGGTGAGCAGGCGCTTGAACGCTTGCGTGATCATCGCCCGGAAGATCTGTTCGCCGAAGCAATAATGAAGGAAGTCCGGGCCGCCAAAGGAGAGGTCTTCGCCGGACAGTTCCCGGTGTTCATCAAAGTGCTTGATGCTGCGGCCGAACTTGCGGCCGTCAAACATCGCTGAGAACGAGGCAGCAAGGATGGTGGCGCCGGCTGGGATCTTGTCGACCCGCTTGTTGCGTGGCGCCTCATGGTCCGGGGTCGCATCGCCGACGACATAGCGCGGCAGGCCGGGCAGGATGGGCGGTTTGAACCGCATGGCTTCCAGCAGGATGCGTTCGAGCAGATCGTCATCGCCCGCCCGCGCTGCGGCTTTTGCGCGTTTCATGGCGCCCGGATTGCGCAACAGTACTTCAAGGATGCCGCCGCCGCCGCCAGCACCAGTCGGAACGAAGCCCACAGCGAGACCCATAATCATGCCGCGAATATCTGCATCGCTCGGGCCGTTCACAGGGTCCGCGAGCTGCTGCGCGACGAGGCGACCAATCACCGTGTCGGATATCCAGTCACAATAAGCCTGGCCATGCCGGACCGCGGCCTCGTCCGGAAATTGCCGGCAATAGCGTGCCTGGGCAATGGCCGTGTCGGTCACCGGATGTATACGTTTGGCGCCTGCCATGGCGAGGTCGCGAATGTGGGCTTCACCCTGATAGTCAGCAAAGAGCAGGGCGCTCAGCGACATCAACCAGCGGGCAAACGCATTCGGGTCTTCCGGTTCGAGCCCGTAGTGATGGCAGCAGGTCTCGACCGCGATGCGGTTGAGATAATCTTCGATGACATCGCATTCGCCAGCAGCAGCAGAAATCAGCTGGTCGGCCGTGGCGGCAGCTTTGGGAATGACGAATTTTTGCAGGTCGCCGCGCTGGAACGCAGGCGGCTGTCCGGCCATGCCGCGCATGATGCACTGAAACTGGCGGTCATAATCTGGCCCGCGCCCCATGCCGAGCAGAAACCCGGCGCCGCCGGTAAGCACGTCCATCTCTCGGTGATAAGGGGCTTCGAACCGGGCATCGTTTTTGCGGATATAGTCGACATCCTGATAGCGTGTGACGAAATGGATGCCATTCAGCTTGATGACCGGGCACCAGATTCTGAGCAGCGCATAGACCCAGCGCTGCTGCATCAGGCTGGCAATCAACCGACCGAAAAAGGATTTTGATTTCAGGACTGAGAAATCGAATTCTGTGTCGTCGATCGCGCGCCTGTTCGGGGGCTTACCGGCCTCTAACTGTTCGAGTTCCTTGATGCGGTCATAGTATTTTGCCTTGGCCACGCGACCCTCCTCACCCCTCGGGAAAGGTTAGCGAAGGAATATCGGGCCGACCGTGACTTAGGTCACAGTATCATGCCGGGCTCAGGCCGTCTGATCTGTCCCGATCGCCGCCGAGATTTCGTGCCTTCGCCAGGCTCTCCCTGAAAAACCCGTTCCACTTTTCGTCCTCGAAAGGCAGCCAGTCGATATAGGGTTGTTCGAAAAAATCGGGTCGTCGGATGAGGAGCGCATCCATGGCCTGCGCCGCGCGTCGATCCTGACCCGACTGAACCAAAGCCGTAATCTCGGTCATGCGTGCGTGCCAGTAAGACTGGCGCAGGTCGAGCGACTGCCGGGCGAGCGCGATGGCGCGGTCATAGTTGCCGGCCATACAATGCGAACACGCGAGTTCGCCAATGGTCACGAACAGGTAGTAATCCATGGAATTGAGCCGCAGCGCCGATTCCAGGCTTGTAATGGCAAGGTCCGGGCGGCCCATCAGCATGTGGCAACTGCCGATCTGTGAATGGGCATGCGCGTGGCTGGGATTGAGAACCAGGGATTCTTCAAAATGCGCCAGCGCCTTGGCCGGTTCCCCGCGCAAGATTTCCGCTGCGCCGATCAGGAAATGCCCGCGGCTATCATGCGGATTTGAGGCTTGTGCTCGCGTCGCGAGATCACGAAATTCTTCGACATTCTGTTGCGGCTTGCGCTGTGTCCAGCAATCGATCCAATGCCAGAAACTCAACTGGATTAGGGCTTCGGAATGTTCGGGCGCCTGGTCTACGGCGGCTTCCAGCATTTCGCGCGCCAGTTCGGAATCCTTCTGGGTCAGCTTGTTGAGGTGCCAGCGCCCGCGCCAGACCAGGTCCGTTATATTTGTCCGGCTCAGCCGACTGGCCCGTGCCCGGACGGTTTCGGCCTGTTCCAGCTGGCCTTCGAGCGTGCCGACGACGACATCGCAGACCTCTTCAAGTGCGGCGATGACTTCATCGGCTTCCAGGACGTAACTATCCGACCACAACATATGCCCGGTCGATCCGTCCATCAGCCGCAGCGAGACCCGAAACTGCGAGCCGTGATCGGAAAATTCGCCGGCAACAAAATAGCGGGCACCAAGACGTGTAGCGGCGGTCGGGTGTGGGACGCCGGCGGCGCCAAGCGTGAAGCTGGAATTCCGATCGATGACCGGGAACTGCCGCATGTGAGACAGCGCAACGATCAGGCGGTCACTGAACCCTTCGGCAATGTGGTCATGGTCGAGGCTGTGAGAGGCATTGTTCAAGGGAAAAATCGCAATTGCGGAGCGATCGCCGAATCCCGACACGGGCTGGGCGACATCCACGTCAAACTGTTCGTCAATGTGAACCGCACCATCGGCACCGGGAACTTCCAGCTCGAACGCCTCGATCGGGCGGGGAATGTTCTTGAACCGCATGACGCCGATACTGGCCATGGACGCGCAGTCGCGTTCGGGCAGGGCTTCTTTGACAATGTCTGAAATCAGCGTGCCACCGGCGGGCGCGGATTCCTGCAGCCGTACGGCGATATTGACGACATCGCCATGCAGATTGCCATTGTCGACAATCGCTTCTCCCTGGTGGATGCCCGCCCGTAGCCAGATTTGCTGATCCGTCCCGGCATCGGAATTATGGGCACGAAGCTGGGCCTGGATTTCGAGGCTGGAGCAAACGGCCTGGGTTTCGCTCGAAAATTCAACCAGAAATCCATCACCCGCGCGGGAAAAGATGCGGCCTTCGTGAGATTCTGCGCTGCGCCGGATGGTGCGTTCGCATTGCCTAATCGCCCTGACGGTCGCGTCCGGATCGAGCGCCATCATGCGGCTATAGCCAACCATGTCGGTCGACAAAATCGCTACGGCGCGTCGTTCAAACACTTCCTTCAATCCGACCTCGACCCTCTATGTGGCTTCTGTTTTGGCAATCACTGGACCTAATGCCAAGTTTTATTGCTATTTTTTTGAGTTGATTTGGCCCCAGCATGAATGTCGATCAGCGGCTTATGTTGTCTGCATGAAAGAAATGATTTCACGCGAGAGCGGCTCCGGCGTGTCTTCCTGAAGAAAATGGCCGCCACCTTTGATGGTGACATTCTTCACGTTCTCCAACCGGGCCATGAAAGCCTTCTCGCCGCCTTTGGTGACGGGGTCGCCATCGCTGAATGCGGTGAGGACCGGCAGCTTCGCCGCTTCGAGCGCGGCCCACGCCTTATCGCCCGCGAGCCGGTCCGGCTTGCCTTCCGGGCGCATCGGCACCAGGAAGGGGAACTTTCGGGCACCAGCAATGTAATCATCGTTTGGAAACGGCGCCGTGTACCCGTCCAGAATGGCCGGATCGCTGACACCAGACAGCATTCCGAACACGTCGCGGACAGAAAAGCTCGGTGACTCGGCCGCATATTTGACCCAATACAGAAACGCGCCGGGCGCACCAGCAGAGAATTGCTCAGCCACCATCGCCGCGTCAGGGACAGGCAGGGTCGGGTACATTTGTCCAAGCATCTCGGACACATCATCGCTGATCATTTTCGTGCTGGGCAGCCCGGTATTGGCGATGACCAGGCGTTTGAAGCGCTGCGTGTGCTCACCGGCGAGGCGCAGTCCAATCAGTCCGCCCCAGTCCTGGCACATCAGAGTAATGTCCGTCAGATCCAGGTCGGTCAGCCAGGTGGCCATCCAGTCGACATGGGCCTGATACGCGTAATCATCCATGGAAGCCGGTTTGTCCGATCGCCCGAACCCGATCAGGTCGGGAGCCATGACCCGGAATCCGGCGTCGGTCAGCAGCGGGATCATCTTGCGGTAGAGATAACTCCAGCTCGGCTGTCCGTGCAGGCACAGGATCAGTTCGCCATCTCGCGGCCCTTCATCGAGATAATGAATGCGCAACGGCGTGCCGTCTGCCGCTGTGATGTCGTGATAGTTCGGCTCGAAATCATAGCCTTTAAGGCCTTCAAACTGCTCATCAGGGGTTCGCAATACGTCCATCAGGCGCTCCTGGGTTTTATGAAGAAATGTCGGATCACACGCCACAGGCCATAGAGCAGGGCGAGGAAAATGAGGCCGGCGACAATCACCATCCAGCCATATCGTTTGGTCAGTTTTGCCCGTGTGTTGGCTTCAATCTGCTGTAGCGAGTCATACCCATCGGGCATCTCGAGCACGCCGACGCGCGCCGCATAGGCTTCGTAATCAGCGAGCAGCTCGGCTTTCTTGTCGGGCAAGGTCGCGGACAAGTCGCGGGTTTCGCCGGGATCGTTGGCCATATCATAAAGGCGCCACATGCCATCGCCCGTCGGCGGCATGTGGCGGGTGATCTTGTAGTCGCCTTTGTACAGCGCGGAGTTGCCGGACACTTCCATGCCAATGGGGTCATCGGCGCCATAGACCTGCGTCTGGGCGCCGGCCAGCACCGGCAAAAGGCTACGGCCCGTCATCGCCTGTTCTGCGCCTGCGGTTTCGTCGGTGCCGGTCAGGTCGAGCACAGTCGGGGCGACATCGCTGACCAGGCTCATGGCATCAACACGCTGCGGGGCAATACCCGGGCCGGACATGATCAAGGGCGCGCGAATGCCGCCTTCGGCCATGTAGAACTTGTAGAGCGCGCCGGGCGAGGCCGCCGCGTTTGCCCATTCCGGCCCGATAAAGCCCCAGCTGCCCCGTTCGCCCACGCCTTCCAGGTCGATGTGATAGCCATTCAGCCGCATCCAGAAAGCGAGCCGGGAATCTTCGTCGCCGCGATTATGTTCCGGGCCATTGTCTGAGGTGATGATGAAGATCGTGTCATCATATTCCCCGACCTGTTTGAGGTAGTCGATCAGGCGGCCAATATGCACGTCCATGGCTTCCAGCATGCCAGCATTGACCTGCATCCGCGCGGTGTAGACAGCACGTTCGTCATCGCTGAGGTCCTGCCAGTTGCGAGAGCCTTCCGGCATCGGCGCCAACGGCGCGCCTTCCGGGATCAGGCCAAGCGTCATGGCGGTCTGGTGACGGGCCTCGCGCAGGGCGTGCCAGCCTTGATCATAAACGCCGTCATAATTTGCCGTGAACTCAGGCGGCGCCTGGACCGGGATATGGATGGCCTGAAATCCGAGAAACGCAAAGAAGGGCTCATCAGCGCTGGCATCATCGAGATAGGAAATCATCTTCTCGACAATGAATTTCGACGAATAGAAATCGTCCGGCAGCGCGGCGGCTTTGCCATCCTCGTACCACGGCGCGTCGTGGTAATAGGGCATGTAGGACTTGTCTTCCCAATTGTCGGCGCCGGATGCGTCGAGGGCGAAGGAACGATCAAATCCGTGGTCAGATGGCAAGTCGCCCTTGCCGCTGCCCATATGCCACTTACCGGTCATGAAGGTCTGGTAGCCTTGCGGGCGCAAATGATCCGCGAGCGTCAGCACGCCTGGCTCGAGCGACATGGCGTAGCCAGGCTGGCCTTCATGTTCTTTCGGCAGGACTTCCGGGATCGTCGCAATGCCGGTCAGGTGATTGTCCATGCCAGTCAGCAACATGGCGCGTGAGGGCGAGCAGAGCGGCGACGTGCGGTATTGCGTGAACATCGCGCCCTCAGCCGCCAGCATGTCGATATTCGGCGTGCGCGCTTCGCCGCCATAGACGCCGAAATCCATCAGCGCCGCATCATCGACCAGCATGAGCACCACGTTTGGCGGGTCCGCGTCTTGCGCCATACTTGTTGCGACGGTGGCGAGCGTGAACGGGGCGAGAAACGCGGAAGCGAGGAAGCGTAAAAACATTCAAAATCCCTAGGAATCGGCAATTTGAATGTCAATTATGACGCCGGGTCTGCTGAGACACCAAGCGAAGATTGAGACTCCAGGACAAAAAAAAGAGGCCGGAGCAAGGGGATGCTCCGGCCGGTCAGAGTTTACCAAGAGACGGTTTTGCTTATTCAGCCGGCACCATCTGAGGCCGTTTCTTTGCCGCGCGGCGGGCGGCTTTCATCTCCTGTGCCCGGGCTTCCTGCTCCGCCAGACGTTCGAGATAGTTCGGGTGTTCGGTGCCCATCCAGCGGTCCCACCAGGTGAAGTAGAAGCCGAAATTTCCGGTGCCGCGCTCATGATGCATGTCGTGATGGGTGACTGTGGTCAGCCAGCCCAGCACCGGCATCCGGGCCCAGCTGCGCGGGAACACTTCATAGCCGCAATGCGCCAGCGCGTTTTTGAAGATCATGATCGACAGGACGATGTAGAGCGCCAGATTGTGGGTCGGGATCAGCATGAGCGCGAGCGGCACGTACATGTACTCGATGATCGCTTCACCCACGGCAAAATTATAGGCCGTGAACGGCGTCGGATTGTGCGAGCGATGGTGCTGCATATGGGTGCGCTTGTAGAGCGTCGCCGTGTGCATGGCCCGGTGCGTCCAGTAGAAATAGGTGTCGTGCAGGATGATCAGCAGCGGGATCGAAATCCAGAACCAGAGCATGCCATGCTCGGCAAAATCATCATATTTCTGGAACAGGCCAATATCGGCCGCTTCGAAGATGAAAATATCCATCGCAACGAACACACAGACCGTCTTGAAAGAGTGTTTCAACTCCATCTGGATCTGCTTGTTGCGCGGGGTGGGTTTGCGGATTTTCCGGGTCTCGATGAACCGGTGCAGGACCACCCAGAGCACGAAGAATGTGACCAGCGTGCCCATCGCATAGCGCGTCGATTCGAACTGGATGCCGCCCAGGATGCGCGGCCCCAGATAGTCGGTGAAGAAAGGGATGAGTTCCATTTTTATTATCCTCGTCTGTCGATGAGGCCAATGGATCACAGGCTGGGAAAACCCTCTCCGCATTCGCGAAAATGGCGGCACAATTTCAAATTTGAGGACGTTTTTCTAAGATTGCACAGCCTTGGCCAGTGCGTCGGTGCGGTACTGGCTGGGGGTTGTGCCCTGTTCCGACTTGAACGCCCGATTGAAGGTCGCCAGCGAGGCATAACCGACATCCATGGCGATGGTCAGGATCGGCGTCCGCGCCTGTTCGGGGTCGCCCAGCGCCGCCCGTGCTTCGGCGAGGCGATACTGGTTCAGGAAGGCCGCAAAGTTGCGAAAGCCGAGGCCCTGATTGATCAAGGCGCGCAGCTGGTGCTCCGGGACATTCAGTTTCGCTGCAAGATCACCAATGCCGAGGCCGTGTTCGCGATAGAGCTTGGCCTCCTCCATGGCGGCGACCAGGCGCGCGTGGGTGGCAGTGTCTTTCGGATCAATGGTGGGTTTTGCGGGCGCGAGATTGGTCACCGGATCGAACAGCAGGAATTCGCTGCGAAACCGGACATATAGATAAGCGCCGAACGCGACGGGCGGAAAGATGATTGCTGTTCGCAGAGTCGAGAACCATTCCGGATCGCTGCGATCACCGGTGAAGGTCGTGTAGACGATCTCCGTGCCGAGCACGAGGCTGGCGGCGATCGCCGTGGCGATAACATACCAGAGCCGCGTTCGGCGACGGGCTTCGATCAGATCATCGCGCCATCCGGACAAGGTGTTCCAGAACAGGTGCGCCAACATCGCGATGGAGATGATCCGACCCGCCACATCAACAGCAAAGGGAACGACAGAGACGCCGGCCAGGTATTCGGCGCGCAGGGGCAGTCCGAATATCAAATAGACGGCGAGCCCAGCCCAATGGATGCGCTGCAATTTGAAATCATCTTCGAAGAGCGAAAGCCCAAACCACCAAATGAAGACGATGTTCGGCGTGTCAAATATCCGCAAGGCTTCAAAATAAGGGCTTGGTGGGCGTAGACTTTCGGGCGCCGTGGTCAGCAGCATTGCGCCGAGTGTCAGGCCGAGCGCGACCACAATCCGTCCCTGCACCACATGGCGCGCGTCGCGAAATGCCAGCCCCGCGAGCAAGAACAATAGCGTGATCGAAGGAAACCGCAGGATTGTGTCTAGGAACAGCATCACCCCTAGTCCTGCCTGCATTCGCCCGCGCGTCAAGCACCGCACTTGCCCCTAGCCAAGCGCAGCACTTCTGCATAACAGGAAGAAAAGTTTCAAACCGAACAAAAAGATACGCCGATGCGCCTCTCCCGATACTTCATTCCCGTCTCGAAAGACGTGCCTGCTGATGCGACCATTGCCAGCCACAAACTGATGCTGCGAACCGGAATGGTTCGACAGAATGGCGCGGGAATCTATTCCTGGCTGCCGCTCGGCTTTCGGGTGCTGAAGAAGATTGAACAGATTGTCCGCGAGGAAATGGATCGCGCCGGCGCTATCGAAATGCTGATGCCGACCCTGCAACAGGCGGACCTGTGGCGCGAGTCCGGTCGCTATGACGATTATGGCGAGGAAATGCTGCGCATCACCGACCGTCACGATCGCGACATGCTCTACGGGCCGACCAATGAGGAGATGATCACCGATATCTTCCGGTCATTCGTGAAAAGCTACAAGCAGCTGCCAATCAATCTCTATCACCAGCAATGGAAATTCCGGGACGAAATCCGCCCCAGGTTCGGGATCATGCGCGGGCGCGAATTCCTCATGAAGGATGCCTATAGTTTCGATCTGTCGGAGGCGGATGCGCGCATCTCTTATCAGAAGATGTTCGCAGCCTATCTCAACACGTTTGACCGCATGGGCATCACCGCGATTCCGATGCAGGCCGATCCAGGCCCGATCGGCGGCGACCTGAGTCATGAATTCCTGATTCTCGCTGATAGCGGCGAGAGCGAGGTTTATTGCGACAGGGCCGTGCTCGATGTTCCGGCTCCGGGCGCAGATTTCGATTTTGAGGACCTGCAGGCCCTCGACGCGGAAATGACCAAGCGCACGCAATATTATGCGGCGACGGAAGAGAAGCATGATGAAGCGGCCTTCAATGCCATCCCGGCCGATCGCCAGGTCAAGGCGCGCGGGATCGAAGTTGGCCACATCTTCTATTTCGGCACCAAATATTCTGAGCCGATGAAGGCTGATGTGCAGACCAAGGAAGGCGACCTCGTCACCATTCATGGCGGGTCGTATGGCGTTGGCGTGTCACGCTGTGTCGGGGCGATCATCGAGGCCAGCCACGATGAGAACGGCATTATCTGGCCAGATGAAGTGGCGCCATTCGGGGCCGGGATCATTTCCATGAAGCCGGACGCTGACGATGTCGCGGCGGTCGCCGACGAGGCCTATGCCAAGCTCGTCCAGGCCGGCAAGGACCCGCTCTATGACGAAACGGCTGATCGCGCAGGCCCGAAATTCGCGCGCATGGAACTGATCGGGCTGCCCTGGCAGATCACCGTCGGTCCGCGCGGTGTGAAATCCGGCACGGTTGAGCTGAAACGCCGCGCGACCGGCGAGAAAGAAGACCTGTCTCTGGAGTCTGCAATCAACAAGGTGATGGGCGCTTGATTGGCGTCTACATCCCAAATCAGCCCCTCATCCTGAGCGAAGTCGAAGGACGAGGGGCGGGCGACGCGTCGCTGCCATCCTTCGACTTCGCTCAGGATGAGACCTGGCGGGTTGAGGGTCTGACACCATCACGATTTGTCCATAATTCCCGAATAGGCGTCGTTCCATGAGCCGTGCTACGCCCTTCGGACAAGTCGAACGCACACTGGCCTGGCGGTATTTGCGGGCGACCCGCGCCAATGGCGGCGTGTCGGTCGTTTCGATTGTCTCCTTCATTGGCATCCTGCTCGCCGTGATGGCGTTGATCGTCATCATGTCGGTGATGAGCGGATTCCGGGCGACATTGCTTGACGCCATGCTGGGCGGGCAGGGCCACGTCTTTGTGTTTACCCAGGACGAGCCAGCGACCAGCGTCGATGATCTCGCCCTGCAAATCGAAGCGTTGCCGGAAGTCGATCAGGCCATGCCGATCGTTGAGCAGCAGGTTCTGGCGACAACCGACCGCCGCCAAAGCGGCGCGATTGTGCGCGGCGTGCGGACAGAGGACCTCGATCATCTGCCCTTCCTGGAAGGCGGCGCCGCGGCCGCGCAGGCTTTTGGGTTTGGCGAGGGCAAGAATGGCGGCGATGTGATCATGGTCGGCCGCTTCCTGGCGGCGGATCTCGGGCTCTATCCTGGCGACAAGGTTACGCTGATTACGCCGGAAGGTATCAAAGGCCCGTTCGGCGTCACGCCGCGGCGCAAGACCTATACGGTGGGCAATTTCTTCCAGACCGGCAGTGTCGAGCTCGACCAGCTCTACATCCTGATGCCGATCGAGCAGGCGCAACTCTTTTTCGGGCGCAAGGATGTCTATGACAAGATCGATCTGCGCCTGCCCGATCCGATGGTGACGGAAAAGGCGGAGGCGGCGGTTCAGTCGGCGCTGGAATACCAATTCCCGACGCAAAGCTGGAAAGTCCAGCGCGAAGCCTATTTCAGCGCGCTCAACACCGAACGCTCGATGATGATGATCATCATGCTGATCCTGATCATGATCACCTCGCTCAATATCATCACCGGGGTCGTCATGCTGGTGAAGAACAAGACCAGCGACATCGCCATCCTGCGCACGGTTGGCACGTCGCGCGGGTCGGTGATGCGGGTCTTCCTGATGATCGGCGCCTTGCTCGGCCTGACCGGCGCGCTGATTGGCGCCGTGCTCGGGGTCATCCTGGTCATCAATATCAATGTCGTGATCGACGGGATTGGCGCGCTGCTCGGCCGCGACCTGTTCCCACCGACCGTCTATGGCCTCGACGGCCTGCCGGCGGTTCTGAACTGGGTCGAGGTGAGCCTGGTGACGTTGTGGGCGATGGGCATGTCCATGCTCGTGACGATCTGGCCGGCCTGGGCCGCAGCCCGGCTCGACCCTGTAGAAGCGCTGAGGTTCGAGTGATGACGGCTGTTCTGGAACTTCGCGATATTGTCCGCCAGTACAAATCTGAGGCCGGCGTTCTGCGCGTGCTGAACGGCGCCAATCTGGTGCTCAATCCGGGCGAGCTTGTCGGCCTCATCGGGCCGTCCGGCTCCGGCAAGTCAACCTTGCTGCACACCGCGGGCCTGCTCGAAAAACCAGAAGGGGGCCAGGTCTTTCTTGAGGGTGAGGACTGTATCGCGCTGCGCGATTCCGGACGCACACGCCTGCGCCGTGAAAAGCTCGGCTTCGTTTACCAGTTCCACCATTTGCTGCCCGAGTTCAATGCCCGCGACAATGTCTCCATGCCACTGATGGTCGGCGGCATGAAACGCAAGCCAGCGCGCGAAAAAGCCGATGCCCTGCTCGCCGAAATGGGTCTCTCGGAACGCACCAAACACCAGCCAGGCCAGATGTCGGGCGGCGAGCAGCAACGCGTCGCTATTGCCCGCGCGCTGGTCAATGATCCGCGCCTGGTCATCGCTGACGAGCCGACCGGCAATCTCGATCCGGCGACAACAGAACGGGTGTTCCAAAGCCTGATCCGGATGGCGCGCAGTGAAGGCGCGGCGGTGCTGGTTGCGACCCATAATATGGCGCTGACGCAACACATGGACCGGGTGCTGACGCTCCGTGACGGGAAACTCACAGATTTCACCTGAGTTCGCCTTTTGTTCCTGGCTAAAAACTGATACACATTTGCCGTGATGGAAGTTGGCGTGCGGGCGCCGTATCTGCGCCAGCTCGAATCGCGTCAGAACCGTGTTTGCGCAAGCTTCAGACGCACTTGTGCAAGGGAAAAGTGAGGCATTGCCGTGGGTCAATCCCCGTTCATTCATCTCGGAGTCCGCACCTCTTTCTCTCTGCTGGAGAGCATGATCGGCACCAAAAGCCTGACCAGTTGGTGCGTCGAGCAGGCCATGCCGGCCGTCGCCGTTACCGATCGCAACAATATGTTCGGCGCGCTCGAATTATCCGAGAGTCTCGCCGGCGCCGGTGTGCAGCCCATCATGGCGATCTGTTTCGATGTCACAGATGGTGCCCATCAGGAGACGATTACACGGCTCTCGCTCTACGCCCAGAATGAGGTCGGCTATCAGCGACTCATGGCGCTGTCGTCGTACGCCTATCTCGACGCAGAAGACGGCGTTCCGCGCATCCACAAACGCTATCTGGAAGAGAAGACGGACGGCCTGATCGTCCTTACGGGCGGGGCGGAGGGCGAGGTCGCGCGCCATCTCCTGCGCGGCAAGACGGACGAGGCGCGGACCACATTGCAGACGCTCGCGGCGCAGTTCCCGGGCCGGTGTTATGTCGAGATAACCCGCCACGGGTCGCCGGAAGAGGTCCAGACCGAGCCGGGCCTGCTGGCGCTCGCCTATGAGCTCGAGCTTCCAATCGTTGCGACGCATGATGCGCGCTTCATGAAGGCTGATGATGCCGGCGCGCATGATGCCATGATGTGTATCGCCAATGGCGCCTATCTCGGCCAGGAAGACCGGCCACAGGTTCAGGGCCAGCAATATCTCAAGACCGAAGCAGAGATGCGCGAGCTGTTCGCGGACCTGCCGGAAGCCATTGATACGACGGCCGAAATTGCAAGGCGGTGCGGCGTGCGATCGGTCAAACGCAGCCCCATCCTGCCCAATTTCGGCGACGGATCACGCTCCGAGATTGATGAGCTCAAGCTCCAGGCCAAGGCCGGTCTCGAAGCGCGCCTCGAGGCCGCTCCGAAACTGTATGCCAGCCGCGAGACCTATTTCGAACGGCTCGATTATGAACTTGGAATCATCGAAGGCATGGGCTTTCCGGGCTACTTCCTGATCGTTGCCGACTTCATCAAATGGTCCAAGGAACAGGACATTCCGGTCGGGCCAGGGCGGGGGTCTGGTGCCGGGTCGCTGGTCGCCTGGGTGCTGACCATCACCGATCTCGACCCGCTCCGTTTCGACCTCCTTTTCGAGCGCTTCCTCAATCCGGAACGTGTCTCGATGCCAGACTTCGATATCGATTTCTGCCAGGAACGCCGCGGCGAAGTGATCCGCTATGTCCGGGACAAGTATGGCGCGGAATCCGTGGCCATGATCATCACCTTCGGCACACTCCAGGCCAAGGCTGTGGTCCGCGATGTCGGCCGCGTGATGCAGATGCCCTATGGCCAGGTCGACCGTCTCGCCAAGCTCATCCCGTTCAATCCGGCCAAGCCGCCAAAGCTCTCCGAAGCGATTGAGGACGAGCCGAAATTTGACGAAGAGATCAGCCGCGACGCGCGGGTCGGGGAGCTGCTCGATACGGCGCTCTCGCTCGAAGGCATGTACCGGAACGCGGGGACCCACGCGGCCGGTGTGGTCATCGGCGACCGGCCGCTGACGGAACTGGTGCCGCTCTACAATGATCCGCGCGCTGACCTGCCGGCGACCCAGTTCAATATGAAATGGGCGGAATCTGCCGGGCTGGTGAAGTTCGATTTCCTTGGCCTGAAAACCCTCACCGTGATTGACCGCGCGCTGAAATTCATTCGCCGCGACGGCCAGGATGTCGGGCCGGAATGGCATAGCCTCGATGACCCGGCGACTTATGAACTGATGGCGTCCGGCGAGACACTCGGCGTGTTCCAGCTCGAAGGGCAGGGCATGCGCGACACGCTGCGCAAGGTCCGCCCCGGAAATCTCGAAGACGTCATCGCAATTATCTCGCTGTATCGCCCGGGCCCGATGGACAATATCCCGGTCTATGTCGCCGGCAAGGAAGACCCGAACACGATCAAGTACCAGCATCCGGACCTCGAACCGATCCTGCAGGCCACGTATGGTGTGCCAGTCTATCAGGAACAGGTGATGCGGATGGCCCAGGAGATTGCCGGCTACTCGCTCGGCGAAGCTGACCTGCTGCGCCGCGCCATGGGTAAGAAGAAGCTCGAAGAAATGGTCGCCCAGCGCGAACGCTTCCTGAAAGGGGCGAACGAGCTGAAAGACATCCCGGCGCCGCTCGCCAATGACATCTTCGACACGATGGAGAAGTTTGCCGGCTATGGCTTCAACAAGTCGCACGCGGCGGCCTATGCGCTGATTGGCTATCACACGGCCTATCTGAAACGGCATTTCCCGGTCGCGTTCCTGGCGGCGTCGATGAGCCTTGATCTGCACAATACAGACAAGCTGGCCGCCTTCTTCCAGGAGGCCCGGCGCCTGAAAATCCCGGTGGTCGCCCCGAATGTGAACGAGTCGACGGCCGATTTCGATGTGCGAGACGGCTCCATCGTCTACGCGCTCGGCGCCCTCAAAGGCGTTGGTCCGGAAGCGATGAAGAATCTGGTGCACGAGCGTGAAGGCAATGGGCCGTATAAATGCCTGCACGATCTGGCTGAGCGGGTTGACCCCAAGGACATCAACAAGAAGTGCTTTGAACAGCTCTCGAAAGCAGGCGCCTTCGATCAGCTCGAACCGAACCGGGCGCGCGCCTTGAAATCCGCGCCCATGCTGGCCTCAGCCTGCGCCGCCTCGGCTGAAGATCGCGCGGGTGGGCAGGGCGGGCTGTTCGGGGATGCTGAACCTGCCATGCGAACCGATCTGCCGCGTGCGGCGGCCTGGAACATGCAGGAAAAGCTCGACCAGGAATTCGCCGCGATCGGCTTCTACTTTTCCGGCCATCCGCTCGACGATATTCTCGACAGTCTCGAAGATGGCCGCATCACCTATGCCATGAATATCGAGGAGTCGGCGGTCGATGGCCGCCCGATGGAACTGATCGGTGTGGTTCGTCGCCGGGTTGAGAAACCGGCGCGCAATGGTGGCAAATTCGCCTTCCTGACGCTGTCAGACCCGACGGGCGAGGTTGAACTGATGGTGATGCCCGAGCTGCTGTCTGATGTCCGCGAACAATTGGAGCCAGGTGCCGCCGTGGTGATCCTCACCGAAGTGCGCCGCCGCGATGATGAAATCCGGCTATCGGCCCGCCGCGTGCAGCCGATTGAGCAGGCGCGGATCGCCAAGAAGGCGCCGGCGCTTTCGGTCAAGATGGAGAAGGGCGCGGACATAAACGGGCTCGCTGCCATCGCCGCGCGATTGAAAGGCGCTACTGGTCAGGATCGCGGCGAAATCTTTGTCCGAATGCCGATTGATGATGGCCGCGTGGTGACGCTGAGATTGCCCGACACCTACCCAACCGGAATTGAGGCGTTACGCGCCTTGAAAACGGCGCCAGGCGTCGCCCGCGTCGACCATGAGGCGGCCTGACTGGTTGCAATCTGAACTGTATGGTTGCGCGTTGCGCCTAATCGTGTATAGACCCGCGCCATAACCCCCGATGCGTGGTCCTTCCGGTGTCGGTCCTCAAGCGAGGCTCGATAGGGATCATGCCGGTCAACCGGACAAGGAAAATTAAGATGGCATTGCCTGAATTCACAATGCGTGAACTGCTCGAGTCTGGCGTTCACTTTGGTCACCAAACACACCGCTGGAACCCCAAGATGAAGCAATTCATCTATGGCGCGCGTTCCGGTATCCACATCATGGACCTGTCGACGACTGTGCCGCTGCTTCACCAAGCGCTGGTCAAGGTTCGTGACACTGTCGCCAAAGGTGGCCGCGTCCTGTTTGTTGGCACCAAGCGCCAGGCCTCACAGCCGATCGCTGAAGCCGCACAGCGTTGCGCACAATATTACATGAACCACCGCTGGCTCGGCGGCACGCTGACCAACTGGTCGACGGTTTCCAACTCGATCAAACGCTTGCGTGAGCTCGAAGAAACCCTGGGCGACAGCGAGACCTCCGGTCTGACCAAGAAAGAATTGCTGAACCGCGAGCGCGATCGCGAGAAGCTGGACAAGGCGCTGGGCGGTATCGCCAATATGGGCGGCCTGCCGGACCTGATCTTCGTCATCGACACCAACAAGGAAGCGATTGCGATCAAGGAAGCGCGCAAGCTGGGCATTCCAGTCGTTGCCGTGGTCGACACCAATTGCGACCCGGACGATGCCGACTTCCCGTTCCCGGGCAATGATGACGCCGCGCGCGCCATCTCGCTCTACTGCAACCTGGTTGCTGATGCTGTCCTCGACGGCCTCGCCGAATCTTCTGCCGGTCTCGGCATCGACCTCGGTGAGTCTGAGGACATTGAAGCGCTGGCGGAAGCAGACGTTGCTGCGGCGGATGCTGCGGAAGAAATCGCTGCTGAAGAAGCGCCGGCGGAAGCTGCCAGTGAAGAGCCGGCAAAAGACGCCAGCGAAGACAAGACCGAAGCTTAATCAAATACGTATTTGAACAGAAGGAAGACCAGGATGGCTCAAATCACTGCTGCCCTCGTCAAGGATCTGCGCGACAAGACTGGCGCAGGCATGATGGATGCGAAAAAGGCGCTCGTCGAGAATGACGGCAACGTCGAAGAAGCAATCGACTGGTTGCGCGCGAAAGGCCTGTCCAAGGCTGCGAAAAAGTCTGGCCGGACCGCGGCTGACGGACTGGTATCGGCCGTCGTTTCTGACGATGGCAAAACCGGATCTGTGGTTGAGCTGAATGCGGAAACCGACTTCGTTGCGCGTAACGAGACCTTCCAGAAGGCGCTGAGCGACATTGCCTCGCTGGCCCTGACCACGGAAGGCACGACCGAAGCGCTCGCCGCTGCGCCGGCACCAGACGGTGACGGTACGGTCGACGATATGATCAAGCGTCTGGTCGGCACGATCGGTGAGAACATGACTCTGCGCCGCGCGGCTCAGATCAAAGCCGACTCTGTCGCTGCTTATATTCACAGCGCCGAAGCGCCTGGCATGGGCAAGATCGGTGTTCTGGTCGGCCTGAACGGCTCTGGTGACCTGGCTGATGCCGGCAAGAAAGTTGCGATGCACGTCGCTGCGACATCGCCAGCCTCTGCAACGGTTGCTGATCTCGACGCCGAACTGGTCGCGCGTGAGAAACAGGTCCTGACCGAGCAAGCCGAGCAAAGCGGCAAGCCTGCCAACGTGATCGAGAAGATGATCGAAGGCCGCATCAAGAAGTACTACAAGGAAGTGGTTCTGGTTGAGCAGCAATTCGTCATGAACCCGGATCAGACCGTTGCTCAGTTCCTCTCGGATAGCGGCGCGGAACTGGCTGGTTTTGTCATGTTCAAGCTCGGCGACGGGATTGAAAAGGCTGAAGACAACTTCGCGGACGAAGTTGCCTCGATGACCAAGGCTTAAGGCCTTAAAAAAATAAGTGCTTTTGGGTCCCGGCCACCGATGACAGGTGGCCGGGAATCTTTTATGCCCTCTTGGGATATTGGAGACGCGTAATGTCAGGTGAAACAGAACCTTCGAGCGACCTGCGGTATAAACGCGTCTTGTTGAAGATTTCCGGCGAGGCTCTGATGGGGCCCACCGAATATGGCATTCACACGCCGACCTGCCTTGGTTTTGCCGAAGAAATCGCTGCGGCCCGCGAGCTCGGGGTCGAGATTTGCCTGGTCATTGGCGGCGGTAACATTTTCCGCGGCATGAAAGGCGCTGCCCAGGGCATGGAGCGCTCTCAAGCGGATTCGATGGGCATGCTGGCGACGATCATGAATGCGCTCGCCATGCAGAGCGCGCTTGAATCAATCGGCGTGCAGACCCGTGTGCAGTCCGGTATTCGCATGGACGAGGTCTGCGAGCCCTTCATCCGTCGCCGGGCCATCCGGCATATGGAAAAGGGCCGCGTCGTGATTTTTGCGGCCGGGACCGGGAACCCTTACTTTACCACCGACACAGGCGCCGCCTTGCGCGCCGCGGAAATGCATTGCGACGCGATGATGAAGGGCACGCAGGTGGACGGGGTTTATTCTGCCGATCCTAAAACCGACCCGAATGCAGAGCGCTATGATCATCTGACCTATCAGGATGTGCTGGCGCGCAACCTGAAAGTTATGGACGCATCGGCTGTGAGCCTTATGCGTGACACAAACATACCGATTGTGGTTTTCTCGCTGCATCATAAAGGGGCCCTGCAGGATGTCCTGACAGGACGAGGCCCGAGCACAGTCATCTCCGGTTCGTGAGGAATAGAAAATGAGTTACGACAAAAAAGATCTCGAGCGTCGCATGGACGGCGCGATTAGTTCTCTCCAGACGGAATTGCAGGGCCTGCGAACCGGCCGGGCCTCGATCAATCTGCTCGATAGTGTTCAGGTCTCCGCCTATGGCTCGATGATGCCGCTGAACCAGGTTGGGTCTGTCTCCGTCATGGATGCGCGCATGATCGGCGTGAATATCTGGGACAAGGGCCTGGTTGGCGCGGCAGACAAAGCCATTCGCGAATCTGGCCTCGGTCTGAACCCGGTTGTCGACGGGCAGACGCTACGCATTCCAATTCCGCCGCTGAATGAAGAGCGCCGGATCGACCTGACCAAGGTTGCAGGCAAGTATGCCGAATCCGCCCGTGTTGCGGTTCGCAATGTCCGCCGTGATGGCATGGACGCGCTGAAGAAAATGGAAAAAGACGGCGATATCAGTGAAGACGAACATCGTTCTCTGACGGATGAAGTTCAGAAACTGACCGACAGTTTTGTCGCGAAGGTGGACGACGCCCTGAAGAATAAAGAAGCGGAGATTATGCAGGTTTGACCTCCGCGCCATCTATTGCCCAGACCGGGGAGGGTGGGCCTCCAGCCGGCAGTTTCCCCGACCACATTGCCATCATCATGGATGGCAATGGTCGCTGGGCGAAGGCGCGAAACCTGCCACGAGCGGTCGGACATGAGCGCGGCGTCGAAGCCCTGCGCCGCACGGTTGAAGCGGCCCAGGAGGTCGGCCTCAAGACGCTCACCGTATACTCATTCTCCACCGAAAACTGGCGCCGCCCTGTATCTGAGGTCAATGCGCTGTTCGGTCTGCTGAAAGCCTATGTGAAACGCGACCTGGATCGCCTGGCCAGTGAAGGTGTACGGGTGCGCATTCTCGGGACCCGCAAAGGGCTTCCGAATGATATTCTCGAACTGGTCGACCGCGCCGAAGCGCGCACGGCTGAAAATTCCGAGTTCAATCTTTGCATCGCGTTCAATTATGGTGGTCGCGAAGAGATTGTGCGGGCCGTACAAAATGCCGCCCAGGCGATTGCTGATGGCGGGTTAAATCCGGCAGAGCTCAGCGAAGACGCGTTTGAACAATTGCTCGATACGTCCGGCGTTCCTGATCCTGATATCGTCATTCGAACCAGCGGGGAGTACCGCCTGAGCAATTTCCTGATCTGGCAAGCGGCCTATGCCGAGCTCGTCTTCATGGATGTGCTGTGGCCCGATTTCGGGAAAGAACACCTGGTTGAAGCGATCGAGACGTTCCAGAAGCGCGAACGTCGATTCGGGGGACTGGCTTCCGGGGCCGCCTGACCATGGCACGACAGAAACAACATGACGGCCAGCTGGGCGATCTTGGGCTGCGGCTTCTCTCCGCCGCTGCGCTCATTCCGTTTGGTTTGTTCGTCGTCTGGACCGGCGGACCGCTGCTCGCGGTTGCGTGCGGCGTGTTTGCGGCTCTGATGGCGTATGAATGGATCCGCATGACCGGGTCGCCGTCCATGAAGGCGTTCGTGACCCTGGCCATAATTCCATTCATTCCCGCTGCTTCAGGCGCGCTGCTCTGGTCGATCTGGGCTTTGCTGGCGGCGATGCTCGTCGCGAGCTTTACGCATCCAGCGTCTGAGAAACGCGGCGCAGAGGCGTTCGGCCTGCTTTATGTCGCGGGGATGCCTCTGGGCTTGTTCTTGATGCGCGAAGGCCCCTGGGACGGCGTCGCAACGGCACTGATCTTTATGGGCATCGTCTGGGGCTCTGATTCGGCAGCCTATTTCACCGGCCGCCTGGTGGGCGGTCCACTCTTGCACCCGGATTCGCCCTCCAAGACCTGGAGCGGTGCAATCGGGGCCGTTCTGTTTAGTGCGGCATGTGGTGCCCTGGCGGCGCGTATTACTGGCGGTGAACTGCTGAGCTGGGTTGTCGTGGGCGGCTTGATCTCGGTCGTGGCGCAGATTGGCGACATGTTCGAGAGTTCGACAAAACGGCGCTATGAGATCAAGGATTCAAGCGGATTTGTCCCCGGCCATGGCGGGCTGCTCGACCGGGTGGACGGACTTGGCCTGGTTTGCGTAGTCACTGCGCTGGCATTTCTGTTTGCGCCGGGCTTCGTTCGCGTACTAGGGCTAGACGCATGAATGGCGTAAGAACCATCTCAATTCTGGGGTCCACCGGATCGATCGGCACATCGGCTTTGTCGGTGGTCGAGCATGCCAATGTGCAAAGTCCTGACACGGTGTTCGAGATTGACACTTTGACCGGTGGTCAGAACGCCGAGCTGTTGATCAAGCAGGCACGCCAATTCAAGCCGAAATGCGTCGTGATCGCTGACCCGGACAAGCGCGAACAAGTGCAGGACGCCCTCTCAGATCTGAACATTGAAGTGTCCGCCGGCACTGACGCCATCGAAGAGGTCGCCAGGCGCCCGGTTGATCGGTTGCTGGCGGCGATTGTCGGTATTTCCGGACTGCCTTCGACCCTGGCGGCGGTCGAAGCGGGCAATTCGATTGCGCTTGCGAATAAAGAAAGCATGGTCTGTGCTGGCCCATTGCTGAACCGCATAGCGGCCGATCGCGAAGTTGCCATTGTGCCCACCGATTCAGAACATAACGCGATGTTCCAGGTGATGGAGCGCCGCGAGGACGTCGAACGGATCATTCTCACAGCGTCTGGCGGCCCATTTCGAACGGCCAGCCGGGAAGAGCTGAAAACGGTAACCCCGCGACGTGCGCTGGCCCATCCGCGCTGGGATATGGGGCAGAAGATCTCGATCGATAGCGCCACCCTGTTCAACAAGGGGCTGGAACTCATCGAAGCCTGTTACCTGTTCGACCTGCCTGAGGATCAGATCGAAGTCGTGGTACACCCGCAATCGATTCTGCATTCTGCCGTTGCCTATCGCGATGGCTCCGTGCTGGCGCAGATGGGCGTGCCCGATATGCGAACGCCGATTGCGCATGCCCTGACATGGCCGGACCGGCGCGAACCGACGCCTGTGGATCGGCTGGATCTGGTGGCGTTGAGCCAGCTTGATTTTGAAGCCCTCGACGCAAAGAAATTTCCCGCAGTCGACCTGTCGCGGCAGGCGATACGGGTCGGAAAAGGCGCGCCGATAGCATTAAATTGCGCTAATGAAGGCGCTGTAGCTGCATTTCTCACGGGCCAATGCGGTTTCCTCGACATAAGCTGGATCGTAGAAACGGTGTTAGAGCGTTTTCTGAACGGTCCAATGTCTTGTGAGGATTGCGAAAATTTGGAAGCGATTCTAGCAATACAAGCCGAAGCTGAGAGATTGACCGGCGCGCTTCTGGATGAAGTGAAGAGCCAGAAGCAGGAGCGTACAGCGTGACCGAGATTCTGTCCCAAGGACCGATTTTCCTGGTGTGTCTGGCATTCCTGTTGGGCGTGGTCGTGATTATTCACGAACTCGGACATTATTGGATGGGCCGTTGTTTCGGCGCCGCGGTTGAATCCTTCTCGGTTGGATTCGGAAAGCCGATCTTCGAAACCCGTGACAAACACGGCACGCGCTGGCGCGTGAACTGGATCCCGCTGGGCGGATTTGTGAAATTTGTCGGCGAAAGCCAGCTGCCGAGCGATGTCGGCCAGATCGAAGAAGGGCCTATCGGAAAGCCTTATCCGCAATTGGGGGTCGGCGCGCGATCGCTGGTCGCCCTCGCAGGTCCCGCCGCGAATTTTGTGCTGGCCGTCCTGCTATTTGCCATCTTCTTCGGGGTTCGCGGCGTCGAGACCTATGATGTCTACGCATTCAGCGTCGAACAGGATTATCCTGCTGCTGCTGCGGGCATGCAGGAAGGCGACGTGATACAGTCGATTGATGGCGAACCCATTCAATCGATTTCCGATCTGATCGTAATTACCAGCATGTCGTCCGGACGCGCGCTGGATGTCGAAGTTGCGCGGGGCAGCGAGACGCTAAACCTCTCGGTGACACCGCTTCGCCAGGTTCGCGAAAACCAGCTCGGCCAGATTGTTCCCCAAGGCACGATCGGGATTCGGCCTGCGCCAGTCATGGAAAGCGTGGAATATCGCCGCTATGGCCCGATCAGTGCAATCGGAAAAGGCGCCCTTGAGACCAAGCGCACCGTCGAACGCACCGTCTATATGCTGAGCCGCATCGTCACCGGGAAAGAACCTCTGGCGCTGATGAGTGGGCCGGTTGCGATCGGTGATGCCGGGCGCCGAATCGTCAACCAGACCATGGGGGCAGAAGCCGTGCCCATGTCCGCACGGCTGAGCGCGCTCGGCTGGTCGGTTTTGCAATTATGTGCGCTGATCTCAATCGGGATCGGGTTTTTCAACCTGTTACCACTGCCGGTACTCGACGGTGGCCACCTCGTGTTCAACGCCTATGAATTCGTGACCGGAAAGGTCATGCCTGCAAAGGTGCAGGAGGTGGCATTGATGGCTGGGCTCGGTCTGCTATTGACCATGTTCGTTTTCATCACTTGGGGCGATGTTCTGGAAACAGGTCTTTTCGAAAGACCAACAAGCGAATAGGACGCTTACCAAGGAGGATCGAGGGATCGATGCGTAAAGTACTTGCTGCAGCCTTTATGGCGACGAGCGCGCTTGCTCTAACCGGAACACCGGTGGTGGAAGCCGTCGCTCAGTCTTCTGAGACCATTCGCCAGATTCGTATTGAGGGCAATCAGCGGATCGAAGACCGCACGGTGCAATCGTACCTGCTGGTCTCGCCCGGTGATACGTTTGATCCTTCGCGCATTGATTTGTCTTTGAAAACGCTGTTTGCGACGGGTTTGTTCGCCGATGCGAGCTTCGAGAAAGCCGGGCCGGATCTGGTCGTGCGGGTCGTCGAGAACCCGATCATCAACCGTGTCCTGTTCGAGGGCAATCGCGCGCTCGATGACGACAAGCTGCGCGAAGAAGTACAAGCCGCGCCGCGCGGGATCTTTACCGCTGCACGCGTTCAGGCCGACGTTCAACGGATCCTGGAACTCTATCGCCAGTCCGGGCGTTTCTCGGCTACTGTGGAACCGCAATACAAGCCGCTCGACCAGAACCGCGTCGATCTCGTCTTCGTGGTCACGGAAGGCCCCGTGACCGGCGTTCGCGCCATCAACTTTATCGGCAATGATGAGTTTTCCGATCGCCGGCTGCGCAGCGAGGTGGTGACCAAGCAGTCACGTTGGTGGCGTTTCTTCAGCTCGAACGACAATTATGATCCGGGCCGCCTGGAATATGACCGCGAATTGTTGCGGCAATTCTACCAGAACCGCGGATATTACGATTTCCGCGTGATCTCTGCCGTTGCTGATCTGACACCGGATCGCGAAGACTTCTACATCACCTACACGATCGAAGAAGGTGAACAGTATACGTTTGGCGATGTGCAGGTCGAAACGGCCCTGGACAAGCTGAGCTCTGAAGGACTACGCCGGGCCATCCCGATCCAGGATGGCGATCTGTTCCGCGGCGACCAGATTGAAGACACAATCGATACGCTGACTTATGCTGCCGGGATTGCAGGTTACGCATTTGTCGACATCAATCCGCGTCTTGAGGCCGACCCGGAAACGCGCAAGGTCAATGTCACCTTCGCCATCGATGAAGGCCCGCGGGTCTATATCGAGCGTATCAATATTGTCGGTAATACCAGTACGCTGGATCGCGTGATCCGTCGCGAGCTGCGTGTGGCTGAAGGCGATGCGTTTAACCGGGTCCTGCTGGACAGATCGCGAAATCGCGTTCGTGCGCTGGGTTATTTCGAAGAGGTCGAGATTACCGAACGGGCCGGGTCGCGGCCAGACCGAACCGTGGTTGATCTCGAGGTCAAGGAACAAGCCACGGGCGAACTGTCCTTCGCGGCCGGGTTTTCATCGGTCGATGCCTTCCTGATCGATCTCAGCGTGTCGCAGCGCAACCTGCGCGGCCGGGGGCAATCATTGATCGCCCGCCTGTCCGCATCAGACCGTCAGCAATTTGTCGATTTCCGATTCCAGGAACCTCGTTTCCTGGATCGCAATCTGTCCGCCGGTGTTGAACTGTTCTCCAGTCGCTCGGATTTCCTCGACGTTTCAGACTTCGAATCTGAGACGATCGGCGCGGGCGTGAATTTCGGATTCCCGGTGACCGACAATACCGGCCTGCAACTGCGTTATCGGCTGCAGTCCGACGAGATCAATGTCGAGGACACGCCGCTGGTGATTGTCGAATCGACCGGTGCGCTTGCGACAGAAGACGTTCTGATTGACCGCAACAACCCGCAGACGCCTGATGATCCAAGCGATGATACATCTGTGGCGGTTCCCATCCCGATTGACCGTACGCCGCTGCCAGCGGGGACGATCATTGTCGATCAATGTTCGGAACAATTCGCCTTCCGCTCGACCATCTGTAACAGTGAACGGTCCGACATTACGTCGCTGATCGGCTATTCCTTCAACTGGGATCGACGCAATGATCCGATTGCGCCGACCGGCGGCTTCGACTTCTCGATTTCACAGGACCTTGCAGGCGTCGGCGGCGATGTTCAGTACATTCGTACCGAACTCACCGGCGCCACCTATCGCGGCATTTTCAAAGGCGTGCGGGCAAGCGTGCGCCTGTCAGGTGGTGCGATTGAGCCGCTGGGAGATGATGACAGCATTCGGATCAACAATCGGTTCTTCCGCGGTGGATCGAATTTCCGCGGGTTTGACGTGGCCGGACTCGGCCCGCGCGTGGTTGACGTGATCGCGGATGCCGATGGCAACGTCTTCGAAGTCATCCCGCAAAACTCGCTCGGGGGTAAAGTCTACTACCAAGGCACCGGGGAACTGACGATTCCGAATTATCTGCCTGAAGAATACGGCATTCGCACGAAGCTCTTCATCGAGGCCGGTTCGGTGGGAACGCTCGATGATGCGGATCTTGAGGATGAGATTTTCTTCACGACCCGTGCCGGGCAGTTCAACAATATTCCCGGGGGGCTGCCAGCCTCACGGCAAATCAGGGACGGATTGGGCCTGCGCGCGTCTGCAGGTCTGTCAGTGGGCTGGGACTCACCGTTCGGACCGATCCAGTTCGACTTTTCACAAATCCTACGCAAGGAGGAGTACGACCGGACGGAGACATTCCGCTTCAGTACGTCTACTCGTTTCTAGTTTAATCATTGTTCTCACAGGAGAGAGATACATGTTTTCCGTTAAATCCATCTTCGCGGCGCTGGCGATCGCTGTATCCGCACCGTTTACGCTCGCGACCGCAGCGTATGCGCAAGGCACAACCGTGATCGTCATCGATCGCGCACAGATCCTCACCCAAAGCAAGGCCGGCCAGGACGTTGCCACCAAGATCCAAGGGATCGAGGCGGCGATGCAAGCCGAATTGCAACCAACCGCCGTTCAGCTTCAGACTGAAGGAACAGCGATCGAAACCAAGACGGCGAACATGACGCCGGAAGCAATGCGCGCAGACGCAGCCTTGAAAACTGAGGTTGAAAACTATGCGCGCAAGGCGAATGACTTCAATCGCAATCGCCAGATCGCAGCCCAGGAACTGGCTTTGACCGAACGCAAGGCGCTCATCGATCTTAACAATGCGCTGGTGCCAATTCTGCGCGACGTTGTGGCTGAAAACAGCGCGAACGTCATTCTGGACCGCTCGAGCGTGGTCTTTACCGATGAGGCCACCGATGTGACTGCCTCAGTCATCGCTAAGCTCGATGCAGCGACGCCAACGATCGCGGTAACCCGTCAGAAGCTTCCGACCCAAGCGCCGCAACAATAAGCACGTATCGGGGGGCTGATGCCAGTCGACGAACGCTTCTACACATTCAAGGGTCCGCAATCGCTGCGGACCCTTTTGGCTGTCTGCGGTCTGGATGCCGATGTTGAGGCGGATCCCGAGATTACCAGCGTTGCATCCGCTGCGAAGGCGCGCGCAGGGGATATCTGTTTCTTCGAGGGCGACCCCAAGCGCGGTATGAATGTCAGCGCTGAGGCGACGGCGTGCTTCGTACAGGAACAGGCGGCGGATGCGCTGCCAGACGGCGTTGTGCCAGTTGTCGTGTCCCATCCCCGTTTTGCGCACAAGCGCGCGGGCGAGGTGCTGTTTGAGCTCAAACCCTGGAGCGAGGCGGGCGACGAGCCCGCGATCCATCCAAGTGCCAGGATTGCCCCGACCGCTGTGATCGGCGCGGGTGCAGCGATCGGCGAAGACGCTCAGGTCGCCCCTGGTGCTGTGATCGGGCCAGGTGTGCAGATTGGTGCCCGAACCAAGATCGGTCCGAACGCCGCCATTCGCTGTGCGCTGATCGGCAATGATGTGACCATTCTTGCCGGCGTCAGCATTGGCGAAGCGGGTTTCGGCGTCACGGCAGGGCCCACAGGTGCCGAAGACGTACCGCAATGGGGGCGGGTGATTGTTCAGGACCTGGTGACCATCGGCGCCAATACATGTGTCGATCGAGGGGCCTTTGACGACACGATCATTGGGGAACGGACCAAGATCGATAATCTGGTTCAGATCGCCCATAATGTCGTCATCGGCCGCAACGTGATGATGGCGAGCTTTACCGGTATATCCGGGACCAGCACGATTGATGATGGCGTGGTAATGGGCGGACGGGTCGGCATTGCTGACCATGTCCACATCGGCGCAGGCGCGCAGTTGGCCGCCGCGTCCGGCATCTTCCGCGATATTCCGGCAGGCGAGGCCTGGGGCGGAAGTCCAGCGAGACCGCTGCGCCAATATTTGCGCGAAATCGCCTGGATCCAGAAGCAAGTGGCCCCGAAGAAGAAACCCAAATGAGCGCGACCATCCACCCCACAGCCGTGGTTGAGAGCGGCGCAGAGCTCGGCACCAATGTCACCATCGGCGCAATGGCCTATGTCGGCCCTGATGCTGTTCTGCACGACAATGTCACCCTCCATCCCAAGTCGACCGTAATCGGGCGGACCGTGCTCAATGACAGTGTCGAAGTCTTTCCAGGGTCGGTCCTGGGCGGTCCTCCGCAACTGCTCGGCTATCAGGACAGCGAAGAATCCCGGCTGGAGGTTGGTGCGCGCACTGTGATGCGCGAACACACAACCCTGCACGCCGGATCGCCGGAACATGGCGGCCTGACCAGGATCGGCGAAGAATGCCTGTTCATGGCCCATACGCACGCCGCGCATGACTGTGTCCTTGGCGACAAATGTGTGGTTGCCAACAACACCCATATTGGCGGGCACGTAACCGTGGGCGAGCAAGTCTGGTTTGGCGGTGCGGTGGCGGTCCATCAATGGTGCCGCATTGGGCCTCATGCCTTTGTCGGGGGCGGATCGATCCTCGTCGCAGACGTCATCCCATTCGGCTCCGTGGTTGGCAATCACGCTCACCTGGCAGGCCTAAACGTTGTCGGATTGAAGCGCCGCGGCTTCTCCAGAGAGACTATTCGCAGCCTCAGATCGGCCTATCGCATGCTCTACGCCAAGGAAGGTACGTTCTCAGAGCGCCTCGAAGATACGGCAGTGACATTTGCCGAGTCGGCCGAAGTGATGCAGATCGTAGACTTCATTCGCAGCTCCAAGAACCGCGCACTGTGTTTGCCGCGATAGGAGGCAGGCTTGGCACCACTCGGCATCATTGCAGGCTTAGGCGCGCTGCCAGTCCAGGTCGCGGAGGCCGCGACGGCGCGCGGGCAGGGCGTCTATGTCCTTCGTCTGAAAGGGTTTGAAGAACCGGACCTCGAACGGTTTCCGGGCGAGGTTGGCGGGATCGCGGAGATCGGCAAAGCCTTCAAAGCCTTCCGCCAAGCCGGGTGCGAACAGATTTGCTTTGCCGGCGTTGTCAAGCGGCCAGACTTCAAGGCGCTGAAGCCAGACCTGAAAGGTATGTCGCTGCTTCCAAAGGCGATTTCTGTGGCGCGCAAGGGCGATGATGCGCTGCTGACCTTCATGATCAAAGTATTCGAAGACGAAGGGTTCGAAATTGTCGGCGCAAATGAAGCGGCAGGGCACCTCGAAGCACCCGAAGGCGTATTGGCCGGTCCCGAGCCGTCCGCTGAGCAGATCCAGGACCTGAAGAAAGCCGCACATGTCGCTCTGGAGATTGGTCGCCTCGACATCGGCCAGGGCGCGATCGTCGCCAATGGCCTGGTTCTGTGTGTCGAAGCGCAGGAAGGCACGGACGAGATGCTGAAGCGTTGTGCGGACCTGCCTCTGACCATTCGCGGCTCTGAGACGGCTCGACTGGGCGTGCTCGTCAAACGTCCGAAACCGCAACAGGAACGGCGCATCGACCTGCCGACCATCGGCAAGAAGACGCTGGACGGCGCTGCGGCCGCGGGCCTGGCGGGGATTGGTTATGAAGCGGGCGGCGCCCTGATCGTCGATGTCGAGACCGTCAAATCCCACGCCGAGGCTTTAGGCCTGTTCCTGTATGGGTTTCCGCAGGATTGGGACACGTGACCGTCCCGCGCATTTTTCTGGTTGCCGCCGAACCTTCCGGCGATCTGTTGGCCCGCGAAACCGCTGAAGCGCTCAAGATTCTGCAACCGGACTGCGTTCTGGCAGGCATTGGCGGCGGCGAGATCAAAAAGGTCGGGATCGACTCGCCTATCGATATCGCTCCGCTGTCTATTCTGGGGCTGTTCGAAGGGCTGAAAGCGTATGGAACGGTCGTCAAACTGGCGGATGCAGCCGCGGACGCCATCGTCGAATTCAAGCCTGATGCGGTCATCCTGGTCGATTCCTGGGGCTTTATGCTCCGTGTTGCCCAGCGGGTGCGTGCGCGTGATCCGAACATCAAGCTGATCAAGCTGGTAGGCCCTCAGGTCTGGGCAACCCGCGCTGGACGCGCCAAAACCCTGGCAGGCGTCGTCGATCACCTGATCTGTATCCATCAGATGGAAACCGACTATTACGCGCCGTTCGGGCTGCCCGTGACCGTGATGGGCAATCCGGCGCTGAGCCGGACTGAACGCGGCGCACGCGAGGCCTATCGAACGAAGCTTGGATTATCTGCTGATGATCAGATGCTACTCGTCCTTCCTGGCAGCCGGGCCAGCGAGATCAAGCGCGTCGCCCCGATCCTGATGGAGGCCGCGTGGTTGATGAAGTCAGAGCGGCCGGATCTGCGCGTGGTGACGGCACCTGCGGCGTCGGTGCGCGACCAGTTTCTCACCGACTACCCGAACCTGAGCGACTGGGCCGTCGTGACGGATGAAGCCGACAATTCCGCAGACATCATGGCCGCGGCCGATCTTGCGCTCGCCTGTTCCGGTACGGTGACGAGTGAGCTTGCTGTGCAGGGCACACCCTTCATTGTCGGATACAAGACCGGCTGGATCACCTGGGCGCTCGCCCGGTATATCCTGTACAAACCGGATCATATCACGCTGCTCAACATTGCCGCTGATGATACCGAAGTCGCCCCCGAATATGTTCAGACGCGTTTTCGGGCCACGGCGCTTGCCGAGCGTGGCAATGCGCTCTTATCCGAAGTTGGCGCGCTGCAGGACCAGATAGACGCCCAAAACAAAGCGCTCTCCCGAATGGGAGAGCGCGATGAGGCCGCGCCGACAATTGCGGCGCAAACGATTCTGGATGTGATTAGCGGTCCGAAATAGGCACGAAATCGCGCTTCGCGGCGCCAGTATAGATCTGACGCGGACGGCCAATGCGCTGCGATGGATCCTCGATGAATTCGTTGAGCTGCGAACACCAGCCGACCGTGCGGGCGAGGGCGAACAGGACCGTGAACATGTCAGTCGGGAAGCCCATGGCGTCGAGAATGACACCGGAATAGAAATCCACGTTCGGGTAGAGTTTCTTCTCGCGGAAATAGTCGTCTTCCAGCGCCAGGCGCTCCAGTTCCTTGGCGACGCGCAGGATGGGCGTATCGATGCCAAGCTCGTCGAGCACATCATGCGCAGTTTTCTGCATCACAGTGGCGCGCGGATCATAATTCTTATAGACGCGGTGGCCAAAGCCCATCAGGCGGAAGCTGTCGGACTTGTCCTTTGATTTTTCGATATATTCGGGAATGCGATCAACCGTGCCAATCTCGTGCAGCATGTTGAGGCAGGCCTCATTCGCGCCGCCATGGCTTGGTCCCCAGAGTGAAGCGACACCGGCCGCGATGGCGGCATATGGGTGAGCACCTGAAGAGCCGGCGAGGCGAACCGTTGATGTGGATGCGTTCTGCTCGTGATCAGCATGGAGGATGAAAATCTTGTCCATGGCGCGGGCCAGCGTCGCGCTGGTCTTGTATTTCTCGGCTGGGACCGAGAAGCACATGCGCAGGAAATTCTCGCCATAGGAGAGCTCATTCACCGGATCGACGAATTTCTGGCCTTGTGTGTACTTGTAGATCCGGGCGGCGAGCGTCGGCATTTTTGCGATCAGGCGAATATAGGCGAGGTTGCGCTCCACCGGGTCGGAGCTGTCCATGGCGCCAGGATAGAACGCTGACATTGCGCCGACCGTACCGGTCAGCATCGCCATCGGGTGGCTGTCACGGCGGAAGCCATCAAAGAACCGATCCATCTGCGTGTGGAGCAGGGTATGCTGGGTTACAAGGCCGTTGAACTCGCGGAACTCCGCCTGTGTCGGCAGTTCGCCATTGAGCAGCAGGTAGGCGACTTCCAGGAAGCCGGACTGTTCGGCGAGTTGATCAATTGGGTACCCGCGGTGCAGCAGAATGCCTTCTTCACCATTGATGAACGTAATCTGGCTTTCGCATGACCCGGTTGAGGTGAATCCCGGGTCGAGGGTGAAGACACCGCCATCAGCGTACAGACGGCGCACATCGACGACATCAGGGCCGTGGGTGCCGCTCAGTACAGGGAGTTCGAGGGTCTTGCCCTTGACCTCGAGCTTGGCGGTATCGGTTTGTTTGGTTTTATTGATCATCTCAGCCCTCTTGCATCTTCCGTTCTCTCACCCGCGCGTGGCGGGCGCATGTTTTTCTATTCGTGCCAGGACTTCATCGCGGCCAAGCCAATACATGACGGGCGCGAGATCTGGCGCTGGCAGACCTCCGGTCAGCGCGGCCCGCAATGGCGGTCCTACCTGTCCCATGGAGAGTGTGTGCGCTGCACAATACGCATCCAGCACACCCTGCAATGCTTCAATAGTCCAAGAATCGGCGCCGTCTAGTGCCTCACGGAGTTCTGACAACCGTTTGATCCCGTCTTCGCGCAAGGCTTTACGGGCTTTTTTGTTGAGGTTGTCGGCATTGCTATCCCAGAGGAAATGGCATGATTCAGCCAGTTCCGGCAGGGTCTGGCCGCGTTCCTTGAGTGTCGGCAAGGCATGCTGCAGGCGCTCACTCAGCTTCGCATCAAGCGTTGCAAGTTTTTCAATTTCCGGCGTCAACAAGGCCAGCAAGCGATCCTCATCGGCCTCGCGGATGAAATGGGCGTTGACGTCGCCAAGTTTCTCCAGGTCGAGCCGACCCGGCGCCTTGTTGATGCCTTCGAGGTCAAACACGGCGGCCGCTTCGTCCATGGTGAAGACTTCCCGGTCGCCATGGCTCCAGCCGAGGCGCACAAGGTAGGAATTCATCGCCTCCGGCAAATAGCCCATGTCGCGATAGGCGAGGGTGGACAGCGCGCCGTGCCGCTTCGACAGTTTTGCGCCATCAGAGCCGTGAATCATCGGCACATGCGCGAATTCCGGCACATCCCAGTCCATGGCGCGATAGATGGGGAGCTGGCGGAACGTATTGCGAAAATGGTCATCGCCGCGAATGACATGGGTGACGCCCATATCATGATCATCAACCACGACCGCCAACATATAGGTCGGCGTGCCGTCGGCGCGGAGCAGGATCAGATCGTCAATCTCCCGCGTTTTCAGCGTGACGTCGCCCTGGACGTGATCGGACACCGCGATCTCATCATCATCCGGCGCGCGCAGGCGCACGGTGAATGGCGCGTCCGGGGCAGGCGGGTCGCCGCCATCGCGCCAGGGCGAGCGGTACGGCGCGAGCAGTTCGTTCGCCTCGGCGAGGAGCGCCTCTCTCTCAGCGTCGCTCAGGTCGTCTGATTTGGCCGCTTTGCGCTTCTCTTCGCCGGCTTCCCGGCGGGCTTGCAGTTCTTCGGGCGTGGCATAGCATTTAAAGGCCGTTCCATTGGCCATCATCTGCTCCGCACACATTACGTGCCGGTCGACATTATTACTTTGAAATACAGGGGCTTCATCCGCGTGAAGGCCGAGCCAGTCCATGCCATCCAGGATTGCCTGCGTGGCTTCCTCGGTTGAACGCGCCTTGTCGGTATCTTCGACGCGCAACAGGAAACTGCCGCCATGGCGCTTTGCGAAGAGATAGTTGAAGAGAGCCGTTCGTGCGCCGCCAATATGCAGCATTCCGGTCGGAGAGGGGGCAAAACGGGTAACGACTTTCATCGACGACTTTCGAAGTTTTCCATGGGCACGAGGTGAATCTTCCCCGCTTCAACACGCTCTGCTAAAGTTTCGCAAGGGGTGGGAGGAAAGATGCGACGTTTTCCGTCGTCCTTATTACAGTTCACCTCGCGGGAGCGGCTCCCTTCCTACTTCGCCATTGGCATGCTGATCGGCGCGATCTGGTATTTTTCTGTCGATTTTGAGCCGTCGCTCGAAGTCCTCGCCATCTGCGCTTTGATCGCAGGTCTCTCCGTCTGGTTAGCCGCGCGGTTTCAACAGATGACGACACTGTTCGTTGCGGCGGTGATGACGATCGCGGCGACGATTGGTGCGCTGGCCGGGAGCGCGGCGACGCACCGCCTCTCGCACGTGCAGATTGAGCGTCCGACAGGCCCGGTCCTGGTCGAGGGCTGGGTGACCCGCGGAGAGCCCGCCAAACGCGGCGTCAGAGTGGTCATACGCGTTCACGCGGTTGACGGATTGCCGGCGGATGCCACGCCGAGCCAGGTGCGGCTCACCCATATTGCGCGGTTTGAAACAGAACCGGGCCGGTTCGTCCGGTGCTGGTCGGTTCTGCGGCCGCCCCCTGCGCCGGTGATTGCGGGTGATTATGCATTTGACCGCCAGGCCTGGTATGCGGGGCTCGGCGCTGTGGGCTATGTCCAGGGCCGCTGTCAGGGTGGAGCGGTTGGCGCGCCGACCGGGCGAATGGCAGCGATCGAGCTGGAGGTTGGCAAAGCCAGGCGGCGACTGGCGCAACATGTCCGCCAGGCGGCAGGTGAGCGGGCGGGCGGTTTTGCGGCAGCGCTTGCGTCTGGCGACAGGAGCTTCCTCTCACAGGCCGACCAGGAGGCGTTGCGCGGGGCCGGCCTGGCACATTTGCTGGCGATTTCGGGACTGCATGTGGGGATTGTCGGCGGCCTGGTCTTTGTCCTCGTCTGGCGCGGACTGGCGCTGATCGAGCCGCTGGCGCTGCGCGGGGCGGTCAAGAAACCGGCCGCTGCTGCCGCGCTGATTGTGTGCGCGGCCTATTTGGTCATCTCGGGCGCGAGCGTGTCGACGCAGCGGGCATTCGTGATGGCCGTCGTGTTGTTTGGCGCCGTGTTGATCGACCGCGCTGCATTGACCCAGAGATCGCTGGCGATTGCGATGATGATCATCATCGTGATCGCGCCGTGGAGCGTCCTGACGCCCGGCTTTCAAATGTCTTTTGCGGCCACTCTGGTCTTGATAACCACATATGAAGCCTGGACAGCGCGGCGACAGGCGGCCTCTAGCCCGCGGCGCGGACTATCGTTCTGGTTCAAATCCCTATTGGTGACGTCCAGCGTCACCAGTCTCGCGACCATGCCGTTCGCGCTCTATCATTTTGAGCGGGTCGCTGGCCTCGGCATCATCGCCAACACGCTCGCCATGCCGATTATCAGCCTGTTGAGCGCTCCTCTGGCCGCGTGCGCCTTGTTGATGTCACCATTTGGCTTCGACGCGCCCGCGCTGCGCGTGTTCGGGCTCTCGCTGGAATGGGTCTTGGCGATCGCGCACATGGTCGACGGATGGGCGCTCACAGGGGCTGTGCGCCTCCCGAAAATGCCGGGTATGAGCCTGGCACTCTTCTCAGCGGCCCTGATTGTCATCTGTCTCCTGAAACCTGGCCGCTTCAGGCCCGTGATCGCCGCAGGGTTGATCCTGGCCGGAGCGACCACCTGGCTCTCCAGCGCGCGTGACAGGATCCATTGGGCGCCATCAGGCGATGTCTTTCTGGAGCCGGCGTTTGGTGGGGTCGAGCGGATCGGTTTTCACGAAGGCGATGGGCTTGGCCCTTTGCGCTTTGCAGATATCGCACAGTCGACATCCTGCGCACCTGCGCAGCCTTGTGCGTTACAATTTGCGGGCGCGATGGTGGTGTTGCTTTCAAACTCACGATCGGCGCTGTGCGACAGGTTCGACCCAGCCGACATTTCGCTTGTCTTGGACGATAATCCTGATTGCCCGCGAACGGAGCATTCCGTCACGATTGCGTGGTCAGATGTCCAGCGCGAGAACGGCATCACACTCGAACAGCGCAATGGACGGTTTCAACGCAAATCAAAGCCCGCGTGCGACAGCCGCCCCTGGCGGCGTTGTCCCGGCCCCTGAGCCTGTGAGCCGCCTATTCGTATTTGCGAATGAGCGCGACCAGCTGGCCCTGTACGCGCACCCGGTCGGGGCCGAAAATACGGGTTTCATAGGCCGGATTGGCGGCTTCCAGAGCAACCGAGTCGCCTTTCTTGCGCAGCCGCTTCAGAGTTGCTTCCTCATCATCGATCAGCGCGACGACAATGTCGCCTGAATTGGCGCTGTCCGTGCGGCGCAGGATCACGATATCGCCGTCCAGGATGCCAGCTTCGATCATGGAATCGCCTTTGACCTCAAGCGCATAGTGCGCATCGCTGTCAGCATATTCCTCAGGCGGTGTAACCCGGTCGACCTCGTTCTGGATGGCGGTGATCGGAACACCGGCAGCAATCCGACCGAGGACCGGGATGGTGTTGCCGCCCATTTGAGGTGTCTTCGACCCGACCACGCTGGGGCGGAAGGTCTGGCGTCCGCGCGGCGGCGCGGCGGGTGTGGCCGAATCCGGCATCTTGAGCACTTCAAGCGCCCGGGCACGATTGGCCAGACGGCGGATGAAGCCGCGCTCTTCCAGAGCCACGATCAGGCGATGAATCCCTGATTTGGAGGCCAGGTTCAGCGCTTCCTTCATTTCGTCAAAAGAGGGAGAAACGCCGTCGGCCTTAATCCGTTCGTGAATAAAAAGAAGCAGCTCTTTTTGTTTGGTTGTGAGCACGGAATTCCTCCAGAAATGCGAATCTGTTCCTGTTATGTTTATTCTCGTTCTGTTCTTTTGTCAAATTCGCGTCTCAGGAGACTCATTATGTGCGTGTCCCAGATTTCGTCACCAATTGGCGTGGTCTCCCGGCGCGTGCCTTCCAGGGTGAATCCGGCCGCCTCATAGGCCCGTATGGCACTTGTGTTGTGGGTGTAGACCAAGAGGTCTGTGCGGTGCACCCACAGGTGCGAAAAGGCGCGTTCAACGATCAATTCCATCAATGGCGAGGACAGACCCTTGCCTCTTGCGTGCGGTGCGATTGCAATTCTGCCCAATCCTGCGGTTCGCAAACGGCGGTTGAGGCCGATTTGAAAGTGCCCGATCATGATCTCGCCTTGAGTCACGGCCCAGACTTCTCGCTGCGGCGCCGTCCCGCGGTGTTGCTTGATCAGGTCGACGAATTCAGATCGTTTCAGCGGCCAGGACAAGGCTGCGCCGGCCCATTGCAGCGCCTCGCGTTCAGTTTCAAACCAGGAAAACAGGGCGCGGATGTCGCGTTTGTCGAATTTCCGCAGCTCCAGCGTCATCGCGCTTCGCGCAGGGCGCGTACGTGTTGCTCACGGTCTGCGCGTTTCATCAGGCTCTCGCCGATCAGGAAACGACGGGCCCCGACTTTGCGCAGCCGGGCAATGTCGGCTGGCTCACTGATCCCGCTTTCAGAGACGAAGTCGCGATCGTTTGGAATGCGATCGGCCAGGCGCTCGCTTGTGGCGAGGTCGGTCGTCATGATCTTGAGGTCGCGATTGTTGATGCCGATCAGGGGCGAGGGCAGGGCAAGCGCACGCTCAATCTCGTCTGCGTCATGGGTTTCGATGAGGACATCCATGCCCAGGTCCCGCGCCGCCTGCGTCAGATCGAGGGCGAGGGCGTCGTCCGTGCATGACAGGATCACCAGCACCGCATCGGCGCCGTGGGCCCGCGCTTCGGCAACCTGGATCGTGTCGACCATGAAGTCCTTGCGCAGTATCGGCAGCGAGACAGCCTGTCTGATCGCGCCAAAGTCGGCGAGGTTACCGCCAAAGCTTGGACCATCCGTCAAGACAGACAGGCAGGCCGCACCGCCGCGCTCATATTCGGCAGCAATCTCACTTGGGTCAGCGCCAGGCAGGATTTCCCCAGCACTCGGGCTTTTGCGCTTCATTTCGCAGATCAGAGCATTCTCGCCCGTTTCGGCAATCTCGCTCAAACGGCGGCCGAAGCCGCGTGGAGCCGGCATGGCACCAGCGTCAGAGAGCAGACTTTGTTCGGAGCGCGTCCGTTTTAGCGCCGCGACCTCGTCGCGCTTATAGGCAATGATGCGATCCAGCGCCGTGCTCATTGTGACAGGCCTTTCGAGGCGGCGGCGAGCGTCTTCAATGTCTCGGCTGCTTTGCCGGAATCGATCGCTTCGCCGGCTTGCTCAGCACCTGTTTTCAAATCTGCTGCACGGTCGAGGACATGCAGCCCGGCAGCGGCATTCAGGATGACCGCATCACGGAACGGACCAGGGCGACCGTCGAGCAGGTCTCGGATCGCCATGGCATTGTCCTCTGGAGGGCCGCCCGCCAGGGCGCTCAGCCGATTGCGGCCAAGGCCGGCATCTTCAGGAACGACTGTAAGCTCGGAAAGCGCGCCATCCTTGACCTCGATGACGCGTGTTTCACCGGCGATCGACAATTCGTCGATGACCGCGCCGTCAGAATCGACGCCGTGGACAACCCAGGCGCGAGTGATACCGAGGTCGCGCAAGGCTTCCGCCATCGGCTTCTGCCACCGCGCCTCGTTCACACCCAGCACCTGATGCGTGGCAGAAGCGGGGTTCGAGAGTGGCCCGAGCAGGTTGAAAATCGTGCGAATACCGAGACTTGCCCGTACCGGTGCGACATGGCGCATGGCGCTGTGATGCGACCGGGCAAACAGGAAGCCGACGCCGGCCTGTTCGATACAATCCCTGAACCGCGCCTCGGTCAGGTCGAGTTCGACGCCGAGCGCTTCAAGCACGTCAGCACTCCCGGTTTTTGGCGGCACAGACCGATTGCCATGCTTGGCCACACGACCCCCAGCGGCAGCGATGACAATCGCGCTCGCTGTCGATGTGTTGAGACTGGTCCAGCCGAGACCACCCGTGCCGCACGTGTCGAGTGTCGGGCCATCAAGAGCGATTTTGCGGGCGTTGGCGCGCAACGTCTTTGCACCGGCCAGTAGCTCGGCCCCTGATTCTCCGCGCACCGCGAGACCCATTAGGAACGCGCCGATTTGTTCGGGTGGGACATCGCCGGAAAGTATGGCGCCAAAGGCCTCGTCGAGCTCGTTCGCAGACAGGGCCTTACCAGCCGCTAACAATTTCAAACTTGCAGATATTGAATGTGTGGTCATGATTGGCCGATATAAAGCAGTGTCTGATTGTGCCTAGGGGGTATTGAGCGTTATTCCGACCGCGGCTGAATTGAGGGGAAGTAAGAAATGAGCGTCCCGGCGACCTGGGAGCTTCATGGCTATGCCATGACGTGCCGAAATGATTGTATTGCCACCAATATGGGCGAGCTGCCCGAGGCGCTGCAATACGCGATGGAAAGCAAGAAATATCGAAAAGAGCTGGATGCCTGCGCGGCTGTCATCATGGGGCGGCGTGCGCATGAGACGATGCCGAATCCGCACGGCCGCATCCGCTCGATCCTGACCCGCAGCGTCACCGCGCTGGAGCATCAGGAAGGCGGCTGGCGCTGGAACCCGGCGACGATGACGCTCGACAATATGTTGCGCATGGTGGCGTCAGGGGGCGGACGGGTCGCCGTCAATGGCGGGCAGACGACGCTGGAATATTTCATCGAGAATGGCTTGAACGTGCTGCATGTGTGCCGGGCCGAGAGCATCGCCATTCAGGACGGTCTCAAACTGCTCGCTGCTTGCGATCGCAAGACCACGGTCGACGATGTGCTCCGGGAAGATGGGTGGATCCTCGCTGAACGCAAACTGATTGACCTGAAGGCGCCGATCTCGATCAGCACCTGGCGACGCTGGCCCTCGGATGAGGCGCAAACGGAACTCGGACTAGAGCTCTAGCCAGTTCTTGAGCAAGGCATGGCCATGCTCGGTCAGAATGCTCTCCGGATGGAACTGAACGCCAAAGACCGGGCGCGTCTTGTGGCGTACTGCCATGATCTCACCATCCGCCGTGAAGGCGTCGGCAATCAGAGTGTCGGGTAATTCATCCGGCTGGATCGACAGAGAGTGATAGCGCACCACGTCAAAAGTCTCCGGCAGATCTTTGAAGAGCGGCCCGTTTTCGTGGCGGATCTGGCTGATCTTGCCGTGCCGGATCTCTTGCGCGGTGATGATACTACCGCCCTCTGCGGCCCCAATACTCTGATGGCCGAGACAGACCCCCAGGATTGGCAGGTCTGCCGGTGCCTGCTGGACGACATCGACGCAGATGCCGGCTTCGTTCGGCGTGCACGGACCCGGCGACAGAACGATGCCATCGGGTTTCAATGCCAGCGCTTCTGCGCTCGACAGCTCGTCATTTCGGATCACTTGAGTGCGGGCGCCGATCTCTTCCAGATAATGGACGAGATTCCAGGTGAAACTGTCATAATTATCGATGACGAGGATCTTCTTGGCGCCGCTCATTGGTCAAACTCATAACGCGCTGCCAGCGCAGCGGCTTTCTTCAAGGCATTGGCTTTGTGGACGGTTTCCTCAAACTCGTATTGCGGATTTGAATCCAGCACCACGCCGCCGCCCGCCTGGATGTGCAATTCGCCATCCTTGAGCACCGCCGTGCGCAGGGCGATACAAGTGTCGAGGTCGCCATTCCAGCCGAAATAGCCAATCGCACCGCCATAGATCCCACGCGCGTTCTGTTCGAGCTCGTCAATGATCTGCATCGCGCGGATCTTGGGTGCGCCGGACACAGTCCCAGCTGGGAGTCCCGCGATCAGGGCGTCGACCGCGGACAGGCCGGCGCGCAAATCACCTTCGACATGCGAGACGATGTGCATGACGTGGCTGTACCGCTCGACAATAAAGCGCTCGGTCACTTCGACCGTGCCATAAGCGGCGACGCGGCCGACATCATTGCGGCCCAGGTCGAGCAGCATCAGGTGTTCGGCGATTTCCTTCTTGTCAGCGAGCAGGTCTGCCTTGCGCTCGGCATCGACGATCGGGTCGCCAGAGCGCGGACGCGTGCCGGCAATCGGACGAATGGCAACGCGGCCATCGCGCACGCGGACCAGGATTTCAGGGCTCGATCCGACCAGGCGGACATCGCCCAGGTTCATGTGGAACATGAAGGCAGACGGGTTCAGACGTCGCAGCGCGCGATAGAAGCTGATCGACTTACGCCGATAAGGCGCGCTGAATCGCTGGCTCGGGACGACCTGGAAGATGTCGCCGGCCTTGATGTAGTCGCGGGCCGTTTCGACCATTTCGAAATATTGGTCTTTGGTTGTGTTGGAGGTGAAATCCAGTTCCTCGCTCTCTCCGTCGCGTGGTGAGATTGGCGGCGGGCTCTCCAGCGCCGTTTCCACCTTGTCGAGGAGTGCATTCGCCTGTGCTTCGTCGCCCGGCGCATGACGACCGACCAGGATCAACTCCTGGTATAGATGATCAAAGATCAGGACGACTCCCGGAATGACCAGCAAGACTTCCGGGACGTTCAGGGTATCTGGATTGGTGACCTCAACCGGTTCAACATGCTGGATGAAATCATAGCCGATATAGCCAAAAGCGCCGCTCGCCATTGGCGGCAGGTCTTCGCGCGCATCTGCGTCGGCTCGGGCCTGGTCGGCAAAGGCGCGCAGCGCGTCCAGAGGCGCGAGGTCGAGTGGCGTCGCATCTGCAAAATCGCGATCAGCGCTTTCAGCGCCGACGCCATCCAGCACGCGCATCCAGCGCTGCGGGTGCAATCCGATAAAGGAGTAGCGCCCCAGTCGCTCGCCGCCATGAATGGACTCGAACAGGAAGCTGCCCGGTTCATCGGCCCCGAGTTTCAGCATCGCCGAAACCGGGGTTTCCAGGTCGCCCGGTCGACGCCGGACCAATAACTGATCGCGGGTCATTGGTCGGTCACGAGGCTTCTTTTATAGGCGTCGAAGGCGGCGGCATTGGTGTTCAGATCGATGTCTGCAGCGATGCTGAGCACATAAGCTGCGAACAGGTCTTCGGCGACACCGTTCTGAATCTCCAGCGCGCTGGTCTGCGCCAGGACATCCAGCGTCTCTTCGCTTGGCCGATCAATGCTTGTCACCTGCATGATGATCATCTGGTTCTGCAAGCCCGCGAGGGCGAATGTGTCGCCTTCGGCTGTGGCTGCGAACATGCCGCTGATCAATGGCTGTGGCATTTGCAGATCAATATTGGTGCGTGTGATCGGGCGCGGCAGGCTTTCGACGACGGTGTCATATTTTGCAGCTTCGAGCTCGAGCGTGCTTTCGCCGCTGGCAATCGCAGCTTCGATCTCGGCAGCGACAGACTGCAATTGCTCGGCCTGCTGTTGTTGTTTCCAGGCCGTGACCAGCGTGTCGCGAACGTCTTCGAAAGCAGGCAGGCGTTCTGGAACGATCGTATCGACCCGGGCCAGCCAGGTGCTCTCATCTTCGCCAAACCGTTCGGTTTTCTGTCCCTCTGCCTGGGAGTAGATCATTTGCAGCAAGCCAGGCGCGGTCACCAGGGGCAGATAACGGCTGCCATCCTTGGTCGTGCCATTCGTATCTACCGGGGCGAATGACAGAACCGGCGTCCCGATGCCTTCGGCGATGGTCTCAAGGTCAGCTCCGGTGCCGAGCAAATCGTCGAATTGTGGCAGGGCGTCGTAGAACAGCCCGATCGCCAGATCGCGTGCAAGTTCGGTCTCGATCTCTTCGCGCACGATTTCAAGCGGTGTTGCGTCGCCAGGTGTGATCGATTCAAGCCGGATCACGACATAGCTGTCCGCGACCGGCTGCGGGCCATGAATCGAACCAGTCTGGGCACCGGGTGAAAAGACCTGCTCTGAGAGCCGGTCATTGGCGATCAGCTCGCGGCGTCCGGTCCGCTCCTGCGTTGCCGTTGCCGTTTCGATAGATTCCGGCGCAGCGCCGCCAGCGATGCGCCCGAGCGCAGCACGCGCAACGCTTTCGTTTGGAAAGACGAATTCGGTGAATGTGCGCGTATCCGGGCCCGTATACCGCTCTGCTTTGTAGGCGTCGTAGAAAGCAAGGATATCATCCTCAGTGACCTCACTCTCAGAAATGAAATCATCGGCTGTGAGATGGATGAGACTGATGCCGCGCCGCTCGGGCTCGCGCAGCAGGTTTTTCCGCGACTCGTACAGGGCCTGAAGCTCTTCCTCGCTTGGTTCGCCGATCTCGGGCAAATTGGAATCTTCAAGAATGAACCACGAGGCGCCTCGCTGTTCGCCTGAATAAGCGGCTTGCAGACGGGCGAGCGCGGTGGGCACTTTCAGGCCTTCAATTGGAACGCGCTGCAAGCGTGTCAGCGTCATCTCGGACTCAAGATCGGCCTCGTAATCGGCTTCGCGATAGCCATTTGTATCCAGCAATTGCGCGTATCTGAAAGGATCAAACACGCCCGTCGTGTCCTGAAACAGCGGATCGGTGCGAATACGTTCGGCGATCGCTCCGGTTGTGGCGGAGATGCCCTGCTTGTCGGCATAGGCGGAGAGCAGGGTTTCGCGGGAGAGGTCCTGATACAGGCGATCGACGATGCCGCGTTCCATGGCCTCTTCCTTGGTCAGGGATCGGCCGCGTTCGTCTGTTTGCGTGCGTAGAATGCGCTCAAGCGTCGAATCGAACGTGCGGTCAGAGACAGCGCGATCGCCCGAACTGACCAGGCTATTGCCGGCGCCGCCCGCGAAAATGTCAGTCACGCCCCATGCTGCCATTGCGATAATGACGATTACAAATATTCCGCCGGCCGCAGGAGAGCGGAGCATATTACGCAACGGAGTCAGCATGACGTTCGACCTTTTACTTCTACATCGCTTGTAGGTTTCAGCACAGCTTGCTAGGCGAGCGCACAAACTTGTTCAAGATGGTGACTGGTATGGTGCGTACTCTGATCGCAGGCAACTGGAAAATGAATGGCCTGAAATCAAGCCTCGAAGAGGCAAATAAGACAACACAAATGCTGAATGACTTCCCGGATAAGGCCGATTGCCTGATTTGTCCGCCGTCGACGCTGATTGTGCCGATGAAAGAGGTGGCGAGCGAGCGGCTCCACGTTGGCGCGCAAAGTTGTCATCCTGAGGCTTCGGGTGCGTTCACAGGCGACCTTTCAGCAGAGATTCTCGCTGATGCTGGCGCATCCTACGTCATCGTTGGTCACTCCGAACGCCGCTCCGAACATGGCGAGCGCAGCGCCTACGTCCAGGAACAGGCGCATGCCTGTCTGCGGGCCGGGGTGACGCCAATCATCTGCGTTGGCGAGAGTTTCGCACAGCGCGAGCGCGGCGAAACCAAGGACACGGTCGTTCGCATTCTGCGCAAATCGGTTCCAACGCTTACGGATAGTGAAACCCTCGTCGTGGCCTACGAGCCGCTCTGGGCGATTGGGACAGGCCTGGTTCCGAGCAGTGACGAGATTGCCGAAGTGCACGGCGTCATCCGTGAGCTGCTGATTGAGCTCTATCAGGATCGCGGGCGCGACATTCGCATCCTCTATGGTGGCTCGATGAAGCCCGGCAATGCGGCGGAAATCCTGGCGATCGACAACGTCAATGGCGGCCTGATTGGCGGCGCGAGCTTGAAGGCCGACGACTTCATGGCCATTTACGCAGCTGCGGTAGCCTGATCGGATCAATTTTCACTGACCCTTGGGGGTTGGCGAAGGCGTGATAAAAGCGTAAGGCCCGCGGCTTGAGATTCAGGAACCTGACATGACCAATGTAATCCTTGTCGCCCACATTCTCGTTTCGATCGTTCTGGTGATCGTGGTGCTGATGCAGCGCTCCGAAGGCGGCGCGCTTGGCATTGGTGGCGGTGGCGGCGGTGCAGGCGGTGGTCTGATGTCAGGGCAGGGCGTCAAAGGCGCTCTGGTGCGAACAACCATTATTTTCGGCGCGGTGTTCTTTATTTCCAGTCTGACGCTGACGATTATGGCGACCAACGATAATGCGGGTGGCCTGACTGATGTTCAGCGCGAGCTTGAAGGCACGCTGCCGACCCCGTCGGAAACCGACGAACTGAATATTGATGGCCTGGAAGACATTCTGAACACCGATGAGTCGCTGCTCGATGACCCGCTCGCCGCGGCGCCGTCAGATGCCCCAGCCACAGAACAGCCGGACCCGGAAACTGAGGCAGGTGATCCACTGGCCGAACCAACTGATCCACAATAATCGAAATTAATCCTGACTTCCCCCTATCGGGGTGGGTCGCGAATCAGGCAATCTGCATTCCCATGACTCGCTATATTTTCATTACTGGCGGCGTGGTGTCTTCCTTAGGCAAAGGTATCGCTTCCGCAGCACTCGGGGCATTGCTGCAAGCAAGGGGCTATAAAGTCCGGCTGCGCAAGCTCGACCCGTACCTGAATGTCGACCCAGGAACGATGAGCCCGCGCCAGCATGGCGAAGTGTTTGTCACCGACGACGGGGCTGAAACTGATCTCGACCTCGGCCATTATGAGCGCTTTACCGGCGTTTCCGCACGCCAGTCGGACAATATCACGACCGGCCGCATCTATTCGACGATTATCGAGAAGGAACGCCGCGGCGATTATCTCGGCGCGACGATCCAGGTCATCCCGCATGTCACCAATGAGATCAAAGACTTCGTACTCTCTGATGCTGGTGAGGGCGTAGATTTCGTCCTGTGCGAGATTGGCGGCACGGTCGGCGACATTGAAGGCCTGCCTTTCTTTGAAGCGATCCGCCAGCTCGGCCAGGAACTGGGCCCCGAACGTGCCTGCTTTATCCACCTGACGCTGCTGCCTTACATTCCGGCGGCTGGCGAGATGAAGACCAAGCCGACCCAGCACTCGGTTAAAGAGCTGCGCTCGATCGGTATTCAGCCGCAAATCCTGCTGTGCCGCTGCGATCGCCCGATCCCGGAGACGGAAAAGGGCAAGATTGCCAGCTTCTGTAATGTCCGCCCGAGCAGCGTCATCGAAGCGCGCGATGTCGGGCATATTTATGATGTGCCATCGGCCTATCATGCCGAAGGCCTGGACAAGGAAGTGCTGCAGCATTTCCGCATCACGGATGCGCCAAACCCCGATCTGACAAAATGGGATCAGATTGCCCAGACCGTGCACAATCCGGATGGCAATGTCTGTATTGGCCTGGTCGGCAAATATACCGATGTGCCGGACGCCTATAAGTCGGTGATGGAAGCTCTCCAGCATGGCGGCCTCGCCAATAATGTCGGCGTTGAAATCAAGCTGATCAATTCCGAAGAGTTTGATGACGATGCCGCGCCGATCGATATTCTCGAAGGTGTCCACGGCATCATCCTGCCCGGCGGCTTCGGCGAACGCGGCGCCCGCGGCAAGATGCGCGCGGCGCGGTTTGCGCGTGAGCGTCAGGTGCCATGTTTCGGCATCTGCTACGGAATGCAGCTCTCGGTCGTCGAAGCGGCGCGCAACCTTGTCGGCATTCCCGGCGCCTCAACAACAGAGTTTGGCCCCACCGAACAGCCAATTGTCGGCCTGATGTCGGAATGGACCAAGGGCAATCAGCTGGTCACGCGCGATGAAAGCACCGATATGGGCGGCACGATGCGCCTCGGCGCCTATCCGGCGCGCCTGAAAGAAGGCTCCAAGGTCGCCGAGATTTACGGGTCTCTGGATATTTCCGAGCGCCATCGCCACCGCTATGAGGTCAACAATGCCTATGTGCCGGATCTCGAGAAGCATGGTGTGGTGTTCTCAGGCATGTCGCCTGATGGTGTGCTGCCCGAGATCATCGAGTTGAAAGAACATCCCTGGTTCATCGCGGTGCAGTATCACCCCGAACTGAAATCCAGGCCGATGGAGCCACATCCTCTGTTTGCGAGCTTTATCGACGCGGCAATGACCCAGTCGCGCCTGGTCTGATTGCTGGTTGCAATATGACTTGAACGCTCCACAGTGCCATACGGCGAGTTGTGGAGGGACAGGATGTTGAAACGGATATTGTCGGGCGCCGGATTGGCGGCACTAGTGGCGCTGAGCGCTTGCGTCGAGACGGGTGCGCCGGAGACGTGCGCGCCGCGCATGAGTGATATTCAGGCCATCGGCTCGCACAATTCCTACAAGCTCGCCATTCCACCTGACGAGTTGGAGATTCTCGCCGCTCGGTCGCCGAAATGGGGCGCCGCGCTCGACTATGCCCACATTCCGATTTTCGAGCAGTTGGAGCTGGGCATGCGCCAGATTGAACTGGATGTGTACTATGACCCCGAGGGCGGTCGCTACACTGATCCGCTTCTGCCCCGGATGGTCGGCGCCGCTGTAAGCACAATCGCCCACGATGCGCCGGGATTCAAAGTCATGCACGTCCAGGACGTGGACGCGCGATCATCTTGTATTTTGTTCGTGCAATGCTTGGCCGAAATCCAGGCCTGGTCGACCCTGCGCCCTGACCACGCGCCCATCCTCATTCTGATAAATGCCAAACAGGACAAGATTGACCTGCCGGGCTCCGTCGACCCGCTCAGTTTCGACGCGGCGGCGTTTGACGCACTGGACGCGGAGATTCGATCCATATTCTCGGTGAATCACGTGCTCACGCCCGATGATGTGCGCGGCGAATCGGAAACCCTCCGGGATGCCGTCTTGTCTGATGGCTGGCCGGCACTTGAAGACAGCTGGGGCAAGATTTTCTTCGCTTTGGATGAGCGCCCCGAAGTGGTTGAAACCTACCGGCGCGGCGCCAGCTCGTTGCAAGGCCACGCCATGTTCGTCAACAGTTCGGGCCCGGCGGCGGCGGACGCTGCCTATTTCACCATGAATGAGCCAATCGAGCAGGGTGAGTTGATCGCCGAGCGCGTGGCGCAGGGTTTCATTGTGCGCACCCGCGCCGATGCCGACACGGTCGAAGCCCGGACCGGTGACCGCACCCGCCTCGACGCCGCTCTAGCCAGTGGTGCGCAGTATATCTCGACGGATTATTACAAGCCGCGCCGCGAGTGGAGCGACTACGCTGCGGCCTTGCCAGGGGGCGAGACCCTGCGTACAAGCCCGCACAGCACCTGCGCAATTCCATAGCTGACCGCAACTTACCACTTGTCGGACCCGGCCCATGGATGTATAGGCGCGGTTTGAATTTCACGAGGCGCGCCCTCGAACCCCGTTTTGGAGCAAGCAAATGGCTGTCCCTAAGAGTAAGATTACCAAATCACGCCGTGGCATGCGCCGTTCGCATGACCGCCTCAAAGGCAATACGTTTATCGAAGACCAGGATTCTGGTGAACTTCGCCGTCCGCACCATGTCGACCTGAAATCAGGCATGTATCGCGGCCGTCAGATTCTGGAGCCGTCCGAGGACTAAGCTTCGCGTAGAATCTGTAGAGTACTTAACCCCTGCCTGTTTGGCAGGGGTTTTGTTTTGTGGGGAAGGGGCGCAGACGCGCCCGTTATGCTTAATGCGCCCCGTCATTTTTCCTGATTGCCCTAGGGCTCCGTTTAGTCGCCTGCTGGTACACTGCCGGCATAGGAATGGAGCCTCACATGCGTATGTCCCCTGCCATCTCCCTCGGCGCGTCAGCCGCGCTGGGCCTCGCAGCGACCTATGTCGCCTGGCAAATGACCAAGTCCGAGCCGGAAGCAGATCCGGTCGTGACTGAAATTTCGCTGCCCGTCGAAAACGAAATCAATGTCGTTGTGGCTTCGGCCGAGATCATTCGCGGCGAAGCCGTCACCCTGGATAATGTCACGGTTGAGCGCTGGCCGGAAAGCAAGGCGCCATACGGCTATTTCGAACATGGCCTGGAAATCGGCTCGAACGAGTATGCGCAGCGCCTGGCACTGACCAGTTTCCAGCCTGGCGACCCAATTCTCGATTCGCGTCTGTCGCCGCTTGGGACCCGCGCCTCGCTGGCCGGCCGTCTGGAGCCTGGATATCGCGCTTATACGGTGCGCATGGATGATGTTCGCGGTGTTGCAGGCTTTGTCCTGCCCGGCGACAAGGTCGACGTCCTGTTCACGCAGGACAAGGGACGCAATGCCCGCAAGGTGAACCTGGTCTCAGAAGTGCTGCTTCAGGATGTCGAGGTCCTCGCCGTCGATTCGAATGATGATCCGCTGAGCGAGCAGCCAAAACTGTTTGCCCGTGCGACGCTGGCCGTCAATGTTGAGGACGCGAAGAAATTGTCCGTGGCGTCCGGCCTGGGTGATCTGTCGCTGGCGCTTCGCGGCGCCCGTGAGCCGGATCAGCAGAAAGTGGGCGCGCCGGCAGCCAAGGTTGCGGTGGCGCGTACAGCACCGCGCCGAGTGACCCGCCGCGTGGTCGCCCGCAAGCCTGCTAACAAGCAAATCAAGGTTATGCTCGGTACCGAGGAGAGCGAGGTCAAGGTTCCGACCGCCGCTGAGAAGAAAGCTTCGGCGCCCACCAAGTTAATCCCCGCTTCCTAGGAGGCAAATTCGCAAGACCTGAAGGGATCGGGTCGGTTCATCTCCATTGAACGCGGACGTACGACGAGGCCCGGCACCAGTTTCCAGCAGGTTATAGTGTCGGGCTTTGTTGTGTTTGGGGTTCAGGAAATGCGCGTCAGATCGGCAAAGATCGGTTCGTCGTACTGGCGGCGCTAGATCGGCCCGTCGCCGAATACCCAGATCATGCGCACGACAGCGGGCATCATCAGCACCACCAGCAAGGTCGGGAACACGAACATAATCAGAGGCAAGACCAGTTTGGCGGGCAGGGCGAGGGCTTTCTCCTCGGCCCGCAGCATGCGTTTCTCGCGCATGTCGGCGCCATAGACGCGCAGTGTCTCACCGATGCTCGTGCCAAGCTCTTCGGACTGTTTCAGCATGGTCGCCAGCGACCGCGCCTCTTCGAGCCCCAGCCGGTCGGCAAAATTGCCCCAGGCTGTATTGCGATCCCGGCCCGCGCGCATTTCGAGGCTCATCAGGTGGAGCTGGCGCGACAGGACCGGATAGCGAAATTGCAGCTCCTCGGCGATGCGGATAATGGCGCCGTCCAGGCTGAGCCCGGCTTCCACACAGGCGACAAGCAAATCCATCATGTCCGGGAAGCCATCACGATATTGCTGCTCGCGTTTCTCAATCTGCTGGTTGAGCAGCATGGACGGCAACATGTAGCCGATCGCGGCAGCGAAGATGGATGCGCCCAGGAGCGTCAGGCCGGTCAGTTTGATCGGCAACATTGGCGCCGAAATGAAGAGCAGGAATTGCGGTGCGATCAGGCTGATCGCGCGGATCCCGAAAAAGATATAAGGCGCATTGCGGGAGAAATATCCGGCGCGCATCATCATGCTGCGCAGGCGGGTTTCCTCATCGCTGGGGGCACCATCCCCGGTCTGCCCAAGCTGGGCCAGCCAACCGTGGCGGGGCTTGTCCGAAACGACCGCCGTGGAGCCGGAATTGCCGGCCAGTCGGCCTGCAATACGATTGCGGAAGCGCGAGGCGATGATGGTCGCCGGCAGAAACAGCGCGAGGCTGATCGCGGATGCCGAAAGCAGCATCAGGCTCGGACTGTTGAAAATGGTCTCCAGCATATGCGCCCCCTAGATCCTGAAATTGGTCATCTTGCGCATGACCATGTTGCCAATCGCCATCCAGACCAGGGCGCCGCCCAGGCCGTACTGGATCATCGGTACGTGAATGACATCGCCATAGAAGCTCGGTGTCAGGAAATGCATGGCTGCGAGCACGACAAAGGGCGCCGCGGTCAGGATCAGGGCTGACATCCGCCCCTCTGATGAGGCGGCCTTGATTTTCAGGCGCATTTTCTGGCGCTGGCGGATGGTGCGTGAATTGGTGGCCAGCAGATCGGCGAGATTACCACCGGTTCGGGTCTGCAGACGGACGATGGCACTGAACAGGTTGATGTCGGGATGCTCGGTGCGTGCCGCCATTTTCTCAATCGCCTGATCGAGGCTGGACCCGAAAGATATCTCATCGGCGACGAGGCCAAATTCGGAGCCGAGCGGGTCGGGGGTTTCCTTGCCGACTAGCGCGATAGCGGTCGGCACCGGGTGACCGGCCTGTAAACTGCGGACGATGATTTCCAGCGCATCCGGCAATTGTTCGCCAAGCGCCCGTTCGCGCTTCGAGCCAAGCATGCTGAGGGTCAGGTATGGCCCCCCAATGGTGACTGCCGGAAAAGCTGCGATCGCTGCGGTCAGGCCGGAGAAGTAATAAGCGAGGCCTGCGGCGACGATGCCTGCAACAAGCGCCATAGCGAGCCAGCTCGCTGGTTTGTAATCGAGGCCAGATCGCGCCACCAGGCGGCCGAGCCAGGCATTCTTGATGACGCGATTGCCGTCTTCATCGAGCCCGCGCTTGCGCCGCAACTGAAGCACGGCTTCCGCAATCGAGTCAGTTTCGGCCTGGGCTTTCAGGCGTTTATTGACCAGCGACTTGTCGCGCGCGTCCTGGCCAAAATCGATCAGCGACCGGGCGCCAAGAAAGACCGAGGAGAAAGCCAGGACATATAGAATGACCTGCTCATCCATTTTTGCCCCCAACACTCAGCAAGGGCTTGGATGGGTCAAAAGTTTCGGCCGGAACCACAATGCCCTTTCGGGTCATTTCGTCGAGGCATTTGGGGCGCAGGCCGGTGGCACGAAACTCGCCGATGACGGTGCCATCTTCACCGGTATCCACGCGCTTGAACACGAACAGGTCCTGCATCTGGATAACCTCGCCCTCCATGCCCGTGACTTCGGTGACATGGGTGATGCGGCGAGAGCCGTCTGACAGGCGCTGGGCCTGGATGATGATGCCGATCGCGGCGGAGATCTGGCCGCGCACGGCCTCCTGTGAAATCCGCAAGCCGCCCATCGCAACCATCTGCTCCAGACGGGTAATCGCCTCGCGTGGATTGTTGGCGTGAATGGTCGCCATCGATCCTTCGTGACCGGTATTCATGGCCTGCAACATGTCGAACGCTTCTTCAGAGCGAACCTCGCCGAGGATGACCCGGTCCGGGCGCATGCGCAGCGCGTTCTTCACCAGTTCGCGCTGCTTGATCTCGCCATTGCCCTCGAGATTGGCCGGACGGGTTTCCATGCGTGCCACGTGCGGCTGTTGCAGCTGCAATTCAGCGGCGTCTTCGATCGTGATCAGGCGTTCTTTGTGGCTGATCGCCGCCGACAGCGCGTTCAGGAGCGTGGTTTTCCCTGAACCGGTACCGCCGGAAATAATCGCGGTGACACGGCTTTTGACGGCGCCATAGAGAAAGTCAGCGACCGGCTTGGGGATGGCCTGAAACTCAACCAGCTTTTCCAGCGTGAATGGCTTCTTGGAGAATTTCCGAATCGAGACCAGCGGCCCATCAATCGCAATCGGTTCGATCGCGGCATTGACCCGTGAGCCATCGGCAAGACGCGCATCGACCAGTGGCGAGCCTTCATCAACACGCCGACCGACGGCGGACACAATCTTGTTGATGATCCGGCGCAGGTGGAGATTGTCACGAAAGCGGGCATTGGAGAGCTCCAGCTCACCGCCCCGCTCAATATAGACCTGATTGTAGCCATTGATCAGAATATCGGCGATCGAGTCATCCTGCAGCAGCGGCTCGAGTGGTCCGAGGCCAACCATTTCGTTGACAATGTCATCGGTGAAGTCCTTCACCTCAGCCGCGCCCATAGGCAGGCGCTGATCGGCGATCGCCTTGGTGACGAACACACCGATCTGGGTGCGCAACTCTTCCGGCGTCATCTGATCGAGATTGGACAGGTCCAGCTCATCAATCAGCTTGTTGTGGATCTGCAGCTTGGCTTCCAGCATGTCGCCATCGATTTCCGGACGCTCGCGGGCAGGGGGCTCGGGCTCCTCCTGCGCAGGCGCGGGCGCTCGTTCCGGCGTGTCGGCAACGGCTTCGTCGTCGACAGGTGTTTCGGGGGGCGTGTCTTCAGCCGGGCGGCGTTTCAGGACGAAGCGACTCATGATGCAGCCCTCATTGTTTCAGTATCTTCGGCCGTGGACTTGCCTTGCCGCAGCTTGCTGATCAGGTCCGCAATATCTTTCGGGATTGGCGAGCCCGGCTTCATGTCGCTGACCGGCTGGCCGAGATTGACGGCGCTGAGCGCGGTCGGCCAATCCGAGCGGATCGACGCGAACACATCCCGTTCCAGGGCGTCGCGAGCCTGCTCTTCGGTCACCTTGGCGCCGAACATGCCTTTTTGACGCCGGTTCAGAACCGGTCGGATGGATGGGAATTCAGGGTCAGACGCGAATTGTTCGACCCATTGCCGTGAAGCATTCAATGCCGGCACCGACAGTTCCGTCACAAGAATGACCTCGTCACTCCCGAGGAACATGTCGCCGCTCCATTCGGTCGGCCAGCGCGGCGTGTCGACAATGACGAAATCATAGGTCTCGCAAGCCACGTTCAGGCATTGCAGGATGACATCGCGCGATGGCGGTTGCTCCATCTCGCTCCAGCGCGGCATGGCCAAAAGGTCGAAACCGAAAGGATGATGCGTCGTCATCGTCTTGAGGAAGACATCATCGATATTGTGCGGGTTCTTCTGGAAAATGGTCGGCAGGAAGTTCGACTCGCAATTGAGATAGGTCGCGCAGCTGCCATCGACGAAATTCAGGTCAAACAGCACGACGCGCGGTTTGTTTTTCAACTGGCTGAGCTGATAAGCCGTTTCGCAGGCCAGCAGGGTCGCGCCAGCACCGCCGACGGATGACACAAATGTCCAGCATTGCGAGTTGGTATTGGCGACCGGTGCCGCATTAGCTTCAGCGAGTGCCTCAGCCGCGCGGGTCAGGGATTTGTGGACTGCGTCAAAGCTCACATGCGCATCCAGGATGTCCCAGCAGGGCAACCCCATCAGCACGCGCAGGGCGCTGACGGGCAGGTTCTGGCCAATGACGATTGTCGGGATGTTCTGGCCGGTCATGGCCAATGCTGTCAGGCATTCCGCAAGATCGGTCTCGGGCGCATGCTCAAACACGCAGATATGCATGCCATCTTCGTTCAGGGCATCCATCAGGCCAGCATAGGATTCATGCACGACGGTGTTCTGACCGCCTTTTTCGCTCCAGGCCTGGCCGATGGGGGTGTGGAAATTCTGGCTGAGAATGTGCAGTTTCGCGTTCGCGAAGACGGTTCGGGCCGAGGACATGATCAACGCCCTCCCTGGCCAGACGCAGTGGACTGGCTCTGGATGTTGCTTTCTACCGATTGACCAAGAGCAGGCTGCGGATCGCCTTCGATGCGGCTCAGCGCGTAGCGTTCCACTTGCGTTGGCTCTTCAGACAACATGATCGGGTCAGTCAGGGCATCATTCGACTCGGGCGGCAGGACCAGGTGCGGCGTGATGATGACGACCAGTTCGGTTTCATTCTTCTTGAACCGGCTGGAGCGGAACAGGTTGCCAATGATCGGGATGTCGCCGAGCAGCGGAGTTTCGAGCTCCGTCGCCTGGTAATCGTTCTGGATCAGGCCCGCGATGGCGAAGCTCTGGCCATTGCCAAGTTCGACCTGGGTCTGGATCTCACGCACGCTGAGCGCCGGAATCTCGACATTGGCGAGACGCACGGAGTTGCGCGGATCGAGATTGCTGACCTCAGGCGCCACTTGCAGGACGATGCGATCCTCGCGTGCAATGGTCGGCGTGAATTCGAGCGAGACGCCGAATTTCTTGAACTCAATCGTAATCGTGTCCTGGTCCGCAGCGACAGGCACCGGAAACTCGCCACCGGCCAGGAAAGATGCCGTCTGGCCCGATTGAGAGACCAGGTTCGGTTTGGCCAGCGTGCGAATAACGCCTTGTTCTTCAAGCGCTTGCAGCGTGAAATCGAGGCTCGTATTCCCCGATCCGCCAAATACCTGGCCGAGCGCGCGCGCCGGATCACCGGAGATCAGGCTGGACGAGGTCATGAACAGGAAATCGCCAGGGCGACTGATATCGGTGCCGAACCCGATCTCGCGAATATCATCGCGCGAGGCTTCAACGAAACGGACTTCCAGCAACACTTGCGCGGGCAGCTCAACTTTCATCGCGTTGATGGCGAGGCCCGGCGCGTGGCTGTCCACGACGGCCATGATTTGCGACATGGTCTCTTCGTCAGCGACATCGCCGCTAATGTGGACCTTGTTGGCGACGGGGCGCAGCTCGACCGACTCATCCGGGAACAGGGCGAGCAGGTCACTGCGCACCGCATCCAGGTTCGGCATGACCAGCACATCGACCAGCTGCACGAGATTGCCGCGCTCATTATAGACGAGAATATTGGTCGACCCGATCTCGCGACCGCGGACAAAATACTCGCGCGACGATACCGGCGCAGCGTCAGCGATTTCAGGTTCGGAAACCGCGATGCGATCAAAGCTCTCGACCACCGGAACCGGCAAAGACATGCCTTTGCGCACGACAATCGTCTGGTGTGTGACCGAGTCAGCATGCGCCTCAGGTGAACCAGGGGTCAGCCCGGTCCAGCTGATGAAGAGCAGCGCGATCGCTGCCAGGTGTGCCCATTTGTGTCGTCCCATCATGTGCCCTCAGCTCGCAGGGGTGGTGTTCTGCTTATCCGTTAAACTTAACGGCTGCGTCTGAAGCCCTCGTCAAAAGGGTTGGATGAATTTCAAGAGAATTCCGGACCGGCTTGATGACATTGCGTTAGCCATAACCAGAGCGGCGCACACTTGCTCTTTGCCGCATTGCGCTCTAGACGCTGCCGCAACTGTTCCTCCTGTGTCGCAAAGGACATCGAAATGAGCGAAATCATCGACATTCACGCCCGCCAGATTCTCGATAGCCGGGGCAATCCGACCGTTGAGGTTGACGTTACCCTGGAAGATGGCTCGTTCGGCCGCGCGGCGGTGCCATCTGGCGCGTCGACCGGTGTTCACGAAGCCCACGAGCTGCGCGATGGCGGCGAAGCCTATAAGGGCAAGGGCGTCATGGACGCTGTTGATGCCGTCAATGGCGAGATTGCCAATGAACTGATCGGCATGGATGCGATCGAACAGCGCCTCATCGATGGCCTGATGATCGAGCTCGATGGCAGCGAAAACAAGAAACGCCTTGGCGCCAACGCTATTCTCGGCGTCTCCATGGCGACCGCCAAGGCGGCGGCGGAGAGCTGCGGCATGCCGCTCTACCGCTATGTCGGCGGCACCAATGCCCGCGTCCTGCCGACCCCGATGATGAACATCATCAATGGCGGCGAGCATGCTGACAATCCGATCGACATCCAGGAATTCATGATCATGCCGGTCAATGCCGATAGCATCGCGGATGCCGTTCGCATCGGGTCGGAGATCTTTCACACACTGAAAAAGACGCTCAGCGATGCCGGGCACAATACCGGTGTTGGTGACGAAGGCGGCTTCGCGCCGAACCTGTCATCCACCCGCGACGCGCTCGATTTCATCATGAAGTCTGTCGAAGCTGCCGGATATCAGCCGGGCGAAGACGTCTCGCTGGCGCTTGATGCGGCCTCTACCGAATTCTTCAAGGACGGCAAATACGTTCTCGCTGGCGAAGACAAGACGCTCGACGGCGAAGGCATGGCCAAATACCTGACGGACCTGGTCGAAGCCTATCCGATCGTTTCGATCGAAGATGGCATGGCTGAAGATGACTGGGACGGCTGGAGCATCCTGACCGAAATGGTCGGCGATCGCTGTCAGCTGGTGGGTGATGACCTGTTCGTGACCAATCCAGAGCGCCTGGCGCTCGGCCTGCAGCGCGGCGCGGCCAACTCCATCCTGGTCAAGGTCAATCAGATCGGGACCTTGTCCGAGACGCTCGACGCGGTCGAGCTGGCGCATCGCCATGCATATACAGCTGTCATGTCTCACCGCTCGGGCGAAACCGAAGATGCCACCATCGCCGACCTCGCCGTGGCTGTGAATTGCGGCCAGATCAAAACCGGCTCGCTCGCCCGTTCTGACCGTCTGGCGAAATACAATCAGCTGATCCGCATCGAAGAAGAGCTCGGCGCTTCAGCGCTGTATGCGGGCGCGGCGCTGATTAACGCGTAAAGCGGATCTTAACCACAAAAGGTGTTCCTACTCGTCAGCGTAGGAGCACCTTTTTTTATGACCTCCAAATGGGCCGCAGGCGCGATGTCTCTGACCATCGCCTATTTTGCCTACCACGCTTTTGCGGGGGAGCAGGGGCTCGGCAAATGGACAGACAAGCAGACCGAGCTGGCGGATAAGCGCGCTGTGCTCGAGGCTTTGGAAGCCGAAAATGCTGCGCTGCAAAAAGACATAGCTCGCCTGACTCCCGGGCAGGTTGACCCGGACCTCGTCGAATACCTCGCACGCCGTGATCTCGGTTTTGTGTACCCCGGTGAACTCGTGTTAGTTGACCGCGCTGTCAGGGATGCAGATACGCATAGGTGATAAGACTCGACGTTGCGTCAATCCTCTGCGTATTAAGCGCAAAAATGCATAAGCCAGGGAGCAATCATGGCCAAAGCCGCTAGCCCGAAGCGCCGGTCCTCGCCGAAATTGAAGAAGGACGAGGCGCTCAAATACTATCGTGACATGTTGTTGATTCGCCGGTTCGAAGAACGCGCGGGCCAACTCTACGGCATGGGTAAGATTGCCGGATTCTGTCACCTCTATATCGGTCAGGAAGCCGTGGTGACCGGCATGCAGGCCTGTCTCAAGGACGGGGACCAGGTGATTACCGGTTATCGCGACCATGGTCATATGCTCGCCTGTGACCTCGACCCCAAGGGCGTCATGGCGGAACTGACTGGCCGTGCTGGCGGCCTGTCGCGCGGCAAAGGCGGCTCCATGCACATGTTCAGCCGCGAGAAGAACTTCTTCGGCGGTCACGGCATTGTCGGCGCACAGGTGCCGATCGGAACCGGTCTTGCCTTCTCGAACAAGTATCTCGGCAAGGACAATGTCTGCCTCGCCTATTTCGGCGACGGGGCGGCCAATCAGGGCCAGGTTTATGAAGCCTTCAACATGGCCTCCTTGTGGGACCTGCCAGTTGTCTATGTGATTGAGAATAACATGTACGCCATGGGCACCTCGATTGCCCGTCACGCCTCTGAAACCGAGCTCTACAAGCGCGGCATCTCGTTCGAGATCAAGGGCGAGGAAGTCGACGGCATGGATGTCTATGCGGTGAAGAAAGCCGGTGAGCGCGCCGTGAAGCACGCCCGCTCCGGCAAAGGGCCGTATATTCTGGAAATGAAGACCTATCGCTATCGCGGCCACTCCATGTCCGACCCGGCCAAATACCGCAAACGCGAAGAGGTTGATGATGTGCGCAGCCATCACGATCCGATTGATGGTCTGAAAGAACAGATCATCGAAGCGGGCCTCGCGACCGAAGCCGATCTGAAAGCCATCGACAAGGAAATCCGTGCGATCGTCAAAGACGCGGCCGACTTCTCGCTCGAAAGTCCTGAACCTGATCCGTCCGAGTTGTGGACCGATGTTCTTCTTCCGGTGGAGGCGTAAACATGTCTGTAGATATTCTGATGCCCGCGCTGAGCCCGACCATGGAAGAAGGCACACTTGCCAAATGGTTGAAAGGCGAAGGCGACAAGATCGAAGCCGGCGATATCATTGCCGAGATCGAAACCGACAAGGCGACGATGGAAGTCGAAGCCGTTGACGAAGGCACGCTCGCCAAGATCCTGATTCCGGAAGGCACTGAAGGCGTGAAAGTGAACGCCGTCATCGCCGTCCTGACGGAAGATGGCGAGGATGCCAGCAGCGTTTCTGCGGCACCGGCCCCCGCGGTCGATAAAGTCAGCCCGGTCGCTGAACCGGAAGTCCTGGAAGCCCAGGCCGCCGCCGATGCGCCAGAAGCACAAATCCTGACCAATCCGGACATTCCGGACGGCACGACCTACACCAAGACCGTCCTGCGCGACGCGCTGCGCGATGCCATGGCCGAAGAGATGCGCCGCGACGAAACCGTGTTCATCATGGGTGAGGAAGTCGCTGAATATCAGGGCGCCTATAAGGTCACTCGCGAGCTGCTGCAGGAATTCGGCCCGCGCCGCGTGGTCGATACACCGATCACCGAGCATGGTTTTGCCGGTCTTGGCGTTGGCGCCGCGTTTGGCGGTCTGCGCCCGATTGTCGAGTTCATGACCTTCAACTTCGCCATGCAGGCGATTGACCAGATCATCAATTCCGCCGCCAAGACCCTGTATATGTCCGGCGGCCAGATGGGCTGTCCAATCGTGTTTCGCGGCCCGAATGCGGCGGCGTCTCGCGTCGGCGCGCAGCACTCTCAGGACTATGCCGCCTGGTACGGCCATGTGCCTGGCCTGAAAGTGGTTGCGCCCTGGGATGCCGGCTCAGCCAAAGCGCTGCTCAAATCAGCCATCCGCGACCCGAACCCGGTCGTCTTCCTCGAGCATGAATTGCTTTACGGCATCGAATATGACGTGCCGGACCTGGAAGACTATACGTTGCCGATCGGCAAGGCCGCGGTCATTCGCGAAGGCAGTGATGTCACCCTGGTCGGCTATTCCCGCTGCACCGGATTTGCCATGGAGGCGGCCGAGAAGCTGGCGGCAGAAGGCATCTCTGCCGAAGTCGTGGATCTGCGCTCCATCCGCCCACTCGACATGGACACGATAGTCGAGAGCGTGAAGAAAACCAATCGCATTGTGACGGCTGAAGAAGGCTGGAAACATATGGGCGTCGGCGGCGAGATCGCAGCCGGTGTCACCGAGCTCGCGTTCGATTATCTCGACGCACCACCCGCCCGGGTGACGCAAAAGGATGTGCCATTGCCTTATGCTGGCAATCTGGAAGATATGAGCTTGCCGAATGCGGACGACATTGTCGCCGCCGCCAAAGCTGTCTGTGAGGGAATGTAAGAATGGCCATCAATATCACCATGCCCGCGCTTAGTCCCACGATGGAAGAGGGAACGCTCGCCAAGTGGAATGTGAAGCCTGGCGACACGGTTGAAGCGGGCGACGTCATTGCCGAGATCGAGACCGACAAGGCGACCATGGAAGTCGAAGCGGTTGATGAAGGCACGGTCGCTCAGATCCTGGTCGACGCTGGCACGGAAGGCGTCAAAGTGAACGCCGTCATCGCCGTGCTGGCCGAGGATGGCGAAGATGCAGGTGCTGTGTCCGCCGCTCCGGCAGATGCCCCGGCCCCTGCACCGGCGGAAGCGCCAAAAGCCGAAGCCGCGCCTGCGCCAGAACCTGAGAAACAAGTCGCTTCGACCCCGGTCCAGATGCCGGTGCTCGGGACTGGCGATGACCGGATCAAGGCGAGCCCGCTGGCGCGCCGGATTGCGGCGCTGAAAGGCGTCGACCTGAACGCGCTGAAGGGCAAGGGCTCCGGTCCGCATGGCCGGATCGTAAAGAAGGATGTCGAAGGCGCACAGCCTGGCATGTCGGCCCCTGCAGGCGCCGGCGCTCCCGCCTCGCCGGATGGCTTGATCCTGCCGCAGATCCTCGATGACCGCGTCTATGCGCCGGATTCTTACCGCCTCGAGCCTCTGGACGGCATGCGCAAGACTGTTGCGCGCCGCCTGACCCAGAGCTTCATGCAGATCCCGCATTTCCCGCTGAACGTGGACATTGCGCTGGACAAGCTGCTGACCGCCCGCAAAGGCATCAACGAGGCCGCGCCTGAGGGTGTCAAAGTCTCGGTCAATGACCTGCTCATCAAGGCATCGGCTCTGGCCCTGATGGACGAGCCGGATTGCAATGCGAGCTATAGTGACAATGGCATCGCCTATCACAATGGCGCCCATATCTCGGTCGCCGTGGCGATTGATGGCGGCCTGATTACGCCCGTTATCCGCGACGCTGAGAAGAAGGGGCTCGCCGAGATTTCAGCCGAGATGAAAGACCTCGCCACCCGGGCCCGCGAGCGCAAGCTGAAGCCGCAGGAATATATGGGTGGGACCTTCTCGATCTCGAACCTCGGCATGTTTGGCATCAAATCCTTCGCCTCGATCATCAACCCACCGGAAGGCATGATCATGTCTGTCGGCGCGGGTGAGAAACGCGCCGTGGTTGGCGATGATGGCTCGGTCAAAGCCGCAACCATCATGACTGTGACGCTGACTTGCGATCACCGCGTGATTGGCGGCGCCGAGGGTGCACGCTGGCTGCAGGCCTTTAAACGCTATGTCGAAACCCCGGAAAGCATGCTGCTGTGAGCATTTCGCTCGAACTGCCAGCAAAGTTTGTCGTCCTGACCCGCATCGCGGTCAAAAGTAAAATCGACCAATTGCAGGCGGAAGAGGCGAGCGAGATGACAGACGCTGAGCGGGAAGCTTGGGAAGACGAGAATGATTACGGGAATGATCTTATGATCTATCAAATGATTTACGAAGAACTCTCAAAAGCGCTGGAGGCGAGACGTGGCGGACTTTGATCTAATCGTTATCGGCTCCGGCCCAGGCGGCTATGTCGCCGCGATCCGGGCCAGCCAGCTCGGCATGAAGACCGCGATTGTGGAACGCGAAAATCTTGGCGGCATCTGCCTTAACTGGGGCTGTATCCCGACCAAGGCACTGCTGCGCTCGGCGGAAGTTCTGCATCTCGCTAAGAACGCCGCGGCCTATGGCCTGAAAGTCGACAAGGCGGACTTCGATCTCGAAGGCGTGGTCAAGCGCTCGCGCGGCGTTGCAGCCCAGCTCTCCGGCGGCGTCAAGCACTTGATGAAGAAGAACAAGATCACCGTGATCGAAGGCGAAGCGCGCCTCGAAAAGGGCGCTGAAGCTCCCAACGTGATCGTCAAGGACGCCAAAGGCGCCGACAAGACCTACAAGGCCAAGCATGTCCTGCTCGCCACCGGCGCCCGTGCCCGTGCGATCCCGCAAGCCGGCCTTGAACCGGACGGCAAACTGGTCTGGACCTATCGCGAAGCCATGGTGCCGGACATCACTCCGAAACGCCTGCTGGTTATCGGTTCCGGCGCCATCGGGATCGAGTTTGCGAGCTTCTATAATGAGCTCGGCTCCGAAGTGACGGTGGTTGAAGCCGTCGACCGCATCTTGCCCGCAGAAGACAAGGAAATTGCCGCCTTCGCGCATAAATCCTTTGAAAAGCAAGGCATGACGATCAAGACCGCGGCCCAGGTCAAAGGCCTCAAAAAGGGCAAGGACTCGGTCACGGCGGACGTCTCTGTCGGCGGTAAGACCGAGAAAATCGAAGTCGACCGTGTCATCCTGGCCATTGGCATTGTCGCCAATTCAGAAGGCATGGGGCTCGAAAAACTCGGCGTCAAACTCGACCGCACGCATGTCGTGGTCGACGGTTTCGGGCGCACGGGCGTCAAAGGCCTGTACGCGATTGGCGACCTGACCGGCGGCCCCTGGCTCGCGCACAAGGCCAGCCATGAAGCTGTCATCTGCGTCGAGAAGATTGCTGGTGAGATCGACGAGGCCCACCCGTTCGACAATTGGAACGTGCCCGGCTGTACCTATTCGCATCCACAAGTCGCGAGCGTCGGCCTGACCGAGGAAGAAGCCAGGAAAACCGGCAAGAAACTGAATGTCGGAAAGTTCCCCTTCATCGGCAACGGCAAGGCGATTGCGCTTGGCGAGCCGGAAGGCCTGGTCAAAACCATCTTTGATGCCGAGACCGGCGAACTTCTGGGCGCGCATATGGTTGGCGCTGAGGTGACCGAACTGATCCAGGGCTATGTGATTGCCCGGGAAGGTGAGCTCACCGAAGAAGACCTGATGCACACCATCTTCCCGCACCCGACCCTGTCCGAGATGATGCACGAAGCGGTGCTCGCCTCTGAAGGCCGGGCCATGCATATCTAGGCGTCAGGCGTCGAGCCAGGCCGCCAATAGCCTCTGTTTCTCCGCCAGATCCTGGAGCGCGGCCTCGGGACTGCGCTCCAGCAATTGCACGCGATCGCCTGGCCGTATCTGGCCGAGCAGGTGGCGATCACAGCGGGCTATGCTGGCAATGCGGGGATAGCCGCCTGTCGTCTGTGCGTCGCAGAGCAGGATAACCGGCGCCCCTGAGGGCGGACATTGCACCGTGCCCGGGAAGACCGGCGCACTCTTCATCTTGCCATCGCTGTTCGGTGTCACCGTATGTCCGGTCAGGCCGATGCCCATCCGGGTTGCCTGTCGGTCGGCCAAGAACGTTTCCATGAACAGCGTTTCGCGATCCGCTCGGTTGAGTGTGTCGGTCTCCGCCGAAGCACAGGCGCGCAGGGCGATCGCGGATGAAAAGACGGGTCGATGAGTCGGTGGGGTCTCAAGGGTCTGCCGAAAGTTCGCATCCCCCTCTGGTGCCAACCGGTCACCCGCCTGCAACGCTCGCCCATCCAGACCGCCAAATCCGGCTGGCAGATAAGTCGAGCTTGAGCCGAACGCCTCAGTCGCGGCGAACCCGGAACGGATCGCGAGATACGTGCGCATGCCGTGGCGCAAGGGCGCGATCTCGATGCGATCCCCAGAACGGAGGTGCAGGCTTGTATGTGCAGAGGCTGTCTCGCCGGAGATGGTGATCAGGCCACAGGCGCCCGCGACCGCGATCGTGCAGGCCTCGGTCACCTCCGCTTCAAATCCGCCATAGGTGATTTCGAGGACGGTTTCCGTCGCCGCATTGCCCACCAGTCGATTGGCGAGCGCCTGAGACAGTGCGTCTGCCGCCCCGGAATAGGGGATGCCATAATGACGGTACCCAAGTCGCGGCGCGCCTTGCAGCGTGGTCTGCAGGCTAGGTTTGGTGACCACCAGCATCTAGAGCGCCCTGAATTGGACGCGTTGGCCCGGCGTCAGCAGGAACGGCGCGTCACGGTCAGCCCGAAACAGCTCTGCATCGGTGCGCCCGATCAGTGGCCAGCCGCCAGGCCCATCAAGAGCATAGATGCCGGTGAAGGCAGCGCTGATGCCCACCGACCCGGCCGGCACGCGTGGTCGCGGTGAAGCGAGGCGCGGAATGCTGAAGCCTTCCGGCAGACCGGATATGTAGGAAAAGCCCGGGGTGAACCCAATCATCTCGACTGTGTGGACAGCCCCGGTGTGCGCCGCGATGAAGGCGTCGATCGACAGGCCGAGGGCGGCGCAAACCTGTTTCAGGTCAGGGCCATGTTCGCCGCCATATCGGATTTCGATTTCAACTGGAGAGGCTTTGCTTTGCGGGTGCTTATCTGTCGGACGGGCGTTCTGCAGCGCCGCCCGCACAATCTCGATCTCAGCAGGGTCAAACTTGACCGCAACCCGGTCCAGACCGGCCACCACATCTTCGGCTCCCGGCGTTTGGCGTAATGCGCTTGCCAGGGCTTGTGCCTCAGCCGGCGACCCTACTGCGACTTCAAACACATCATCCGCAACGCGAATGGGGGTCAGGCGGGCGGGCATATCGCCACCTCTTGCGCCTCCAGCGCGGCGCGAATGGCTTGCGCAGCTGCGAAAGCGCCGGGCGTGTCGCCGTGCACGCAGAGCGACTGCACCGGTAGCGCAATCGTCTCGCCATCATGCGTGGTGACTTGCTGCTTCAAGGCAATCTCGGTCGCCTGCGCGACTTGTTGCGCGGGATCATGGAAGACGGCGCCCTCGAGGCGCCGATCGCGCAATTGGCGGTCTGGCTCATAGGCGCGGTCGGCAAAGCCTTCAGCGATGAACGGAATGCCAATTGCGGTCGCTGCGCGTTCCAGTTGTGAGGCGGGCGGTCCGACGAGGCGCGCGTCCGGGATGGTGTTATTCAGCACATTGCAGATGCTCGCTGCCAAGCCCGCGTCCAGAGCCGCCATATTGTACAGCGCGCCATGCGGCTTGAGGTGGGAGAGCGTGATGCCGATCTCGTCAGCAAGCTGTTTCAAAGCCTGAACTTGCTGGCTGAGGGACGCTTCCAGCACCGCGCCCGACAGGCTCGACTTCGTGCGTCCGAAATTCTCTCGATCGGGAAAGGACGGGTGCGCCCCCGCAAGGACACCGCTCTCCATGGCGCGCTGCAGCGCCGTTCTCATCGATGCCGCGTCACCGGCATGGCCGCCGCAGGCGATATTGCAGCTGGTGACGACCGACATCAGCTCAGCGTCATAGGCACAGCCTTCGCCAAGATCAGCATTGAGGTCGATTTGCCGGGTCATGCCATCACACCCGCTGCGCGCAGGATCGAGCGCAATCCGAGCCCGAGCGTAATCAAGACGATGGCGCTGCCCGCCAGGTTTGCGGCCAGCGTATTGGCATGCGCGCCGAGCAAGGATTTGCGGTTCATCACATAGAGCAGGAACGCGGCCATGATCGGCAGCAGCAAGCCATTGGCATATTGAGCGATGAGAATCATTTCGACCGGGCGAACGCCGGTCAGACTGATCGCGGCGCCGACGATGACCACGAACAAAGCCGTCCCGCGAAACAGGGTGGATTTGCGATCTTCGTCACCGCCAATGATCTCGCTCAAAGCAAAAGCCGTCGCCATCGGGGCGGTGATGGCGGATGTGAGCCCCGCCGCGAACAGGCCGATGCCAATCAAATAGCGCGCCGCCTCGCCAAAAGCCGGTTCAATCGCGCGCGCCATGTCAGCGGCATTGCTGACCTCGAGGCCGGTCTTGAACAAGGTGGTGGCTGCGGTGGAAAGAATGAAGATCGACACCAGTCCGCCGAGGCCAATCGAGATCGCAGACTCTTTGCGTGCCTCACCAGTTTCTCCACCGCCCGGCCATTTCTTGCGCGAGGCCGCGGCGTGCAGGAACAGGTTGTAAGGTACGATCGTGGTGCCGATCAGCGCGATCGCGGTCAGTGTGCCGCCATCGGGGATGCGTGGCCACAAGCCGCTCAACAAGGCGCCAAGGTCCGGACGGGTGAAGATGACGCTGAGAATGAAGGCCGCGCTCATGATCAGGACCAGGCCGACCAGCAGCTTTTCGAGCATTTGGTAGCGCCCGATTATCAGCGCGACACCAGCGATCAACGCGAGCAGCAGGACCATGGTGTTCTGTCCGGGCGAAGCATCGCCCAAAAGCGCCTGCATGCCGAGGGCGCCGCCGGCCAGATTGCCGCCTTCATAGGCGCAATTGCCAATCAACAGAGCGGCGAAGACCAGGCCACCCGCTGCCCATTTCACGGCAGGAGAAGGCGCGCTCTGCATCAAGGCTTCGCCGAGGCCCAATTCCGCGCCGGCGCCGAGGCGCGCCGCCATGTCCTGCAGGATGATCGTCGAGATGGTGGCGAAGACCAGCGCCCAGATCAGGGCAAACCCGAAATTCGCGCCGGCCAGGGTGCAGGCGGTGACGGTGCCTGGACCGATAAAGGCGGCAGCGACAAGGACGCCAGGACCGAAATTCAGTTTCATTCGGCGACCCCTGTGTCCGAGATGCCGCGCTTGGTGGTCAGGTAGGTGGCGAAACTCGCGAGCCAATGGCTGCCGGAATAGTGCTCGTCAGAGACCGCGGCGATCCCGGCATCGCGATGGACCTGATGGGCCGCCATCAAGGATGGGATGCGCGGGTCCTCGGCGGGCAGGGCGCTGGCAATGCCTTCCAGGGCCCAGGCCCGCGAAAGATTGACGCCGTCCAGATGCACGAGCTTGCCGTCCGAGGCATCGAGCACGATGCCAGGCGCGAGCCAATCTGCGCTGCCATCAATCGGGATTTGCGGCAGGAAATATCCGAGCCAGACAACAAAATCCTGCTGTGACATGACCCGGCGCATCAGGTCGGCTTCCATCAGGCATGGCGACAGGAAGTCCTCGCCAGATGGCTCATAGGCCAGGGGACAATTGACGTCTGCCTGGTGAAACTTGAGCGAGATCTGCACCAGGTCATTGGCAAGATCTTCATTGCCCACCGTGCGGGCATAATCGAGCATCAGTCCGAACGCGAAGGCGGTTTGATTGTGCGTGCCGAGGCGTACCGGGTAAGACAGCTTGGGCAGCCAGGCGCGGACTTTCTCGACAATTGCATCTTCGAGCGGGCGCAGAGTCTCGCGCCATTCGGCCAGTTCCGGATCGTCGCTTTCCTCAAGCTCGGCGACCAGCTGCAGATACCAGGCAATGCCATAGGGGCGCTCGAACGAGCCGCGTCCCTCGGTCTGATAGTAAGCAAGCTCTCCGGCCATGTTCTCGGCGGTGAAGCTCTCTGACAATGCGGCGCGGATTTCGTTCGCGTAGACACTGTCAGGCTGTGTCGTGAGCAGCCGCGTCAGCAGCCAATGGCCGTGCACCGAAGAGTGCCAGTCAAAACAACCATAAAAAGCCGGTGTCAGCTCGCGTGGCGGACGGGCATCCTGATCGGACTGCAAGACATGGCTGATCTTGTTGGGGTATTCGCGGTGAATACAGTCGAGGGCCAGGATCGCAAACCGGTCTTCGGTGGTCACCGGGGCGGGGCGCTCGGTTGTTTCGGAAACATCTGTCATCGGCTCGGGCTCCATTGTCTGCGGATTGGAACACGCCGCTACAGCCAGTCCGATCAGGCCCCACAAGGAATACTTCATGCCCATCTCCATTCTAGCGCAGCGGCCTCACCTAATCGGGAGCTGCCAAGGAGTGCAAGAGCCGGAGAATAATCGTCTCCCCGGGTCATGCTTGACATCAGCCGTACGAAAACCTGTCATGAGTGATGCGAGGAGGGCCAGACCATGGGCATATCGAGACGTCGCCTGTTGCAAGTCGGGGCAGGGCTGGGAGTCGCTGCCGCAATTCCGGTTGGACAACATGTGGCCTGGGGCATGCGTGACTTTGAACGTGACGGTTACACGGCTGACTATCCTGAGGCACCCGCCGGAGAAGAGTCGTGGATGAATTGGGCCGGGGCGCAGCGCGCCACGCCGATGCAGCTCGCGTCACCGCAATCTGAAGCCGACCTCGCCGCCTTCATTCAGTCAACGCCGCACCGCATCCGACCGCGGGGTAGCGGACACTCCTTCACAGGCCTGGTGCCCAGCGAAGGCGTCATTCTGGATGTCAGCTACCTGTCCGGGCTGCAGGCCTATGATCCGGAGACAGGGATCGCGACATTCGGCGCCGGCACGACCCTGTTCCAGACAGCGGCAAAGCTCCAGGAACTCGGGCGGGCCTTTCCCAACCTGCCGGATATTGTCGACCAGACCCTCGCGGGCTCGTTTTCAACCGCCACGCACGGCACCGGCGAAACGCTGAAAGCGCTGCACGACTATATCCATTCCTTCCGACTGGTCACGGCGAGCGGCGATGTTCTGGATGTCTCGCGTGAGAGCAATCCCGACCTGTTCAGTGCCGGCAAGGTGTCACTCGGCGCGCTGGGTGTGATTTCGTCCTACAGCGTCCAGACCATTCCGGCCTTCAACCTGCATCGCGTGGTCAAGGCAGAGCCGATCGACCTTGTCCTCGACGAGCTGGAAGCGCGGGCCGCGGCGCATCGCAATTTCGAAGTGTTCTATCTGCCAAGCACCGGCATGGCGGCGACGCTGAGCCACGATATACACGAAGGCGACGTCACCGGCGTGCAGCCATCCGAGGATGATGAGACGCTGGAAGGCCTCAAGACCCTGCGCGACCAGTTTGGCTGGTGGCCGTGGCTGCGCCGCAAGATTGCGCAGTCGGCGCTGCCTAATGGTGTCATCGAAGATGTCAGTGACGCCTCCATGGAGCTGCTGGCAACGACGCGACCGATCAAGTTCAATGAAATGGAATTCCATATGCCGCGCAGCGAAGGCGTCGCGGCGCTGCGCAAGGTCATCGCCAGGATGGACAAGCGCAAGGATGCGTTCTTCCCGATGGAGATCCGCTTCATTGCGCCGGATGATGCCTGGCTCAGCCCGTTCAATGACGGTCCGCGCATGTCGATTGCGATCCATGCCGCTGTGGATGAGCGGTTCGATTATTTCTTCAGCGATTTCGAGCCGATTTTCCGCGCCCATGGCGGTCGCCCGCATTGGGGCAAGTGGCATTCGATGAAGCGAGACGATTTCGCGGCTCTCTATCCTCAGTTCGAGAATTTCATGGCGCTTCGCAGAGAGCTCGATCCGGATGGCAAGTTCCTGAACCCGCATCTCGCGGAGCTGTTCGGGGAGCCGTTCAATGCTTAAGGTCAGCCGTCGCAACCTGCTCCTGGGTGGAGCTGCAATAGTAGGAGTGAGCGCACTCATGTCGAAACCCGGAGACAAAAGCGGTCCGCGAGACCCATACTTCCTCGACGTCCAACAAGCGCTGACACGCGCCGGGATTGCGACGCCGACTTTGGTCATCGATCGCGCGCGGCTGAACGCCAATATTGACACACTGGTCGGGCATCTTCCGGATGGCATGGGCTATCGGATCGTCGCCAAGTCGCTGCCGTCACTGGCGCTGATCGAACATATCCGCGGACGCGCCAATACGGATCGGTTGATGACGTTCAACCAGCCCATGCTGACGGCGCTGAGCCAGGCCATGCCTGAGGCCAGCCAGCTGCTTGGCAAGCCCTTGCCGGTTCAGGCAGCGCGCAACTATTTTGGCTCGCTTGATGAGACGACCGCGCCAGCTGCAGAGCGGGTCCAGTGGCTGATCGATAGCAATGCGCGGCTCGCGCAATATTCGCAACTCGCCAGCGCGCTTGGCCAGAGCCTGCAGATCAATATTGAACTGGATGTCGGTCTGCACCGCGGCGGGTTCGAGCCTGGGGCTGACCTGCAAACCGCGCTGGAAAGTATCCGCGCTGATGCCAGTCTCGAATTTGCCGGGTTCATGGGCTATGAGCCGCACATTCCCGCCCTGCCAACGACGCTGGGCTGGCGTGACAAGGCGCTGTCCGGGGCGTGGAAAAAGTATCAGGGCGCACTGGATCAGGCGAGCGAAGTGTTTGGAGCGGAGGCGATTGCCAATCTGACCCGCAATGCGGCCGGGAGCCCGACTTATCGCTATTACGAGACCACGGAGATCGCCAATGAGATTTCCGCCGGCTCATGTCTCGTCAAGCCGACACATTTCGACAGTGAGCTGCTCGAGCCGCACCAGCCTGCAAGCTTTATCGCCACGCCGGTCATCAAGTCGCTGCCAACGACACGGATGCCCGGCCTCGAATTCGCCGATGGCGCCAAACGCACCTGGGACCCGAATTACAACAAGACCGTGTTCATCTATGGCGGCCACTGGCTCGCCGATCCTGTTGATCCGCCGGGCCTCAGCTACAATTCCACGTTCGGGCGCTCATCCAATCAGGAAATGCTGAATGGTGGACCGGACCTGGACATTGCAGCAGACGAGTTCGTCTTCTTCCGCCCGCACCAGAGCGAGGCCGTGTTCCTGCAATTCGGCGACATTGCGGTCTATGAGGATGGCGAGATCGTCGACACCTGGCCGGTCTTCGAGGCGTCGGCTTAGGCCGTTTCCAAACTCTTCACCTGCACCTTGGTCGGGCGGCCATTGCCGTTTCCATAAAGATTCACCTTGAGCTTTGAGATTGCGTGCACCAGGGCGTTGGGGCCGTATTTGATGTCGCCGGTAAACTCGATATTCGGAAACCGGTCGAACAAGTGCTCATAGGCGACTCGCAGCTGCATCTGGGCCACGCGTGAGCCGAGGCATTTGTGCACGCCATGGCCAAAGGCGATATGCTTGTCGACATTGTCCCGCGTCATGTCGAACACATCGGGATTGGGGAAGATGTCAGGGTCACGATTGCCAGCGCCGTACCACATCACGACCTTCTCATCCTTGGCGATTTTCTGACCGTTGACCTCAGTATCTTCCATCGCGGTGCGACGCATATGCTTGACCGGCGAGACCATGCGGAGGGATTCCTCGGCCATGCGTGAAATCATCGTAGGATCATCGAGCACCATGGCGCGCTGATCCGGCCACTCGGTCATCAGCTTGATTGTCCCGGACAGCGAATTTCGTGTCGTGTCATTGCCAGCAAAGATGATCAGCAACCAGGAACCGTCGAGATATTCCTGCGGCAACAATTCATCATCCAGCTTGGAGTGGGCGATGACGGTCAGCAGGTCGTCACGCGGATTGGCCCGGCGATCGGCCATCACGCTGGCGCCATAGGCGAACATTTCCTCCACCACTTTCTTGAAGCGCAATGGGAAGAGCGGCTCGCCCAGGAAGGTGCGCCATGGGTTGGCCATGAACTGGCTCGCCATTTCCAGATAATGCATCCAATGGACGATTTTCTGGCGATCCTGTTCGTCGACGCCGAGCATTTCGCACAGCGTGTAAAGCGGCAGCTGGTTGGAAAAGATTTTCACGAAATCGACCACAGGTCCCTTGGCCTCGAGATCGTCACACAGGGATTCGACTTTCTTGCTGACGTTTTCCCGGAGCACTTTGACATAGGCCGGGATGAAGAAATCCTTCTGCTGAATCCGCATCTGCATGTGCTGCGGCTCGTCCATGGAGATCAGATTGTCCATGGCCGCGCGGACCAGTATTTCAGGGCGCCAGTGTTCGCGATTGGGCACAGCGAGATTGATGCCGCCGCGCTGCGAGGAAAATACATCCGGCGCGAGCTCAACCGTCTTGATGTCTTCATAGCGCGACACCGACCAGAACCCGGAGCCGCCCTTTGGCATGCCCGACCACATAACTGGCGCTTGTTCGCGCATCTGCTTGTAGAGGTCGTAAGGGTGGCCTTTGGTCCATGAGTTCGGGTTCCAGAGCTGGAACTTGGTCTCCAGCATCGGGTAGACCATATTGTTCACCGGATCGTCCGCGCCACTGTCGACAAGAATGTCATCGCTGATCAGTTTCATTTCAGATCTCCCTGAACCCGTCATCCTGATCGGGCTCGACTTGTTTCCGTTTACGTTAAGCTAGCTCAGAATTTCGCCGGTGCCAGAGCCTTTTTGGATGACCACACGGAAACCTGAGCGTGCAGAATTGACCCTGAGCGCGGCGCGCGTCAGGGTGCCGACATGAGTGCTGCAGCCCAGAAACAGGTCAGGGAAATCCAACTCCACGTGCGCGGCGAGATGCTGACGCCGCTGCCTGAAGGCGCGCTCTGGTGGCCGTCCGAGCGCACGCTCATCGTGTCGGATCTGCACCTCGAGAAAGGCTCGAGCTATGCCGCCGCCGGGCAGATGCTGCCGCCATATGATACCAGCGCGACGCTCGCTGTGGTCGAAGCCTTGGTGCGCGCCTATCAGCCGGAACGCGTGATCTCGCTCGGCGACAGTTTCCACGACCGTGACGCCGAATGGCGCCTGGTCGAGCAAGATGCTGCGCGCATCAAGGCGCTGACCAGCTCAACCGACTGGGTCTGGGTCGAAGGCAATCACGATCCCGACCCGCCGGAAGATCTTGGCGGGCGCGCCGCAAAAGTGCTGCGCATGAACGAGATCGTCTTCCGCCATGAGCCGACCGGAGAGAGCGGCGAGATTGCCGGACACCTGCATCCTTGCGCAAAAGTGCTGAGCCGGGTCCGGACCCTGCGGCGGTCCTGTTTCGTCACCGATGGGCAGCGGCTGATCATGCCTGCGCTGGGCGCCTTCACAGGCGGATTGAACGTTCTGCACGACGCCTATGAACCATGCTTTCCGGACGGCGGCATGATGGTCTTTGCGATCGCGCGCGATGCGGTTATCCCTGTCTCAAACAAGCGCCTGATCCCGGACCGGGGCCGACCGGACCTTGGACGGTGGCGCATGAATACTAACGCAAGTCCAAAAGGGTAGATCATGGACAATATCGATTTTGCAGCGCTATGGACCGACTATGGCGATGAAGTGTTGGGTTTTGGCGCCAAGGCGGTGGGCGCGCTTGTCGTTCTGATTATCGGCCTGCGTGTCGCCGGCTGGCTCGGCGGGTTGGTCCGAAAAATCTCACTGAAACAGGAAAATATCGACGACACGCTCGGTAACTTCTTTGGTTCCATGGTGCGCTGGGCGGTCACGGCGGCGGTGTTCATTGCCGTTCTGCAGGTGTTTGGCGTTCCCGCGACCAGTTTCGTGGCCGTCCTCGGTGCATTGACGCTGGCTATTGGCCTGTCTCTGCAAGGCGCGCTCGGCAATATCGCTTCCGGCGTGATGATCATGATCTTCCGGCCCTACAAACTGGGCGATTATGTCGAAGCGGCAGGCGCGGCTGGAACCGTCAAGGACATCAACCTGTTCCAGACCGTCCTCGCGACGCCTGACAATATTCAGGTCATGGTGCCCAACAGTCAGGCGATTGATGGCGTGATCAAGAATTATAGCGGCTATTCGACCCGCCGCGTCGATGTCACGTTCGGCATTGATTATGGCGATGATATCGACAAGGCGATCGGCATTATCAAGTCGATTGTCGACGCCGACAGCCGTATTCTGCGCGACCCGGAACCGTTCGCGAAAGTCGTCAATCTCGGCGATAGCTCGGTCGACATTGCCACCCGCAACTGGGTCAATGCGAGCGACTATTGGGACGTGAAGTTCGACCTGACGAAACAGATCAAGGAAGCCTTCGATCAGCAAGGGATCTCGATCCCGTATCCGCATCAGGTCGAGATCGTCAAAGAGGTCGCGTAAACCGTGACCGATCCGGCGCTGGAGACGATAGGCGAAACCGCGGCCAAGACGGGCAAGCTCCCGAGCGCCAAGCGCCATATCCTCCTGCGCCTGCTCGGCATCAGCTGGTGGGGCTGGATCAAGCTTGCTCTGCTGTGCGTTCTGGTTGGGTTTTTCGTGATGGCGAGCGAGTTCGATCCCGCCTCGCCAGATGTGAATGTCATGGGCGCAATGCAGACATTTCTGCAAAGCCTCGCCGGCCTCGCATCCTGGACGGCGCGCAATTTCTGGAAGCCTGCTCTGGCCGGAGCGACCTTTGTGCTGCCACTCTGGCTTTTATGGCGATTGGTGAGCTTGCCTTTCCGTAAGTAAGCTTTGCTCTATCCTCTCCCGCTCAGACAAAAAAGGCGGGAAGAAAAAATGGATATGTCTCAGATGATGTTTCGCGATGGCCTGATGGAGGGCGAACGCGTGCTGGTGACCGGCGGCGGCACAGGCCTCGGAAAGGAGATGGCCGAGGGCTTTCTCAAACTCGGCGCAGAGGTCCACATTTGTGGCCGGCGGGGCGGCGTTTGCGAAGAGACGGCTGACGCCCTGATGAGCGTGCATGGCGGCAAGGTCGTCCCACATGCGTGCGATATCCGGGTGGCTGAAGCGATCAATGACATGACCGACGAGATCTGGACCAATCACGGGGCGCTGACGGGCTTGGTCAACAATGCGGCCGGGAATTTCATCTCGCGCACCGAGGATCTGTCCATTCGCGGCTTCGACGCGATCGCCAATATCGTGTTTCGCGGCACGTTCTACATGACCCACAATATCGGCAAACGCTGGATCGATGAAGGCAAGCGCGGCAATGTCATTTCCATCCTGACCACCTGGGTGTGGAATGGCGGTCCGTTCGTTGTGCCGTCGGCCATGTCGAAATCGGCTGTGAACACGATGACGCAATCGCTGGCCGTGGAGTGGGGGCGATACGGCCTGCGCTTCAATGCCATCGCGCCGGGCCCATTCCCGACGGAGGGCATGACCAAGCGGCTCGCCCCGCAGGCCGAAACGACCGAGGATATGGACCGCGACAGCGTCAATCCGATGGGCCGGATCGGCAAGATGCACGAGCTGGTCAATCTCGCCGTCTTCCTGATGGGGCCGGGCGCCGAATATGTGAACGGCCAGACCATCGCGATTGACGGCGCCATGTACAATGCCACCGGCGGCAACTTCTCACAGCTGGCGCAATGGGGCGATGCGGAATGGCAGGCGGCGCGCGACGCGATTGAGGCGACGAATGCTAAAGACAAGGCCAAGCGGACCGTTTAAGGCCTGAGCAGGATCTGATTTTGGAGGAAGACTATGACGGATCGGTTTGATCTGAAGGGGAAAATTGCGCTGGTCACCGGCGCGTCGAGCGGATTGGGCAAGCACTTTGCTGGCGTCCTTGCGCAGGCCGGAGCGAAAGTCGTGCTGGCCGCACGCCGCATGGAGCGGCTCGAAGCGCTAGCTGCCGAGATCGAAGCCAAGGGTGGGGAAGCCCTCGCCGTTTCGATGGACGTGACCAAGGCTGACACCATCCAGGCCGCCCTGGAAGCAACAATCGCGCGTTTCGGTGGACCAGCCGACGTGATCATCAACAATTCGGGCCTCAGCCGCGAAGCCTTCTTCACCAATATGGAAGAAGACGATTATGACCTGGTCATGGACACCAATACCAAAGGCGTCTGGCTGGTCGCGCGGACCTTTGCCGGCGCGCTGGTGACAGCCGGCAAGCCCGGCAGCATGATCAATATCGCCTCTGTCGCCGGCAAGCGCGTCGGCTATACGATGTCGGCCTATTGCGCGTCGAAAGCCGCCTGTGAGCACATGACCCGCAACATGGCGATCGAGATGGCCCGCTATGGCGTGCGCGTGAATGCGATTGCGCCGGGCTATTTCGAGACCGAGATCAATGACACATTCCTGAACTCCGACGAGGGAGAGAAAATGCGCAAACGCATTCCGATGCGCCGGTTTGGGGAGCATGAGGAATTGTCCGGCCCGATGCTGCTGCTGGCGTCTGAGGCGGGGAGTTTCATGACCGGTGCAACGCTTGTCGTCGATGGCGGGCATATGTGGAGCGCGCTCTAGCCTCAAACACCGCCCCAATTTGGCCGCAGCATTTTAAGATCGCATTAGCCGTTCTGCGTTTAACTCACCCTCTGTAGAGGAGACGCGCAATGGCTGCGAAACGCAAACCCGACCTGCATTATACAGGCGACGCGAAGATGAAGGCGGCGGCTTTGAAGTCAGCTGCACCGGTCACGCCTGTCCACAAGGAGGATGGCGTGTCGCCAGTGCCATCACCTGCGAAACAGCTGCAGGACCAGCTCGAGGCGCATTATCAGCCGCTCAGCCAGCGTATGTCCGTGATCCTGGTATCACTTCTGGTTGCATTCGCTTTTGTCGGTGGATGGCTTGGCAGCACAGGCGGCGGCCTCGCCTGAAACAACGCTGGTTTTTGGCACAAATCTCGCTAGACAGAGCCCGATAAGATTTCGGAGCTTCAAATCATGACAATTCGCAAAGCTGTGCTGCCCGTTGCCGGGTTTGGAACACGCGTCCTCCCTGCGACCAAGGCCATCCCGAAAGAGATGTTGCCGGTCGTCGACCGCCCAGCCCTGCAATATGTGGTCGATGAAGCCATCGAAGCCGGCATTGAGCACATTGTTTTCGTCACCGGTCGCGGCAAGAGCGCGATTGAAGACTATTTCGATCTGTCCTTCGAACTCGAAACCAATCTGCGCGGCAAGGCCAGCAAAGCTGATATCCTGAAAGAGGTCGAGAAGACCCGTCTGCCAGCCGGTGGCGCCAGCTTTACCCGTCAGCAGGAAGCCCTTGGCCTTGGCCATGCGATCTGGTGTGCCCGCGATATTATCGGCGACGAGCCGTTCGCCATCCTGTTGCCAGACGTCATCGTCAAGGCCGAAAAATCCTGCCTGTCGCAAATGGTCGAGGCCCATGACAAGGTCGGTGGCAATATCATTGCTGTCGATCCAGTGCCGGAAGAGCGGGTCTCGTCCTACGGCGTCATCGCCCCGAAAGGCGAGCGCGATGGTCGCCTGATCGAGATGAGCGCCATGGTCGAGAAACCCCCGCGTGAAGAAGCGCCGTCAAACCTCGCCATTACCGGCCGCTACATTCTGCAACCTGAAATCTTCGGTCTCCTGTCTGACCAGGGCGCCGGTGCGGGCGGTGAAATCCAGCTGACTGATTCCATGGCGCGCCTGATGGAAATGCAGAATTTCTACGCATATGAGTTCGAAGGCGCCCCGTATGATTGCGGGTCCAAGCTCGGATATTTCGAAGCGGTCCTGGCCCATGCGCTGGACCATCCGGAGATTGCAGACGGCGCGCGTGATTTGATCGCTAACTTGTAAGTTGACCGCATTCGGGACGAACGGTAGCGCCAGATCATGAAGGTTAAACTTCCGACAGCTAAAAAGGTCGTCGCCGCGCGAAAGCGCATCCGTGACTATGTCGAAACGACGCCTGTCCTGACCTCATCCGTGATCGACAATATCGCTGGCGCGAATGTCCTGATCAAAGCCGAATGCCTGCAACAGACCGGCAGTTTCAAACTGCGTGGGGCGACCAATCGCCTGCTGCAAATCCCGAAAAAGAAACGCGATCGCGGCGTTGTCGCCTTCTCGTCAGGTAATCACGCTCAAGGCGTCGCCCGTGCGGCTCGGCGCCTCGGCATGCCCGCCCTGATCGTCATGCCGTCAGATGCGCCCGCAGTGAAGACTGAAGGCGTTGAGGCCGACGGCGCCGAGGTTCGCCTCTATGATCGCAACAGTGAGAACCGCGAGGCGATTGCGGCGCAGATCGCTGAGGAGCGCGGCGCGGTTCTGGTGCCGAGCTTTGATGATCCGATGATAATTGCCGGGCAAGGCACGCTCGGGCTGGAATTTGCTGAGCAGGCCAAAGCCCGCGATCAGCAACTCGATCATCTGATCTGTTGCACCGGCGGCGGTGGCCTGATCAGCGGCATCGCCCTGGCGCTTTCCAAGGTCAGTCCGGAGACCAGGATCTGGACAGCTGAGCCGGAAGGTCATGATGACTGGAAACGCTCGCTCGAACAGGGCGCCATCGTTTCCAATGAGCCGGGGACCCGGTCCAAGTGCGACGCCATTCTGACCCCGCAGCCCGGAAACCTGACCTGGGCCGTTGGCTCGCCGCTCTTGTCTGGCGGTTGCAACATCTCCGATCAGCATGTCTTCGAAGCCATGCGCATTGCGTTCCGGCAATTGCGGATCGTGGTTGAGCCGGGCGGCGCGGCGGCGCTTGCGGCAGCGATGTTCCGTCTGCCGGAAGAGGCAAAAGGCAAGACAGTCGGGGTCGTACTGACTGGCGGCAATGTCGATCCGCGTTTCTTCGCGGACGTGCTCAACCGAACCGCCTAGCTTTCCTTCATCAGGCGCGCCTTCTGGCGTTGCCAGTCGCGCTTCGCAGAGGTTTCGCGCTTGTCATGGGCTTTCTTACCCGTGGCGATGCCGATCAGCAGCTTCGCGATCCCGCGCTCATTGAAGTAGAGCTTCAACGGCACGATGGTTCTACCCGCACGTTCGACAGCCTGCGCCAGTTTTGAGCGTTCGCGCTTGGACACCAGGAGCTTTCGCTTGCGGCGCGGCTCGTGATTGAACCGATTGGCGCCGTCATAGGTCGGGATATCGGAATTGATCAGCCACAGCTCGCCTTCTTCGAGCGAGGCATAGCTCTCGGCAATATTGGCCTTGCCATTGCGCAGCGATTTCACCTCGCTACCGGTCAGCATCATGCCAGCTTCGAGCGTGTCCTCGACCGCATAGTCGAAGCGCGCGCGGCGATTCTCCGCGACCAGGCCGTCAGAGCGGCCTTTGGTTTGAGATTTCTTGGCCATCGGATCAGCTCACTCCGGCCAATGTCATGGCGTCGTCAATACGTGCCCGCGTGGCCGCGTCCGGCATGACGATGGGAAGGCGCACCTCGTCGGTGCAAACGCCGCGCTTGGACAGAACGTGCTTGGCCGGGCCAGGCGAGGGGGCGAAGAACATAGCGCGGTGGATGTGGATCAGGCGCTGGTCCAGCTGCTGGGCTGTGGCGAGATCGCCGGCATCAAACGCCGCATGCATTTGTGCGCACAGGTCCGGCGCGACATTGGCGGTCACGGAAATACACCCGGCGCCGCCCATGGCGCGATGCCCGAGGCTGGATGGGTCTTCGCCCGACAATTGCGTAAATTGCTCACCATCGGTCAGGGCCGCTTGCAGCGACACCCGGCCGAGATCGTTGCTGGCATCCTTGATCCCGATAATGTTCGGCAATTTGGCCAGACGACCGACGGTTTCAGGCAAGAGGTCAGACGCCGTGCGGCCGGGCACGTTATACATCACGATCGGGATCGAGACGGCATCGTTCACCGCTCTAAAATGCGCCTCGAGCCCGGCCTGATCAGGCTTGTTATAATAAGGGCAGATGACCAGGGCTGCGTCTGCACCGACTTGTTTGGCATGCTCGGTCAGCTCAATCGCCTCGCGCGTGGAATTGGACCCAGCGCCCGCAATCACCGGCACGCGGCCAGCTGCGACCTGAATGCATTGCTCCACAACCTGCTTGTGCTCGTCATGAGAGAGGGTCGCGGATTCGCCCGTGGTGCCGCACGGAACCAGCGCCGCAGACCCACCAGCAATCTGCTGTTCGATCAGGTTAGCGAACGCGTCGCGGTCGATGGCCCCGTTCTTGAATGGGGTAATCAACGCAGGAATAGAACCATGAAACATCTGTCAGATACACACTTTTGGTTGAACAGGACCGCAAAAGGTCCGAGTTTGGTCATATACGGCCTATAAACCGGAATCAGAATGTATCAACGACAAGGACGCTAGGGAATCAGTCAAAGCATATGCGAAACCGTCTTTTCAGCCTGATTATCACTTCTGTCGCCGCCGGCGTGGCCACCAGCCTGGCGAGCGCGGCGCAAGTGCCGTCGACACCAAGCCTCAAGCCGCAATTGGTGGCTGCATCTGACGTGATTTCCACCCGTGATGCCGGACTGTTGCGCCAGGGCTTGCAGGCGGTTGATCGCTCTGACTGGTTCGAAGTGCGTCAGGCCGAATCCCAGCTTCGCGACACCACAGCGCGGGACATCCTGACCTGGTACCGCGCGCGCCGCGACTGGCGCATGTCATTTGACGAAATGGACCGCGCGCTGACCCGGCTGGGCGGCTGGCCGGAAATCACCCAAATTCGCTCTCGCGCTGAAGAAGTGATGGAGCTGTCGACCCTGGATTCACGGGCCCGTGTGGCCTGGTTTGAAAATCATGGCGGCGCCCGCAGCGGGGCAGGGCACATTATCTATGCCCGCGCCCTGGAATCGCTGGGCCGCGATGACGAAGCCATGGTCGAGGTGCGCAAGGCCTGGCACGGGCGCACGCTGACCAAGGAAATGAGCCAGCGCACCTATGCTCGCTACAAGAACAAGCTGAACCAGGACGATCATCGCAAACGCGTCGATTTCCTGCTCTGGACCCGACAGACCACAGCCGCTGGGCGGATGAAGTCTCTGCTGACACCAGATTGGCAGGCATTGTTGGATGCACGCTCAAAACTGATCCGCCGCGCACGCGGTGTCGATACGGCGGTTGATTCTGTCTCCACCGAACTGCAATCTCATCCCGGCCTGATGTTTGACCGTGCTGAATGGCGTCGTCGCGCGCGACTGCGCGATCGGATTACGCCGCTCCTGCGCCAGATTGACGGCGCTGATGTTCCAGCCGCTGGTCGCAGCCGCCTCTGGAAGGCCCGCCATCCGCAAGTCCGCGTGGCGCTCAAGGAAGCTGACTGGCAACTCGCCTATGAATTGTCAGCACCTCACGGAATGAGCAACGGCCGCGATTTTGCCGAAGCGGAATGGACCGCTGGATGGATTGCGCTGCGCCATTTGAACAATCCACAACGCGCGCTGCAGCATTTTGAATCGCTTGAGGCCGGTGTCTCGACCCCGATCAGCCTGTCGCGGGCCTATTACTGGAAAGGCCGCACGCATGAGGCGATGAATCAGAGCGAGGAGGCGCAGGCCGCCTATGCCGAAGCGGCGCAGTATCGCTTCTCCTATTACGGACAGCTGGCCGCCGAAAAGGCGATGCAGGGCACGATCGATCTGACCACAGCCTACACGTTGACCGATGAAGATCGCGGCAATTTCCAGACTCGGTCCCTGGTTCGCGCGATGCGCCTGTTCGCAGAGAATGGCTGGGATGCGGCGTTCCGCAAGTTTGCCTATCACCTCGACGATCAGCTGACCCGTCCGCAGGATTTCGAACTCCTGGCGGAGCTTGGCCGCGAATATCACTATGCCGACATTGGTGTGCGCGGCGCGAAAGCTGGACTCGCCAAAGGCGTTGTTGCGCCGGATGCGGCGTACCCCGTGGTCGAATACGCCTTGCTGCGCGAGCCGCAGGTAGAGCGCTCTCTGATGCTGGCTCTGTCGCGTCAGGAAAGCGAAATGAACCCGGCTGCGATCAGCCACGCCAATGCCCGCGGTCTGATGCAATTCATCCCACGCACGGCGCGTCTCGAAGCTCGCCGCCAGGGCCTGCCTTACCGCACCAGCTGGCTGACCGACGATCCGGGATACAACATGACCCTGGGCGGCGCCCACCTCGATACTTTGCTACGCCAGTTCAATGGCAGCTATATCATGACCGCCGCGGCCTATAATGCAGGTGCCTCGCGCCCGCAGCGCTGGATTGGCGAATATGGCGATCCGCGCGCCGGCGAAGTCGACCCGGTCGATTGGGTTGAGTTCATCCCATTCAGCGAGACCCGCAATTACGTGCAGCGCGTCCTCGAAAACACGCAGGTCTATCGCAACCGCCTCAGCGGCGAGCCGGAAGACATCCGTCTCTCAGACGACCTGCAACGCGGGCGTTTCGGGAATAATTAAGCGTTTGCCTTCTTCCGTTTCGCGGGCGCTTTCTTCTTTGCAGCAGGCTTTTTGGCCGCCGGCTTGGGCTTTGCCGTTGCCGCCTTGCGCGCCTTGTGTCGCTTCAGCGTCTCGGCGAGGAACTTACCTGTCCAGCTCTTCTTGACCTTGGCGACATCTTCGGGCGTACCGACCGCCACGATCTGACCCCCGCCATCGCCGCCCTCAGGGCCGAGATCGATGATATGGTCAGCGGTCTTGATGACGTCGAGATTGTGCTCAATCACGAGCACGGTGTTGCCGGTTTCGACCAGTTCGTGCAGCACTTCCAACAGTTTCCGCACGTCTTCAAAATGCAATCCAGTGGTGGGTTCATCGAGGATATAGAGCGTCTTTCCGGTCGCCCGCTTAGACAATTCCTTGGCCAGTTTCACGCGCTGCGCCTCGCCGCCAGACAGGGTCGTCGCTTGCTGACCGACCTTGATATAGGTCAGACCAACCCGGTTCAGCGTCTCCATTTTCGAGCGGATGGCCGGCACAGCTGAGAAGAATTTCTCGGCTTCTTCAACCGTCATGTCCAGCACATCAGCGATCGACTTGCCCTTGTAGAGCACTTCCAGCGTCTCGCGATTGTAGCGTTTGCCATTGCAAGTTTCGCAGGTGACATAGACGTCCGGCAGGAAGTGCATCTCGATCTTGATGACCCCGTCGCCCTGACAGGCTTCACAGCGCCCGCCTTTGACATTGAACGAGAAGCGGCCCGGCTTGTAGCCCCGTTGCTTGGACTCCGGCAGGCCTGCAAACCAATCCCGGATCGGACCAAATGCGCCTGTATAGGTCGCCGGGTTTGAACGCGGCGTGCGGCCAATCGGGCTCTGGTCGATATCGATGACCTTGTCCAGGTGATGCAGGCCTTCAATGCTCTCATAAGGCGCCGGCGCCTTGCTCGCCTTGTTGAGCTTGCGGGCGAGGGCCTTGTAGAGGGTCTCGATGATCAGGGTCGACTTGCCGCCGCCAGAGACCCCGGTCACCGCAGTGAATGTGCCGAGTGGAACCGTCGCGTCGACGCCTTGAAGATTGTTGCCCGTCGCGCCCTTGATGGTGAGATGACGGGCTTTCTTCGGCGTGCGGCGCGTTTTCGGGATGGCGATCTCTTCGCGACCGGACAAATAGGCGCCGGTCAGCGAGTTCTCGTCGGCGATGACTTCATCTGCTGTGCCCTGGCTGACAATCTGCCCGCCATGTACCCCGGCGCGCGGGCCCATATCGATGACGTGGTCAGCGGTGAGAATGGCATCCTCATCATGCTCGACGACGATCACCGAATTGCCGAGATCACGCAGGCGCTTGAGCGTCTCCAGCAGGCGCTCATTGTCGCGTTGGTGCAGGCCGATACTGGGCTCGTCCAGGACATAGAGCACACCGGTCAGGCCCGAGCCGATCTGGCTGGCGAGACGAATACGCTGGCTCTCGCCACCGGACAGGGTTCCCGATGAACGCGACATGGAGAGATAATCAAGGCCCACCGCATTGAGGAAGATCAGTCGGTCATTGATCTCTTTCAAGATGCGCCCGGCAATCTCCTGCGATTGCGGGGTCAGCGTGTCATTGACCTTGCCGAACCAGTCGCCGGCTTCCTTGATCGAGAAACCCGACGCATCAGAGATGTCGAGTCCGGCGATCCGTACGGCCAGGGCTTCCGGGCGCAGGCGTTTGCCGAGGCATTTCGGGCAGGCAGCGGCGGACTGGAACTTTGCAATCTCGTCCCGGGCCCATTGGCTCTCGGTCTCTCGGAAGCGACGATCCAGGTTGGGGATGACCCCTTCGAAAGTCTTGGTCACTTCATAGCGGCGCAGGCCGTCATCATAGACGAACTCAATCTCTTCCTCGCCGGTGCCGTTGAGGATGACGTCATGCACCTTGTCTGACAGCTTGTTCCAGGAGGTCTTCAGGTTGAACCCATAATGATCGGCAAGCGCCTGCAATGTCTGCGTCTGGTAAGGTGAGGCCTGTTTCGCCCAGGGCGCGATGGCGCCGTTCATCAGGTCTAGGTCCTTGTCAGGTACCACGAGGCTGGGATCAATCTTCAGCTGTTGGCCGAGACCGTCACAGGTCGGGCAGGCGCCGAACGGATTGTTGAACGAAAACAGGCGCGGTTCGATTTCCGGGATGGTGAAGCCGGAGACCGGGCACGCGAAATTGGCGCTATAGGTGATCCGCTTCGGCTCTTTCTCGCCGTCTTCCAGGTCGGCATATTCGGCCACAGCAATGCCATTGGCGAGGGGCAGGGCCGTTTCGAAACTCTCGGCCAGGCGTTGTTCCATGCCTCCGCGGACAACAATCCGGTCCACGACCACGTCAATGTCGTGCTTGTATTTCTTGTCGAGGACAGGCGGGTCTTCCAGGTCATGGAATTCGCCATCCACTTTGACCCGCTGGAAGCCGTTCTTGAGCAGTTCAGCGAACTCCTTGCGATACTCGCCCTTGCGACCGCGCACCATTGGCGCCAGCAGGTAGAGGCGTGTCCCTTCTTCCAGCGCCATGGTGCGGTCGACCATCTGGCTGATCGTCATGCTCTCAATTGGCTGGCCCGTGGCAGGAGAGTAAGGAATGCCGACACGTGCCCAGAGCAGGCGCATATAATCATAAATCTCGGTGACGGTCCCGACGGTCGAGCGTGGATTGCGGCTGGTCGTCTTTTGCTCGATCGAGATGGCCGGCGAGAGGCCTTCAATGCTCTCCACGTCCGGCTTCTGCATCAGCTCCAGGAATTGCCGGGCATAGGCGCTCAGGCTTTCGACATAGCGGCGCTGGCCCTCGGCATAGATCGTGTCAAAGGCGAGGGAGGATTTTCCGGAACCTGACAGGCCGGTGACCACCACCAATCGGTTGCGCGGAATGTCGACATCCACGCTCTTCAGATTGTGTTCCTTGGCGCCGCGAACGCGAATAAACGGGGATTCTAGGGAGGACATGCGAATAGCAACCTGATCGTTTCTGGTTTTTCAAGACGTGATGTGTGTCGCGAGTCCGATTTGGCGACAAGAACGTATTGAGAACATTTTTGGGGCGCGTGCAACCTCAACCAACGAGGCTACACGCCGGACTGTAGCTAGATAGGGGCTTTGGCGCACAAATCGATCAAATTTCATCGATTTCCTAGAGCAGATATTGAGCGCGAGCTGCTAATCCTCCCGTCAGTAGATGTCAGCAGTGGTTAATCGAAACGCCCTGCAAGTGAGATTGAGGACGAGGCGGTTGACGCAAGAACTGGCTATGGCTGCCTTCGGAGCGCTGAAGGGCTACCTCATTCCTTTCGTGGTATTCACGATGCTCGGCCTGCTGATCGCTGGGCGCGGCGCCGTGCAATGGTCATCGGAGCTGCTCGCCAGTGTACGTTCAAATATCCTCCTGTCCTTGGTCAATCCGCTGATCGCGCCAGCGATGATGATCGGTGTGGTGCTGACGCGTCAGGGTTATGACGCGATCGGACTGCCGCAAACGCCGCTCGCCTTCTGGGATCAGGTGCCGCTCTGGCTGACCATCCTGGCCTGGCTGGTCACCATCGACTTCATTGATTACTGGAACCACCGCCTTCTGCACACGCGCGGCTTCTGGGACATTCACGCCGTGCACCATTCTGATGAGACGCTTAACTGGACGACCAGTTCGCGCATGCATGTGCTCGAAGTCGTAGTCATGCAGATCAGCTATATCCTGCTCGCCAGCTGGATGAACATTCCAGCAGAAGGCGTTGGCGCGATCGCGGCGATGCGCCTGCTGCACAATAATTGGGTGCACACCAAATATGACATTCACCTCGGGCCGCTGGTGAAAGTGATTTCGACGCCGCGCTTTCATCATTGGCATCATGCTGATGACAAGGCGGCCTATGACACCAATTTCGCCAATACGTTTGCGTTCTGGGACGTGCTGTTCGGCACTTACCGGGTGCCAGGGGCCTATAAAGGCGCGTATGGGTTTGAGGGCACACCCGGAAACGACGTCCTGAAACTGCTCATCTGGCCCTACTTGCAGTGGACAAAGCCGCTCGCGAAAACGGAACAGAAGCAGAACATTTTATTGACACCGTGATCCTTTGTGGATAGATAAAGACTCAGCGGGACACAGGCGATTCGTCGCTGTAGAGCGCTTGGACATTATCGGAAGCCAAGAACGGAGAACGGAAGATGGCAGGATCAGTAAACAAGGTCATTCTCGTCGGCAATGTCGGCCAGGACCCGGAAGTGAGACAGTTTCAGAACGGCGGACAAGTCTGTTCCTTCTCACTCGCCACCTCGGAAAACTGGAAAGACAAGAATACGGGCGAGCGCCGCGAAAAGACTGAGTGGCATCGCATCTCAGTGTTCAGCGAAGGCCTCATTCGCGTGGTGCAGAGCTACGTCAAAAAGGGCTCCAAGTTGTACATCGAAGGCCAGCTTGAAACCCGCAAATGGCAGGATCAGAACGGCCAGGACCGCTATTCGACGGAAGTTGTCCTGCGCGGCTTTGGCGCCACGCTGACCATGCTCGACAGCCGCAATAGTGGCGGCGGCGGATATTCCCAGGATTCAGTTGCCTATGGCAATCAGGGCCAGGGCGGCGCCCGCCAGATGGATGGCCCAGCCCAGAATTTCAGCCAGGATTTCGACGACGAGATTCCGTTTTAGAAATCCCGGGGAGCCCCAGTCTCATGGGGCTCAATGCCCGTGTGGGGACACGAAAGTGCTCGCGTTCCCACTCGAATTTTGTACACTTCGCGACATCCGATGGGCAGCTTAAGGCTGCGTTTGAATGAGCGAAGACGATGACAATACGAGAACCCAAAAAGACCGAATTGATCGAATTCCGGATTAGCCATGAGGCGAAGTCGGCCTTTCTCGATCAATGCAAGCGCGATGACCGCTCCGCGAGTGAAGTCATCCGGGATCTCATGCGCGATCATGTCGATGCGCCATTCAAACGCGATCAACAGCGAAAGGAATGGAAGCCCGATATGACTGCTCTTCTCAGAAAATACCCGATCTCAACCAGCGCGATTTGCGCCTTGTCCCTGTTCGGCATGTCCGCGGTGGCGACGACGGCCTCTGCCGATCCGGCACAGGCATTTTCGGCGATAGATACCGATCGCGACGGCTCGATCAGTCTCGACGAATACATCACCGCGTCAGAGCCTGTCGCCGCTTTGGCCATGGATTCAGATGGCAGCGATGTGCGCGTGCTTAGCCGCGAGGACGCCAAGTGGCTGCTTCATCGCGATTATCGCGCCTATGATTCAAATGGCGACGGAAAAGTCGACGAGCGCGAGTTCATGCCGCGCTTCGACATCACGACCCGGATTTCGTTCTATGCTGTCGATGTGGATGGCGACGGGACACTGACCCTGGACGAATTGAAATCCTTCTCCAACGGCACCGCTGAGGAGACTGAGCGGCTGGAGAATTCGTTCAATATTCTCGACACGAACGGCAATGGATCGGTTACGCTGCAAGAGTATCAAATTGTCCGACTCTAAAGCGTCGGCGCGCTAGGGCATAAAAATCTCCACCAGCGGTGATGTTTGGTTGCCGCCTGCCTCCAGCGCGCCGCCAATCACATAGATCTCACCGCCAATCGTGACCGCGCCAAGACCGTGTCGCGGGTGCGGCATGTCTGGAATGGATGACCACGCATCTGCAGATGGGTCATAGGCCCAGGCCTCTGGATAGACCCCGCCGCCATTGTTGAAATACTCACCGCCGAACGCGTAGAGATTTCCATTGACGCTCGCGGCGGCGAGCCCGGCCTGGCCTTGTGGCATTGGCGCGGCGGTGCGCCAGCGATCCTCGGCGGCATCATAGACTTCATGCGCCGCGGTATTGCCGCCGGCCACGGTACGACCGCCGACCACATGCCAGGCTTCGCCCAGCACTGCTGCAGCGCCGCTGTTTCGCGCGGTCGGGAGCGGCGCTGCGCTCTCCCATGCCCCGGAAAGATCGGTCAGGACGAAATGGTCGCTGATATCGGTGTGATTGTTCCAGCTTTCATTCGTTGCGCCGCGCGGTTTACGCCCGCCACAGACATGCAGAGCGCCATCAACCACGCCCGTCACGCTCTCACCGTTCGGCTGGGGCAAGGTCGGTCCGTCGGCCCAGCTATCGCCATCATAGACCCAGGTGCCTGCCTGCATCACCCAGACCGCTTGCTCTGATTGCGCTTCAAAGCCGCCAATGGCGACGAGTTTGCCGTCAAAACTGATCAGGTTGGGGTGATGACGGGGTCTTGGAAGAGGGGTGAGCTCTGCCCAGGTGCCAGCGGCCGGGTCTAGAGCGATATGGCTGTCGGTGACGCCGGATATCCGTCCGTCCTCGGCGATGAAACCACCGGCGAGGTGGATACGTCCCGCGTGCAGCGCCGGATAGATCTCCTGCGCCGCATAGGGGAGGGCAGCGCCGGCGCGCCATGCGCCCTTGGATTCTGGTGCTTTTTCCGGCGAATCCGGCCGGGCGGAACAGGCAAATGTCAGCGTGCTGAGGCCGGTCGCGAGGACCAGGCGGCGGGTCGGGGGAAAGCCGGTCATGCAGAGCTCCATTCTGTGCGGTTTTGACCAGTTTAGAACGTGCGATCAGCATTTGTAACCTGCCCCCCATCCTGCTAGTCTTTTTCCTAATAAAGACGGGCGATTCGGAGCCCGTCGATTTGATAAGAGGCGAAGGCACGTGAGCGACGAAACGACACCGCCAGAAGACCCTGAAACAGGCCCGGTTCCGGGCGAAGACGGCATTGATCCGGTCAGCATCGAGACCGAGCTGAAACGCTCCTATCTCGACTATGCGATGAGCGTGATTGTCAGCCGCGCGCTGCCAGATGTGCGAGATGGCCTGAAACCCGTTCACCGCCGCATCCTGTATGCCATGCAGGTCAACGGCAACACGCCGGACAAACCGTACAAGAAGTCCGCCAACATTGTCGGTGCGGTGATGGGTAATTTCCACCCGCATGGCGACAGCGCGATCTATGACGCGCTGGTGCGGATGGCCCAACCTTTCTCGATGAGCCTCCCGCTGGTCGATGGCCAGGGCAATTTCGGCTCGATCGACAATGATCCGCCAGCGGCCATGCGCTACACCGAATCGCGGATGGAAAAGGCGGCACAATATCTGCTCGCAGATATCGACAAGGACACGGTCGATTTCCAGGAAAACTATGACGGTTCCCAGCAAGAACCGATGGTCCTGCCGGCCCAGTATCCCAACCTGCTCGTCAATGGTGCTGGCGGCATCGCGGTCGGCATGGCGACCAATATCCCGCCGCACAATCTCGGCGAAGTGGTCGATGCGACACTGGCCATGATTGATGACCCGGCGATTGATGATGAAGCTTTGCTCGAGATTATCCCGGGCCCTGATTTCCCGACTGGCGGCCTGATTCTCGGTCATGCAGGTGCCCGTAAGGCGCTGCTCGAAGGGCGTGGTTCTGTGATCATGCAGGCGCGCTCGGAAATCGAAGAGATGCGCAATGGTCGCCAGGCCATCATCATCACTGAAATTCCATACCAGGTGAACAAGGCCTCGCTGGTCGAGAAGATTGCCGGCATGGTGCGCGACAAACGGATAGAAGGCATTTCCGACCTGCGCGATGAATCCGATCGCCACGGCATCCGCGTCGTGATCGAGATCAAGAAAGACGCAAGCGCCGATGTCGTGCTCAATCAGCTGCATCGCTACTCGCAGCTACGCACCAGTTTCCCGGCCAATATTCTCGCTTTGAATGGCGGCCGTCCGGAACAGCTCAATCTGCGCCAAATTCTGCAAGCGTTTATCCGGTTCCGGGAAGAAGTCGTTGCCCGCCGGACCAAGTTCGAACTCAACAAGGCGCGTGATCGTGCGCATGTCTTGGTTGGCCTCGCGCTCGCGGTTGCAAATATTGACGAAATCATCGCCATTATCCGCCATGCGCCCGATCCGAATACAGCGCGCGAGCGTTTGCTCGAAAAAGCCTGGCCAATCATGGATATGGGGCCGCTGCTTGAACTGGTGGCGGACCGTCGCACGCGATGGGAAGGCGAAGACTCGATCTTCCTGTCTGACGAGCAGGCGCGCGCCATTCTGGCCCTGCAACTGTCCCGCCTGACCGGCCTCGGCCGCGATGAAATCGGCAATGAAGCCAAAGGCTTGGCTGAGAAGATTGCCGATTATCTCGACATCCTGCGGTCGCGCCCACGCGTGCTCGACATTATCCGCTCTGAGCTCTCCGAAGTGAAAGACAAGTTTGCCGTGCCGCGGCGGTCTGAGTTCACATTCGGCGGTGCCGACATGGATGATGAAGACCTGATCGAGCGCGAAGACATGGTCGTCACCGTGACGCATGGCGGATACGTCAAGCGCACCCCGCTCTCGACCTACCGCACGCAGCATCGCGGCGGAAAAGGGCGCTCCGGCATCTCGATGAAGGATGAGGATTTCGTGACACGCGTGTTCATGGCGAACACGCATACCGAGATCCTGTTCTTCAGCTCTGAAGGCATGGTCTATAAGGAGAAGGTCTGGCGTTTGCCGATCGGTGGCCCGCAATCGCGCGGCAAGGCACTGGTCAACATCTTCCCGCTGTCCAAGGATGAGCGCATAGAAAGCGTCATGCCGCTGCCGGATGATGAGGAAAGCCGCGCCCAGCTCGACGTCATGTTCGCGACCCGCTCCGGCTCGGTGCGGCGCAACAAGCTGTCGGATTTTGTTCGCGTGAACCGCAATGGCAAGATTGCCATGAAGCTGGATGAGGGCGACGGGATTGTGCGCGTGCGCATGTGTTCCGAGGACCAGGACGTGATGCTGACCACGGCGCTCGGCCAGTGCATTCGCTTCAAGGTCACCGATGTGCGCGTGTTCGCAGGCCGGAACTCGACCGGTGTGCGCGGCATCCGCCTCGCCGATGGCGATCACGTTATCGCCATGGGCATTCTGCGCCACATTGACGTGACCAGCGCCCAGGCGCGGGCTTACCTGAAGCACGCGACTGCGATGCGCCGGGCGGCGACCGGCGAAGAGGAAGATGTCTCCGACGCCGTCATGGATGACGAGATGGATGATGGCGAAGAAGAAGCGGCCCTGTCAGCCGAGCGGATCGCCGAACTCGGCGCTGCTGAGCAATTCATCCTGACCATCGCTGATGACGGCATGGGCAAACGCTCGTCTGCCTATGATTACCGGGTCACCGGCCGCGGCGGAAAAGGCCTGGTCGCGCACAATATCTGGGGCAGCAACAAGAAAACCGGACACATCAAGCAGATCGCGTCGTCCTTCACGGTCGATGATGATGATGAGGTCATGCTGGTCACAGATGCCGGACAATTGATCCGCACGCCAGTCGATCAGATTCGTATTGCTGGCCGGGCGACCTCGGGTGTCTGGGTATTGCGCACCAAGGAAGAAGAGCGGGTTGTCTCTGTGGCACGTCTTGCAGACAATGGCGAAGACGATACAGAAGAGTCTTAAGAACGCTCGGAATTTCTCCATTGGCTAGCCGGGCGTGCGGAGGATGAGTATGGAGCGCGTTGGGCTGTATCCGGGCACGTTTGACCCGGTCACGACTGGGCATTTGGATATTATTGGTCGCGGTATGAAACTGGTTGACCGCTTGATCATCGGGGTCGCGGTCAGCGAGGCCAAACGCCCGCTTTTCCTGCTCGAAGAACGCATTCAGATGATGGAAGAGGAATGCGGAAAGCTGGAAGGTCCAGGCCGCGCCAAGATCGAGGTCAAACCATTCGATACGCTGCTCATGCATTTTGCAGAGGAGCAGGAGGTCAATGTCATTGTCCGCGGATTGCGGGCGGTTTCAGACTTCGAATACGAGTTCCAGATGACCGCGATGAATGAGCAACTGAATCGCGAGATTGAAACTGTCTTCCTTATGGCCGATGTAAAGCATCAGGCCGTGGCTTCGCGACTCGTCAAGGAGATCGCGCGGTTTGGAGGGAATATTACCCCCTTCGTGACGCCTGGCGTAAAAGAGCGATTGCTGGAGAAATATCGAAAATGACTCTGAGAACCCTGATGAGTGGTTTGGCAGTGATGGGATTTGTGGCTTGTGCGGGGGCGCAGACTGAAACCGAAATGACTTACACGATGGCCGACGTCGAGGCGTCGCCTGATGCGTGGCGCTCGGTTGATCCGGAAAACCTGGTCGTCATGGACACCAGCAAAGGTCAGATCGTGATCGAATTGCTGCCGGTTGCTGCGCCCGCTCATGTCGATCAGTTCAGGAATTACATCCGTGCCGGGCTCTATGACGGCACTGAGTTTCACCGTGTTATCAAGGGCTTCATGGCGCAAGGCGGCGATGTCCTGGCGACGCATGGCGAAGACAAGATGCTGGAGCCGCTCGATTCGGAGTTTTTCTTCCGCCGCGACCCGGCAGAGGTGTCGATCGATACAGTTGGCCCCGCCGACACTGCGGATGATGGCCTGTATCTCGGCTTTCCGATGAAAACGCAGCCTGGTTTCCTAGCAGAGATGTCGAAGGATGGTCTGGTGGAGAGCTGGATTCCGCACTGTCCCGGCGTGCTGTCTACGGCGCGAACCGACGACCCGAATTCAGGCAATGCACAATTCTTCCTGATCAGTGAGGATGGCCGCCATCTGGATTATAAATACACCGCAAAAGGCCGCGCACTGACCGGGCTGGACGTGATTCAGGCCATCAAGCTCGGGCCGACGCCGGATGGCTATCCAATCGCCAATCCGGATGTTGTTCTGAAGGTTCAGGTGGCTGCGGATATGGCTGAGGCCGATCGTCCCAAGGCCTTCGTGCAACGCACCGATACAGCCGACTGGCTGGCGCGGCTCGACGAAGCGGACTCCCAGCGCACACCGATTTGCGATCTGCCCACGGTCCCCGTGGTGGTGGAATAGGGGCGTCTCCTGACCGATCTGTCGGCCTTCGACTTCAATCTGCCCGAAGAAAACATCGCCTTGCGGCCGGTCGAGCCGCAAGACGCGGCGCGTTTGCTCGTGGTTCACGGTGACGGACGTCTCGAAGACGCGCATGTGCGTGACCTGCCGCGATACCTGAATGCCGGTGATGTGCTCGTATTCAACGACACGCGGGTCATCCCGGCGGCGCTGAAGGGCGTGCGGCCGGCGCGCGATGAGGCCGGCTCGGATGTGACCGTCGATATTAATCTGGTGGAGCGGCAATCGAGCGCCCAATGGCTGGCACTCGGCCGGCCAGGTAAACGCCTGAAACCCGGCGATACGATCCGGTTTGCGGACGAATTCGCGGCGACGATTGCGGATAAGCGGGCCGACGGTGAACTGCTGCTGGATTTCGAGCTTGAGGGCACGGCTCTGGACGCCGCGATCGAGGCGCATGGCGCGATGCCGCTCCCGCCTTACATTGCCCGCCGGCGCGCCGCGGACCGCACCGATCGCGAGACCTATCAGACGAGTTTTGCCGGCTCGGACGCTCAATCCGTGGCGGCGCCCACGGCTGGCCTGCACTTTACTCCGCGACTGTTGAACGAAATCGACGCTGCGCGCCTGATGAGACAACAAGTGCGTCTGCATGTCGGGCTCGGTACGTTTGCGCCGCTCAAGGAAGAGCAGATCCAGCGCGGCAAGCTCCACGAAGAATGGCGGCAGGTTTCAGACGAGACGGCCACGAAGTTGAACGCGGCGCGCGCCGGTGGACATCGCTGCGTGTCGATTGGAACCACGGCCTTGCGCACACTGGAAAGCTCCGCGACGCCAGATGGGACGATCGAGGCGGTGTCTGGCCCCACCGACATCTTTATCCAGCCCGGCTACACATTCCGGGCGACTGATGCCTTGATGACCAATTTCCACCTGCCAAAGTCCAGCCTGTTCATGCTGGTCTGTGCGCTGATGGGGACAGAGGTCATGCAAGCGGCCTATGCGCATGCCATTGCCGAGAAGTATCGATTCTATTCGTACGGAGATGCTTGCCTGCTGCTGCCTTAGGCGGCGAAGCGGCCGCCACGGTTCGCATAGGCCTGTGTGCCCTGGTGCAGCAGCGTATCGGACGGCAGAACATCTTCCGGCTTGTGGTCAAATCTGCCGTGCATCTGCGCATAAAGCGGCGCGAAATCGGTATCCACCGTGGATCTGAACAGTTGATCGTAGCTGTCGATCACGAAATAGGATTGCTGGAAATCGTCGATGCGATAATCGGTGCGCATCAGGCGTTCGAGCTCAAAGCCGATCCGGTTTGGCGACTCATCTTCCAGGGAAAACACGCTTTCGGCCGGTGAGGAAACGATTCCGGCGCCGTAGATGCGCAGGCCTTGATCGGTTTGGATCAGGCCAAACTCGACCGTGTACCAGTACAGCGCCGCCAGGTTCTTGAGCGAGGCGTGGCGAAGACTGCGCAGGCCGCCTTCGCCATAGGCTTTCATGTAATTGGCGAAGACCGGATCGGTGAGCATCGGCACATGGCCGAACACATCGTGAAAGACGTCCGGTTCCTGGATATAGTCGAGCTGATCCGGTTTGCGGATAAAGTTCCCGGCGGGGAAACGGCAATTGGCGAGATGGTCGAAGAACACATCGTCCGGCACCAGACCCGGTACGGCGACAACGCGCCATCCCGTCAGCGCTTCCAGTTCGTCCGACATCTCCTCGAAATTGGGAATGCCGCCGCGATCAAGTTTCAGCGCTGTAAGACCGTTCAGGAATTCCGGGGCCGCGCGCCCGGGCAGAACCTTCATCAATCGCTCATACAGCGTGTCCCAGACCTTGTGTTCGTCTGCGGTGTAATCGGACCAGCGCTGATCGATCGTCCAGTCGTCAGCGGCATGTGCGGGTTTGTCAAATTGGTTGCTCATGCAACTAATATAGCAAGTGAGTCTAAAAATGTCTTGCACTATAACGAATGAATTCATCACTTCCGCGGAGGGATCACGTGATCAAGCTATACGACTATTGGCGTTCATCGGCCTGCTATCGGCTGCGTATCGCGTTTCACCTGAAGGGGCTCGCCTTTGAGAGCGAAGAGGTAAGCCTGCACCCAGACGTGCTGGCGCAGAACAGCGACGGTTACAAAGCCATCAACCCACAGCAACGCGTGCCGACCGTGGTCATCGATGGCGCCGTGCACACACAATCCATGGCGATCCTGGACTGGCTGGAGGAGACTTATCCCGAGCCCGCCTTGCTGCCGGTCGAGACGCATCAGCGCCTGCGCGCCCGTGCATTTGCGGATACGGTCGCCTGCGATATCCACCCGTTGAACAATTCCAGCGTGCTGAAATACCTGAAAGAAGAATTCAGCGCTGATCAGGCTGCCGTCGGCGCCTGGTATGCAACCTGGGTGACACGCGGCTTTGATGCGCTGGAAGTGCATGCGCAAAAATCCGAGACCCGGTTGCTGTTTGGCGACGCGCCAGGCCTCGCAGAGATTTGCCTCATCCCGCAAATGTACAATGCGCGACGGTTCGATATCGACCTGTCGGGTTATCCGAAATTACTGGAAGTCGAGGCGAGCTGTATGGAATTGGCGGCGTTTCAGAAAGCCGTTCCCGAAGCAGTCAAACCGGCCTAGTTGCGCTGCGCCGCCTTCAGGACATAGCCATGATCGGTCAGTTCGAACATCTTGGCGATGTCGGGATGACTGACGCGCGCATCATCCTCGTCCGGCACCAGATTCTGCTCTGAGACATAGGCGACGTAGTGGGTGCGCTCATTCTCGGCGAACAAGTGGTAATAAGGCTGATCCTTGGATGGGCGAACCTCTTCCGGGATCGATTCATACCACTCATCTGTATTGGCAAAGACGGGGTCGACGTCGAAAACCACGCCGCGAAAATCAAATAATCTGTGCCGGAGGACTTGTCCGATCTGGAATTTGGCTTGCCGCGTCGGAATGGCGTTGGGCAGGTCCGGAATCTCGGAAACCTCCACAACAGGTTGAGTTTTCGTGGGTTTTTCGCCCCCGAACAGGCGCTTGAAGCGCTTCATGATGTTCGGTCCCTGACTCATGATGACTATGTGTGCTACAGCTGGATTCAACATACAAGATTTGGTCAGCACATGACTATAGATAAAGTGCGTGATGATCGGACGGCCAGACGCCGGACCGGGTCACGCAAGCGCCGAAAGCCCCCGCTCTATGCAGCGGTGGATTTGGGGACAAATAATTGCAGACTGCTCGTCGCTGCACGTCGCGGCGATAGCTTTTCTGTGCTCGACTCTCATTCTCAGATTGCCCGCCTCGGCGAAGGTCTGGAGGCGACGGGACGTTTGTCGGATGCCTCGATCGAGCGCGCCATGGACGCGCTGCACAAGATTTCCAAGAAGCTGAAAGCGAAAAAGGTCGGGCATGTCCGCTGCATCGCCACCGAAGCCTGCCGCCGCGCCGAGAATGGCGCCGCTTTCATCCAGCGCGTGCGCGACGAAACCGGACTGACCTTCAAGATTATCGGGCCCGAGGAAGAAGCTAGACTGGCCTTGATCGGCTGTCACAATCTGATCGAACCGGACACGGACCGGGTTCTGGTGATCGACATAGGTGGGGGCTCGACCGAGCTGTCCTATGTCGACGCACGGCCCGCCCATGAGGGTGGTCTGAAAGGCCTGCTCAGCAAGCCGCCAATCCTCGGATGGCGCAGTCTCCCGGTCGGCGTTGTGACCCTGACCGAAGCGTTCGCGCATCTGCCCGAAGAAGACAGGTATCCGCAAATGCTGGCGCATGTGATGGACCTGATCGACCGCTGGAAACACACGCCGGATATTCGCAAGGCGTTTGAAGAGGGACGGGCGCATGTGATTGGCACGTCCGGGACGGTGACCTGCCTCACGGGCGTGTCGCTTGGCTTGCAGAAATATCGCCGGGACCGGGTCGATGGCGCCTGGATGACGCACGACCAGATGATGGGCACCGTGAACAAGCTCCGCGCGGCCGGGCAAAGCGGCCTGCACAAGTTTCCGACAATCGGCACCGACCGTGCCGGCTTGATGATGGCCGGCTGCGCCATCGTTGAAGGAACCTGGTCGCTGGCACCCGGCGGGCGTATGCGCGTCGCCGATCGTGGTTTGCGCGAAGGCCTGCTCCTGTCGATGATGCAAGGTCCCAAGCGCCGGAAACGTCGTCGCCGCAAAAAACCAGGCGAAAAACCTGCAGCCGCAGAAGGTGCGCAATCATGAGTGATGATGGAAAACGCCGTTGGAAAGGTCCGACGGACAAGAAGAAAAGCTCAGGTCGCCGCACCGGCGAGCGCAAGGTGATTGCCTATCGCGCCAAGTCCGAGAGTTCGAAAAAATGGATCGAGCGTCAGCTTTCCGATCCATATGTTCAGCAAGCCAAAGCCGAAGGCTTTCGCGCCCGCGCGGCGTATAAATTGCTCGAGATCGACAAACAGGCCAAGCTGCTGCGGCCTGACATTCGCGTGGTCGACCTTGGCTGCGCCCCCGGGGGCTGGTTGCAGGCCTGCGTGCGGGCCAAGGTGAGAGAAGTGGTCGGCATCGACCTGCTGGAAACCGAACCCGTCGCGGGTGCCTTCATCGTGCAAGGCGACGTCAACGAACCTGACGATGTCGCTGAGATGATGACCGGCCTGAGTGGGCCGCCGGACCTCATCCTCTCGGACATGGCGGCCAACACGACCGGGCACAAACAGACAGACAGCCTGCGCACGGCAGCGCTCGCCGATATCGCGCTGCATTTCACCGAACAGCATCTGGTGCGCGGCGGGGCCTTCTGCGCCAAGGTCTTCCAGGGCGGGGCGACGCCGGAAATGATGGAACGTCTCAAACACCTGTTCAAATCGGTGAAACATATCAAACCGCCGGCAAGCCGCGCCGGATCGCCCGAGATGTTCGTCGTCGCCAAGGGATACCGGGGGTGACTGGCGACATGCAGCCAGCCTCAACAGAGACATATCCGGATGTGAGGATCAGCGCGCGGACCGCGCTCATTCTGGTGACCCTGCTGGCAGCTGTTTATGCGCTTGCATTCGTCACGTTGGCAGCGCCGGTCAGGTCCACCGGGATCGCCCTCTACGCAAGTCTGGGCCTCGCCACGGCGCTGCTGCTCTTGTCATACATCGATATGCGAACTGGTCTTTTGCTGGATGTGATTACCTTGCCATTGATCGTCGCCGGCATTGGGTTCGCGGTCATCGCTCAGACGTCTTGGCAGCTATCTATCGCCGGTGCGGTGCTCGGTTACGCTCTGATAGCGGGACTGGGTTATGTCTGGCGAACCTTGCGCGGCTATGACGGCATTGGCCTCGGTGACGCCAAATTGCTGGCCGCAGGCGGCGCCTGGGTCGGGGCGGGACTGTTGCCACTGATTCTCTTGATTGCGTCGGGCCTGGGGATCATTTCCGCGGTCGCTTTGTCACAAACGGGAAAAAAAAAGCGTGCGCGCCCAGCTTTCGCGTTTGGGCCGTATCTGGGTCTGGGCATCTGGGGCGCCTGGTGCATGGGCGAGTTGCTCGTCTGATAACCCTCCGGATGCGGAGTTTTGCCATTCTGGAAGGCGCTTGAAAGCAAACGAGATTGTCCAGATCGGGGCGCCGCATTGCGAAATTCAAAAAGCTCAGCGACCGGATTATTACGCAAATAAAACAGTGGCTTATTGCGACGGATTTGTGTCGGAGTCGGTCATGGAACTGTTATTTTAGCGCAAAAAAACCGTCACCGACTTTGAATAATTCCGGCCCCAGAATCAGCCGCGGACAGGCCGTGGTTGAGTGCAATTGGAAATCGGACAGGGGCCTCCAATGAAACTTCGAGCAACGGCAAGCGCGTTTGCACTGGGCATGATGGCAGCAGCGTGTTCCCAGGGGGGCAGCATCGCCTCACCCGGGACCACGGCACCGACGACTCCGCCGCCTTCTAGTGGTGGTGGTTCGGGCGGAAGCGGCGGCGGCGCGACAGCGTCATGCCCTTCGGGTTTTTCTGAAGGCACAGCGATCGGGTCGGTCACCACATGCTTGCTGTCCGGCACGCTGCTGGGAACGACGACGCTGACCCAGGTGGATGGCGTCGTATATCGCCTGAATGGCCGTGTCGATGTGGGCGTGGATAATGGCGCCGACGGCACTGATGCGGCGGGCGCGGTTGCGTCTCTGGTCATCGAGCCGGGTGTCACAATCATTGGCGCCACGGGGCAGGACTATCTGGTCGTCTCGCGCGGATCGACGATCGAGGCTGCTGGCACAGCGAGCCAGCCGATTACCTTTACCAGCGCCCAGGACATTGAGCGCCAGAACGACACAGATCCTGCCAATGATCTCGGCGAGACGTTCGATGGTGAATGGGGCGGGATAGTCCTTCTCGGCAGTGCACCGCAGAACCGGTGCCTGAGCGGCTCGGCCTATTTCACCGACACCTGCCAGCAACGTATTGAAGGCGTGACATCGCCAGATGCCCTGTATGGCGGTGACGATGCCGACGATTATTCCGGCACCTTGCGCTATGTCGTGGTGAAACATGCCGGGTTCGAGCTCACCACAGACAATGAACTGAACGGCATCGCTTTTGGCGGTGTCGGTGACGCCACCGTGGTTGAGTATGTGCAGGTCTATAACAATGCCGATGACGGCGTTGAGTTCTTTGGCGGGACGGTCAACGTCAAATATCTGGTTCTCAACGGCAATAATGACGAGTCCATCGATACCGACAATGGCTATCAGGGCACGATCCAGCACGTGGTGGTTGAGCAGACGACAGGGCGCGGCGACAATATCACCGAGCAAAGCTCCGTGGCCGCAGCCCCGGCGTCGCAGTCTTCGAACCCGCTAATCGCCAACTTCACCTTCATCGGCAGTGATGGTGACCAGGTCTTTCGCTCGAATACCGGCTCCATCGGCCGCCTCCTGAACGGTGTGATCGTCTATGACGATGCCTGCTTCGCCTGGGACGCCGATGCCGGTGATGGCGACGATACCAGTTTTGGCGGCGTTGGCGTTGACCCGAGCTTTGCCTCCGTCCTCGCCGATTGCGGCACGAATGGCGCCGGGCTGACCGATTCAGACCCTGAAACCGCTGCAGCAGTGGCGGCAGCTGCGGCCGCGCCAGACAGTGTGTTCAACACGGCGCTGCCGGTCGCGAATACGCTGGCCGCCAAATTCTTCTCTGGCACGGCAGAGCAGGGGATTACCGCCGCCAACCTGCCAGCCATCGACGCTTCGTTCGATGACACCAACCATATCGGCGCATTCGCGCCGGGTGAGTCCGAAACAAACAATTGGGCGACGGGCTGGACCGTCGGATTGTTTCCCGACACGCTGACCTGCCCAACCGGCACGATTGACAATGGCAATACGATTGGCGGCCAGAAGGTCTGCGTTGTATCCGGCGTCCTCACCGAAGACATTCGCCTGACGCGCGGCAACCTTTATGAACTTGATGGCCGGGTCGATGTTGGTGTCGATATGGGCGCAGACGGGACGGCGGCCGCCGGCGATGCCGCGACACTGACCATCGAGTCCGGGGTGACCCTGTTCGGCAATACCGGTCAGGACTATCTGGTCGTCAATCGCGGCTCGGAGATCCGCGCCAATGGCACGGCGAACAATCCAATCATTTTCACCTCCGAAGCCGACCTGCGCGATACGCAGCCATCGCCGGATCAGGCAGATGGTGAGTGGGGCGGTATCGTTATCCTGGGCAGCGCGCCGCAGAATCGCTGCCTCAGTGGCTCGGCCTATTTCACAGATAGCTGCCAGCAGCGCATTGAAGGCGTCACCTCGCCGGATGCGCTCTATGGCGGCGACGATGTCAGCGACAGTTCCGGTGTCCTGCGCTATGTGCAGGTCAAATATGCCGGCTTCGAGCTGACCCCGGATAATGAGTTGAACGGCATTGCCTTTGGCGGCGTCGGAGACGGCACCACGGTTGAGTACATCCAGGTCCATAACAATGCCGATGATGGCGTCGAATTCTTCGGCGGGACGGTCAACGCCAAATACCTGGTTCTGACCGGCAATAATGACGAATCCATCGACACCGACAATGGCTATCAAGGTGCAATCCAGTACGTCATTGTCGACCAGATCAATGGCCGCGGCGACAATGTCACCGAGCAGAGCTCTGTCGCCGCCGCGCCTGTGGCGCAGTCCTCCAATCCCAAGATTGCCAATTTCACCTTCCTGGGAACCGATGGCGATCAGGTGTTCCGTTCGAACACGGGATCGATCGGACAATTGCTCAATGGCGTCATCGTCTATGAAGATGCCTGCTTCGCCTGGGACGCGGATGCCGGTGATGGCGACGATAGCAGCTTTGGCGGCGTCGGCGTCGACCCAAGCTTCTCATCCGTGCAGGCTGATTGCGGGACCAATGGCGCCGGCCTGACAGATTCGAGCCCCGAGACTCAAGCGGCGGTGGACGCGGCTGCGGCGGCGCCGAACAGCACGTTCAACACATCCTTGCCTGTGGTGAACACGTTGATCTCGCGCTTCGTCAATGGCGCCACCGAAACCGCAGCCACCGCGACGGATCTAACGGCGATCGACCCTTTCTTTGACGATACCGACTATATCGGCGCGGTCGAAAACGCGAACGACGCATGGTGGCAGGGCTGGACCTGCGGACTGCCAAATGGCGACGCTTGCTAGGTAGATTTTCAACTGACCGGGACGGGGCCTCAGCGCCGTCCCGGTTTTTCCATTTCTGTCCGTCGAGCGCGAAAGACGATTTTGAAACAGCTCGCCGGTTTGACGACCCGAACAAAGGCCAATGCCAATGATACGCCCTACCAATACCTCACTCTTGCTGACGACAGCGCTGGCCCTGGCTGTGGTGCCAGCCGTTGCCGCACAGGACGCGCCTGATGAGCCGGCGGCGAAAGCCGAAGCATCTGACGAACGCACACTGCAAACTGTTGTCGTACGCGGTGCCTACATTCCCGAGCCGCAGCGCCAGACTTCCCAGGTGGCGTCGTTCCTGTCTTCAGAAGACCTGACCCGCCAGGGCGACGCCAATGCGGCCCTGGCCTTGACCCGTTTGAGCGGTCTCAGCGTTGTCGATGGACAGTTTGCCTATGTGCGCGGCCTTGGCGATCGGTACTCGGTGGCGCTGCTCAATGGTGCCCCCTTGCCGAGCCCGGAGCCCTTGCGGCGAACCGTGCCACTCGATCTGTTCCCATCCAGCATGCTTGATGGCGCGGCGGTGCAGAAAACCTACTCCGCCAATTATCCAGGCGAGTTTGGCGGCGGCCTGATCGACCTCAAGACTGTGCGCCAGACCGCAGAGGACTTTCTCAACCTCAAGATTGGCACCGGCTATAACACGGTGACCACCGGACAGACTGGACTGATGGTGAGCGGCAGCGACACCGATTGGTCCGGATATGATGACGGCCTGCGCGATCTGCCGACGCCGCTGGCCGCGCTGATCGCTTCCGGAACCAATATTAACAGCCTGACCCCGGAGGCGCGCGAAGCGGCCGGGGAGAGCCTCGTCAATTCACCACTCTCGGTCATCCAGCAGGACGACATTGATCCGCCCTTGGAACTGGAACTGGAAGGCGGAAAGGCGCTCAGCTTTGGGGACTTCGATGTCGGCCTGATCGGTGTGCTCGGCTATGATGGCAGCTGGACGACACGGGAAGCCACGCAGCAGGTGCTGCGCAATGACGCCTCCGGCGATTTTGACCGCGATGTGCAGGTTGACCAGACCAGCTTTGATGCGATCGTCAATGGGCTTGGATCGATCACGGTTGCGCAGGGTCTCCACGAAGTGTCCGGCACGTTGTTCTATGTCCACTCCACCACCAAGGACGCGCAGATTGCAGTTGGGGAGGATGGCAGTAATGAAATCCGTCACCGTGAACGCACGGCCTGGTATGAGCGCGAACTGACCTCGTTTCAGCTCGCAGGCTCGCACGCCTTCGGCGATCTCGACCTCAACTGGCGTGGATCTGTCGCGCAATCGACCTATGATGCACCCTATGAGCGCCAGCTGACGCGCGAGGTCATCAATGGTGTGCCGACCTATAATAACCAGCAGGGCCGCTACAATATCCAGTTCACTGAGCTGGTCGATGATGTCACCGGCTTCGGCCTGGACGGAAAGTACCTGGTTGCGTTGGGCGATACGCGTGAACTGGTACTGTCAGGCGGTTTCGATGACTCCTCGACAGAACGCGATTACCGCCAGTTCAATTTCCGCTTCAACGGATCGGTTGTCACCGGCGTCGACCCGCTGGCGCGTCCGGATTTCCTGTTCTCGCCAGATAATATTGCGCCGAGCCGGTTCTTCCTGAACGAGTCGACGACCAGCACGGATCTCTATGTCGCGGGCCTTGATGTGACCGCCTATTACGCGCAGGCCGACCTGGACGTCACCGATTACATCAAGGCGACCGTGGGTGTGCGCCAGGAGAGCGGTGAGCAATTTGTCCGGTCCTCGGACCGGTTCGGCAATCCTGGACCTGAAGAGACCCGGCTGGAAAATGATTACACATTGCCGGCGCTGACGCTGACCTGGAACTTTGCCGACGATTTGCAGGTCCGGCTTGGCTACTCCGAAACCGTGGCGCGACCGCAGTTTCGAGAGCTGTCCGAGGCGACCTATTTCGATACTGAATCCAGCCGGACCTATCGCGGCAACAGCGGCCTCGTCGATAGCGAATTCACCAATTATGACGCACGCCTGGAATATTATATGGGCCGCAACCAGTTCGTGACCGCCGCCGCCTTTTTCAAGGAAATCGAAAACCCGATCGAGGAACAGATCAACGAACTGAGCTCGCTGGTCTATCAGACCACCTATATCAACGCCCCGAAGGCCGAACTGTTCGGGTTTGAGCTCGAATACCGCAACCGATTTATCATGCCGTTCGAGGGTACGTGGTGGCAGGATCGCGACTGGATCTTCTCGACCAATTATACATTCACATCAGCTGAACTGGTTGTTGATGCCGGCGATCTGGTTTTCTCCGGCAGTGAAAACCGCGATATTCTCGCGACCGATCTCGGTTTGAACAATGGGGATAAGCTGCAAGGCACGCCGGAGAATATCTTCAATCTGCAATTTGGATGGGAAAGCGACGTTGAGCAGGCGACCCTGCTGCTGGGATGGGTGGATCAGCGTATCCTTCAACGTGGGGATGCACGCCTCGGTCTCGAGGATGTCATTGAGGATCCGGGCATCCAGCTGGACTTCGTCTATCGCCGGGACGTCACTTTTGGCGGCAAAGACCTGACGCTCGGCGTGAGTGCTCGCAATCTGCTGGACGAAGCGCATCAGGAGTTCCTCAACACGGCAACCGATACCGGCCGCGTCGAGTTCAACACCTATGATCGTGGCACCAGCCTGTCAGCGAGCCTGACCGCCAGGTTTTAGGAGAGATCACAACGATTGATCATCGGAAATAGTGAACAATCAAGACGAACCCTGACAACTGCTATTAACTGAGTTGTGAGGGTTCGTTTCTTAGAATTAAGCGTGACAAAACACGTGATTAGCGCCTAGGGTTAAGGTTAAGTCTGGGGGTTAGGAGAGACCGGTATGGCGAGTGCCGCCCAAACGGCCCTGGAACGATTGAACGCAGTGGAGCGTCCTGCGCGCCTGGCGATTGAGCTGGGTCTGGTCGTGGTCGTGGCTTTGCTCGCGGCGCGCTTGGTTTGGGTCATCGCGTCTCCGTCTGACTCTGTCGCGACTTATACAGATCGCCCGCTACCAACGCCAATGCGCGGGACCAGCAGCACGCTGGCCATCTCAACCGATCGATCGGTCCTGATTACACAAAACCCGTTTGATCAAGGCGAGGTCGAACTTGTTGTTCAGGATGTCCCTGAAACGAGCCTGAACCTGCAACTGGATGGCCTCCGCATGTCGACCGAAGGGGACGGCGCCGGAAATGCGATCATTCGTACGCCGGACGGGATCGGCAAAAATTACCGGGTCGGTGACCAGATTCTGCCTGGCGTGGTGTTGGAAAGAATTCTCTCGGATCGTGTGATCATTAACCGTGATGGCGCCGATGAAACTCTGATGCTGGGTGGACGCGGCGCTGGCCTGTCCGTGATTACCGATGACTCGCAGATTGTCACCGATGCAACGGACGATGGTGGCCCTGAAACGCCCGCAGCTGAACCCGAGACATCTGACGTCATTGAAGGACAATTGGCGGGACCAGATGTGCTGTTCGGCGCGATCAATGCCGGACCGGTCATGACCAATGGCACCTTGAGCGGGTATCGCCTGAATCCGATCGGAAGCGCCGACATCATGCGACAGGCCGGCCTCGAACCTGGCGATGTGTTGCTGCAAATTAATGGCACCTCGGTCGATAATCTGGATATGACCGACGTGATCGACCGCATTTCTTCAATACAAACAGCGGTTTTAGAGATAAACAGGAACGGAACGCCGCGGACCGTTCGTTTAAGGTTTGGTGAGTAAGGTATCCCGATGAAGAGATTGATTGCTGCATCTGCGATTGCGCTGGCCGCTGGAGGCTATGCGTCAGCGGAGATGAATTCACCACAGGCGGCGAGGCATGTGCTCAGCCTCAATGATGTTGAGATCACGGCACTGATCGATGATGTGTCGATCATTACTGGCTACACCTTCATCCTGCATCCGGATGTCCGGCGCACCAAGGTCACCGTCATGTCGCAGGCGCCGATGTCCACCAATGAAGTGTTCCAGGTCTTCCTGTCGACGCTGCGCGTGCATGGCTTTGCGGCGATACCGGCAGGGCGGGGCGTTTATCGCATCGTCCCGGAACAGGCCGCCATTGGCGAAGCCGGGAGCGTCAATACCGGGCCGAACGCCTTTATCACCGAAGTCTTCAAGCTCGATAATTTCAGCGCCATCGAAGCCGCGCAAATGGTCAAGCCACTGATCGACGCGCAAGGCCAGGTGGTCGCCAATGCGCGCTCTAACACGCTGGTTCTGGTTGATTATTCATCAAACATGCCGCGTCTCAGAGAGATCGTGGCGGGCCTGGATTCAGATGATCGCACAAAGGTAGAGACGGTTGAGCTGCGCAATGTTCCTGCCCGCGAAATCCAGAGCATCTTGTCCGAATTGCTGAGCGATCGCGATGATAGTCCGGGAAATCGATTTGAAGTATCCGCCTCAACCAGTTCCAATTCAATCGTCATTCGCGGCGACGAGGCGACGGTGCAACGCGCCATTCGTGTCGCGCAGGAGCTCGACAAGACCGATCCGGTGCGCGACAGCCTTCGCGTCATCGAGCTGAAGAATTCCGATGCGGTCGACATCGTGCCCATTCTCGAACGGCTCGCCGAAACCATGGCGGAACAGTCTGCCCCGGGCGATGTTCAGACGCCTGGCGCCACGATTGCGCACCATGCGCCGACCAATTCGCTGGTCATCAGTGCCTCGCCGGACACGATCCTGGCCATGGAACGTGTCGTCGAAGCGCTCGACAAGCGCCGGGCACAAGTCCTGGTCGAAGCGATTATCGTGGAGATGTCAGACAATACGGCGCGCGAACTTGGCGTGCAGTTCCTGCTGTCGGGCACCGGGGAGTCGACGGTTCCCTTCCTGAGCACCAATTTTTCGCGCTCGGCCCCGAACCTTCTGTCGCTCGCTGGTGCGGTTGCAGACCCGAGCGTGTTCGGAGGCACCAATCCGTTCACAGAGGGCGCGGTGTCGTCGTTGCTCGGTCTGGACGGGGCTTCGATCGGTTTCGGTGGCCGCGACGGCGACACGCTGTTTGGAGCCATCCTCACGGCGATCGAGAAGGACACGCAGTCAAAGGTTCTCTCCAAACCGTTCAACATGACACTCGACAATGGCACGTCGGAATTGCTGGTTGGCCAACAAATCCCGGTCACGACGGGGGAAACACTGAGCTCGGACAATAGCAATCCGTTCCGCACTGTAACCCGTCAGGATGTCGGTATCATCCTGCGCGTCACGCCAAAGATTTCTGCCGACGACACGATCCGGCTGGATATTTTCCAGGAGGTGTCGAGCATCTCGACCACGCTCAGCAGCGGCACCGATGATTTTGTCACCAACCAGCGCCAGATCACCACCAATGTCCTGGCTGATGATGGTGAGATCATCGTGATTGGCGGCCTGATTGAGCAAACCGACGAGACGGTGAACTCGAAAGTCCCGATCGCGGGTGATATTCCCGTGGTTGGAAACCTGTTCAAGTCAGAAGGCACCACTTACGATCGCACCAACCTGATGGTGTTCATCCGTCCGACCATCGTCCGCGATCGCGATGACGCGCGCGCTGTGACCTCGCGCAATTATCGCTACATTCGCGCCGAAGAACTGTTACGTGAAGGCGATGAGGATGGCATCTCCGATCTCGATGCCTTTATCGGTTCGGTCCTCGGTTCAGAGCCACCGCTAGACTAGGGGCTCAAACTCCGCCCTGAAACGGTGTACAGCTAGATTATGAGCCTGCCTGATACAGATCTCTCCTATTCCTTTGCCCGCGACAAGGGCGTGGTCGTGCTGGCCGGGCAGGGCGATGAAGTGCGGCTCGGCGTCAGGAATGGTGTTGATCCCTACAGCCTGATCGAAGCGCGCCGCGTGTTGCGCCGGCCGTTGCAATTACAGGCCATGGAAGCGCAGGAATTTGAACGGGCATTGACCGAGCATTATGCTCGCGACGGCGTCAGCGGCGATGAAGCCGAGGCCGCGCTCGACAATCAGGGCGGGCTGGCCAGCCTGGTCGATGGCATCCCGGAAACCGCAGACCTGCTCGACGGCGATGATGATGCGCCGGTCATCCGGCTGATCAATGGGTTGATCTATGAAGCGGTCAATCGCAAGGCGTCAGACATCCATATTGAGCCGCACGAGGACAATCTTTCGGTGCGCTACCGGATTGATGGCGTTTTGCAGGAAGTCCTGACGCCAACGCGTCGCCTGGCAGCGCCGCTGACCTCCCGGATCAAGGTCATGGCGCGCCTCGACATTGCCGAGAAGCGGATTCCGCAGGATGGCCGTATTTCGCTGTCCATAGGCGGACGGAGCATTGATGTCCGCGTCTCGACACTGCCGAGCCGCTATGGCGAACGTGTCACCATGCGCCTGCTCGATACCCGCAACGCGCTGCTCGGGCTCGACGAGCTGGGCATGGATGAGGTCACCCTGGCACGGGTTCGGGACATCCTGGCCCAGCCGAACGGCATCACCCTGGTCACCGGCCCAACCGGCTCGGGCAAGACCACCACGCTCTATTCCGCTCTGTCTGTCCTGAACAATGGCGAACGCAATGTGATGACGCTCGAGGATCCGATCGAATACGGTCTCGAAGGCATCAGCCAGACCCAGATGCATCACAAGGTCGGCCTGACCTTTGCGGCGACGTTGCGCGCGATTTTGCGGCACGACCCGGACGTGGTCATGGTCGGCGAGATTCGTGACCTCGAAACCGCCAAAGTGGCGTTCGAATTTGCCTCGACCGGTCGCCCGGTCCTTTCCACCGTACACACCAATAGCGCCGCCGGAGCGATCCAGCGCCTGCGCGATATGGGGATTGAGCCATATGTTCTGGCTGCGACCCTCAAAGCGGTGATTGCCCAGCGCCTGGTGCGCAAGCTGTGTGAACATTGCCGCACGCCGCACGGCTCGACCCCGGAAGAGCTTGCCATGTTTGGCCTCAGCCAGGACGAGGCGCCGCAGCTCTGGCGCCCGGTTGGCTGCATGGCCTGCAACAATACCGGCTATAGTGGCCGGCTGGGTGTTTATGAGCTGATCTCGGTGAATAGCGCCTTGCGCGACCTCATCCGGGCCGATGGGTCTGAAGACGATATCCAGAACATGGCCTTCGCGGAACATGATACGCTGTTCCGAAATGCGGCGCGCTATGTGAAGGCAGGGCAGACCAGCGTAGAGGAAGTCTTGCGGGTCTGCCGGCGCGAAGAGGAGCACTAGGCGATGGCAGTCTATGACTATGTCGCCATCGGTGCCGACGGCAAACGCGCGACCGGCGTCATCACCGCTGATTCCGCGCGCTCAGCCCGCAAAGAGCTGCGCCTGCGCCAGTTGTCGCCGCTCGACGTCAAGGAAACGCGCCAAAAGTCGGCAAGCCGTAGCGCCGGCCGCGGGTCGCTCTCGAGCAATGACCTGGTCCTCACCACGCGGCAATTGGCGATGCTGATCAAATCAGGCGCAACCGTGGAAGAGGCCCTCGGCGCGATTGCCGGTGAGGCTGAAAAGCCTGGCACGCGCCGTGTCCTGATGGGGGTGCGCGGCAGTGTCCAGGAAGGCTACTCTTTCTCCGAAGCTCTGAGTCAGTCATCGAAAGCCTTCCCGCCATATTACCGCGCCGTCGTTGCGGCCGGGCAGTCGTCTGGTCGACTCGGCGATGTCATGGAGCGCCTGGCCACACACCTGGAAAAGTCGCGCAAGCTTCGCAACAAGTTGTTGTCTGCCCTGATCTATCCCGCCGTGCTCGCCTGCGTGGCGATGGTGGTGGTTGTGCTGCTCCTCATTTTCGTGGTGCCCGCGGTGATCGAGCAGTTTGAAACCCTCGGCCAGGAGCTGCCGCCGCTGACCAATGCCGTCATCGGCGTGTCGGAGTTCATGCGCGGCTGGGGATTGATCATTTTGCCCGCCATAGGGCTCGGAATCTGGTTGCTACGCGGCGCATTCCAAACGCCTGCCATCAAGATGCGATGGGACAAGCTGGTCCTGCGCCTGCCTTTGTTCGGCAAGGTCATTCGCAGCGCCAATGCGGCCCAGTTCGCGCGCACATTCGCAACCCTGTCCGGAAGTGGCGCAACCGTGCCGGACGCGCTGGTCGCGGCGAAAGGATCAGTTGGCAATGAAGTGTTCCGCCAAGCCGCTGTGACTGTGCGGCGCCAAGTTGAAGAGGGACAGACGCTCAATCGCGCGATGCGCCAGACCGGGGCGTTTCCGCCGATGTTGGTGCATATGGTGGCCAGCGGCGAGCGCGGCGGAGACTTGCCGGCGATGACCTCGCGTGCCGCCGACTATATGGAGGAGGAGCTCGACAGCAATGCAACGGTTGCCCTCGGCCTGCTGGAACCGCTCCTGATCGTAATGCTCGCCGGGGTTGTCGCCCTGATTGTCTTGGCCATCATGCTGCCCATTCTACAGCTTAACACGATGGCAATTGGTGCCTGAGGAAGATGAATATGAAAAATCTCAAAACCCAACGTCGCAACCGCCAACGCGGTTTTACCCTGACCGAGATCATGGTGGTGGTGTTCATTATCGGTCTGCTCTCGACCATAGTCTTGATCAATGTCACCGGCGCGATGAGCCAAGGCCGCACGACCAAGGCAGCGACCGATATCACGCGCCTGTCGGGTGCCTTGCAATCGTATAATGGCGACATGTTCGCGTTTCCGACGCAGCAGCAGGGGCTGGAAGCGCTTGTGACCAAGCCGGACAATGCGCCGGACGGCAATCGCTATCGGCCAGGTGGTTACATCCAGAAGCTTCCCGACGATCCCTGGGGGCGTCCGTACATTTACGAAGTCCCGGGTGATGATGGTCGCCCATATGACCTTTTCTCACTTGGCGCTGATGGGCGCGAAGGCGGTGAAGAGGACAATGCTGATATCAGCATTTGGGACATCTAGACCGCTTTCCTTGCTCTGATCGAAAGTAGAAAATCTTGAACGCCGCGCGCCGCCATATGTCCCAGAGAGGCATGACTTTGGTCGAAGTCATGACGGTGCTGTTCATCATTGGATTGACCGCGGGTATTGTCACTCTGACTCTGCCCCAGCGACCGACCGAAGAGCAGGCAAGCGCGCAGGCGTTCGCAACCGTCCTCCGGGATGCGCAGGAACAAGCCATCTTTGCCGGTCAGCCTGTGGGATTGAAGCTGACCGATGGCGGCTACGCTCTGGTGCAATGGCGCCGCGATGGCTGGCGACCCCAGGGGCGACCGGAGGCCTTGCCGCGCGCCATGGAGATTTCGTTCGATACCGATGCGCAGCCGCGGCCAGAGGGCTGGCCGGAACTGGTATTTGATCCGACCGGCATTGTTCAACCAGCGGAATTTCAGTTGCGCGCGCGCGGTGTCCGCATCGAAATCGCGCTCCTCGAGACCGGGGAGGTGGTTCTTGTCGAACGCTAGATCTTCCCGACAGGCCGGGTTCAGCCTGGTCGAAACCGTCGCCGCGATGGGCATTCTCGCCATGGCCGCAATTCCGCTCTTGCAGGTTACGACGGATGCCAATCGCAATGCGGCCAGCCTGGAGACTCGTCTGTTCGCGCGCATCGTGGCTGAGAACGAGATGGCCCGCGCCATGGCGTCGCAAACCGTCCTCGATGCCGGGATCGTCACCGGGCAGGGCGCCCAGATGGGGCGGTCCTATGTCTGGACCCGCACCACCAGCCCCGCCGAGATCGGGCAATTGCAGAATCTCAGGATCGATGTGCGACCCGCTGAAAGTGAACAGGTTCTGGCGAGCCTGATCAGCCTGAAATACATCCCCTCCAACCTGCCTGGCCAGTCAGAGCCACCGCCAAACCAATCCGGGGAGCCTCAGCCATGAGCCGGCCTCGCATGCCACAGCGTTCGTCTCAGGCGGGGTTCACCCTGGCAGAGACACTGGTCGCCCTGTTCATTCTCGCCATCGTGTCCTCGGCGGGCGCGGCGCTGTTGATCGGCGCGACGACGACGAGCCAGCAAATTCGCGATCAGGAACAGATCACCCGCCAGATTGATGTCGCGCAGCGTTTGATCCGGCAGGACATCATGGCGATGAGCACGCGTTCCATCCGCCCCAGTGATGGCCTGGCCGCGTCCATCAATCTGTATGGCGAACGTCCGCGCGGCGAAGAGCCGTTTTTGCACTTCGTGCGCGACGGGTGGCTGAATCCCGGATTTGTCGAGCCACGGAGCGGATTGCAAGCCGTTCAATATGTCTTGCGCAATGGTGACCTCATTCGCCAAGCGCATTTGCGGCCAGACGCGACGTCGGGCACGCCGCTCGCGTCGCGCGTATTGCTGAACAATGTCCGCACCGTCGAGCTTGGCTTTCAGCGCGGGGACCAGGTCTCGGATTATTGGCTGAGCGGCGCCGGACAGAGCGTCAATGTTTTGCCGGACCTGGTCGAAATGACGGTCATTTTCGAAGATGGCACGCACTTGTCACTGGCCGCGCTCGCTGGAGGTCGAACATGACCGCGAAGCGTCATACTGAACGTGGCGCCGCTTTGCTGACGGTGATGATGATCGTTGCTGCGATGTCTGTCGCTGCATTGGCCGTGACACAGGCGGTGACGCAGGCGACCATGCGGTCTCGCGCATTGGACGCTCAAGCCCAACTCGCATTCTACGCCGCCTCGGCAGAGGAGGTCGCCAAAGCCCGTTTAACCGCTATCCTTGGACCGCTCGAGAATAAGCTGGTGCTTGGCATGCCCGGTCTGGGCGAACCTCAGATCATTCCTGTCGATGATGGCGCGCTTGCCGTCACGGTTCGGGACGCCACCAATTGTTTTGATGTCAACAAGCTCACAATAGGAAGCGAGGGTGGCGGGCTGGTTGCCGATACCGGACAGCAACAAGCCTATCAGCGATTGCTGACAGCCTTGATCGAGGATGGTTATGCCTCTGACATGGTGGCGCTCACATCGGCCCTGACAGATTGGATGGATGATGACACGGTGCCAGGCAATGGCGGCGCTGAGGACGGTTATTATCTCAACGAGGTCCCGTCTTATCGCACATCTGGCCAGAAATTGACCGCTCTGGACGAGCTGCGCAGCATTCGCGGATACACACCTGAGGTATTTGCGCGCTTGCGCCCGGTCCTCTGCGCACTGCCGGACGACGCGCCGTTGCAGGTGCTGAACGTGAACACGCTCGAGATTCATCACGCGCCTCTTTTGCAGCAGGTCTTTGCTGGCGGCTTGTCGGTCGATGATGCGCGGGAATTGATCGCGTCCCGCCCTGTGACGGGCTGGGCGAGCGTCGAAGATCTGACGAATGACCCGCTGGTACAGAATATTGATCCTGGCCTGGTGCGGACCGATCGCCTCGGTCTCGTCACAAGTCTTGTAGAAGTTTCAACAAATGTATCCTATCGCGGTTCTGATATGACCATGCGCTATCTATTCGAGGTACAAGCTGGCCGCCCGATCCGCACCCTGCGGCGCGAGAGGATTGGCTGATGGCGCGCGTGTATGCTCTTCTGCAGCCGGATGAGACGCTCTTGTTCGCGCGGCCGCGCGGGAATGGCTGGGCCATCGGCGCGGACTCAATCGGCGTCGAAGCCCGCGGTCGCAATCTGACCGTGTTCTTGAGCGGCCTGGATGTGTCCGGACTGTCAGCCGTGATTCCGGCGCGCAATGAGAATGAAGCGCGTCGTGCTGCGCCCTACGCCATCGAAGATGACCTGGCCGAAAGTGTCGAAGCCAGCCATGTCGCGCTGGCCGAGCCTGACAAGTCGCGCCCTGATGCGCTGCGCCAGATCAATGTCGTATCGAATACGCGACTTGAAGATGTGATCTCGACACTGCAGGCGCACGGCCTCGACGAGGCGGAGTGCATGGCCGCTCACAGTCTTCTGCCCGATGGAAACGTGCTCTATGAAGCGCCAGGACTGGTACTCGGGAGATTGGGGGAACGCAGCTTCACCCTCGATGCAGGGTTTGGCCGCGACGTCCTGATCTCCCTCAGCGCATCGCATGCAGAGATGAGCATTCACGGACAACACGTGGCTGAGGCCCTCGGGCGTCAGGCGGACAGCGCCGGCGCCAGTTCGCTGGAGGCGCTGTTGGTGCAACTCGCCACATGGGCCGAACAGAGTGGGCGCGGCATTCGTTTGCGCCAGGGGGCGTTTGAAGCCCGGCGTAAATTGGAGCTTGAAGGCGCCGATCGCTGGAAGTTTGCGGGATTGCTCGCCGCTGTCGCCGCGTTGGCGTGGTTTGGCGCCATGGTTCTTGAAACGCGTGCCATGACCGCGCGCGCAGATCAGCTCGATTCGCTGGCGCAGGAATTTGCCCGGGTCGGCTGGCCCGAGCTTGGCGGAGACGTGCGACAGGTGCTGGCGACGACCGGTGGTGACGCTGGCCTGAATGACCCGTTCCCAGGCCTGCTGGACGTCAGTGCTGTGCTTTATGACGGTCTGGCCCAGGTTGAAGGCAGCGAGTTACGGACGCTGCGTTATGATCGCGCCCGGCGCCAACTCACAGCCTCTGTGGCGTTTGAGAGTTTTGCCGACGTCGATCGCCTGACCACTGTGCTCAGCGAATCTGGACTGACGGCGCGATCCGGCGATTCTCGCCAAAGTGGCAGCCGTGTCATTGGCGATCTGACCCTGGAGGGCGGATCATGATGGCCTGGTGGAACAACCTGGCGCCGAGAGAGCGTCTGTTGATTGCGGTTGCGGGACTGCTCAGCGTGGTGGTCATCGGGTGGCAGTTCGTTCTGGTGCCGTCCATGGCCGCCCGGGCGGAAGCCGAAGTGCGTCTGAACGAGGCCGATCGAACCTTGGCGCGTATCCAGGAACGGTATGGGCTGCAACGGGCGCTGGGCGCGGCGGCGCCGACAAATGCACGCCCGACATCCGCCAGTATTGAAGATTTCAAAGCCGCCGTCACCGGCGCCGCTGGTAGCGTGGGTCTGTCCATCGCGCGGCTGCAAGGCAATGATTCGACCAGTGTTCGACTGATCTTTGAGGATGCTGATCCGCGCCTGATCTTCGTCTGGCTGGAAAGCGTTCAGGCCAATCATTCAGGCCAGGTGACGCGGTTTAACATGGAACAGGCAGGCGGCGGGCTGGTGCGCGCAAGCGTCGATCTGGTGCCCGGAGGTTTGTGATGCGGAAATTCTTGCTGCTCATCGTTTTCATTCTGATGCTGATCATCGGATTGTTCGCGTTTACACCGCTCGGATTCGTCCTCAATCAATCCGGCGCCGGAAATATGGGCATCGGATGGGCCAAGGTTGATGGTACATTGATGAAGGGGCGCATCAGCGGGTTTTATGCCGGCACGCAACCGATTGGGGATGTCAGCCTGAAACTGCGACCCATGTCGCTGTTCGCCTTGTCGCCCTCTTATGATGTGCAATGGGGCGGTGCAGGCGGACAGGGCACCGCTGTTTTGAGCCTGTCGCGCAGCGCCCTCACGGCAGACGATATCCGCATGCGCCTCGAGATCGGCGCGCTGGAGGGTCTGGAACCCGCTGTCAGAGCCATGGGCGGGACCCTGGATGTCGAAGGCGGGGCATTCCAACTCACGCGCACAGGGTGTGAATCCGCGTCCGGTGATTTGTCGACCAATGCCCTGTCAACGCTCGCGGCCCAATATGGCCGCCAGTTTGGGGAGATTGCCGGGCCCATCAGTTGCGAAAACGGCGCTTTCGTCATCGCAATGGCGGGCGAGTCAAATGTCGGCGATCAGGTCAATATCGATGCCTCGGCCAATATTCTCGGCGGCGGAGATTTCGCAACGCGCGTGCAAACACAAGATACGCAAATCATTCTCGCTTTGACGCAAATTGGGTTCGTGCGTGAGAATGGCGCCTTTGTGTATCGTCAATCTCGAACGACAGGACTTTCGCAATGATCCGCTTTTTAACCGCCGCTGTTGGATTGTCAGTCGTGCTGATGGGGTGCCAGTCGAACGAAATGGATCCGGCTGAGCAACGGGCGAAAATGCTGGCCATGAAACCGGCGATCGACAGCGTTCCGAATTCGGCCCTGGGCCCGCAGGAATTGCTAGCGGGAGAATGCGGCCTGTTCTTGTGGAGCCAGACGGATGTTTCGAAATTCATCTTCTATTCCAAGGCACTGTCCGGAAATGCTCTGTTTGCTCAGGACAATGTCCCGATTGCGCTGACCCAGACCGGGGCGGGCGGTGACATTTTCGGGCAATTCAATACGCAGATGACCTATCTCTCTGATGACGGCCGGGAAGTTTCGCTCACTTTGGATGCCGGCGATCTGCTTGATGGCGGTCAGCGCATTGAAAGCGGTCTGATCAACATTCGCGACCGGGAAGGCTGGGACACCAAGCTGCCAGTGCTCGGTGTGCGCGCCTGTCAGCAGGAATGAACGCGCTGAAACTCTGCAAAATTGTACGCCTTGATGCGCCCGGTGAAGTCCGGGCTGCTGCCCTTAATGCAGAAGGGCAGGCCTGCCGGCTCTTCCTGGAACGCTGGTCGGGCGTCGGTGCTCCTGCACGTGCAGGAAGCGTGCATACAGCACGATTACGCGCTTTTGCAGACTCGATTGGCGGCGCCTTTCTCGAACTGGACAATGGCGAAGAAACGTTTCTCCGTCTGAAAACGCGCGGTCAGCTGACAGAGGGCGCGCACCTGACGGTGCAAATCGCGAGTGAAGCGCGTGACGGCAAGCTCGCCCGCGCGATACTATCGGATACAGATTCTGAACCCATGGATGCCTGGTCGACCTGGTGTGCACAATGTACGCGCGGTGGAACGCTTCCGATTGAGCACGATGCGGACCGCGTCGAAGCCGCATTCGACGAAGCCCTGGCAGCATCTGTTACCTTGCCGGGCGGGGGACAGCTCCACATCGACCGGACGCGGGCGCTCACCGCGATTGATATCGACACGTCAGGTCGCGTTCAGAAAGCAAGCGCCGGCGCGCGGGCCTTGTCGCTGAACCTGGTGGCTGTCCGCGAGGCGGCACGGCAGGTACGGTTGCGCGGGCTGGGCGGCAATCTGGTGCTCGACTGTATTGATCCCGTAAACAAGGCGGCCGGCGAAAAGATCCAGGCCGCCGCGATTCAGGCATTTCAAGATCTCGGGTACTCTGGCGTGAAAGTGCTTCGCCCATCGCCACTGGGATTGTTGGAAATATCCGTGCCCTGGCGGGAGGCGCCGTTGGCCGATCGCTTGGGCGCCAATCCCGGCGAGACGGAGCTCCTCGACCTGTTTCGTACCGCGCAGCGCGAGGCCATGGCGAATCCCACAGCGCTGTATCGGCTCGCCCTTTCCAAATCAGCCCGGCACGCTTATCTCGATCGCCGTAGCGAAGCGGATACCGCGCTGAATGACGCATTTGGCGGGCGGGTGTCGGTCAGCGATACGGAAGCAGAAGCCAGCAAGGTGGAAAAGCGATGAGCAAGAAAAAGTGCCCGGTCTGTGAAACCCGGATGATGAGCGCCGAGTTCAAGCCATTCTGCTCGAAACGCTGCGCAGATGTTGACCTGTCACGGTGGCTGAAAGGCGGATATGCGATTCCCGGGCGTCCCTCGGACCAGGCCGATGAAGTTCCAGGCGGGCCCGATCCATCGGATGCGTGATGCCGGAGCGATCACGGTGACACGGCCATCCGTTCGAGAGAAGCGCCGCCGCTGTACAGCTTTGTCATACTGCCTGAAATAATTTCCGGTGCGACCGGGCTTCTGGTTTGGACCATCCCCACGACCACGATCTCATTGACTGGGTCGACCCAGAACCAGCTTCCAAGTGCGCCGTACCAATAATACGTACCTTTCGGCGCGGGCATTTCTGCGAGTACCGGGTCGATGATGACACTCACGCCGAATCCGTAACCGAGACCAGCCTGCTTGCCCTGCATGCGCTGAGGTGCCGGCGTGCCGCGATAACGGATGGCATTATGTGTGAGAAGGTCGATGGAGTCTTGTGTCAGGATTTGCACAGCACCGGTCCGCCCGCCGCGGCGCAGGCATTCGAGGAATCGGTGATAGTCGGCAAGCGTCGAGATGAGACCGTGGCCGCCTTCGAAATAGATCCGGGATTGGGTGTGCTCTGAGAGGTCTTCGGGCGCTTCATAGATCAAGCCGTCGGAGGAGGTTCGGCTCGTGACGCTGACACGATTGGCTTTGTCGTCCGGAACAAAAAATCCGGTATCTCGCATATTCAGGCGATCGAAGATCTCGCGCTTCAAAAACACGTGCAGAGAATCCCCAGTGAGCCGTTCGATCACGACACCTTGCAGGTCTGAGGCAAAAGAATAATGCCACTCAGCTCCGGGCTGGCGCATCAATGGAACACTGGCAATGCGCTCAACCAGCGCGTCACCCGTTTGTGCCTGGGCGATTTTAAGCTCGAGGTATCTCCGATCTATCGGCCCGCGATCGGCAGATTGATATGCGAAACCGGCGGTATGACTGAGCAAGTGTCGAAAGGTGGGCGGTCCGGGCGGTAGATAGGTATAGAGATTTCCAGTGTCATCATAATCGGCCACCACTTCGATCCCTTCAAATTCCGGCAAGACGGTGGTGATTGGGTCATCCAGATTGAAGTAACCGCGTTCATGCAGAATCAGCAGCCCAACCGCGGTCACCGGTTTGGTCATCGAGTAGATCTGATAAAGCGTGTCTTCGTCGACGCAGCGCGAACCCGGCGCCTGGGTCGGTCCATAGAAACCGGATTCAATGAGTTCTCCACGTTGCCACACGCCGTAAGACAGATTTCCGACTCGGTCGCCGCTCACATATGATTTCATGTGATCCTCAAGATCGGCGAGGCGATCGGGTGAAATTGCCGACGCGGGAACGCTCGGCGCTGCGATCGCCATGGAGTGGGCAGCAATGGCAACGAAGATCAATGCGGGGATGTGAAGATATAGATGCAGAATTTCGTATGTCCTGGACATAACGATGTCCGGTACCGTGCATCGGCAATGCAAACATTGTCGTAGCGTCTCAGATTTCGTGACTCTCCTGTAACGAAAAAGATCCGATCTTGTGCGTACTGAAATTCAGGCCAAAACAGGGCTTGCCCTCAACAGGTGACTCAATTAGGGAGCCAAAAAGGGAGCTCCCCACATGAAAATCCGACAAGCGATCACCTTTGACGACGTGCTTTTGCAGCCCGGCGCGAGTGAGGTCACACCGTCCGAAGTCGATGTCTCGACCCAGCTGACGAAATCCATTGGCCTCAACATTCCGCTGATTTCGGCAGCGATGGATACGGTCACCGAAGCCCGCCTGGCGATTGCCATGGCGCAAGCTGGCGGCATTGGTGTCATTCACCGCAATTTCTCGGTCGAGGAACAAGCCGCTCAGGTCACCCAGGTGAAGAAGTTCGAAAGCGGCGTGGTGATGAACCCGGTGACGATCGAACCATCGGCGACACTGGCGGAGCTCAAAGCCCTGAAAGACCAGACCGGCTTTTCCGGCATCCCGGTGGTCGAGAATGGCAAACTGGTCGGCATCGTCACCAATCGCGACATGCGCTTTGCCCCCGACCTCAACCAACAGGTCGGCAGCCTGATGACGCGCGACGTCGTCACCGTCACCATGGATGTCCCGATCGAGGAAGCGCGGACACTGCTGCACAAACACCGGATCGAGCGCCTGGTCATTGTCGACGAGAAGGGCCTTTGCAAAGGCCTGCTCACGGTCAAGGATATGGACAAGGCGGCGGTGAACCCGAACGCTGCCAAGGATGATGGCGGGCGTTTGCGCGTTGCGGCAGCCTCCACCGTCGGCGACGCCGGCTATGAACGCACCGCCGCGCTGATCGAAGCGGGCGCCGATGCGGTCATCATTGATACCGCCCACGGCCACTCCAAAGCGGTCGGCGAGGCTGTGGCACGGGCCAAGAAGATTTCAAACGCGGTGCAGATCATCGCTGGCAATGTCGCCACGGGCGACGCGACCAAGGCGCTGATCGATGCCGGGGCTGACGCCGTCAAAGTCGGTATCGGACCGGGCTCGATCTGTACCACCCGCATCGTCGCCGGGGTCGGCGTGCCGCAACTGACCGCGATCGAGGATTGCGCCAATGCCGCCCAGGCGACCGGCACGCCGGTGATCGCCGATGGCGGCATCAAGTTCTCCGGCGATTTCGCCAAGGCGCTCGCGGCCGGTGCATCGACGGCGATGATGGGATCGATGTTTGCCGGCACAGAAGAAGCGCCCGGCGAAGTCTTCCTGTATCAGGGCCGCTCCTACAAAGCCTATCGCGGCATGGGCAGCCTCGGCGCCATGGCGCGTGGCTCAGCTGACCGCTATTTCCAGAAAGACGCGGCCAGCGACAAGCTCGTCCCGGAAGGCATTGAAGGCCAGGTCCCCTTCAAAGGCCCGATCGGTCCAATTGTGCACCAGATGGTCGGCGGCCTGCGCGCCGCGATGGGCTATGTCGGCGCCCCGACCATGGCTGAGCTACATGAGAAGGCGAGTTTCGTTCAGATCACCGGCGCCGGGCTCCATGAAAGCCATGTGCATGACGTCCAGATGACCCGCGAGGCGCCGAACTATTCGCTGAGCCGGGGCTAAGTCTTCGGCGCCCGCCACATCGGTTCCATAACCGGCGTACCTTCGCCGCCAATTTCGAACACGCCCATGCGTTCAAAGCCGTGCGCGGCATAGAATCCGGAATTGGCGGGATTGGAATTCTCCAGATAGACGGGCAGACCGGCCGCATCACAGGCCGACAGGACCGGCGCGAGCAGGCCTTTGCCGACGCCTTTGCCCCGCGCCGCCTGTGTCGTGCCGATCGTGAACAGGTACATGTGCGGGTCTTTGGGATGCCAGTCCTGCATCAGTTCCGACAGTTTCATACCGCGCGTGATCGCGCCCGGCGTGCCATGGCGAAGCTGCCCAAGCGCAAACTTGAACAGGCCAAACTGGCTCGGCGCTGCGTCGAGCCCTGGCGGCATCCACATGGTGGCGCCGCCAGCCGGATGCAGATGGCACAGGCCCTGCGGCAGGTACATTTCCCGCGCCATCACCCGAAACATCGACCTGATTGAGGCACGCTTGCCGAATGTCCATTGATTGACGGGGTCTTCGGCAAAGGCTTCGCCGGTAATGTCGGCGACTTGCTTCCAGTCGCTCATTTGGGCGGGCTTGAGCTCGGAGTCGGTCAGGTCGATTTGCATGGCGCGAGTGTTGAGGCGCGCGGAGTGAAAATCAAGAGCGGGGAGGGCGGTTTGTCCTGCGCCAATCCGACCGGGTTCAACCGGGCGCTACACTTCCCGCCATGATTCACCGTTATCACCTTCCGCATTATGAGCAGGTCGCCGTCTATTTCTGGCCGTTCCTGTTCTTTGAGCTGTGGCGGGTGGATCGCTGGTGCGCCTTTACCGGGCGCTGGGCCGTGGTCGAGGTTGACCGCTATGGTCGCGCCTGGGTGCCGTATTGGGAAGGCATGTCCGTGAATTATCATGTTCACGGCATGGAGGCGCGGATGTACGCGCCCGGCGATGTCGAGGACTTGTGTCCCGGATGGCTGAAGGCGGCGCTAACCGCGCTGGACATCCCTGAATTTATTTCGGGCCCTGGCATCCCAGTGCGAGATAGGTTGATTCAGATTCCCAGTCACGTGCCTCCTGTTCGGCCGCTCTTGCCGCCAGAGCCCGGTTAGGCCTGAACTCCAATCACGTGTGTTCTGTCGCAAATGCGGCCTGAACGGCTCACACTCGTTCAATAAGCCCAACTAAAATTCATGCTCACATCCTCCTGACCGACCCTCGGTTCAGGTCCTTCGTGCTGCCTTGTCACCGGATTGCGCGACACTGCACAGCAAACTGCAAAAAACGCATTTGCGCCGTGAAAGAAGGTTGCAAGCCGAAAAACGTTTATATATATCCGGCTCTCCAACAGAGCGCTCCCTTCGTCTATCGGTTAGGACGCCAGGTTTTCAACCTGGAAAGAGGGGTTCGATTCCCCTAGGGAGTGCCACTTTTACCACGACAGATTGAATTAATGTGCGTTGTCTGACGAAAGCCGCGTGACAGCGCCAGTTCTGCAGTCTAACAATTTGGTTAATTGGGGGTGGGCCCATGAGTGAGACGGCTGAACAGGTTTCTGAAGTGAGTGCAGAGTCAGGTGTACGCCTGATTGGTCGCATCAAGTGGTTTGATACGGTCAAGGGGTACGGATTTGTTGTTCCCGAATCGGTTGAGGGCATGGTTCTCAATCAGGACGTGATGATGCATGTCTCCTGCTTGCGCGCACATGGTGAGAACTCGGCCGATGAAGGCGCGCGCATTATCTGCGACGTGGTCGAGCGCGAACGCGGCTGGCAAGTGCTCAACATTATTGAAATGGATCGTCCGAAAACGGCCATCATGCGCGACCAGGGGGAAGCCATGGTGTTTGAGCGGGCGGTTGTGAAATGGTTCAACGCGGCGCAGGGATTCGGCTTCGTCAATCGTCTCAGCGATCCGGCCGACATTTTCGTCCACATTTCCGTTATGCGCAAAGCTGGCCTCGACACGCTGGAAACCGGCATGGAAATCGAGATTGTCACCGGTACGGGCCAAAAGGGCGAAAACGTTCTCTTCATCAAAAAATAGAGCGCCTGTGCGGGTCCGGCTTGCCGCGTGCATCCGGCGCGGCTAGAGAGTCGGCTATGAAAATGCTTTCTATTCCTGCTTTCGCCATTCTTGCTGCCACGCTCTCATTCGGAGCGAACGCCGACCCGATGGAAGTGACGCCGCTCGCAATTGTCGGCGCCGATGCCACCCATGAGTTCTCGGTCGAGGTTGCAAATGACCCGGACGAAATCAGCTTTGGCCTGATGGATCGGGAAAGCATGGACGCTGACAAAGGCATGCTGTTCGATTTCAGCCCGCCGCGCGAGCCGGCCATGTACATGAAGAACACGCTGATCCCGCTGGACATGCTGTTCATCGCTTCAGATGGCAGCATTGAGATGATCGCCAGAAACACGGTGCCTGGTTCCTTGCGGACAATTTCACCCGGCGTGCCAGTGCGAGCTGTCCTCGAACTGAATGGCGGCCAGGCCGCCGAGCTCGGCATCCAGCCCGGCGATACGGTTCAGCACCCGATCTTTGGAAACGTCGAAACGCCGGCGGAGTAAGCCTGCCATGCGCGAAGAGGACCTGCCCGCGCACCTGACCGTGCCGGACGGGTTCGTGCTGTCACGATCGCGCGGCGCCTTCTCCAATCATAATGGGCCCGTCTATGAAGCGCAGGCGCGCGATGACCTCCGCAGCGGGCTGTTCGTCCTCGACCGGCACTGCAACTCAATGGGTTTCCTGCATGGCGGCATGGCCAGCGCCTTTTCGGATCGCTCACTCGCTGTCGCCGTCTATGGCGTCACCCGGCGCGCTTCGGTGACATTGAAACTGACGCTGCATTTCTATGAGACGGTGCGTCTGCACAAATGGCTGGAGGCGCATCCGCGCGTCGTCAGCCACGAGAATGATCTGGTTCAGGTGACCGCAGATTTGCTGATTGATGGCACGAAACTCGCGGCGCGCGCAGATGCGACATTCCGGACACTGCGAAGACCGCAAAAACAGGGTTGAAACCCAGAAAACCGACAGTATACCGGGAGGCCGGAGCGTGGCGCAGCCTGGTAGCGCATCTGGTTTGGGACCAGAGGGTCGTAGGTTCGAATCCTATCGCTCCGACCAGTTTCTTCAGAAGGACCGGTCTTCACATGGACGCTCGTATCTACAAGCCCGCCAAGACCGCCATGCAATCAGGTCGTGCAAAGACCAGGGATTGGGTCCTCGAATTCGTGTCCAGCGCCAAACGGGTCTCAGATCCCGTTATGGGCTGGACCAGTATTGATGACATGACCGGCCAGGTTCGCCTGCACTTTGACAGCCGCGAACAGGCCATCGCCTATGCCAAGCGCGAAGGCCTGACCTTCTCGGTCGAAGAGGCGCGCGAGACGAAGCGGTTGGTCAAATCCTATTCCGAGAATTTCTCAGCTGACCGCAAACAGCCCTGGACGCACTAAACGAAGGCTGGCCCGGGACTGAAATTTCCGAGATTCGGTAACGCCGCAGCAATCTCACCATCGTTCAATCCAAACCATCGCCCGAGCGGTTCTGCGAACTGTTCGACGGATGTCGTGGGAATGAGCCGCCCGCTGCCGGCATCCTGATCATGTCCCAGATCATAAGGCGGCACATCGCCGAAGATCTGCCCGCCCTGGACAGCATCGCCGATGACAAAGTGGTGGCTGCCCCAGCCATGATCAGTGCCATCGCCATTGATCGCGAGTGTGCGACCGAAATCGGAGGCGGTGAACAGCGTCACGTCGCTGGCAAGGCCAATCTCCTGCATGGCCTGGTAAAAGGCGACAACACCGGCATCAATCTCGGTCTGTAGGCCGGGTAGGTCATTGGCCTGATTGGAGTGCGTATCGAAGCCGCCGATCGCAACAAAGAAGACCTGGCGATTGATCAACAGGGAATCCCGGATTGCGATCGTGTTGGCGACTGCCTGCAATTGCTGTCCGAGGAAATTCGACGGGAAGGCCGTTGAGAAAGGCTGGATCGACGCGAAGGCCTGATTGAAGGTCTCGTTCGTCGTCAGTGCCGTACGCATGGCGCTGGATACATCGCGATCAATCAGATTGGTTGAGGTGAAGTCCATGGCTTCGAAATGGTCGCGCAGCTTCTGATAGATGGCGTCGCCTTCCGGTGTTCCGCGTCCGCCCTGGAAGAAATTGAGCGCATCGATCTCGGGCGCCCCGTTGAGGCCGACCTGGTAAGGCCGCGCCTGCGACCCGGTCAGGAACAGCTCATTGCCGAGGCTGGTAATCGTGGTGAAATCCGAGCTGCCATTATTGGCGCCAGCGGCCAGGGCCGCATCGGCAAAGCGTCCGCCCCAGCCAAACTGCGCGCCTTCGGGCTGGCTCGACATCCAGGTCGACTGCTGGTCATTGTGCGAGAACAGGCGCTTGGGTTGCGGCACCGTTTCATTCAGGAATTCAGACCGCGTGAGCGGCTGGATGAGCGGTCCGACATTGCCAACGATCGCTGCATTGCCTGCATCGAACAGGCCTTTGATGCCGCTGAGCTCTTCCGGCAAGGCAAACTGCCGTGAGCCGAAATCGGCAGCATTGCTGGGATTAAGCGGCAGCAACCGGTCGCGCGCCCGGGTCGATCCGCCTTGCATATTGTCATACTGCCCGAGCAATGAAGCACGGATGGATGCGTACTGGTCATAGGCTGGCTGGTCGTATGGCAGCAGCGTGTCATGGCCATCCATCCCGCCGAGAAAGAACAGGCAGACCAGAGCCTTGTAACCAGACGTCTCTGCCGCACTGGCCTGGAAAGCGGCGAGCGAACTGCCGAGGCCGGTGAGGGTGGCTGCACTGAGGGCACTGGCGCCGGTGAGGAAGGTTCTGCGGGTCGGTTTCATCAGGTGTCCTCCTAGCGCTGCACAATATAGTCAGGCGATGTCATCATCATCAGGACCGCCAGTCCGACCCTCAAAAATGGGCCGTCATAATTTGGGTCACTCGGATTATCGAGTGCGATGTCGTCGATGAAAGTGATGATCGTCGCCTTGGTCTCATCCGTCGTACGGCCGTTCGCCAGCAACAGATCGAGATGGTCGATCAGTGCTGTCGGATCGTCGGCGAGGGCGAGTTCGTCTGTATAGTCCGGGATGAAGCTGGTCGCCTCGGGCTGCCCGGTATTGTTGGCCGCGAACGCAAACACGAAATAGGTCATGAAGTTTGCATAGTTCGAGACGGAGTTGGCGTTGACCAATTGCAGTTCCGGCATGGTCAGACCCGCCGCACCGGTCTCGGTGCCAGGAGCCACATATCCGGGGCGATAGAAATTGAACACTGAGGGCGATTTGTATGGGGCCTGCGCCAAACCGCCGCCAAACGTCGTGTTCCAGAGCGGGAACGTGAATTCAGGCGTCACGGTTCCCGCGTCAAAGGCGCGGGCCCAATGAATGAAGCGCAGAACCGGCTCGCGGATTTTGCCGAAACTGTCATCATTGCGATTGGATGGGTCGCGGGCATCGGGGTCGAACAGAACCGCCGCGATGGTCGCCGATAGATCGCCGCGGCGCCCGTCACCGACTGTCGTGCCATTCGGAAGCACATATTGCCCATCCGCAAACGCCGTCGCTACGCGCTGGATATAGTCAGGCTCCGGATGGCTGGTGACGAAACGCTGAATCAGCTGGCGCGCCAGAAATGGCGCTGTGTTCGGATGATCGACCAGGGCGTCTAGCGCCATGTCGATGCTCTGCGTCGGCCCTGTGCCCGCCGGGATGGTGGTGCCGAGGAAAGACTTCTCCAGATCCGAATGCCATTGCGGATACACTTCCATAGGCGAATGTAACGCATCCGCCGGTATGGTGCGGAAATCAAAAAAGAATTCACCGCCTTTGAGGCTGAGGCCGGTAAACACTTTGGCGAGCCCGGTAACGTCGGTATTGTCGTAGATCTCGACCGGCACACCGTTTTGCGTGACGACATCGCCGTCCTGTTCGAGCTCGACCAGCCCAATCGAGAAGAGCTGCATCACTTCGCGCGCATAATTCTCGTCCGGCATACGACCTGTCGCCGGATCGCCTTTGATGTTCTGCAGATAGGTGAGGTATTCGCCCATGGCCGGTGAGTAGGTGACCTCTTCAAGCAAGTCGCGATAATTCCCGAAGGCGTTATTGACCAGGATGTCCTGATAGTGCGCCACCGTATTCGGAACCTGGAACAGGAAATTGCCTTCCGAGTGCGAAATCACCAGGATCTGCGACAGCGCGAAGGCCATGCGTTGACGCAGCTGATCGTCGCCATCAATCGCATTGATCCAGAATGAGAAGGTCGGCGTCTGGCGCTTCTCAAAGGTCAGCTCGCCATTCATGTCGCGCGCGTCGGGTTCCGATATCTCAGCCAGCACGTAAGCCAGATTCAGACTTGGCGCTTTGTTGAACTCTGCAAGGATCCAGTCTGAGGGCGCCGTTCCTGTGAGCGCATTGATGTCCGTCATGGTTGCGCCAAACGTTGCCTGATTGAGGAAGAAGGCGGTCGATTCAGCGGTTGAAAACGCCATGCTTGATGGTGGCGGAGGAGGCGGTGGAGGCGGAGGTGGTGGCGGTGGAGACGTGCCGACACCGCCGCCTGGAACAGTTCCGCCGCCGCTGCCGCCGCCGCCGCACGCGGCCAATCCCAGGACAAGCGCGAGCGTAGCGCTTTGCGCCATGAGTCTGAGTTTCCCGTTCCGCATCACGTCCTCCCACGTCCGCACCCACATTCTGGTTCGAGCAGATTAACAAACTCGGTCCGTGAAGGCGGACATTCAAATGCGTTCCTGACAAAGGTTTAACGTTAATGACTACGTATTCCGTCGTCTCCTTATTCCTAGAGGACAGAGAAAGCCTGTTTGGATGCAGATGCAAACTCAATTGCTCACTTTTAATCTGCGCGCTTTCGGATTAAGGCAGGCGCTCAGACGGCCCCTTAGCTCAGTTGGATAGAGCACCCGACTTCTAATCGGACGGTCGCAGGTTCGAATCCTGCAGGGGTCGCCAGGGGTTTCATGGCCGTTTGAAATCGACCCCATCACGCTCGATCGCATCGAATAGGGCCGCGGTGAAACGGGCAGCGTCGCGATGATCGAGATGGTTCCCGTCGGGCGTTTCAAAGCCAGACAAGCTGGGGTCGTCAGCAAAGTGCAGGAACGCGGTCGCCGGGAGCGCGTCCACCAGGTCATCCCAGAACTGTTCGCGTGGGAAATGTTCTTGTTCCGCGCGGAGCAACGGACCACTGGTCGGCAAGCGTACGATCACCACCTGGCCACCGCGTGCAGTGATTTTCTCGATCGCGTCGCTGAGAAGAGATCGGCCAGCATTCCATCTATCGGGCCGCTTGCCTTCACCAGCGCCGACGCGCCGGATGTAGGCACGGCGACTGCGCCTTTGCATCTGCGCAAGGTCTTCTGCGCTGAAGGGGGCGAAATCGAATTCGAGCTGCCGGTTTTTCCGGGTGATCTCGTAATCTTTATTCGACAAGGGCGTGCCCGCCTCCAGCGTATTGACGATAAGATGTCGAATCGAATGATGCGGGTCGGTGAAGACCAGGTTCTGGGTAATGAACTCTGACGCCTGCCCGTCAATCTTGCGGGCCCAGTTCCATTCGGCGTGATAACGCACAACGGTTCGATGCATTTGGTAGGGACTTGGACGGCAGTCCACCCAATTGGCATTCAGCGAAACCACGATGGTGCCGCGAAAATCAGTCGAGTCCGCCAGGTCCTGCAGCGCCGCGCAAGGGCTGCGTCCAATATAACCCAGAGGATAGACGGACTGTCCGGGATACCGGGATTCCAGCTCAGACAAGGACACCGCTGCGCGAATCCTGGAGGCTCCGAGCAAGGCAATGGAATCGCTCGACTGGTCACGCCCGGCCGCCTCACGCACGAAGGACCAACGGGCCTGATTGTCTCGAAAGTTCGGTTCTGCGCCCGCAGCGCGCAGCACGAGTTCGTACCCGGTCAGGATGATTGCGGTGCACACCAATGCAGCCAACAGACTGGTGATCCAGTCCGTCTTTCGGTCGTTGCCCCGCGCCGACATTGCGGCGGTGTCCTGGGCGTCAGAATTGGAAATAGATAAATTCTTCATTGGGTTGTCCGAACAGGATGATGGCCAGGAGCATGGCGGTTAAGACAGCAACGCGGAGAATCGCAGGCGTCGCCCGTGCAATCGCTTCGAAAGACCGGTCCCGCAATGTGTGATGTAGAGCAAACACGGCGACGACTGGGGGGATCATCAAGATCCAGTCGACATTCGACAAACGCAACGCCGTTTCCGTGGGGCGGAAAAAGCTCAGGAACAGGTCCGAGGCATGCGCAAAATCGACCGCGCGAAACAGCAGTATGGAAAACAGGAACAGAATGTAGGCGCCGGCATTGAAAATGTACTTCCAGGCTTTCGCCTTCCAGACGTCCCAATGCCCGATGAGGCGCTGCAGACCTATTTCAATTACGATAATGACCGCGTTGAAGACGCCCCAAAGCGCGAAGTTCCAGCTCGCACCGTGCCAGAGGCCAATGATAAGGAAGGTGAAAAACTGGGCGACAAGCACATTGGTGAGCGAACGCGTTTTCGCCTGCTTGCGGATCGGGGCATAGAGATAGTCGCGAAAGAATGTCGAGAGCGAAATATGCCACCGTCGCCAGAAGTCCTGATATCCGACGGCGGAAAACGGCGCGCGAAAGTTTCTCGGCAACGTAAAGCCCAGGCACAGGGCGAGTCCGATCGCCATCATGGAGTAGCCGGAAAAGTCGCAATACATCTGGATCGTGAATCCGACCATGCCGGCAAATACGGTCAGTGATGGCAGATATCCATCAGCCGCAAAGACCGTATTTACGATCGGCGCCATGATTCCGTCGGCGACGACGACTTTTTGAAACAGGCCAAGCAAGAACAGGGTGAGTCCCCAACCAATCTTGTCCTGTGTGATCGTTACCGGCTGCAACAATTGCGGCAGGAAGGCTCTCGCTCGGACGATTGGTCCGGCCACCAATTGCGGAAAGAAGGTCACGAACAAAGCGAAATCCGACAGGCTTTTCGACGGCTTTAGTCGCCCACGATAAACGTCGAGCGTGTAGCTCAGGGTCTGGAACGTGTAGAATGAAATCCCGACAGGGAGCAGGATGTTCCACGGCATGGGTTCATACTGAATGCCCGCCACAGCGGCGACACTGACAAATGAATCGAGCAGGAAATTCCCGTATTTGAAATAGCTCAATACACCAAGATTTCCGACCAGGCTCACCACCAGATAAATTGATTTCGTCGTCTTCCGGGATGCCTGCGCCATGCGGTGCGCAGCGAAATAGTCGAGGCCGGTCGAGAACAGGATGAGGACGAGATAAGGGAGGTTCCACGCTGCGTAGAACAGATAGCTCATGCCAAGCAGGAATCGCTTGCGCCAGGCCCAGTCGCCAATTGTGAAATAGAATCCGAAGACAATGATCGCAAACAGCGCAAATATATAGCTGTTGAACAACATGCTCAGACCACCCAACAAATCCCCGCTGGCGCACGCAAACTGCAGACCAATGTTCAGCGGACCCGGAACCGGTTTTCCGGACCCGGTAAATCTACACGAACAAGGTTAATTTTGGCGGTGTTTGATCGGTGAAATTCCACGGATTAGAGGGGGCTGAGTGCTGGGTTTGCAGTATCCCTCATCCCCGAAGATACCTGCGCATGCAGGTATCCAAGGACGGCAATATCTTCTTGTCCAAATTGCAAAGTTCTGTCCCTGGCCACCTGCCTGCGCAGGTGTCGTCGAAAAGAAAGTGCGTCCCGCTAACCACCACGCTCTGCCCAGACCTGTCTGGGCAGTCCATCACCCAAACGCGCCAGCAAGATCGGGAGCGATCAGATCTCTCCCGCTCCCAACCGCAACATTCCATGCTGGACCCCACGGACAAGCCCGTGGGGAGCGCTTGGAGGGTAAAGTCGTGTTGTTTTAGGTGCGCCGCAGAGAGTTGACCGTCCGTCCCGGGCTCGACCCGGGATCTCCGGCGCCGCTTTCGGTCTCTGTCTCACACGGTCTCGAAGCAGGTCCGGGACAATCGGTGCGCGGGACACGCACCTGCGTCGTCGCTAGTGCGCCTCCGCCCAGTTCATGCCCGTGTCGGCCTCGACAACCAGCGGGACACTCAGGCTAAGCGCCGGCAGGGGCGCTTTCTCCATCGTCGCGCGGACGATTTCGATCGTCTTTTCGGCTTCATCCTCAGGCGCCTCGAAGATGAGTTCATCGTGAACCTGGAGCAGCATTCTGGCGCTAAGGCCCGCTCTATCCAGCGCGTCGGGCATGTGCAGCATGGCGCGCTTGATAATGTCAGCGGCCGACCCCTGGATCGGGGCGTTGATCGCCTGGCGCTCGGCAAAACCGCGCTGAGGGCCCTTGGCCTTGATGCCTTTCAGGTGCAGGACACGACCGAAAATCGTCTCGACGCGTTCATGTTCAGCCGCGTACTTCTTGGTTTCGTCCATATAGGCCTTGATGCCTGGAAAGCGCTTGAAATAGGTCTTGATATAGGCCGAGGCTTCATCGCGTGGGATCGACAATTGCCGAGCCAGGCCGAAGGCGGAAATCCCGTAAATGATCCCGAAATTGATCGCCTTGGCGCGGCGTCGGATCATCGGATCCATACCTTCAATTGGGGTGTCGAACATCTCGCTCGCGGTCATTGCATGAATGTCGAGCCCCTGTTTGAAGGCGTCTTTCAGCGCATCGATCTCAGCGATATGGGCGAGCAGGCGCAGTTCGATCTGACTATAGTCGGCGCTGATCAGGACATTGCCGGGTTCCGGAATGAAGGCTTCCCGGATCTTGCGGCCTTCCTCAGTGCGGATCGGAATGTTTTGCAGGTTTGGATCATTCGATGACAGCCGCCCGGTCTGCGCGCCGGTCATGCCATAATTGGTGTGAACGCGTCCGGTCCGCGGACTGATCTGCTGCTGCAAGGTCTCGGTATAGGTCGAACGCAGTTTCGAGACGGTGCGCCAGTTGATAACTGTGCGGGGCAGTTCGTGACCGGCCGCTGCCAGGTCTTCGAGAATGTCCGCGCCAGTCTGCCAGGCCCCGGTCTTGGTCTTCTTGCCGCCTTCAATGCCCATCTCGTCGAACAGGATCTCGCCGAGTTGTTTGGGGCTGCCAAGATTGAACTCATGGCCCGCCAGTTCATATGCCTCGGCCTCATAGCGGGCCATGGATTGATTGAACTCGGCCGACAGGCGCGACAGGTGATCCCGGTCAACCTTGATGCCATGCGCTTCCATGTCTGACAGGACATGCACCAGGGGACGCTCCAGCGTCTCATAGACTGTGGTGACCTGCTCCTTGTGCAGGCGCGCCTTGCTGTCCAGCCACAGGCGCAGGGTGATGTCGGCATCTTCGGCGGCATATTCGGTCGCCTTGTCGAGCGGCACGCGATCAAAGCTGATCTGCTTCTTGCCGGTGCCGCAGACATCCTTGAAGCTGAGCGGCGTGTGATGGAAATAGCGCTCGGACAGCTCGTCCATGCCGTGATTGTGCATGCCGGCATGCATGACGAAGCTGAGCAGCATCGTGTCATCCATCGGCGCCAGGCGAATGCCGTTTCGGGCGAGGACCGAGACATCATACTTCAGATTGTGCCCGATCTTGAGAACGGAATCGTCTTCGAACAGGACCTTCAGGGCCTCCAGCGCCTTGTCCTTGTTGATCTGCCGCGGCGGATCGATGCCGAACATGTCATCACTCGGGGCATCGGGATCGGTGTCAGGGTCAACGTGCGCGAGCGGGATGTAACAGGCCTCGCCAGGTGACAGCGCCAGGGAGACACCCACCAGGCCGGCTTCATGGGCATCGAGCGCATCGGTCTCGGTATCCACCGCGACAAAGCCCTGCGCTGTCGCCCGCGCGATCCAGTCTTCCAGCGCGTCGAAGTCACGAATGCAGGCATAGGTGCTGCGATCGATCTGCACGGGTTCGTCTTCGATGGCCTCGTCGAGCGTGCCTTCCATTTCGAACGTCTCGCGGACGCGGCGCGTGATCGTGCGAAACTCCATCTTCTCGAGAAAGTCGAGCAGGGTTTTCGGGTCCGGATCGGCGACGGCGAGGTCTTCCATCGGGACATCGACCGGCACATCCACTTTCAAAGTGACCAGGTCGCGGGACATGCGGATCTGGTCGGCATTGTCGATCAGGGTCTGGCGTCGCTTCGGCTGTTTGATCTCTTCAGCGCGGGCGAGCAGGGTGTCGAGGTCACCATATTCGGTAATCAGCGTTGCCGCGGTCTTGACGCCAATCCCGGGTGCGCCTGGAATATTGTCGACGCTATCGCCAGCAAGCGATTGAATGTCGATGACTTTATCGGGGCCGACGCCAAACTTCTCGACCACTTGATCATGCCCGATATGCTTGTTCTTCATCGTGTCGAGCATGGAGATCTTGTCCGTGACAAGCTGCATCAGGTCCTTGTCCGAAGAGACAATGGTCACCCGCGCACCTTTCGCCTCGGCCTGACGGGCATAGGTCGCCATCAGATCGTCAGCCTCATACCCTTCGAGTTCCAGCGCGTGAGTATGAAAAGCAATCGCCGCTTCGCGCACCAGCGGGAATTGCGGTCTCAAATCCTCAGGTGGTTCGGACCGGTTGGCCTTGTATTCCGGGAACATCTCGTTTCGGAACGTGTAGGATGACTTGTCGAAGACACAGGCAAAATGCGTCGGCCTCTCGTCGCCCTTGAGATCTTCGAGCAGCTTCCACAGCATGTTGCAAAAGCCAGACACGGCGCCAACCGGCAATCCATCCGATGCGCGGGTCAGCGGCGGCAGGGCGTGATAGGCGCGAAAGATGTAAGCACTCGCATCGATCAGGTAGAGGTGGCTGTCAGAATTGATCGGCGCGCTCGGCATGGCTCATATCCTTTATTGAGGCATGAGTATTAGCGGCGAGTCGGAGCTGTGGGTAGGGGGTGATCTCGATCACACCTGGTGAGCGAACGCGCGCACACGATCGGCGGCGCCGAGATATTTGAGGTCGGGTTCCGGCAGGTTCACCAGCGAGCTGGGCGAGACATGAAACTGGTTTCGCACAGCGCGATTGAAATTGGCGTTCGAGGAAAAACCCCAGCGCTCCGCAGCCTGGCTGATCGAACCACGTGCGCCTTCAGAACGGGCGATGTCGAGCACAGCGCGAAACAAGCGACGCTGATTGATATAGCGGCGAACACCGCCGTCCGAATTGAATATCCGGAACAGAGATGCGCGTGACAAGCCAAACGTCTTCAAGATGCTTGTCGATGATAAATCCGCTTGATCGAGATTGCGTTCGACATGTTCACGGATCAGATCCGCCATCGCATCCCGCGCCTGGCGGCGGACATCGCCATCGCGGTCATCGGTGCCGAGCGCGTATCGCAGGCTCGCAATCAATTGGTCGAGCGCGCGCCAATCGACAATGCAGTGGCTCCGCATGTCCTCGATCACCTGATCAAACGCCCGGTAAAGCAAGGCGTTCACCGTTTTATTATCGGCAAACCGAACGAAGGCCGGATGCCGATCCGGATCGTACCCAATGAGGTCTTTCGGTATGAAGACGCCCTGCGAAGTGATTGGGAACTGGATGCAATCAACCCTTTGCTCCTGATCCATGAGATACATTTGTCCCGGATCGCGATCAATGTTGACGTCGCCCATCACACCCCGCACGCGGCCATACAGATAGCGATGCAGAAATACCAGTCCCGCGCCGGTTTCTGCTTGGGCTTTCGTGCGTCCGACGGTGACCGCATCATTTCGAGTCTCGGCAAAAAAGAACCGATCGACAAACCAGTTTCTTGTTCTGTAGATCCCGGAATTGTTCGGCGATTCCAGAGGAGTCATATCGTACATCGAGGACGACTTCTCCCGCATGAAAGAACGCGGCCCGCTGCCAGTAAACATATGAGATGCCGGAATGATCGTTCTGGATGCATTGACGGTGCCGTGCACTGGTAATCCGCTCCCATACTCTACGAGATCCCAAACTTAGCTCATGTCATCAGAATAGGAAAATTCGTCTCAGAAACATTGTCGGGGTGTCGCATACTCAGCGCTATCGCGCCCAATGGTGTGCGTCGTGGGAATCGCGCCACGTTAGCTCTGGACAGGCGCAGCATTCGCTCGCTAAGCCTCGGGCGTGAAGCGTTTCTTCTCTCCCCGAACGGCCCTCGCCATCGTCATTGCCAACATGGTCGGCACCGGCGTGTTCACCAGCCTTGGATTTCAGCTGGTGACATTGCAAAGCGGATTCGCCCTGATCATGTTGTGGGTCGTTGGCGGTATCGTGGCGATTTGCGGAGCGCTGTCCTACGCTGAGCTCGGCGCTGCTCTGCCGCGTTCGGGCGGTGAGTACAATTTCCTCGGCAAGATCTATCATCCGGCGGCCGGGTTCGTGTCGGGTTGGGTCTCATCGACGATCGGGTTCTCAGCCCCCGTTGCGCTCGCGGCGATGACATTCGGGGCGTACACGACCTCGTCTCTAATGCCTGAGGCGCCCGAAGCGTCGCGGGTCTGGACCGAGCGCGGGTTGGCGGTCGCTCTGATCATCATCCTGACCCTCATACACACGCGCCGACGCGACACAAGCGGCGCATTTCAGAGTCTGTTCACGCTGATCAAAGTCGCCGTCATTATCGGCATAAGCCTGGCCGGATTGATCCTGGTGGCAGACTATCAACCGGTCAGCCTGTTGCCGCGAGCAGGCGACATGGACGCTTTGACATCTGGCGCATTCGCTGTGTCGCTGATCTATGTCAGCTATGCCTATACCGGTTGGAACGTTGCCACCTATCTCACCGAGGAATTGGAACATCCCCAGACGAGCTTGCCGCGCGTGCTGTTCGTCGGCGCGTTTGGTGTCATGCTGCTCTACGTATTGCTCAATGCGGTCTTTCTGCTGACCACGCCAATGGAGAAGATGGTCGGCGAAGTCGAAGTTGGTGTGATTGCCGCGCGCCATGTGTTCGGCCAGACAGGGGCGGTGTTCACCGGCGCGGTGCTCGGCGTGCTGCTGGTCTCGACGGTCTCGGCGATGACAATAGCGGGGCCGCGTGTCCTACAAATGGTCGGGCAAGATATTCGCGCGTTTGGTTTTCTGGCACGGTCCAATGAGGACGGCATGCCGACGACCGCCGTCATGGTTCAGTCAGGATTGGCGCTGCTCTTTGTGCTGACAGCAACCTTCGACCAGGTGCTGGTCTTTGCAGGCTTTACATTGGCATTGAACAGCTTGCTCGCCGTGGCAGGTCTGTTCGTCCTGCGGGTGCGTCAGCCGGAGCTGCCACGCCCATTCCGCGTGCCCTTGTTTCCGATTGTGCCGATCGTGTTTCTCATCGTGTGCAGCTGGACGCTCCTCTACGTCGCAATTGAGCGGCCACAGGAGGTCGCCGTTAGCGCTGCGCTGATCCTGATCGGAATTGTGATTTACCTGCTGACCCGCGCACGCGGTGCCCAAGCCAATTAGCGTTTGCGCTTGTCCATTTTCGTCTGAAACGCGTTGATGCGTGGGACGATCTCGGCTTCGAACCGGTGGCCATTGAAGACGCCATAATGGCCAACACCCGGCTGAACATAATCGGTCTGCATCTTGTCCGGAATGCCGGTGCAGAGATCGTGGGCCGCCTGAGTTTGTCCGATGCCGGAAATATCGTCTTTCTCGCCTTCCACGGTCATCAATCCGACGGACTTGATCTTGCCCGGCTTGATGCGCCGTTCGCCGCGATACTTGAACTTGCCGCGCGCCAGTAAATGCTCGCGGAAGACGCGGCGAATGGTCTGCAGATAAAACTCTTCGGTCAGATCCAGCACAGCGAGATATTCGTCATAGAAAGCTCGGTGTTTCTCAGCGCTGTCTTCGTCGCCTTCGACCAGGTGGTCAAAGAAGCGGGCCTGCGCATCGACATGCCGGTCCCAGTTCATGTGCATGAAACTGGTGAGCTGCACAAAGCCCGGATAGACGCGCCGCATCATGCCAGGCCATGGCCCGGGCACGGTGTAGATCATCTTTTCCTTGAACCAGTCGAAACTGCGCTCTTCGGCGAGGAGATTCGGAACAGTCGGTGATTTGCGTGCATCAATGGGCGAGCCCATGAAGGTCATGGTCGAGGGCAGGGCGGGATCACCATCCTCGGACATTATTGAGATCGCAGCCAAGACGGCGGGTCCAGGCTGGCAGACCGCGACAACATGCGCGCCGCCACCAATATGCTGCAGCGACCAACGCACATGATCGATATAATCGTCGAGATCAAAGCGGCCATACCAGACCGGCGCCATTTTCGCGTCCGTCCAGTCGGTGATGTAGACCTCATGCGTCGGCAGGAAGGCCTCAACCGTGCCGCGCAGCAGAGTCGCAAAGTGTCCGGACAGCGGCGCGCAGATCAGCAAGCGCGGACGTCCTTCCGGCGCCCCCTCGGTCTGGAAATGGACGAGATTGCACCAATTGGTCGACCAGGTGGTAACTGGGGTCACGGCGCAAGTGCGGCCATCAATCTCAGTGCTCGGGATCTGCCATTCCGGTTTGCCATAATAGCGCGTGGCGCGTTCGAAGACGCTGCTGGCGGCATGAGTGGCCCGGCCAAAGGCGGTATGGGTGAACGGATTGAGTGGGTGTTCCAGGGCCTGCATCGTACCCTTGGCCAGCAGGCGCATCGGCGCCATGGCCGCGCGATTCATCTCTACCAGCGTGTACAACATACAGATCTGTTCCCGTCTTTGGTGCGGTGCAGCATAGATGGCTGCATCGGTAAAGCCAATCCAACTCCCGCATCAGGTGCAATCGCGACGCAAGATTCGTCTGAGACTTCAGAGCCTTATTGAGCTGCTAAAGAGCTTAACCAATTGTGAAGCGTTACAACCGCAGGTTTATTGGATGAGTGAATTGACCCTGCCATTGACGCAATCAGAGGCGTTTGAACGCACCTGCAAAAAACTGGAACTCCCTGTTCAGCGGATTGAGTCGGAGGCCGGAACTTGCCTGGTGCAATCGCGGAACTTTCCGATTCTCGGGACGTTCAGCCTGGTCTCCCGCGGCCCCGTATTGAGCCCAGGTGCCAGTGAGACTGCATTTATCGCGAAGCTCCGGCAATTGATTCGAGGACCGATGGTGATCAATGCGTCTGAAGGTGGTTCAGGTCACGGTTTGAAGATCATGTCAGGCTCCGAACTGGCGATTGTCGATCTGAATGTTCCGGAGGCGATGCGAGCATCGCTGCATCAGAAATGGCGCAACCAACTGAATAAGAGCCAGAACAGTTCGCTGGTCGTACGTAATCAGCCGCTCGACCTGAAGCGGCATCGATGGTTCCTTGATGCTGAGCAGGCGCAGCAGCGCGCGCGTAAGTATCGGAGCTATCCGACTGGGTTTTTGCTCGCCTTTGCAGCGGCAAATCCACGGCAGGCACGCCTGTATACTGCGATGCTGGAACAGGCACCCGTCGCCGCGATGCTGGTGCTCAAGCATGGTTTGATGGCGACCTATCAGGCTGGCGTCACAACGCCGAACGGACGCAGCTTATGCGCGCACAATCTCTTGCTCTGGTCGATCATGATCGATCTGCAGCGGCGCGGTGTCCGGCAGCTCGATCTCGGCCGCGCCGATCTGTCAGATGGTCTGAGGCGATTCAAGTGCGGGACAGGCGCACGCCTGGAGACGCTGTCGGGAACCTATTTTTCAGCAGGCTGGTTCGGGCGATTCAAGCAGCGATCGAATACAACGATTGCGGCCCAGACCGCTTGATTCGTCTGCCGAACGTTACCGTTATGTCATTTTTGTGAAGCCATCCGAGATTGGCGATTATTAAAAATCTACGTCACCAATTCCGGGGACAATTGCAGTCATTTGCAGTCAAATACTGTTCAAGCAGCTTGTCTTACAGGGTTAACGCCGTATCCCGCCGCGCATGACGTATATTGATCCATCCAATCCTGCATCCCGGAAGGAAAACTTCTTCCGCGTAGGCAATTTTGCCCTCTTTTCTCACCGGAATTGTGAGCAGGCGCGGGCGCATTTTGGCCTGTCTGGCCGCGAGGTTGAGATCCTGATGCACGTTGCAGGCGGATTCACGAAACAGGAAATTGCCGAGAAAATGGGGGTATCCCCGGCCACAGCGGACACGTTCCGTCGGCGCGCCTATGTCAAACTCGGTGTGAACTCGGCGGCCGCAGCCGCTGCCATCATCTGCTCATACCTCGCTGGAACACGCGTCGAAGAACGTGAATTCGAGGATGCGGCCTAGCCGATATGTTGCGCCAGGCACTGGGCGACATGATCCGGATCTGATTCGACTTCTGAAAAGAAGGTCTTCAGCTCCCAGTTCTCGTCCATCAGGTACAAGAGCAATGTGTGATCCATCGTGTATTCGGCGAGACTGTCGGGTGTCTCGATCCGCTCATACTGGACAATAAAGGCGTCGGCCGCAGCTGCGACTTCTTCCTCCGTGCCGGTAAGACCGATCAGGTTCTCTGGAAATGCAGCGGTCGTCACATAATCTGAAAGCGCTTCCGGCGTGTCGCGTTCTGGATCGATGGTGATCAACAGGGTTTGCGGCGGCGCAACGCCGTCTGGCAGTCGCGCATACGCATTCTTGAGCGCAATCAGTGTCGAAGGACAAAAATCCGGGCAATAGGTGAAGCCGAAATAGACCAGCGTCGGGGCGCCTTTGAAGTTTTCTTCGGTCACCCGTTCGCCGGTATGGGAGACCAGGCTGATCGGTCCGCCGATCGTATCATAGGCCCGTGTCATGCACCCGGCCTGAGCGCCGCCAGCGCTGGGATTGGTCGATGATTGGCCGCAGGCGGCGAGTGCGAGGCCTGCGAGGCTGACAGAGAGAGATTGAACGAGTTTCATCCTCGCGATATGCGCACGATCTCAGAGTATGATAAGGGGCCCTGTTGCCGCAGCAGGAGAGCGGAATTGGAAGACCTGAATGACTCACGCGCCGGGATGGATGAAGGCCTGATAAGCCTTCTGCCTGAAGGCCTCAGCAATGTCGGCGCTGCCCAGGGCCGGACACGGCTTGGGACATTGATGACCCTGCGCTGGCTGGCAGTTGCGGGTCAGACATTTGCGGTTCTGTTTGTCTATTTTGGCTTGGAGTTCGAATTGCCGCTGGCCATGTGCCTGGCCGTTATCGCGGCCTCTGCCTGGTTGAACGTGTTCCTGTCATTTGCTGCTGTTGGCCCGCAATTGCTGCGCGGGTGGGAAGCGGCGATGCAGCTGGCTTTTGATGTGCTCCAGCTGGCACTCCTGATTAGTCTGACGGGCGGGTTGTCGAACCCGTTCCTGCTCTTCCTGATTGCGCCGGTCACTGTTGCTGCTTCCAGCTTGCGTGGGAGATATACAGCTATGATTTCCGTCTTCGCGATCGCGCTGGCGGGTTTGATGCCATTCTTTGCCTATGACTTGCCGTGGCAGGGTGACACTGCACTGACCTTGCCGCCCTTGTTTGAAGGCGGACATTTCGCAGCGCTTTGTATCGGCATTATTTTCTTCGCCTTGTCGGCACAGCGGGTGAATGAGGATGAAGCCAAAATGGTTCGGGCGCTGGACGCCGCCGCTGTTGTGATGTCACGCGAGCAGCGCTTGTCGGCCCTTGGCGCCATGTCGGCAATGACGGCACATGAGCTCGGGACACCCCTGGCGACCATTCACCTCGTGTCGAAAGAGTTGCAGACCATGCTGCCGGATGACAGTCCGCACTTCGAGGATGCGACCTTGCTGGCCGAGCAGGCCGAACGTTGCCGGGATATTCTGCAACGTCTGGGCCGCGCCCGCGAAGCCGATGACATGGTTCATGCCCGCATGCCGATGAGCGCTCTGGTCGAAGAGGCCGCCGCGCCGCACAAAGGGCTCGGCGTAGCCGTCCGCGTGACCTATGAAGCTATGGAAGATGGTGAAGCCAAGGTCCCGATCATTCGTCGCAGCCCGGAGGTGCTCCACGCCCTCGGTGCGTTTATCGAGAATGCGGTGAGTTTCGCCGATTCAGAAGTGCGTGTCTCTGCCAATTGGACCCAACATCAGTTTATCGTCACCATCCGCGATGATGGCCCTGGCTTTGCCTCGGAAGTGATGCCAAAGCTTGGCGAACCTTATGTTTCCCAGCGTGGTGAGGCGCATCTTGGCGGCGGCGATATGGGACTTGGCTTCTTTATTGCGAAGACGCTGATTGAACGGACCGGTGGCCGGATTGCGACACGCAACCGCGCGGCACCTCGCCACGGGGCCATTGTACAGGCGGTATGGCCTAGGACTGAATTACAGCCTTTGGACAATACGGAAAATAACTTAAGTTAGAGGCTGAAGGAGCAAGAAATGGAATCTCCCGTCACAGTAAAACTTCACGAGAGCCTTAAAGATGTTGAGGACCGGACCTGTCTGGTGCTCGATGATGATGGCCCGTTTTTGCAACGCCTCTCGCGGGCGCTGACGCAACGTGGCTTCCTGGTTTCGGCAACCTCCAAGGTCAGTGAGGCACGCGATATCGCCCGGCTCAACCCGCCGGCATTTGCGGTCCTGGACCTGCGCCTTGAGGATGGCTCGGGCCTGGATGTGGTTGAAGTGTTGCACCGTTATCGACCAGAGGCCCGTGCGGTCATTCTGACGGGTTACGGCGCCATCGCGACCGCCGTTGCGGCTGTGAAGGCCGGCGCTGTGGACTATCTCGCCAAGCCGGCCGACGTCGAAGACATCGTCCGCGCGCTGGTGAATAGTGGTGACGGCCTGCCTGAGCCTCCGGAAAACCCAATGTCGGCCGATCGTGTGCGCTGGGAACATATTCAGCGGGTCTACGAGCTTTGCGGCCACAATGTTTCCGAGACCGCGCGCCGACTGAATATGCACCGCCGGACATTGCAACGAATTCTCGCCAAACGCGCGCCGCGTTAGTTGCGATAGTTCTGGACCAAATTCGCGTCTCACCCTAATCTCGACGAGACAGTTCTACAGAGGGGTGAGTTGTTGTTCAGCCATGTGACCGTCGGCACGAATGATTGGCCGAAAGCTAAACGATTCTACCAAGCCATTGCGGACGTTCTGGAGCTGCCGCCCTTCCTGGAGCGAGAGGGCGGCGCTGCCTGGGGTGAGGCGGTCGGATTGAAACTGTTCGTTGGCCCAGCTTTCGACGGAAATCCCGCCACGGTTGGAAACGGAACCCACATTGCTTTTCTGGCGAAATCACGGGCGGTGGTAGATGCATTCCATGCTACGGCGTTGGCGAATGGGGGCAGCGATGAGGGCGCGCCCGGATTGCGGCCGCATTATCATCCGAATTATTACGGCGCTTATGTCCGCGATCCCGACGGAAACAAGTTGCAGGCCGTTTGTCACAGCAGGGAGGCGGAGGCCTGATGCCCGCACCGCCGCATGCACTCGCTGAAAACCTGTCGGGCCTCGATGGCATACGCCACGGCTTTTTCGGCCGCCGGGGCGGCGTTTCCACGGGGTTTTATGAAAGCCTGAATATCGGTCAGGGGTCAGATGATGATGCCCAGGCTATTCGAGACAATCGCGACCTGGTCCGCGACGCCATGGGCGCAGAGAAACTGCTCTCCTGTTTCCAGGTTCATTCCGCAAAAACCGTTACCGTAACCGAACCGTGGCATTCCCGCCCGCAAGCCGATGCCATGGTGACGGCCGTACCTGGCCTGGCCCTGTGCATTCTCAGCGCAGATTGCGTGCCGGTGCTGTTTGCCGACGCCAATGCAAAGATTATCGGGGCCGCGCATGCGGGCTGGAAAGGCGCGCTTAGCGGGGTCTGCGAAGCGACGATTGCAGCCATGGAAGAGATCGGTGCGGAGCGGGAGCTCATTTCCGCGGCCATTGGCCCGGCCATCCAGCAAGAGAGTTATGAAGTCGGACCCGAGTTTCGCGATACATTTGTCGGCGAGCATGAATGGACCGATCGCCTGTTCAAGGCCGGCCGCGACGACCGCTCGCATTTTGACCTGACCGGCTACGTTGAAACCGTTCTGCGTCGGGAGGGCCTGAACGCGGTTGAAAATCTCGGGCACGACACGTGCTCCATGGAGGATCAGTATTTCTCCAATCGGCGCCGAAATCATCGCGGCGAGAGCGATTATGGCCGCAATGGCAGTGTGATTGTGCTGGAAGGCTGACCAAATGAAACTCTACGATTATCCGGCCGGGCCGAACCCGCGCCGCGTACGCATTTACCTGGCCGAGAAGGGGATCGATGCCCCCTTGGTGACGGTCGACCTCATGAAGCGCGAGCAGAAAGCGCCGGAATTCCTTGAGAAAAATCCGATTGGCAGCATCCCCGTCCTGGAACTGGACGATGGCACCTGCATTTCCGAGTCGGTCGCGATTTGCCGTTATTTTGAAGAGCTGCATCCTGAACCGCCATTGTTCGGGCGCACGCCTCTGGAACGGGCGACCATTGAAATGTGGCTACGCCGAGTGGAGCTCAACTTCATGATGCCTGTCGGCATGGTCTGGATTCATGGCCACCCGCTGACCGCACGTCTGGTCAAACAGATCCCGGAAGCGGCGGAACAGAATCGCAAAAGGGTGCATCTTGGCTACAAACTGTTCGACGACCAATTGGCGACATCGGAATTCGTTGCCGGACCGGACTATACGGTCGTCGATGCGGTTTTGTTGGCAAGTCTCGATTTCGCCAATGGTCTCGTTGGTGTGCCATACGATGATGGGCTCACACATTTGAAACGCTGGCACGAATCCGTGTCATCCAGGCCCAGTGCGGAGGCATAGACCATGCATCAACATCTTGAACCGACGCAGGCTCAATTGCAGACCCTGATGGCGCTACCGGCTGACCAACCGGTTGCGGTTTTGAATCTGTTTCAATTCAATCAGACCGCCAATTATCAGCCGGAGGACCCGGAACACGGCACGGATTCCGCCAATATTTCGGGCGAAGAGGCTTATCAACGCTACGGAGCGATTGCAGGGAAGGTGATTGATAAGCTGGGTGGCCGTGTCGCGATGAGCGCCGCCGTGGATCAGATCCTGATTGGTCCAGAAGATGCGGACTGGCATATCGCGGCCATCATGTTCTTCCCGTCGCGCTCTGCGTTCATGCAGATGATGGCGGATTCGGATTTTCAGGCTGCGTCCAGGCATCGCAAGGCCGCGCTTGCCAATCACCGCATGCTGCATCTGGATGGCAGTTCGTTCGTCTCGTGACGAGATGACCGCGGCACCTGTCGACCTATTGAAGGCGCTCGAACACAGCGGCCAGGCCCTGACCGCCGCCAATGCACATGGTTTCCAGGCCATAGCGGGCATCGCGGTGCTTCATTTCATGTAGCAAGGTCGTCAGGATGCGCACGCCGGTTGCGCCGACCGGATGTCCGAGCGAGATGCCGGAGCCGTTGACATTGATCCGTTCGTGATCGGCATCGCTGAGACCGAGCGCCTTTGTGCAGGCCAGCACCTGCGCGGCGAAGGCTTCGTTCAACTCGATCAGGTCCAGGTCCTTTACGGTCAGGCCAGCCTGCTCCAGGGCCTTGTTTGACGATGCAACGGGGCCAATCCCCATGACTTCAGGCCGCACACCGGCCAGCGCCCAGCTAACCATGCGCCCCATCGGTTTGAGTCCATGTTTCTCGGCCGCTTCGCGAGAGGCAATGATACAGGCCGCAGCGCCATCATTCTGACCGGAGGCATTGCCAGCAGTGACCGTGGCCTCAGGGTCTGATTTGGACAGGACCGGACGCAGCGTGGCGAGCTTCTCGACCGTCGTCCCGGGGCGCGGGTGTTCATCCGTGTCGACAATGATGTCGCCCTTGCGCGCCCTGACCGTCACCGGGACGATCTCATCGTCGAACCGACCACTTTCGATCGCCGCACTGGCCCGCGCCTGTGAACGCGCAGCGAGTTCGTCCTGTTCCTGGCGGCTGATCTGATATTCCTTGCGCAGGTTTTCAGCGGTTTCAATCATTCCGCCGACGATAGGATAGTGCTGTCCACCTGCGGTTACTCGGCCTTTGGTCAAGCCATCCTCAAGGCTGATATTCGGCGCCTTAACGCCCCAGCGGATTTCGTTTGAGTAAAACGGCGCCCGGCTCATGCTTTCAGCGCCGCCGGCAATGATCAGGTCCGCCCCGCCGGTGGCCACAGTCATGGCGGCGTTGATGACCGCTTGCAGGCCGGAGCCGCATCGCCGGTCAATCTGCATGCCGCCGGCGGTCACCGGCAAGCCGGCATCGAGCGCCACCACCCGTCCGAGGGCAGGGGCGTCCATGGTCGGGTAGCAATTGGCGAAGATGACATCGTCGACGGCCTCGCCCGGCAGGCCTGTCCTGGCCATCAGGGCCGAGACGGTCTGGGTCGCCAGCTCGTGCACCGGGACCGTCTTGAACGCCCCGCCAAAAGCCCCGACCGGGGTTCGCAAAGGCTCACAAATAACGACATTTTCAAAAGCGGACATATCAGATTCCTCGCTGAGTTAGCGACCATCGTAAAGCCAAGGAATGCCGGATAAAAGGGGCCTGAGAGCGTGCCGCCGGGGCAAGCCGTCCGCGCGCTAGTCCGCTTGCGTGTCCTGATCGTCAGCGAAGCGCAAGGGCCCGCTTTTCAGGCGCGCGGCGGCGTCCCATTGGGTGGCGAGCGCAGCGCCGAGGAGCAGCGTGTTCACGGAAAGCGCGAGCCAGATGAAGCCGACAATCACCGATGCCAGCGCGCCATAGAGCGTGCCGAGCACCGAATATTTCAGGTAAAGCTGGAACAGATAGGTGACCGTCAGCCAGGCGATTGCGCTGCACGCTGCGCCCCCAATCATCGGCCAGCCTTTCGACACCCGCCCGTTCAGCGAAACCGCGAGAATGAGGTAGAAGACCGCAAACACCGCGATCCACTTTGTCAGCCAGATGGTCCCGGCTATAGTGGCGATCTCGGCGGCAAATTCCGACGCAACACCGCCTTCCTGATTGCGGACAATGGTCAGGATGATCTGCGACGCCCCGAGCGCCCAGACCAGCAGGATCAGACTGGTGGCGAGCACGAAAGCGATGCCCTGATAGCGCAGGATCCCCGACGGTCGCGTCGACACGGCAATCATCCGGATGCCGCTAATCATCGCCTTCGTCCCGGCCATGGCGGCCCAGATGACCAGCACCAGGGCAAGACCGACGGTCAGCGTGATATTCTTTGGCGCCAGCGCCGCGACTTCATTCATGTCTGTGGCATTCAGCGGCACGACATTCGACGCCATGATGCGATTAATCGCTTCGGCCAATTGCCCGGATACCTCGGCCGGCAAAAGCGCGAAGACCAGCGTCGTCGTCAGATAAATCAGCGGAAAGATCGAAAATAGCGCATAGAACGCAATCCCGCCGGTGATGATCCTGACATCCGGTTGCGACAGACGATAAATGGCATCCCAGATCGGCAGAATGAGCGAATGCCCAAACGGCAATCCATCAATCCAGGCACGCAGCGCTGACAGCATTTGGGTTTCTTTCGAGACTTAAATGACTTGCGTCTGGGACAATGCCGGGATGGTCGGGTTTGGTCAAACGGGGCTGGGCTTGCCGTCTGAACATTCCTGGAAATCCAAAGCAGACGAAGGGATTTCGGACCAGTTCAATCCGATCAAAATTACAAGACTATCTGTAAAGTGGAGTGGTGCCGCGAGGGAGAATTGAACTCCCGACCTCATCATTACCAATGATGCGCTCTACCACTGAGCTACCGCGGCCTTTTGTGTTGCCGGGGATTAGCCTACACTGGCGCAGATGAAAAGATGGTTTCTGGACTTGGACTGCAATCATGGCTGACAAAACCAAAACACCTGAGCGCGAGGCCCGGCTGAAAGCCGCCTTGCGGGACAATTTGCGGCGGCGCAAGGCGGCGGCGCGCAAGCCTGTGGAAGCGCCTCAACCGGAAAAACCCAGGTCTTGAAGGCCTAGTAGCGGCGCTTCGGTCCGAACAGCATGTCGGCAAAGGCGCTGACGGTGGCCGCGGCAATCTGGACTTTGGTCGGGCGCTGGCGCCGCGACCAGCGGGTGAAATGCGCGCAATTGGCTTCGGTCAGGCTGTAAGAGGCGCCCTTGGCCCGGCGGGCGCGTGATTCGGCGACGACGGCGTCGAGCGCGTCGGTGCTTTCACACAGGCGGATGCGGCGACCATTGGAAAACTCGGCCAGGCTTTGTTCGACCACGCCGCCATGCTTGCTGGAATTGGAGATCACCGTGCCGCGTGACGTGACCAGGCCATAATGGGAGAGGCCTATCCCAAATGGAATTGCGACCACATCGCCAGCCTCGAATCGATCGAATCTTGAAGTCATGCACGCGAATATATCGTTATTCGATAAAACGTCAAATCCCCGCCTTGCTTCTCTCCGGATGCGCCGCAATTGCGCCTTTCGTTCGCCGTGTGCGGCGCTATAGCTGCACATCATGGATAGTTTGAAAATCACGGGCGGGCGCACGCTTAACGGCACGATCCCGATCTCTGGCGCCAAGAATTCGGCGCTGAAACTGATGGCAGCCTGCTTGCTGACACGTGAGCCGCTGACTCTGACCAATATGCCAAACCTTGCTGATACGCGGTTCCTGAGCCAGTTGCTGGCGAGCCTCGGCGTCGAGGTCTACTGGCCCAAGGGTGACAGCGAGTGCCGCCTGAACGCTGCGGAGCTGACCTCGACCATCGCGCCTTATGACCAGGTGCGGAAGATGCGGGCGAGCTTTAACGTACTCGGCCCAATGCTCGCGCGTGAAGGGCACGCGACTGTGTCCTTGCCGGGCGGCTGCGCGATTGGCGCGCGCCCAGTGGATCTGCACTTGCAGGCCCTGGAAGCCATGGGCGCCGATCTCAAGGTCGAGGCCGGCTATGTCAAAGCCGCCGCCATTCACGGCCTGAAAGGCGCCAAGATCGTGTTCCCGTTCGTCTCCGTCGGAGCGACGGAGCATGCCATGCTCGCGGCGACCCTGGCCAAGGGCACGACTGTGCTCGAAAACGCAGCGCGTGAGCCTGAGATCGCGGACCTCGCCGACTGCCTTAACACGATGGGCGCGCGGATTTCCGGTGCGGGCACAGCGACGGTCACGATTGAAGGTGTTGAGGCCCTGAGCGGCGCTACGCATGCGGTCATGGCCGACCGGATTGAAGCGGGTACCTATGCCATGGCAGCCGCTGCAGCGGGCGGCGATGTCACACTCGAAGGCGCGCCAGTCGGCGCACTTGGCGCGATGATTGATGCCATGCAGCGCTCTGGCGTGACGGTTGATGCGGATGCAGATGCGTCCACGATACGCGTGAAGCGACATGGCTCGGACCTTAAGGCAGTTGATGTGAACACGCAGCCGCACCCGGGCTTCCCGACAGACCTGCAGGCGCAATTCATGGCGCTGATGTCGATTGCCGACGGCACCAGCGTGATTCGCGAAAACATCTTCGAGAACCGCTTCATGCACGCGCCGGAACTGTCACGTCTCGGTGCCGATATTCAGGTCCGCGGCCAGGAAGCGATCGTCAAAGGCGTCAAGCAATTGCGCGGTGCGCCGGTGATGGCGACGGACTTGCGGGCATCGGTTTCTCTGGTGATCGCTGCTCTGGCGGCAGAGGGAGAAACGCAAGTGAATCGAATCTACCATCTGGACAGAGGCTTTGAACGGTTGGAAGAGAAGCTGAGTGGTTGCGGCGCTGATATTCAGCGCGTGGATGGAGAATAGCGTCTCACATGACTGAGGGCAGGGCACTAAGACTGATCGCAGAAGATGCGAGCGACCTGGAGGTGATCTCCTCTGCGGTCCAGGATGCGGTATTAAAAGCGGAGAACATCAAGTTCGACCGCAAACGACGGCGCCTGACCCTGGAGGTCAATCGCTTCCAATGGGAAGACGCCAAGAGCAAACGCGGGCCGCAAGGCCGTGTTCGCGCGATCCTGGCGATTGATGGCGTGCTGAGCGTCAAGACGCGAGCCGTCAGCAAAGCTGATCCGGACATGGTCTATTCCCTTCTATCACTATCCTTCGATCCGGCGGACGAGCCACCAGGCGGAAAGGTCTCGATCTTGTTTGCGGGCGATGGCGAACTCGCCCTTGAAGTTGAGGCGATGGACATCACTTTGCTCGACAGCGCTTATGAATGGACGACCCGGCACCGCCCAGATCATGACAAGAAACGACGTTAGAGATGGCCCGCACATTTGATGCTCGCAAACGGGGCTTCGACGACGACTTTGCTGCTTTCCTGGCCGAACCGCGCGGTGCGGTGGAGGATGTCGCGGAAACCGTTCGCGATGTCATCGCTGATGTGCGCGGCAATGGTGGTGAAGCCGTGGCGCGCTACACGGCAAAGTTTGATGAACTGGTGCTCGATCCGACGACTCTGCAATCAGACAATGTCGATCTGCACCGGCTCGCGCATGCCTGTCCCGAGGGCCTGAAAGAGGCGGTCGATTTCGCGGCCGAGCGGATTGCCGCATACCATGAGAAACAACGCCCGGCAGATCACCAGTTCACCGACGAGGCGGGGGTTCAACTCGGATGGCGCTGGACGGCGCTCGACAGTGTTGGCGTCTATGTCCCGGGCGGGCTCGCTTCTTATCCGAGTTCGGTTCTGATGAACGCCGTGCCAGCGAAGATTGCCGGCGTCGAGCGCGTCGCCATGGTTGCGCCAGCTCCAAAAGGGCAGTTGGCGCCAGCCGTGGCTTATGCCGCATTGAAAGCCGGCGTGGACGAATATTATCCGATTGGCGGCGCCCAGGCCGTGGCTGGGCTCGCTTTTGGTGCTGGACGCCTGAAGCCTGTGGATAAGATTGTCGGGCCAGGCAATACCTATGTTGCCGAAGCCAAGCGGCAAGTGTTCGGGCAAGTCGGGATCGACACGATCGCGGGCCCATCTGAAATCCTTGTAATTGCGGATGAAACTGCGAATCCGGATTGGATCGCGGCGGATTTGCTTAGCCAGTCGGAACATGATGCGAGCTCTCAATCTATCCTGATTTCGACCAGCGAAGCTGTGGTCAGTTCTGTGGATAAAGCTGTGGAAGACCAGTTGAATTCGCTCGCCACGGAAGCACGTGCGCGAATTGCCTGGGATACGCATGGCGCGTTTATTCTGGTCGACGATCTCGCCGCTGCTGCGAACGTGGCGAACCAGATTGCCGCCGAGCACCTGGAACTGGCCATTGCCGATCCGGAAGCGCTCTTGCCCAGCATCAAGCATGCGGGTGCGGTCTTCCTGGGCCATCACACGCCGGAAGCGCTTGGCGACTATGTCACCGGGTCCAACCACGTCTTGCCGACCAGTCGGGCCGCCCGTTTCAGTTCGGGGCTCGGTTTGTATGACTTTCTAAAACGAATGAGTGTACAAAAGGCGGGCCCGGAGGGATTCGCCGCTCTGGCGCCGGCAGCTTTGCGCCTCGCTGAGGCAGAAGGCCTGCCCGCGCACGCGCGATCGGTCTCGATCCGGACGAATAAGGGATAGAGCGCGTAGAGAGAATGGCCGAACATCGCCTGGTCAGTGTGGATATTGATGAGGACACGCTCGCAGCGTCCGGTCCGGATGCGGAGCATGAGCGCCGTGTCGCTATTTTCGATCTGCTCGAAGAAAACAGTTTCGAGGTCGAAGGCAAGGATGCCGGGCCGTACGCGCTGAAACTGTTGATGCAGGAACGCAAGCTGGTTTTCGAGATTGGCACAGAGGGCGGCGATCCGGTTCACACATTCCTGCTGTCCATGACGCCGTTTCGGGGCGTGATCCGCGACTATTTCATGATTTGTGAGAGCTATTATGACGCGATCCGCAGCTCCAGTCCGCATCAGATCGAGGCCATCGATATGGCCCGCCGCGGTATTCACAATGAAGGTTCCGACCTCGTCGCCGAGCGCCTTGAAGGCAAGGTGAAGGTTGATTTCGACACATCCCGGCGTCTGTTCACGCTGATCTGTGCCCTGCACCAGGGACAGGTGCGTGGGCCCGGGCGCTAGCCGCCCATTGCGGCGAACGCCTGTTCCAGATCTGCGATCAGATCGCTTGGATCTTCCAACCCGACATGCACACGAATGAGCGGACCAGGCCGGTCATGGATGCGGTCGCCATCAATGCGATCAAGCTGATCATCGCATGGAATGAGCAGGCTCTCGAAGCCACCCCAGGAAAAGCCCATGCCGAACAGTTTCATCGCTTCCAGAAAGCGATCAAGCGCTTCAACAGGCGTGTCGTTCAGAATGAAGGCGAACAAGCCATTGGCGCCGGAAAAGTCTCGTTTCCAAAGGTCGTGCTCCGGGTGGCTGGGCAGGCCAGGGTGCAGCACGGTGTGCACCTCGGGTCGCGCTTCAAGCCATTTTGCAACTTCGTATCCCGCGGCTTCATGTTGCTTCAGGCGCGTGCTGAGGCTGCGCAATCCTCGCAGGGCGAGATAGGCGTCATCCGGCCCGAGTGAGATTCCCCAATCCTCGCTGCACATGGCAATCTGGTTCGCGAGCCGCGCCGAATTGGTGAGCACCGCGCCACCCATCGCATCCGCATGTCCAACCGGGTATTTGGTCAGGGCCTGCATGACGACATCGACCCCGAGGTCCAGCGGTTTGTGCAAGGCGCCGACGCCCCAGGTATTGTCGAACAGCGTGACCAGCTTGTTGGCCTTGGCCACTTTGGTGATCGCTGGCGTGTCCATGATGTCGAAGGTAAGCGAGCCTGGAGATTCGAGCAGGATCGCTTTGGTATTGTCCTGAATGAGCGCTTCGATGTCGGCGCCCACAAGTGGATTGAACCGAGTCGCCTGGATACCCATGGCAGACAAACGGCGTGTGCAGTAACGGCGGGACGGGCCGTAAATGCTGTCGGACACGAGAATATGGTCGCCGCTTTTCAGCAGCGCGCCGAGTGCCAGAGCGATCGATTGCAACCCGTTCGCTGTCAGGCGGCAATGCTCGGCATTTTCAAGAATGCACAGCGCGGCTTCGAGTTCGCGCTGAACCGTCAGACCCATGCGGCCATAGACCTTGCCATCGCCGTACAGGATTTCTCGTGTCGGCAGCAGGACAGTTGAGCCACGTTCCACGGGCGGATTTACCGTCTCCACGGGGCCTCGCCCTGAGCGGGTATGGATGATCTTGGTTTCGTCCTTCATGAGGCGGTCGCGATCGGGTTGTCATTATCATCGGCCCATTCGCTCCATGAGCCATCATAGACCGCAGCATCATAATTGCCGATGCGGGCAAGCGCGAGGGCGATGACGGCGGCAGAGACGCCGGACCCGCAGGTCGTAATCACCGGGCCGGATGCGTAGTCGGCCAGCATGTCCGCCAGGTCACTCTCAGGTTTCATCAGGCCGTCTGCCGTCATCAAGGACGATGCAGGTACGCAGACGCTTCCGGGAATATGTCCGGATGGCAGGCCCTCTCTTGGTTCCGGAGCGGTGCCGTCAAAGCGGCCGCTGTCCCGCGCATCGAGGATTTTTACATCCGCGGCCTCAACGTGCCGACGCATTTGAGGCATGTCGCGAACAAGGTCGGCGCGTTTGCGGGCAGTGTAGTGTCGTTCGGGCGGCATAGGGGGCAGGTCTTCGATCTCACCCTCAATCGCTTCCCAGGCCTTGAGGCCACCATCGAGCACTTTGACATCCCGATGCCCCATGGCGCGAAACATCCACCAGACTCGCGCCGATGCGAAAAAGCCATTGCTGTCATATACGACGATCCTATGGCCGTCGCCGAGCCCGAGCTTGCGTACCCGAGAACTGAACAGGATCGGGTCCGGCAGCATATGGCTGAGCCCACTCTCCTGATCGGCAATATCGTCAATATCGAAATAGACGGCGCCCGGAATGTGCGCCTTGTCATAGCATTGGCGTCCGGTGTCGCGCCCAGTCAGGAAAGGCGGGACCCATGTGGCGTCGACGACTTTCAGGTCCGGCGTGCGGAATTGCTGCTTCAGCCATTCGGCCGAGACCAGAGGATCTCCCGATTCCATGATCTACGCGTCCATCCATGGCGGGACCGGCAAGTCCTTGGACCGAAGGAATTCCGGATTAAAGATTTTGTCCTGATAGCGATTGCCGTAATCACACAGGATGGTCACGATCGTGTGCCCGGGTCCCATGTCTTTCGCCATGCGGACGGCGCCGGCGAGATTGATACCCGCAGACCCGCCGAGGCACAGGCCTTCATTCTGGATCAGGTCGTAAAGGATGTTCAACGCATCAGCGTCGTGAATGCGGTAGGCATAATCGACCGTGAGGTCTTCCAGATTGCCCGTGATGCGGCCCTGGCCGATGCCTTCGGTCATCGACGTGCCTTCGGATTTTAGCTCGCCATTCTTGTAGTATTCGTACAGTGCAGCGCCGCCAGGATCGGCAATCCCGATTTTGACCTTGTCGCCAGACTTGGCACGCAAGGACATGGCCGTACCGGCCAGGGTGCCACCTGATCCGACGGCACAGATGAAGCCGTCGACTTTGCCGCCCGTCTGATCCCAGATTTCCGGGCCCATTGTTTCGAAGTGAGCTTTTCGGTTGGCCTGGTTGTCGAACTGATTGGCCCAGATCGCACCGTTCGGATTGCTCTCGTTCAACTCCTCGGCGAGGCGGCCGGAATAACGCGCATAATGATTCGGGTTGGAGTAGGGGACCGCGTCGACCTCAACGAGTTTGGCGCCGAGATTGCGAACTGCGTCTTTCTTTTCCTTCGACTGCGTGCGCGGCATGACGATGACGACTTCATAACCAAGCGCGGCGCCGACCATAGCGAGGCCGATGCCTGTATTGCCAGCCGTCCCTTCGACAATCGTACCGCCTGGTTTCAGGCGGCCGGAGGCTTCGGCGTCGCGAACCATTCCGAGAGCCGGGCGGTCTTTGACCGATTGCCCCGGGTTCAGAAACTCGCATTTGCCGAGGATCTCGCATCCGGTCTCTTCAGACAGTTTGTTCAACCGCAGGAGCGGTGTGTTTCCAATCAGGTCCAGGACGGAATTCGCAATGGTCATGAGAAGCCTTTTCTATTCACGGCCACGCTAGGCTGCGCGGCGCTGTAATTCAACTGTGATCTGGTGATCCAGTTGGGGCTGCGCTGCGTAAAAATCCATAGAACAATAACGTGAGTTTTGCTGAATGAATTCTGATACTTATCATGCGTTCATGATGGATCATGCTGGCGGGGCCTTGTCTTCCGACATGGCGCTCGCTGCGGAGCTGCACATTTTGCTGTCGGAACAAGGACTTAGCGTCTCGGATGTGTGGGATGCAGCGCGTTGCGTTCTGTGCGGTTCCGACACCGAATCGGGCGACGCAGATCGAATTTTCATTCCTGACGCCCTGGAACTGGCACATAGTGAGTTTTCGACGGTGCCATGGAAGCGCGGATTGACCGGCGTTCACTATGCCAAGCGCGGTCGCGGAAAAGGCAAATTGATGCGTCTTGATCCCGGCCAGTCGGCGCCTGCGCACAGCCATTCCGCATTAGAGGCAACCGTTGTCCTTAAAGGCCAGTTCGAGGACGGCCACGGGATCTATTCCCGCGGCGATCTGGTGCTCGGGCGTCCCGGCATACGCCACCGGCCTGCCGCGCATGGCGAGGAGATGTGTATTTGTTTCGTGGCGCAAGAGCCACTCCCGTTCTGGAGGTTTAGCTGATGCTGAAAGTGATTTGTGTGGGTGCCGCTGCGGCGCTGATGAGTGCGAGTGTTCAAGCGGACGAGATTGCAACCCAAACATCGCTGCCGACACCCTGGGCGGCGACCGATGGCGCCGTGATCGATTTCACGGTCTTGCGCAAAGGCAAACCATTCGGGCGCCACGTCCTGACATTCGAACGTGAGGCGGGCGGCGCGCTACAGGTGACCACGGATGTCGATCTGCAGGTTCGAATTGGTCCGATCACAGCGTTCAAGTATCGCCTGGACAGCGTCGAGGAGTGGGTCGATGGCCAACTCGTCGCGCTGAACGGGAAATCGAATAATGATGGCCGCAAAGGCAAGGTTTTGGCGGCGCGAGACGATGACAATCTGATTGTTGACGGCAGCAAGTTTGAAGGCGCATTGCCGCTGGGCACAATCCCGTCGAGCCACTGGAATCGTTTGCAGGTCTATCAAAACCAGATGCTGTCGACCGAGACCGGAGAAGTCCTCGACATTGAGGTCGAAATTATCGGCGATGATACGGTTACAGTTGGTGACCAACAGGTCGACGCAACCCACTATAGATTGACGTCAGACCTCACGGTGGATCTTTGGTACGATCAGCAATCGCGCTGGGTGAAGCTCGCTTTTGACGTGCGTGGCCAGAGCATCGAATACGTGCTCAACGCTCTGTACTAGGCCGCTCCGCCTCTAGAATTTGTTCAGAGTAAAGTGACCGACATTGATGCGGCCATTATCGAAGCCGGCTTCGCAATAGCTCAAGTAGAAGCGCCACATCCGGCGGAATCGTTCGTCGAAGCCCAACGGTTCGATCTGTCCCCACTTTTCTTGGAACGCTTTCGCCCAGAGCCGTAAGGTTCTGGCATAGTCGCGACCGAAATAGTGCGTGTTTTCAATCCGTAAGCCGGCGGTCATGACCTGCTCACGCAAGGCGAGTTCGCTTGGCAGCATGCCACCTGGAAAAATGTAGCGCTGAATGAAATCAGCGCGCTTGCGATAGCGTGGGAACAGTTGGTCATCGATGGTAATGATCTGCAGCGCGGCCTTCGCGCCTTGGGTCAGGCATTCAGCCACTTTCGCAAAATAGCTCGGCCAGTAGCTCTCGCCGACGGCCTCGAACATTTCGATTGAGGCGATGCCATCATACTTGCCGTGATGGTCACGATAGTCCTCCAGCCGGATATCGACTTTCTCTCCGAGGCCTTCGCGCTGCATACGTTGCAGTGCCCATTCGCGCTGCGATGGCGAGATGGTCAGACATGTGACATTGGCGCCGCGATGCTTGGCAGCATATTCGGCGAAACCGCCCCAGCCGCAGCCAATCTCGAGGACGGACTTCCCTTCGCAGAGGTTCAGCTCATCGGCGATCCGCGCATACTTCGCCTCCTGAGCCTGCTCCAGAGTCGCGCTCGGAACTGAGTACAGCGCAGAGGAATAGGTCATGGACCGATCAAGCCAGAGCCCATAAAACTCATTGCCAAGGTCGTAATGCGCTTCAATGTTTCTTTTCGAGCCGGCCTTGGAATTTCGATTGAAGACGTGGCGAACCATATTGCTGATCCGGACCATCATGCCGCCCACGGCGAGCTGGCCGGCTGCTTCGAAATTCGCGGAAAAGAATTCCAGCACTGACGTCAGATCAGGCGTCGACCATTCCTGATCCATATAGCTTTCAGCAAATCCGATATCTCCGCCGGCTATCGCACGTTTGGCGAAATCAAAACTATGTACTTCGACGACGGCATTTGGCCCCTTCTGACCATGATCAAACAGGACGCGCCGTCCATCTGGAAGATCGAAACGGATCGTGCCGCGCTTGGCGCGCAGCAGCATCATTCCTGCGAGGCGAAACCCTGCTGGAACGCCGGACAGTTGTCGCAAGGACTCGGGCGAGGCGAGAACATGGTTGGATTGATCTTCCAGGGCGTGGTCGAGTGTGGTGAAGCTCATGCGGTTCTCTCCAGACGTGGGGCTGTCTCTGAGACAGTCTTTTTTGGTTTTGCTATCGTTGTACGCACGGGAGACTGTTTTGGTTTTGAATGAAATTTCGCGCCCTTGAGCCAGAGTTTCAGCGCCTGCCAGTGGATGCCGAAAGTCACAGCGATCGTGGAGAAAGGCTTGGTCAAGGCGAGGGCGAGGAAGTTGGTTGACGTGGCCGGCTGCGCCTTGGCGGTAATGGTCGCCATATGCGTCTGCGCACCGTCTTTTTGCGTCGTGACGATCAGGCGAAGATCCGCGTCGCTCCAGCGCAACGTGAACTGATAAGCGCCCGACACGTCAAAGAAGGGTGAGACATGGAACACCTTGTCAGCGGAATGTTGATGCCGCGTCCCGTCCGGCGTTGCGGCGGCGTAGACATGGGTTTGGCCGAACGTGTTATTGACCTCATAGAGAATGCCTTTCAGCGTCCCCGCCGGGTCGAGGCCCATCCACAAGGATATCGGCGCAAACTTGAAGAATGCATGCCGTGGAAACGTGATAAGCCGGATCGGGCCGCCATCCAGGTCTACACCCGCATGTTCGAATTGATGCTCCGCCCAGACCCGGAGATCGGTTTTTTCCCGATCACCATGGTCTTTGCGATCAAAGGAAAAGAGGTTGCTGCGCTCGACGCTGAACAGGGCGCAATGCTGATCCGCGTCATCCAGGCGATCGATATCGATATCAATCAATGCCAGCCCGTATTTGAACCGATGGCTGAACGGGATCGATCTTTGGTGGACAGTATGACCTCTCCACAGGCGTAGGGCAGTGTTTTCCTTCACGATTGAATGGCTCCAAGCGCGACTTTATCACTTTCTGACGCACGCGTCATCTTCGTCACGAGGTCAACCCCTTCCACTTGCCACGGGACTCGCCCGCCAAGCGACAAAGCGCAGGCAAGCCCGGACTTCAGGCCATCCTCGTGAAAACCGCTGCCCATCCATGCGCCGGCGAGCCAGATGCCGTCAGTGCCCTGAATGCGTTTCAATTCCCGAACGGCCGCTTCGGCGGGGCCATCAAACTGTGGGTGTGCTTTCTCCATCGTCGCGAAGGTAAGATGGTTCGCGGGAGGGGTTTGCGGATTGAGCGTGACAAATAGAGGATGCTTGTCTGGCAAGTTCTGCAAGCGGTTCATCCAATAGGTGAGGCACATTTCCGGCGTGTCTTGCTTGATCACATTCCAGCTCGCCCAGGCCGCCTTGCGTCTGGGCATCAGGCTCGGATCGCGATGCAAGTAGATTGTATTTGGGCGATACCGGGTCGAGCCAAGCAGGAAGCGTTGACTCTCGTATCCATCGTCCAGCAGCGCACGGGTCGTATCCGCGTGGGTCGCGAGAATGACATCGTCATAGAGTTCAGTGCATCCATCACCGAGAACGACGCGAAGCTTTTCCCCGAATGGCGCTACAGATTGAACCGGCGTGTTGAGCCGAAGGCGCTCACCGAGCTGAGCAGCGACTGTCTCTACATATTTCCGAGAGCCGCCGGAAACTGTTCGCCAGCGAGGCCGTTCCTTGTGCATCAGGCGGTGATTTTCGAAGAACTGAAAGAAGCTACGCGCCGGATAGTCGAGCATTTCCGCTTCAGGTGTTGACCAGATGGCACCGCCCATCGGCAAGATGTAATTGTCCAGGAAATCCTGATCGAAGCCATGTTTATCGAGCCAGAACCCTAAGGAGATATCGTCTATCTTGCCGGCCTCGAGCTCGGCGCGGGCGAGGTCATTGAATTTGAGAATGGTGCGCCAAAATTTGTGGAATCTCGGCCGAAAGAAATTTCGCCGCTGAGCAAAGATGCCGTTCAAGGTCGAGGCCCATTCATAACCATGCGGGTTGGAAACGGCGAAACTCATATCGCTCGCTTCGGTCGCCACGCCGAGCGCTTCGAAAAAGCCAATCAGGTTTGGATAGTTCAGCGCATTGTAGACGATAAAGCCAACATCCACCGCGATTTGCGTTCCGTCATAATCGACATCCATCGTGTGCGCGTGACCGCCAGCTCGGCCATTGGCCTCGTAGACGGTAATGTTGGCGGTATCTTTCAAGGCATAGGCGGCCCCGAGGCCGGAAATACCCGACCCGATAATGGCGATCCGTTTCATGCTGCGTCTCGTCTTTCTTTTAAAATGTCATAGGCGGCGAGCGCACGTGCGCGTCCGGTTTTGTGATCCACAATCGGGTTGGGATAGGTTTCCCCGAGCGTGATGCCCGCCTCACGCAGGATCAGCGGCCCAGCTTTCCAGGGGCAGAAAAGATACTTTCGCGGCAGGCGGGCGAGTTCAGGGCACCATTTCCGGACATAGTTACCCGTCTGATCGAATTTCTCGCCTTGAGTGATCGGGTTGAAGATCCGGAAATAGGGTGCGGCGTCTGCACCAGAGCCCGCAACCCATTGCCAACTCGCGCTGTTGGAAGCGGGGTCGGCGTCGACCAGTGTATCCCAGAACCAGTCTTCCCCGCGTCGCCAGTCGATCAGCAGATGCTTGGTAAGGAAACTCGCGACAATCATTCGCACACGATTGTGCATCCAACCCGTCGTCCAGAGCTGGCGCATACCGGCATCGACGATCGGATAACCGGTTTGTCCCGTCTGCCAGGCCCGGAGCAGGTCGGCATCGTCTTGCCACGGCATCAGATCAAAATCGGGTTTGTAATTTTCTTCGGCGAGGTCCGGATTGTGGAACAGCAGGACATAGGCGAAGTCGCGCCAGGCCACTTCGGAAAGGAATTTGCGGGCATGGCCCTCATCGACCTGGTTGGCATCGATCCGATTTTGCGTGGCGCGCCAGACTTGTGCCGGACTGATTTCGCCAAATGCAAGATGTGGCGATAAACCAGACGTGCCAAATTCGAGATCAGGCCGATCGCGATCATCGCCATAGATCTCTACTGGACCGTCAAGAAAGGCGAACAGACGATCCCGAGCGTTCGATTCTCCCGGCGTCCAGATGGCGTCGAATCCAGCCGACCAATCCGGGGCGTGTGGATGAAGTTGCCAATCCTCGAGTGCTTCAGTCTCGGCTTTCACCGGGAGCAATGATAACGGCGCATCGATTGATGGCGGACAAACATAATTAGCCTGAACGGCGCGCCAGTAGGGCGAGTAGACCTTGTAATAGCCGCCAGCCCCCGTGACCTGGGTCCACGGCTCGGTCAGGAGCGATCCATTGAAACTTGTGACCGAGATATATTGCGCGAGTAACGCCGATTTGAGCGCGCCATCTATTTCGCGCCCCGGACGATCATAACGCCTGTTCCAGAATACCGATTGAGCACCTGTTTCCTTGAGAAGGGCGTCAATCACTTGCCCTGCAGAGCCCGTCCGTAGAACGAGTTGGCTGCCCAGCGCCTCAAGATCAGCGCTCAGAGCCCGCAGTGATTTGTCGAGCCACCACTGCGAAGCCTCACCCATCGCGCGCCAAGTCGGATCGGTTTCGCGGATATACACACAGACGATGCGTCCGTCGCTCGTTCTGAGCGCCGCATCGAGCGCCGGGTTGTCGCGCAGGCGCAAGTCGCGGCGAAACCACATGATGGCGGGGGCTTGGCTCACGAGAATGGCGCTCCTGATTGGCTCGGTCTTACACGTTCTACGAGTGCGCCGGCCGATCGGATGACGAAAATTCTTCCAATTGCAGTGATACGCGACACAAAGACTGTTGGCTTCTGTTTCCAACCAAATCGGTTTCGAGCTATTCGAGGATGAAGCGCCCCACGCGGCAGGAAAGGGAACTTGATCGTGACAGACCAGACGCGCCCCAATCTCGGCATCGGAATGTTGTGCTACAAACGCTATGACACGTTCCGTGCGGCGCTGGAGACCTATCGCGATGCCGGTCTGTTCGACCTTGCCGACGAAACCGTGGTTGCGTTCAATGGACTGGACGATGAGGGCCGCGCGCTGGCTGAATCATTCGGGCTTCCCGTGATCGGATCGAAAGAAAATTCAGGGATCCTGGGCGGGTTCAAAATGCTCGCCGAAGGGCTGACATCTGACATTGTCTTACTGCTGGAGAATGACTTGCCGCTGATCGAAAGCGCAAGAGAGGCAAAACGGCAGATAGAGGTGGCACGGCAAGCACTGGATCGCGGCGAAGTGGATGTGTTCCGGTTTCGACATCGCATCCATCCGGGCTATCGCGATCAGGCGAGCTGGAAATTCCTGCGCTATTACCGACCATCCGTGTTGGCGCAAATCCGCCGCCTTCTCCGCCCCGGCAAAGCGCAAAAACTGATCGGCAACGCGCTCTATGTGTATACCGAGCCTGAAAAAGTGTTCGACGAGATCGAGAAAATGCCAGGCGGGTGGCTTCGATTGTCGGCCAGACACATCAACTGGTCGAACCAGTCGATCATGATCCGGCGCAGGTTCTTCCTGGATGAAATCCTCTCTTATGCCGAGGCGCATCCATCAAATCGTACAGTCAACGGGTTCCCCGACATCGAAAAGGAACTTAATTCAGCTCATTGGAGAAAGTCCGGCTGGTCGGTCGGCGCAGATCTCGGTCTGTTCACGCACGCCGAGCCATAAGAGGATCTCGATGGTCAAGAATGTCGTCTGCATGAAATGGGGCACGCGGTATCCGGCGCCGTTCGTGAATCGCCTGTATCGGGCGATCCGGCGGAACACGACCGGCAATTTGCGATTCGTCTGCTTCACCGACGACACGGAGGGATTGATGCCAGAGGTTGAGCATCAGCCCTTGCCACCGATCGACATCCCAGAACCCCTGCAATGGACACCCTGGCGAAAACTCTCGCTCTGGCAGCCTGGCCTTGGCGGCCTGGAAGGCGATGTCTTGTTCCTGGACATCGACCTGGTTGTGACGGGCAATATGGACCCATTCTGGGAATACAATCCCGGCGAAATGTGTGTAGCCGAGAACTGGACCCAGAAGGGGCAGGGGATTGGCAACACTTCGGTCTATCGCTGGAATATGGGCAAACACACGGAAATCTACGAGCAGTATCAACGTGATAACGCCTCGGTGCATGCCGAGCACCGGGTTGAGCAGCATTATGTGTCGGCCATGGTGCCGAAAATGATCTACTGGCCGGACGCGTGGTGCGTGAGCTTTAAACACTCTTTGCTGCCAAAGTTTCCCATGAACTGGTTCCAGACACCGGCCTTGCCGTCTGAAACCAAGATTGTCGCCTTCACCGGCCGCCCGGACCAGGACGAAGCGCGTGACGGAAAGTGGCCAGCCCCCTGGTACAAGAAATTCTACAAGCACGTGAAACCAACCCCCTGGATTACCGAGCATTGGCAATAGAGCCGAGCGACGTCTTCGAGAGCGCCCATCCACTAACAACCAAGAGATAACCCGTCACAGGTTTGTGACTTTGGATCTGCGCGAGACGCAATAAAAGGTGACCATGGCCGATACTGAAACGCTTGTCCCGAAATTTTCCGATCCGTTCGTTACGGCGAATGGAGAAACGCGCGCCGAAGTCATTTATGGCCGCACCAAGACGCTTTGGTTCAACACGGGCACACTCTGCAACATCGAGTGCGTGAACTGCTATATCGAAAGCTCGCCGACCAATGATCGTCTCGTCTATCTGACCATGGCGGACGTCTTGCCCTATCTCGATGAGTTGGATGAAGCCGGCGAAACCGGGATCGAGATCGGATTCACAGGCGGTGAGCCGTTCATGGCGCCGCAAATGTTGGCCATCCTGCAAGTTGTGCTGGAGCGCGGACATTCGGTCTTGATGCTGACCAATGCGATGCAACCCATGATGCGCCCGCGCGTTCAGGAAGGCTTGCTGGCGCTACGCGAACAATTCGGCGCGCAGCTGACCATGCGCGTCAGCCTCGATCATTACCAGGTAAGCTATCATGACGAAGAGCGCGGTGCCGGCTCGTTTGATCTCGCTATCAAGGGACTGCGCTGGCTGTCCGAGAATGCGTTCACGCTGGCGCTCGCCGGGCGAACTGTTTGGGGCGAAGACGAAGCCGTCTCGCGCGCTGGGTATTCCGACTTGATCGCCAAAGAAGCGTTGCGCGTAGACCCGGACAATCCGACCGAACTCGTCCTGTTCCCGGAAATGCGTCCGGACGAAGATCCGCCAGAGATCACCACGGCGTGCTGGGGCATTCTCGACAAGGACCCCAACGAGTTGATGTGCGCGTCGCAGCGTATGGTCGTGAAGCGCAAGGGCGCCGCATCGGCGAGCGTCGTGGCGTGTACGCTATTGCCTTATGATGAGCAGTTCGAACTGGGTCAGACGCTGGGGGAAGCGCGCAAGAGCGTGCGGCTGAATCATTCCTATTGCGCGAGCTTCTGTGTGCTCGGCGGCGGCAGCTGCTCAGCCTAGGTTTTTGCTGTCTTGAGACCTGAATATCGCGGTTGATCTATTTCGACCTGAGCGATCGTGGTCGCTTTCAAATGCGCCAACAGGCCAGGTGTTTCCGCGGTCAGGGTTCCAGCCTGTATCTGCTCGCTCAGGTTTCGATTGAGCGTCTCCAGTTCCGAATCCTCCGGTGCGCTGAGCAAAGCGATCAGGCGCGCGGCTTCTTCTGTCTCCCGGGCAGGTCGCTGCTCAAGATCGCGCAGCACCGTGGCGAGGGCGTTGCTGGCCACGCGCGCATGAAACGCCGCATGGCCTTCGAGATTGGGGGCGGCCGTCTCATCAATGAAATTCTTCACCGCCTGGACCAGTTCCGACACACTGGGTTGATCATGCATGTGCGGCCTCCAACAAGTTGATCAAATCGATTTCGGTCTCTGAGACACGCCGTCCGATCGCCGCGCGTTCAACGCTGGCGTCGCCACCGGACCGGAAGGCTTCATACATGATCATACACATCACGCCCCATTTCAGCGAACCGAGCATTTCCCACCAGTCGATGTCCCCGGGGGAGATATCGGTGCCCGCGCGCGTATTGTACGCCTCGAGCAGATCTTCCAACTGGCCAAAACCTCCGACCCGGTTTTCGGTCTGGCCAAAGCGCCAGGAATTGACGCACAACCAGGCAATATCTTCTCGGGCATCGCCGATGTGCGCGAGCTCCCAGTCCAGCACCGCGGCAAGGCCACTCTCATCGATCATAAGATTGCCGAGGCGAAAATCGCCATGCACCAGAACGGAGGGCGTCGGCGCTGGCGCGTTTGCCTTGAGCCATTGCAGCGCGAGCTCGAATACCGGCCGCGGTGCGTCGAAACTGCGATAGATGTCTTCGTATTGCGAGATCTGAGCGAGCCCGTCGCTCCTCTGCAATTCTGATGGCGCCGAATCAAGCGAGATCGCGTGAATATCCGCCAAGGCAGTTCCGCATTGGCCGGCAAGGATGCGCCGGGCCGATGCGAACTCGTCATTGCGAAGGATCGGACGCGCAATGGTTTCGCCCTCAACCAGGCTCATGACAAACCCATCTCCGAGGCCGTCCTCATCGCTGAGAACATACAGAATATCGGGAACGGGAACGCCGGTCTTGTTTGCGGCGGAAATCAGCTTTGCTTCGGCCGGCAGCCCAATTGCGGCAGATGACCTGGCTTTGCTCGTACCGCCGGGCGCGCGTCGCAGGATCGCGGCATGATTGTCGCCCGAAAGCGCCCAGGTTTCCTGGCTCGCGCCGCCGGAAAGGCGGCGGAACGACTCCAGATTGCAGGTTTCGCCAAAAACTCTTGTGAAAAGAGTGCGAAGGCTGTTCTCAAAGTCGGATTTGCTTCCCATCTTCGCCACAATTAACGTCAAACTAGGTATCGCCAAGCTATAACGCGCGGGAAAGCCTGGCTGAGGAGCCGATTATGCCCAAGGGAAAGACCCCTGACGAGATGATCCCGGATATGGGAACGCCGAAGCCACTCGGCCTGTTCGCCTGGCTGCGCGGGCGATTCTTTGCCGGAATGGTGATCGCTGCGCCGCTGGCAGCGACCTTCTTCATTCTGCAATTCCTGATTACCTTCATCGACAATCGGGTGAAGCCATTGCTGCCGCCTCTGTTGCAACCCGAGACGTATACCAATTACGCCATTCCAGGCTTCGGCGTTCTGGTACTGGTGATCGCCCTGACGGTCCTCGGCGCTGTGACCGCAAACCTGGTTGGCCGATCCTTATTGTCTCTCACCGATCGCGTATTCAGCCGCATTCCGATCGTTCGCAATGTCTACGCCGCGATCAAACAACTGACTGAGGTGCTGGCGAACAATCAGCAAGCAAGTTTCGACCGGTGTGTCATGGTCGAATACCCGAAAAAGGATTCCTGGTGCATAGGATTCGTTTCATCCCACGCCAAAGGCGAGATCGGCGCAAAAATGGGCACGCAGAAGATTGGTGTATTTGTTCCAACCACGCCCAATCCAACTTCGGGCTTCCTGATCTATGTTGAAGAAACCGAAACCATTCCGCTCGAGATGACGGTTGAAGAAGGTGCCAAGATGATCCTGACCGCTGGTCTGGTGGTGCCGGATTTCGAACCGCCGCAAGAGGCAGATACGCAATCAGTCGCTGAACCTGAGGTCGGGGCTGAGAAGCTGGCTCAACAAGCCTAGGCCCTCTGCGCGCTTCGGGTCGATCGTGTCGGCTGACTCTGTCGCCATTTGCGCGTCCTTCGCAGCGATTTCGATCAGCGGCGCGTGTTCGGTGAAATCGATGAGGCGATAGTCGACCAGGCCTGATTGTGCCTTGCCCAGCAGATCGCCGGCGCCGCGCTGTTTGAAATCGGCTTCAGCGATCTCAAAGCCATCCTCTGTGCGTCGCAGCGTGTCGAGCCGCTCCCGCGCCATTTCAGTCAGCGGTTGGCGGTAGAGAAGCAGGCAATAGCTTGCGGCACTGCCTCGTCCGACACGGCCCCTGAGCTGGTGCAATTGTGCGAGGCCAAAGCCCTCAGCCCGTTCGATGACCATGATAGTGGCTTCCGGCACATCCACGCCGACTTCAATCACGGTAGTGGCAACCAGAATGCGTGTTTGTCCGGTACGGAACGCGTCCAAGGCAGAATCCTTGTCAGCGCCCTTCATGCGGCCGTGGACCAGTCCGACATCTGTTTGCAGCGCGTCTTTCAGCATTGCGGCGCGGGCCACAGCGGAGCTGCCATCCTCTTCATCGGCATCCACGCGCGGGCAGACCCAGAACACACGTTCACCTCGGCTGAAGGCACGTCCGACAGCATTGATGACATCGTCAATACGGGTATCTGGGATCGCGCGGGTCTCAACCGGTTGGCGGCCTGCAGGTTTCTCATCCAGAACCGACACATCGAGATCACCATGAATGGTCTGAGCCAGCGTGCGCGGGATCGGCGTCGCCGACATGACCAGCATATGCGGAAACTTGCCCTTGCTCATCAGTTTCATGCGATCGGCAACGCCGAAACGGTGTTGCTCATCAACAATCACCATGGCGAGGTTCTTGAAACTGACGCCTTCCTGGAACAGGGCATGCGTGCCGGCGACAATCTGTATCGTGCCATCTGCGAGGCCCATTAGCGTGGACTCGCGTGCCTTGCCTTTGTCGCGTCCGGTGAGCACGGCAACAGAGTAGCCCAGTGGTGACAGGAGCTGGTCGAGCGTGTCGTACTGTTGTCGTGCCAGGACTTCGGTTGGCGCCATGAAAGCGGTCTGGAAGCCACCTTCCGATGCCTGCACAGCAGAAAAAGTCCCGACCAGCGTTTTCCCCGAGCCGACATCGCCTTGCAGCATGCGGCGCATGGGGAAAGGCTCTCCCAGGTCTGCCATGATTTCCTTGGTCGCCCGGATCTGCGCACCTGTCGGCTTATAGGGCAGGGTGGCGACCAGCCGGTTCAGGGCGTCGCTTTGCGAGGGCACCACATTGGCTTCGCTTGAGCGCCGTGAAGCCCGGGCACGTGCGAAGGTCAGCTCGCGGGCCAGCGCTTCATCATATGCGAGCCGGGTTCGGGCAAGCTGGATCGCCTCGTCATCCCAGACCTCTGGGGCGTGGACCCATTTCATCGCAGCTTTGAAACCAGGCCACCGCTCTTTCGCGATGAGGTTCGGATCAATCCATTCGGGCAAGTCGTCCGCGATCAACTCGATCGCCGCCTGGGTTGATGTGTGGACGCGCTTATTGGTCAGCCCGGCGGTCAATGCGTAGATCGGCTCCACCGGGGGCGGGAATTCGCCGCGAGCCGGGTCCATGACGAAATCCGGATGGCTCATCTGGCGCTCACCTTGCCATTCGGTGATCTTGCCGGACACGATCCGCTCCTTGCCGACCGGGAACTGTGCCTGCAGCCAGCGGGAATCGGCACGGAAATAGGTAATTGTCAGGAAGCCGGAGCCGTCGAAGAGCTGAATTCGCGTTGGCGCACGCTCATTGTAAGGCGCTTTAACCGCATGTACTTCGCCCTTCACGGTCGCAATTTCTTCCGGCACCAGCTCATCGAAACTGTCGCGGGGGCGCCGATCGAGCCAGCGGTCGGGCATATGCAGCAGCAGGTCCCAGACCGTCTCACCGTCCACCAGTCGCTCCAGCACCGGTTTCAGCTTCGGCCCGATGCCCGGCAGAGCATCGAGGGGTTGGAACAGAGGGAATAGGCGTTCGTCGCGCATTCCGTCTTATGCGATGAACCGTCACCCGGTTACAAGATGTGATCCTGTGCGCGACACGATTACCCTGTGCAGAGCTGACTGATCGGCCTACACTCTTGGCATTAGGAGTATCGAAGATGAGCCAGCCCCCGCTAGATGAACGTCGTCGCAAAGTTAAATTCCGCGCCTGGCGTCGTGGGTTTCGGGAAATGGACCTGTTGATGGGGTCTTTCGCCGACGCGCATCTCGCGGCGATGAGCGATGATGACGTGTCGGAGTTTGAACGCCTGCTGGCAACGCCGGATTGGGAAGTCTATGCCTGGCTTGTGGGGCAGAAGGCCGTGCCGAGCAATTTTGAAAGCCCGCTCCTGCACCGCATGATGGAATTCCGCTACGAAGCCCACGCGGGTTAGCGCGGCGGCATCCAGCGTTCGAGATGGACTATCCGTTTCGCCTGCGTATGCTGGCGGTGGAGGATAGAATATGAGCTTGAAAGTTGAGCCAACGGGCGCGATTTGTGGCGCCGTCGTCACCGGAATTGATCTGCGCGAAGACCTGTCAGATGATCTTGTCGCAGAGCTGCGATCGCACTGGGTTGAGAACAAGCTGCTCATATACCCGAATCAAACTTTGACGGATTCAGATCTGGAGCGCGTGACGCTTCATTTTGGCGACTTCGGGGAAGACCCGTTCTTCGGGCACATCGATGGCCACGAGCATATCGCTGCGATCCAGCGCAATGCGGACGAGAAGACACCGATCTTTGCCGAGGCGTACCACACCGACTGGAGCTTCCTGGAGATCCCGCCAGCCGGAACCGTTCTGTACGGCATCACCATCCCGCCGCATGGCGGCAACACGCGGTTTGCGGATCAGGTCGCAGCTTATGAGCGTCTTCCCGATGATTTACGCGACAAGGCAGATCAACTAACGGCGATCCACTCTGCCGAGCTCGGATACTCGCCCAAAGGGGCTTACGGTGATGATGATCAGGACTCCGGCCGGAGCATGAAGATCATTCCCAGTGAAAAGGCGTTGGAGAAACGCGAGCACCCATTCGTGCGCACTCATCGGGAAACGGGACAAAAAGCGCTCTATAGCTCTCCCGCCTACATCCAGGGCTTTGCCGGGCTCGAGAAATCCGAGAGTACGGCGCTGATGATGGAATTCTATCAGCACCAGACACATGAGGATCTTGTCTATTCCCACCCATGGGAAAAGGACATGCTGGTCATGTGGGACAATCGCTCACTGCTGCACGCGGCCTCTGGCGGATATGACGGCTATGACCGTCTGTTACACCGACTGACCATAGCGGACACAGAATTCTGAGTAACTGACGATCGTCACAAAAAAAGCCGCCCCGAAAGGAGCGGCTTTTCTCAATTCTAAAAGGGTCGACTATTCGTCGCCTTCCGGTGCCGTGTCGAGCTCTGCGGCGGCTTCTGCCATTTCAGAGGCTTGCTCGGTCTCAGCGGCTTGCTGCTCAGCTTGCAGGGTCTCGATGATGTTCTCACCAGCGGCCTGGCGCTCAGCTTCGTCAGTTGAGCGGGCGACGTTGACGGTGATTTCAACACGGACTTCTGCGTGCAGGCGGATCCCGACTTCGTGCAGACCAAGGGTCTTGATCGGCGCGTTCAGGCGAACCTGCTCGCGTTTGATCTTGTGACCGGCTTCGCCTGCAATTTCGACGATGTCACGGGCATTGACCGAACCGTAAAGTTGACCGGTTGCGCCAGATTGACGGATCAGCACGAATGTCTCGCCGTCGAGGCTGGTACCGGCAGAAGACGCGGCATCGCGCGCTTCGGCATTGCGTTTTTCAATCGCTTCACGCTCAGCTTCGAAACGGGCGCGGTTCTGTGCATTCGCGATCAGAGCCTTGCCTTTTGGAAGCAGGAAGTTGCGCGCAAAACCGTTCTTGACGCTGACCTCGTCACCGAGGCCGCCCAGGTTTTCCACACGCTCAAGGAGAATGATTTGCATCGGACTGTCTCCTTACTTCACAGTGAACGGAAGAAGCGCGAGCATGCGGGCACGTTTAATGGCCTTGGCAAGCTTGCGCTGGTTCTTGAAGTTCACAGCCGTAATCCGTGACGGGACAATCTTGCCCTTCTCGGAGATGTAGCGCTGCAGAAGCTTCACGTCTTTATAGTCGATTTTCGGCGCTTTATCGCCGGAAAACGGATCAACCTTGCGGCGACGGCCGAATGAACGGCGGGCCGGAATGTTGGTGATGTTGATGCCAGAGGTGTTTCTGGAAGCCATGATATCTGTTCCTTCCTCTAGTCGTCGCGACGGTTTTTGCGGCTCATCATCGGCGATGGGTTCTCGTCGAACTCTTCAACCTTGATGGTCATGTAGCGCATGATGTCGTCAGACAGGCGGTGCTGACGTTCCAGCTCGTGGATCGCGTCGGCAGGGCCGTCAATGTTGAACAGGGAGTAGTGTCCCTTGCGCTGCTTGTTGATGTGGTAAGAGAGATTGCGAAGGCCCCAATATTCGGACTTAGCAACTTTCGCACCCTGTTTGTCGAGGAAGCCTGAGAGCTCTTCCATCAACGACTCGACCTGAGCGGGCGAGATGTCCGGCCTCGCAATGAGGACGTGCTCGTATAATGCCATAATATCTTTCCCAAAGTTCTGGCTTGCGGCGCAGATGGGCGGGAAAACCCTTCGACGATGGCCCCTCTTGTCCGGCTCATTCCGGGGTCGAGGACCGCAAACCTTGCGAAGCGGGTCGTAAAGCGCAGACACGGCCAGAAATCAAGCCGAAATTGCATTCGCGCGTACGGGTTATGGCTCGGTGTTGCCGAACATCAACTCGATGATTTCAGATGCGGGAGACACCTGGTCTAGAAATCCGAATGTGCCAGGCCCCAAAAGTTCGCGGCTGGCCTTGATCACGGCGTCCATAGCGACGTTGGCGAGCGCGCCGCCGACGCTGATTCTGCGAACGCCCAATTCGGCGAGTTCAGATACCGGAACAAATCCGTCTTTTGGCCCCAGCAAGACATTGATCGGACGGTCGACGGATGCGAGCACTCTGGCAATATCGTCTTTGCTTCTCAGCCCGGGCGCATATAGCACATCGGCGCCCGCCTCCTGATAGGCTTGCAGGCGAGCGATGGTATCCGCGAGATCGCCATTGCCAGCGAAATGGTTTTCCGCGCGAGCGGTCAGTGTGAAAGCAAATGGCAGTGCGCGAGCGGCTTCGACCGCGGCGGCGACCCGGTCTTTGGCGTGCGCGATCTCGTACTGCTCACCAGGTGTCCCGTTAAAGTCCTCGATCGAACCGCCTACCAGTCCGGCTGCTCCACCCAGCCGGATTGTTTCGGCGCATTCTTCCGGTCTGTGTCCAAATCCGTTTTCCAGATCGGCTGAAACAGGCAAGGGCGTCGCCGCGCAAAGATCGCGGACATGCGAGATGACCTGATCGCGGGTCAGTTCATAATCATTGACGCCAGTCGATCGCGCATAGCCTGAGCTGGTACTCGCGAGCGCTTGAAAGCCGAGACCCGTCATCAACTTCGCCGAACCCACATCCCACGGGTTCGGGATGATAAAGCAGCCATTTTCATGCAAGGCCCGAAATGTTTCGCCTTTCGTGTGTTGGTCGGTCATTCAAATCCTCCAAGGTGTGGAGTGAATTTAGGCCTAGCCAAACCAATGCGCCACCCGTTGCTTGCCCCCAGTACTTGCCTATACCAACAGAGCGCCTTAAGCGGGCGCGAAATATCGTTAAGGAGCAGGTATGAGCGATTTCGCATTTATCTTCCCGGGGCAGGGCAGTCAGTTTATCGGCATGGGCAAGGACCTCGCCGATGCCTATCCCGCTGCCAAAGCTGTTTTCGAAGAAGTCGACGACGCACTGGGTCAGGACCTGTCCGGCCTGATATGGTCCGGCTCCGAAGACGACCTCAAGCTGACGGCCAACACGCAGCCGGCCTTGATGGCGGTCAGCGTCGCTGCGATGCGCGCTCTCGAGGCCGCGCACGGCATTGGTGCAGACAAGGCCAGGTTTGTTGCCGGGCACTCTCTCGGTGAATATTCAGCTTTGGCCTCCGCCGGGGCCATCTCGGTTGGTGATTGTGCGAAGGTGCTTCGTATTCGTGGCAATGCGATGCAAGACGCTGTCCCTGCCGGCGAAGGCGCCATGGCGGCGCTGCTTGGCGCCAGCCCGGAACAAGCCGCTGCCTTGTGCGCCGCGGGTGCCTCTGAAGGCCCATGCGAGATTGCCAATGACAATGCGCCCGGTCAGATCGTGATTTCGGGCGCCAAGTCAGCCGTTGAACTTGCGATTTCCGGTGCCAAGGAAGCCGGCGTGAAGAAGGCGGTTCTGTTGCCAGTATCCGCGCCGTTCCATTGTTCCCTGATGCAGCCAGCTGCCGATGCCATGGCGCAGGCCCTTGGTGATATCGAGATCGTAGCGCCATCTGCCCCGCTCGTAGCGAATGTAACGGCCATTGCGGGTACCGATCCCGATGCCATACGCCAACAATTGGTCGATCAGGTGACCGGGCAGGTGCGCTGGACAGAATCTGTGCAATACATGGCCTCAGAGGGTGTAAAAACCACAATCGAAGCGGGCGCTGGAAAAGTTTTGAGTGTTATGAACCGCCGCACGGTTCGCGAATTGGAGGGGCTCACCATGGGCACTCCGGAGCAAATTGACGCCGTGGCTGAACGCCTGAACGGCGCGTCCTAGACGCAGGAGAGCGATAGAAATGTTCAATCTGAGTGGAAAATCCGCGTTGGTCACCGGTGCAACCGGCGGGATCGGCGAATCGATCGCCCGCACCATGCATGCCGCAGGCGCTGACGTGATCCTGTCTGGCCGCCGCGTCGAGAAACTTGAGGCTCTGGCCGCGGAGCTCGGTGAGCGTACGCACATTGCCGCATGTGACCTGTCTGACCCGGATCAGGCCGACGCGTTGGTTGGCACCGCAATTGAGCAGGCGGGGAAGCTCGACATCCTTGTCGCCAATGCAGGTGTCACCCGTGACAAACTGCTCATGCAGATGAAAGACGAGGATTTTCAAGACATTATCCGCGTGAATCTGGAGAGCTATTTCCGCCTGTGCCGGAAAGCGGTGCGGCCGATGATGAAGGCCCGCGGCGGTCGAATTATTGGAATCGCGTCGATCGTCGGCGTCACCGGCAATCCGGGCCAGTCCAACTATTGCGCGTCCAAGGCGGGCATGATCGGCTTTACGAAATCTATGGCGCAGGAAGTCGCGAGCCGCGGCATTACGGCCAATACGATCGCCCCAGGATTTATCGAATCACCCATGACAGATGTGCTGCCAGACGCCCAGAAAGAGGCGCTTCTGGGCCAGATTCCATCGGGCCGACTGGGGCAAGGAGGCGATATCGCAGCAGCTGCTGTGTATTTGGCCTCCGACGAAGCTTCATATGTGACGGGGCAGACCCTACATGTGAATGGCGGAATGGCGATGATCTGATTTCATAGCACTTTCCACAGTATGCAGGGCTTGGCGTTGTCGCAAAGTGTGTGCTAACGGCAACACCATGGCTCCTGCGAGAGCCTATCCATCAGGCAGTATCAGAGAGGTATCCATGTCTGACGTTCTTGAGCGTGTTAAAAAAATCGTTGTCGAAAATCTCGACGTAGAAGGTGACAAGGTTGTTGAGAGCGCAAGCTTTATCGACGATCTGGGCGCTGACTCACTCGACCTGGTCGAGCTGGTCATGGCTTTTGAAGAAGAGTTCAACATTGAGATCCCGGACGACGTGCAGGAAAACATCCGCACCGTCGGTGACGCGGTGTCTCACATCAACGCTCACATCGGTTAGAGGCTGATACATGCGCCGCGTTGTCATTACAGGTATTGGAATCATTTCGCCTCTCGCTGCTAATCGAGAGGCGTCTTGGGAAAGATTGATTGCTGGAGAGTCCGGTGCAGGTCCGATCGACACGTTCGATCCGGAAAATACGGCCTGCAAGATTGCTTTCCAGGTTCCATACAAGGATGGCCGCGGCGGTGGCTCTGAAGACGATCCTCATGCGTTCGACCCCGATGCGGTGTCCAGCGCCAAGGAGCGTCGCCGTATCGATGAGTTTATCCTGTACGCCATCGGCGCCGCCGAAGAAGCTGTGCAGGATTCTGGATGGGTGGCTGAAACGCAGGACCAGCAGGAACGCACAGGCGTTCTGATCGGGTCCGGCATCGGCGGACTACAGAGTATCTATGACTCGTCGATCAATCTCTATGAGAATGGGCCGCGAAAGGTGAGCCCGTTCTTTATTCCCTCCGCGCTGATCAATCTGGCCTCGGGCCAGGTCTCGATCAAGCATGGCTTCAAGGGACCAAATCACTCTGTCGTCACCGCCTGTGCAACAGGCGCCCACGCGATTGGTGATTCTGCTCGTCTCATTCAGTATGGCGATGCTGACGTCATGGTGGCTGGCGGTTCCGAGGCGGTGATCTGCGAACTGGCGATCGCCGGATTCTGTGCAGCCAAAGCCATGTCGACCAAGTTCAATGACGAACCGAAACGCGCCTCACGTCCATATGACGAGGCACGCGATGGTTTTGTCATGGGCGAGGGCGCAGCGGTTCTCGTGCTCGAAGAGTATGAGCATGCGAAAGCCCGCGGCGCGAAAATCTATGCTGAAGTGGCCGGCTACGGTCTTACGGGTGATGCGCACCATATCACCGCTCCAGCCGAAGGTGCTGAAGGCGGGTATCGTGCAATGAAGATGGCCGCTGGTCATGCCGAGCGTAACCTTGGCGTCACCCTCGACCAGATTGACTATGTCAACGCCCACGGCACCTCGACGCCGCGCGGCGATGAAGGCGAAGTCGGTGCAGTCGAGCGCCTGTTCGGTGACCACTCCAAGAACCTGTCACTGTCGTCGACAAAATCAGCTGTCGGGCACTTGCTGGGCGCTGCTGGGGCCATCGAAACCGCATTCTGCGCGCTGGCCATTCGTGATCAGGTCATGCCACCGACGCTGAACCTCGATAATCCGAGTGTTGAGTCGCCGATCGATCTGATCCCGCACAAGGCAAAGAAGGGTCAGGTGCGCGCCGCCATGACCAACTCTTTCGGATTTGGCGGAACTAACGCATCTCTCATACTTAAGCAGGTTGACTAGATCCGCGACTAACGCGACCAACTAAGCGCTGGGGCCAGAACAGGACTTTGCGTCTGCATGCGTTTTCTTAAAGCTCTTTTCGCGTTTGTGATTGTCATCGCCATTATCGCCGGCGGTGGCTTGGCCTATGGCTGGTTCTGGCTGCAGGGCGAATTGGCCAAGCCGGGCCCGCTGGCCGCCGAATACGAATTCACCATCGAGAGAGGTGAAGCCCTCAATAGTGTTGCCACGCGGCTGGAAACTGAAGGCCTTATTGAAGATAAACGCATCTTGCGACTGAAAGCCCGGATCGACGATGTCGAAACCGATCTCAAGGCCGGGTCCTATATCGTTCCGGCGCGGTCCAGCGTAATCGATATTCTGCAGCAATTCATCGATGGCGATGTCATCGAATACCGCCTGACCATTCCAGAAGGCTTGACCACGGCGCAGATCCTGCGCCGCGTCGAGGCGGCAGATCATCTGATCGGCGATTTACCCGAGCGGGAAATCCCGGAAGGCGTCCTGTTGCCGGATACCTACGCGTTTGGTGCCAATACGACGCGGACCCAATTCCTTGAGCGTATGGAAACCGCGCAGCAGGCCTTGCTGGTCGAGCTCTGGCCAACGCGCCAGGACGGTTTGCCGATCAGTACGCCGGAGGAAGCGATCATCCTGGCCTCCGTGGTCGAGAAAGAAACTGCATCAGCCGATGAGCGTCCGATTGTAGCGGGCTTGTTCGTCGGGCGGTTGTTGAAAGGCATGCGGCTCGAAAGCGATCCGACGATCATTTATGGCGTATCCAAGGGTGAACCGCTGTACAATCGCAGTGGGCAGCGCCGGACGCTGTATCGCTCAGAAATTGATCGCAAGACAGATTGGAACACATATCAGATTGATGGTCTGCCCAAGACGCCGATCTGCAATCCCGGACGGGATGCGATCGCGGCTGTGCTGGACCCGCCCGCCACGGATTACGTGTTCTTTGTCGCCGACGGAAAGGGTGGACATCTGTTCGCCGAGACCTATGCCGAGCATCAAAGGAATGTCGCGGCGTACCGCGCTTATGAACGCGGGGAAATCTCGCGCGAACGGGAGAATTGATGGGTATTTCCGGGATGACGGGCTTCGCGCGCGTGAGCGAGGAAGCCGAGTGGGGCAGCTGGAGTTGGGAAGCACGTAGCGTCAATGGCAAAGGCCTCGACGTGCGCGTAAACATGCCGTCTGGTCTGGAAGCGGTTGACCAGGCCGTGCGCAAGACGGTCAGCTCAATGTTTAAGCGTGGCAGTTTGCAAATTGGCCTACGGATTGAGCTTTCGGATGGCGAAACGGTCAGCATCAATGAAGCGGTGCTTGCCACCCTGATGGCGGCTTATGAACGCGCGGAGGGAGCACTCGCCACTGGCCCCGCACTCGCCACACTGATGGGAATTCGTGGCGTCGTTGAAGCAGAAACCTTATCAATGCGCGACCTTATTGAGATTGATGGCGCGATCGACGCTTTGATCGCGTCCGGTAAGGCTGTGGTCGCTGCGCTCCATGATCGCCGGATACAGGAAGGCGAAGAGTTGAAATCTCTGTTCGTCGGACAATTGTCTGAGATGCGGGCGCATACGCAGGATGCCCTTCAACACGCCGATGCACAGCGGTCCGCGCTCGGTGAAAAGTACCGCACGCGGATTGCTGAATTCGATGCCGAGGGCTTGGTCTCGGACGAACGTCTGGTGACCGAAATCGCAGTTCTGGCCGCGAAGGCTGATGTCACAGAAGAGCTCGACCGCCTGCAGGCTCATATCGATCGCGGTCAATCGCTGATTGAGAGTGAGGGCGCTGTCGGCCGCGATCTCGGCTTTCTGGCGCAAGAGATGAACCGAGAGGCAAACACACTGTGCTCGAAATCTGCATCGCTTGATTTGACGAATGCGGGACTCGCGCTCAAAAGCGTGATTGACCAGTTCAAGGAGCAAGCCGCGAATGTCGAATAGTGCAGATCACGAACCGCGCCGTGGCTTGATGCTGGTCATCTCGAGCCCGTCGGGCGCCGGCAAGACGACGCTCGCTCGGATGCTTATGAAAGAGTTTGACGATGTCGTGCTCTCGGTCTCAGCGACGACGCGCGAGCCGCGCCCGAATGAAACAGACGGCGTCGACTATCATTTCCGGTCCGAAGAAGATTTTCGCCGCATGATTGCGGGCCGGGAATTCCTCGAATGGGCCAAGGTTTTTGATCGCTATTATGGCACGCCGCGCGCGGACACGGTGGCGCAACTGGAGATCGGCAATGACGTCTTGTTTGACGTTGACTGGCAAGGCGCAGACGCCTTGCACGATCAGATGCCAAATGATTGCGTATCGGTTTTCGTCCTGCCGCCAAGCATCGAAGCCCTGGAAGAGCGCCTGGCCGCTCGCGAAGGCTCGAGCCCAGACATGGTGGCCAGGCGCATGCGGGATGCCCAGGCTGAGATCCTGCATTGGCGACGCTATGACTATTGCATCGTCAATGATGATCTCGAAGAGGCTTATGGCAAATTGCGCCGAATTCTGTTGGTCGAGCGCACGAAAAGGCTGCGCGAACACAAGCTCGAGGATCATGTCCGGCGGTTGCTCGGCGAGCTTTAGTGGATCACGGTCAGCTTGATCTTGCCGGATAGGGTCTGACCCGGCTCCAGCCAATGCAAACCGGTGACGTCATCAGACAAATCGCTGTTCACCGCATTCGGTGCGTGTGTGAGTGGCTCTGTGCAAAAGAAGTCTTCGCCTGGTGGCACGAATATCGTCGCGTGTGAAAAGATCGCATCATATTTCAGGCTGACACCATGGGTCGGCCAATTGATCTCGATGGATCCCGGATCGACCGAAAATGTCGTGTCCAGCGACATCGCCTCTACAATACGTGCGCGTGAAAGATCATCGGTGATCTTTACCTCGTTGGGATTGTTTGCGCCCGTCTCAGGGTCGACTGCCCAGACCTTTGTGGTCGGAACAATCAGGGTCGCGCCTTCGCGCGAAAAATAGGGATGCCAACCGAGGCCTGCCGGCATCGGCGTGTCGCTCAGGTTCGTGACCGAGAGCTCGACCGTTAGGCGGCCTTCCGTCAGTTTGAATGTCTGGCGGGCATCATAGCTCCATGGCCAGGCATCGGCATCATGATGGTAGGCGAGGGTGGCGCTGGTTTTGGTTTGCGCTTCAACCTTCCAGACATCCTGCCAGCCATGCCCATGAACAGCGTGGGGTTCCGGCGGCAGGTTGGCATGGAGCTCGACCTCCGTTCCATTCAGTCGGAACCCGGCCTCGTGGATCCGGCCTGCATAAGGGACCATCGGGAATGACGCATATTTGAGGGCGTCAAAGGCGGGACCAAACCGTTCGGGCGCTGGACGCAGAACATCAAGATCGCGGTGCTTGAGTTTGCTGACAGCCCCTCCGGCACACGGGTCCAGCTCCAGGAGCATGTCACCTTTGGCCAGAATTATCCGCATGAGAAGTCTCCCCAAACTTGTCAGCGAGCGCTCTGAAATCTTGCTGGGTCAGAGTTTCTGCTCTCGACGTAGGATCTATTTTGCAGGATTCGAGCCAATGGACAGCGTCAAGTTGCACGGTCTTGGCGAGGGACTTCAATGATGCGCGCATCATCTTGCGGCGCTGGCCGAATGCGGCGGTCGTGACCTTCTCCAGGCTGGACAAGTCGCCATAGCGCGCGCCAGCTGGAAGGGGAGCGAAAACGGCGACAGCGGAGTCGACTTTTGGCGGGGGCCGAAACGCGCCTGGTGGCAATGTGAAAGCAATATGCGCGTCGCAAACAGCCGCTGTCAGTACAGCCAGACGGCCATAATGGCGCGAACCAGGCTTGGCACAGGCCCGCTCCGCAACTTCCTTTTGAAACATCAGAGCCATCTCACCCCGCCACGCACCAGCCTTGAGCCAATTGACCAAAAGTGGCGTACCGACATTATACGGCAAATTCGCAACAATCATTGCAGGTTGCGAGGTTGCGGCGACAGTGGGCAGGGCGCTCCAGTCAATCTTGCGCGCATCGTTTTCGATGATGTTCAATCGTCCATCCTGCGCCTCAGGCCACGCCCGCAACGCGCCGGCAAATCGTTCGTCCGTTTCGACGCAAGTTAAGCTGTCCGCCCCCGCGTCGAGGAGGGCGCGCGTGAGACCTCCAGGGCCAGGGCCGACTTCAATGACCGTTCGCCCGGTGACAGGTCCGGCTGCGAGCGCCGTGCGCTTGAGGATGTCGGGATCGAACAGGAAATGTTGTCCGAGCGCTTTCCTGGCGCGTGCCTGGGTGAGATCAGGACGTTCAGCCATCATACTGCGCGCGGTGAGAGATCATGCTTCGGGCCAGCTGGATCGCAGCAATCAGGCTGTCGGGCCGGGCTGTGCCATCCTGGGCCGCATCATAAGCTGTACCATGATCAGGGCTCGTGCGTACGATTGGCAGGCCAAGCGTCGTGTTTACGCCGCCCCACATATCGAGCGTCTTGACCGGGATCAGGCCCTGATCATGAGTCATGGCAATCACCGCGTCATAAGCGCCGTTCAGGGCTTCATGAAACACCGTATCGGCTGCACGCGCGTCGGAAATGTTGATTCCATCTGCGCGCAGGTGGGCCGCGATTGGATTGATCAGATCCTGTTCTTCGGTCCCAATTGTTCCGCTTTCGCCCGCATGTGGGTTGAGACCGGTAAAGGCCAGACGCGGCGCGGCGATGCCAAAGTCGCGTCGCAGGGCTGTATCTGTGCTCGCCGCGATCTGACTCAGCGTGGACGGCGTCAGATGTGAAACCACGTCGACAAGCGGCACATGGATGGTTGCCAGCGATACGCGTAAACCACCGCCGACCAGCATCATGACCGGTTTGATCGGATGATTGGAGTTTGCACCGCAGAGGTCTGCGATAAACTCGGTATGCCCGGGATGCGAAAATCCGGTTTGATAAAGAACGGCCTTCGAGATGGGGTTGGTGATCATCGCGCCCGCCGCGCCGGTCAGACAAAGCTCCGTTGCACGCTGAATGCTGTCGATCGTTGCGGCAGCGCCGATAGATGCCGGGTGTCCCGTCTGTAGCGTTTCGAAATCCGCGATCTCGACTGGCAGTACGGGGAGGGCGCTTGAAAACACATCGGGCGCATCCTGGATCGTGTCGATGATTTGCACGGGCAGCTCAGATGCATAGAGACGAGGATCGCCGATCACGGCAAACGGCGCACTGTCCGATTGCGAGAGCGCTTTCCATGCCTCACAAGTGATCTGGGGGCCGCACCCTGCCGGATCACCCATCGTAACGGCGAGAGGCGGATGCGAGTTCGGCAATGCGATTACTGACGGCGGATGATCGTTGCTTCCCGGCGAAGGTTGCGAAGACTGCGCTCGGAAATCATTCCGAGTTGTTCACCGTAAAGACGATCTTCTATTTGGTCGCGGCTCGGCACCGCTTCCACATCATCGCGGCGGTCACAGACATACATCACGGCGAGCGTACCGGATTGCGCGAAAATATCGGTGGCCTCGCCGATCGGCGTCGTTGTGACCATGGCTTTCGCTTCTGGGCCGAGATCCTCGACATTGAGGTCATTGAGGGTGACAGCACGCAGATTTTCGTCCGCATCTGCGACGGGTTCCACCGAGGCGCAACCATCAATGCGCTCAACGGCCGCCTTCAAGTCGGCATCACTTCCATTTGCCACGGTGAGCCGCGCGACATCGACCAGCGTGGTCGATTCTGACGGGTCACGCTTGCCGCGCATGCTCATCAAATAGATGCCGTCATCTACGGTGATAGGGGGTGTCAGGCCTGGCTCGGTCATCGCTTGCAAGGCGGCTTTGCGCGCGTCCTCGAAATCATCCAAAACGATCCAGCCCATATCGCCGCCTGTCGCAGCAGTTGGGGCTGACGAGAAGCGCTGTGCCGCGACCTCGAAAGGTGCGCCGGCGCGCAATTGCTCCAGAATGGAATTGGCCGCGGTCAGGGCCTGAACCTTGTCTTCAGGGGTCGGCGCGAAGAGGAAGATCTCTGATGCCAGATATTGCTCTTTTTTGGCGTCAGCCTGGAAACGCTTGAGCTGCTCCTGGATCTGGTTGTCCGAAATCCGGATGCGAGATCCATACAAGCCGCTCATGATCCGCCTCCAGGCAATATCTGCGCGGGTCTGGTCTTCGAGACTGGTCGGATTGATGCCGGATTGCAGCAGGCTCGAAAGCAACGAATCGCGCGTTAGTCCGGATTGTTGCGCGAGGCGATCAATCGAACTGGCAATCTCGTTGTCGGAGACCTCCACTTCGTATTCGGCGGCTTCCTGCAATTGCAGTTTTTCGTCGATCAATTGTTCAAGCGCTTGCGCCGTGATTTGCTGTACTTGCTCCTGCGTCGGCTGGCGTCCGCCGAGACTGAGCAGCAACAGGCGTGCGCGCTGTCGAACATCGGTGAAAGAGATCGGATCATCGTTCACAACGGCAACGACGCCTTCAATCTGCTGTGCTTCTGGAGTGGTCGGCGCGGCATCTTGCGCCAGACCGTGACCGCAAGCGGCAAATGCCATCAAAGACGCCAATGCAAATGACCGTAACATACTCTATCTCCTGCGGCAGATTTCAGTCCGCGTTTTAACAAGGCGGAACATAACGCTTGCTGAACAATGCGCAACGCACGTGGCTGCAATGTGTCGATACTGCGGTTCGCTTTTAGTCGACGTCGTTTGATCCGACGCCGCCCAGCGTTTTCAGAGCAAATCGGAATTTGATCGAGTCGCTCGGTCCCAGCGTTCGGTCGATTGCTTCGGATCGTTCGAATTTAACTTCGAAACGGGAGCAATCATCCTCATAGGCGATGCCGATTGACTGACTGATATCGCGCGGAGCAGAGAGGGCGCCTTGTGAGTCAACGCGTCCGGAAATGTCACGACTGAGGCCATAGAGGAAATAGTAATTATCCGTGACTTTGAAGTCTGCCGTGACCTGAATGCCCTCATCATTCAAGCCTGAACTAGTGATTCCGCCATCGATCCGGTAGTAGCGTGCATTACCGCGAAAGCGCCAGAAATTGGTATCCACGCGTGCATCGATCCGGTTGAGTTTCAAATTGTCATCATCCAGACGCACGCGCGTTTCGAATCGTAGCGGATTTCCGAAATCGGCGGATATGCCAGCGACCCAGTCCGAGACCGTCCCATCCAAGTTCGAACCCACGTCAAAAACGGGATCGCTCATGTCGCGCCAGCGCCGTCCGCCGAGTGCCGATATCGACATGCCGTTCTTCCAGCGCGCGGTAATTGATGTTCCAAATGAGGCTTTGCTACCCCCCTCATAGGTGTCAAATCCCGAGGCGGCATTGGCTTCGAAGAGTGAAGACTCATCTAGCTCGTAAAACAGGCTGTCTTCGATCGGAATGTCAGGGTCATTGGTCCCTAATGTTCCATATGCAACCATGGCTTCAGGTTCGACGATGAGATCGACATATTTGCCGGGGCGGAACAGGGGATAGGAGATTCGCGACCCGATTGTCGCGACTCCTCGCGATACTTCGTCTACCCCGCTCGGAGTGTCGTCGAGTTGGTAGTAGTCAAAACGGCTTTCCGCGAATGGATTTAGGAGGATACCGCCCGGAAGTACCCGGTTCGCGTTCCATTCCACACCACCGGAGGCACGGTAGCTATCGACCCCCAGTTCACGTTCCAGAATCGCCGTTGATCCCGAGACGGCAACCGTTCCGTATTTGCCATAATCCAGGAGTTTCTCACCGAACATCAGGGGCAGGGCACGCGGCAGGCGAGCGTCGGTATCATTGTCACGGTTGGTTTCAAAGGTCAGCAGCGCGCTGTCGAAATACCAGTCTTGCCCCTGTGCCTGCGTATACAGTTGATTGAGGAGGTAGCGCGGTTGACCCGCATAAAGACCGCGCTCGCCGTTTTCGCCTTCAATGTCATAGCGCCGTGTATAGAGATCGTCGCTGACTTGCTCGACGGCGAAGCCCCAACTCCAACCCGGTCGGATCTCAAACCCACCTTCAGCGAAGATGTGCCCGCGCAGCTCTTTCTCGCCGAACTTTTCTCCATCAGAGTCGAATTCCTGCTCATCCGTGATGCTGACATCGGCTTGAACTGAGCCGGACCAGAACCGCTTTCGGTATTGGGCTTCCAACAATGGATTCACATTCGCCATGACGCGTGGCGAGATAGTCAGGTCCTGGTACGGTGAAATCGCCCAGTAATACGGCTGTTGATAATATACGCCGAGCTTTGACGACGTCCCAAAATCCGGAGGTAACAGTCCGGACCGACGCTCTGAACTTGGATCTGGATGAGCGAAGAAAGGCAGGTACAGGACCGGGAAACCGCCAATCTCCAAGACCGCATCGCGATAGGTCATCATCTCGGTCTGGTCGTCGAGAACCGCTCGGCGCGCGCGCAAGGCCCAGGTCGGGCGGTCATTCTCGTCGCAAACCTCGCACGAGGTGTAGACGATTTTCTCTAGCGCGTTGTAGCCGTCAGAAGACCGTACGGCGGATTCAGCCACCGCGACGCCGCCTTCAGCCGTGCGAGTCGAGAAACCGATCGCGTAGCCATCAATCAGATTGCTGCTTGTCTCGATTTCATTGGCGAATGTTTCGGAGCCATCCTCATCAATGACAATGACGTTTCCGATGGCGCGGACGCGGTCCGTCTCGCGGAAATAAATCAGCCGATCAGCGCGCAGAACGCGGCCTTCATATTTGGCTTCGACATCGCCTTCAGCAATGACGGTATTGTCGGCTTCATTGACGAAGATATTATCGGCATCCAGAACGACTTTCGGCTGTTCTGCAACCGTTGCAGGAGGCGCGCCTTGTGCTGTTGCAATGCCAGTCTGGGCGAGCGTCGCCGCAAAAAGCAGGAAACTGGTCCATTTGTGCATTCTGCGACTCCGAACTCCTTGTTCATAAATCGCATACGCCGTGCCTATGCCAGCGTCTAGCCGCCGGGCCAGCTGAAGACGTGAAATAACAGTCAGTTGTGTCTTTGCTGCGTCTGTCAGTCCATCGGCAGAGTGGCGAGGCCACCTGGATAAGTGGTGGCACGGCCTGAAAGTTCGAGGACGACGAGTGTTGCCGCACATCGAAATTCGCTGATTTCAGCGGCGCGAGCAATCTCTTCAATCGAGATCGGCGTGAGGGTGAGCAGCGATTCAACTTTCGCGATTTGCGCTTCGGGAATATCACGAAACGGATCAAGCTCACGCTCGTAATCTGGCGGCCCGGGCGCGCGGAGGGTCCGGGCGCTCGGCTTAGACAGGGCGTCGAGAACGTCGTCGGCATTGCGCACCAGGATCGCGCCATCGCGAAGCAAGCGATTGGTCCCTGCGTATCGAGGGTCAAGCGGAGAGCCCGGGACCGCCATGACGTCGCGATTCTGTTCCAATGCGGTGCGGGCGGATATCAGAGAGCCGGAACGCTCTGCGGCTTCGATCAGGATTACAGCTTCGGCGACCCCGGTGATAATGCGATTGCGCCGCGGAAAATCGCGGGCGGTTGCACGATAACCGAAGGCGCTTTCGCTGATCAGCAGGCCCGTTTCAGAAATCTTGTGATAGAGGCGCTCGTGTTGCGGCGGGTAGATGTGATCGATCCCGCCGCCCAGGACCGCGATTGTCCCGCCATCAATAGCAGCGGCATGCGCTTCCCCGTCTATCCCGCGCGCGAGGCCGGAAACGATGACGAACCCGGCATCCGACAAGTCCTGTGCGATATCACGGGCGAGTTTTCGTCCTGCAGCGGATGCCTGTCTCGCGCCAACCATGGAAACACATCTTCGCTGGGCCAGCAGAGCATTTCCCAACATTGTCAAAGTCGGTGGAGGCGGCGCCAGTTGTGACAAGAGGGCAGGATACGCCTGGTCGTCGGCACAGATGATGTCGGCGCCCATCGCGCGTGTCGCTTGAAGCTCCTGTTCGATCTCTTCACGCCGTGGAATTGCATGCTTCCTTCGCCCGGTCGCAAGCCCGGGAAGCGCATCCAACGCGGCTCCAGCGGATCCAAAACGCGCGAGCAGTTGAAAAAACGTGACCGGCCCGATGCGCGGCGTGCGCGCCAGCTGCAGCCAATCCAGCGTTTCTTGCCTATCCGGTCCCCCAGACTGACGTTCTATTTTGCCTTACTCCCGAATTTGGGCTCCGTCCCGCTGAGCAATCGTTTGATGTTTTCGCGGTGTGTCCAAAAGACGAGGACACTCAAGCCCAAAAGAAGAATAGATGCAAATTGCGTTTCACCGAGCAGGTAGGCGCCAATCGGAACACAGGCGGCTGCGGTGAGCGCGGCGAGCGAGGAAATCCGGGTAACCGCAAACAGGATCAACCAGATCGGTGCACCCACGGCAAGCGCGAGTGGCGACGCAAAGGCCAGCAGCCCGGCATAGGTTGCCACGCCTTTTCCGCCCTTGAACCCGAGCCAGACCGGATAGCAATGCCCGACAAAGGCGAATGCGCCCGCGACCAGCCCGACATTCCGATCGCCGGATATGCTGGTGATCAGAAACACCGCCAAACCAGCCTTGAAACTGTCGAGCAGAAGCGTTGCGAGCGCCAGGTCCTTGCGACCGGTACGCAGAACGTTGGTTGCGCCAATATTGCCGGAACCAACATTGCGAATATCACCCAGCCCAGCCAGACGGGTGATGAGCAGGCCGAAGGGGATAGATCCCAATAGATATCCCGCCAAAGCAGCGATTAAGAACCAATACATGACACCCTCTTGTCGCAGCGCTTATGGGCTGCGCCGTTTAAGACCGTCAAGCAGAGATAGCTGTTGAAGACTCGGATCGTGCGCTCAAAAATTGTTAAAAACCAAGCAATTGCATCAAAACCTTATTCTGGCTCAGTAGGTTATGGTGACCTGGAGTCGCTAGATTCGGGCAATGATGTTGAGCGCGTTCATGGTTTCAGCACTCAAAAAGCCAACCTCCAGTCCATTTGCAGTCTGGAATCGCTCCAATGCCGCCTGAGTTTGCGGTCCGTGCAGGCCGTCTTGTGCGGCGAAGAAACCTGCTGCGGAGAGCGCGCCTTGTGCCGCTATTACAGTTGTTTGCGGGCGGCCGCCTTGGCAGTCGTCAGGCGAACACACAGTCGGCTCCACCTGGAGGGCCTGTATCGATTGCAGGGTCATGTATCCGCGGGACAGGGCATTGTCGCGCTGAAACTGCTCCATCGCCGCTTGGGTCTGTGGCCCGTAAATACCGTCCACCTTGATATGATAACCGCGATCGACCAATGCGGACTGCATCTGGCGCACTGTATCGCGGGTGGCATACTGATCACACAGCGCCTCCACCCGAACCAATCGAGACGCCACGTCCACGCGCTGGTGTTCTACGTCTTCATACGTGGCTGGCACAGCGTTGATCTCGTGGCGCGCGGCTCTCACCTGTTTCTCGTAGGGAACCGCCGCATATTCTGCCGAAATCTTGATTTTCTTTGCAAAAGCAGGGCGCTGGACCACTTGCCGCGCGACGCGTTTGTAGCGCGCGGGGACCTGTCGTGTCTCCTTGCGCGGCGGTGCGACCATTCGGGTATGGTGTACGAACCGTTTCTTTGCCGGAATCTCGACTTTGCAGAGGATTTCAGCGGTCGCAGCCGCTGTTGTATCTGTTGTATTTATTGAAGAACGGGAGATCTTGTGGCCGTAAAGACCTTTTCCGGACTTCCAGATCGTTTTCGCCGGCTCGACTTCGATCGTTTCGGTCCAGGTTTCGTATTTTGCCGGTATATTAACCACAATCTCGTGGGCCGGAGCGACGAGAATCTGCTCATATTTCAGGGCATAAGTGGGAACCGTCGTCTGATAATCGAGTATCGGCTCCTTAACCATCACACGTACGCGGCCATGCTCGTAAACAGCCGGAATGTGCCGGACCTCATCATAGCCAGGATGCACCATCACGCGTTCGGAAACGGTTTTATAAGTTTCCGGGGTAAAAGCGTTGGAAAAACAGCGCATTTCGGGGCTTGGCGCAACATAGGTCTCGGTCGGGATGGCGTGCGCCATACCGGTCACCGCGTACAATAACGACGCAAGTCCAATAAACTGCCGAACAGATTTCAGCATCATCACCCCAATGTTCTGGAGCAATTTAGGCAATCCGCCTTTCGCGGCGGTCAATCGAATAGATGAAAATCAATCGATATCTCGATTTGCCGGGAAATTTTATTTCCCGGACACGCGTATGCAGAAAATTGCTGAAATCATTACCAAATTGTTGAGAATCCGGTTTGACTTGATGAAGAGGTTCTGACGTAATCTTTATCAACCCAATTTAATCGCACGAATGTGCAATAAGGCTGTACGTATGTCCAATACAGCAGAGCAACGCAAACCAGGTCCGCGCGGCGCCAATCGCGAACGGATCCTGCGGGCGGCGTTGGACATCATTTCCAAACGCGGGGTCGACAAGGTGACGCATCGGGCTGTCGCCGCGGTGGCCGGCGTTTCGCCTGGAACAACCACATACCACTTCGCCACCCGTGAAGACCTCGTGAGAGACGCGTTCTCGCTCTATATTGATGATTATCAGCGCACACTGGTCGAGACATTGACGCAGCGCCCCGTCGAGACGCGTGAAGATTTCATTCGCTTTCTTGGCGGGATGACCACGCTCAATCCCGCGCAATCTGGATTGGAAGCGATTGAATATGAAATGGTACTGTTCGCAGGGCGCGATGACGCCATGCGGATGCGAGTTGCGGCCTGGTCGCGAACTCTGGAAAGCTGGTTGTCCGATCCTCTCGAAAGACTCGGCGCCAGTCGCCCGCTCGAAGCGGCGCGGATGCTCGTCGCGATGTCGCGCGGCAGCGAGTTCGAAGTGCTTTCACGCAGCCAGGAAATCCACCGCGATCAATTCGCGTCGCGCTTAAGCGCCTTGCTGAATGCCGTCTTGCGCTAATCGACTGAATTGGCGAGGCGATCCAGGGCCGTTTGCAGGATGATCGCCGCTGCCGAGGCATCAATGGTCGCTGCCCGGCGTGCGCGTGTCATGTCTGCCGCGAGCATGACCCGTTCGGCTTCTGCGCTGGACAGGCGCTCATCCTGAAAAGCCAGAGGAACATCGCGAAACTGCAACAGATTATACACAAGCGCCCTGGCGGCCTGGACCCGCGGCCCGGAACTGCCATCGAGATTGAGCGGCAGCCCGACAACCAATCCAACGCAGGCGCGCTCATCATATATTTCGAACAAACGATTCAAGACGGGCCGCAACTTCTTGCCACGGGTAATGATCTCCACGGGCGTCGCAATCATCCTCAGGCCATCACTTGCGGCGACACCAATGGATTTCGCCCCCGGGTCGAGTCCGAGCAGGGGCCCTGTGGCGGGCAGGGAAGGCAGGTTCAGTTCAGGCATGGGCTTGTCTTCCGCTTCACTCGCGCGTATCGCTGCGCCGGTCAATTGGAGTCGCTGACCATGAGCGTCACAAAAGAAGATGTCCGTAAGATTGCGCGCCTGAGCCGGATCGCCGTGCCGGAAGACCAGCTCGAGACGCTGGCTGAGGATCTAAGCGGCATCATGGGGTGGATTGAACAACTCAATGAAGTCGACATTGACGGCGTCGAGCCGATGACCTCGGTGGTCGCGGCCAAGCTTCCCATGCGCGAAGATGTCGTCACGGACGGAAATATCCAGGACCAGGTCCTCGCCAACGCACCGAAGTCCGAAGAAGGTTTCTTTGTCGTTCCGAAGGCCGTCGAGTAGCGCCTATTCCAGAGATGCAGATTCGAGAGCGTCGCCGGATTCGGTGTCGCTTTCCTGTTCTGCATCTTCGTCGTCAGCTGCTTCTGCATCCGGATCCCATTCATAGATCGCTTTGACGCGGCAAGACTGTTGGAAATCCTGTTTGTCGAAGCCGAAGGCGCTATCGGACGCGATAATGCGGTCGCCTTTGCTCAGGCAGCTTGAGAAGGAGTCGACGGCGAGCGATTGCGCCCAGTCGAGGTCGAAACATCCGCCAAACGTCTCGACCAGATAACGATCCGAGCCTTCACGAATGACGACGGCACGGCGGGTCGTTTCCCCGAAACTGTCGATACTGCGGGTGAAGCAGACACGATCGACTTGTTCGCCGCGGCGGACATCGTTGGCGAAAACTTCCTCGGCGCGGGCTTGCTCTCGTTCGGCGAGCGCTTCTGGGGACGTGTCGGTCGCACACGCGGACACTGCGAGAACAAGAACGGCGAAAGCGGTATGATGGGATAGCATGATAGCTCCAATTGCTGCTGACATTGGCGCGTCCCTGTGGGCACTAAATCATAGCGTTGATGAATGATCGACAACAATCTCATCAAACTACCGCGATTTGGACTTGCTTCACAGCGCCAAGGCGGCATACGAAAGCGCCAAAATACTTGGACATAGGAGATCGCATGAGCGAGCTCACAAAACTCTCTTTGACCGGGGCTCTGGACGGGCTGGATAAAGGCGACTTTTCCGCTGTCGAACTCACCCAGGCCTTCGTCGATACGATTGAAGCGTCGAATGACGCGCTGAACGCGTATGTGGTCAAAACGCCGGAGCAGGCCCTGGCCATGGCGGCTGAGTCCGATACCCGTCGCGCCGCGGGCAAAGCCGGCCGGCTGGATGGCGCGCCGCTCGGCGTGAAGGACCTGTATTGCACCAAGGGTGTGCGCACGACGGCCTGTTCGAACATTTTGGGCGAGTTTACCCCGACCTATGAAAGCACCGTCACCCAGAACCTCTGGGACCAGGGCGCAGTCATGCTCGGCAAGCTCAACATGGACGAGTTTGCCATGGGCTCCTCGAATGAAACCTCGCGCTTTGGACCGCCCTCAAATCCATGGCGACGTGGCAGCAGCAATGCCACGCTTACCTCTGGTGGTTCGTCTGGTGGATCTGCCACGGCCGTCGCTTCTGATTTGTGCCTCGCCGCGACCGCGTCAGACACTGGCGGTTCAATTCGCCAACCCGCAGCATTTACCGGGACCGTTGGTATTAAGCCGACTTATGGCCGGGCGTCACGCTATGGCATGGTCGCGTTTGCGAGCTCGCTCGACCAGGCAGGACCAATTGCCAAAACGGTTTCGGATGCGGCCTTGCTGACCGAAATCATGTGCTCGCATGACGAAAAAGACTCTACGTCGCTGAACGTCGAAACACCCGATTGGCTTGGCGAAGTCGGCAATGGCGTGAAGGGCATGAAGATCGGCGTCCCGAAAGAATACCGTATCGACGGCATGCCGCAGGAAATCGAAGATCTCTGGCAGACCGGGATCAGCTGGCTCAAGGAAATGGGCGCTGAGATTGTTGACGTCTCTCTGCCGCACACAAAATATGCGCTGCCAGCCTATTACATCGTGGCGCCCGCCGAAGCTTCGTCAAACCTCGCCCGTTATGATGGCATGCGCTATGGCGCCCGCGTCGATGGCGACGGGCTGACCGGAACGTATGAAGGCACTCGCGCCGATGGATTTGGCGACGAAGTCCAGCGCCGTCTGATGATCGGAACCTATGTGCTCTCTTCGGGCTATTATGATGCCTATTATCTGCGCGCGCAGAAAGTGCGGACGCGCATCCTGCAGGATTTCGAGCAGGTATTCACCGAAGTTGATGCGCTGTTGACGCCGACCTGTCCAAGTGCAGCCTTCGCTTATGGCGAGAAGACCGACGATCCGGTGCAGATGTATCTGAATGACATTTTCACCGTCACCGCGAACCTCGCGGGCCTGCCTGGTATTTCGGTTCCCGCTGGCGTCGACAATGATGGCTTGCCGCTTGGTCTGCAGGTGATCGGCAAGGCGCTGGATGAAGCCACGTGTTTTCGGGTCGCTGGCGCGCTCGAAGACGCTGCAGGTTTCGTCGCGAAGCCGGATAAATGGTGGTAGACTGACGCGATGAGCAACCGCGCGCGTTTCTGGATGATCACACTGGTGGTATTCATCATCAGTTGCGCGATCATATTGGTGACCGCTTATAGCGTCGGCGCTGATCCATTTCATCCGCGCTCGCGTCATATCTGGGCCCTGTCATTGATTGCAGCGGGCTACGCGTCCATCCGGATTTCGATGATCGTGGGACGGTTCCTGGACGCGCGGGAAAATGATGACGGATCATCAGCGCTGTCGGGCATGCCGTTCTTTGGAAATAAAGACCACACTATTGATCGCCGCATGGCCGAGCGCCGCGCGCGGGTTGAAGCGGCGCAGAAGCGCAGTAAAGAGACAACAGATACAAAAGAGGATGCCGGCGATGAGTGAGCGCCCGACCTATACGCTGAAAGGTGACACTGGAGACTGGGAAATCGTTCTCGGCCTGGAAGTGCACGCGCAAGTGTCATCCAATGCCAAACTGTTTTCCGGTGCCTCGACCAAGTTTGGCGCCGAGCCGAACCAGAATGTCTCTCTGGTCGATGCGGCCATGCCCGGCATGTTGCCCGTCATCAACGAATTTTGCGTTGAACAAGCCGTGCGGACCGGGCTCGGTCTGAACGCGCAGATCAACAAGGTTTCCCGCTTCGATCGCAAGAACTATTTCTATCCGGATCTGCCACAAGGCTATCAGATCAGCCAGTTTGAACATCCAATCGTCGGCGAAGGCGTGATCGAAGTTGACGTCGAGCCTTCACATGGCGACCCGGCTTATGCCTTCCCGGTCCGTATCGAGCGCCTGCATCTGGAGCAAGATGCCGGCAAATCCATTCACGACATGGATCCCGGCGCAACTTATGTCGATCTCAACCGCTCGGGCGTGGCGCTGATGGAGATCGTCTCCAAGCCGGACATCCGCACGCCGCTTGAAGCCGCGGCTTATGTCAAGAAACTGAAATCGATTGTCGTCGCCCTCGGAACCTGTGATGGTGACATGGAAAAGGGCAATCTGCGCGCGGATGTGAACGTCTCGGTCTGTAAACCAGGCGCCTATGAAAAATTCCGCGAGAATGACGACTTTGGCGAGCTTGGCACGCGCTGCGAGATCAAGAACATGAACTCGTTCCGCTTCATCCAGGCCGCGATCGAGTTTGAAGCGAGACGCCAAATCGAAATTCTCGAGAATGGAGGCTCGGTAGACCAGGAAACCCGCCTCTACGATCCCGACAAGGGTGAGACGCGCAGCATGCGGTCGAAAGAAGATGCGCACGATTATCGCTACTTCCCCGATCCGGACCTCCTGCCGCTGGAGATCGACGACGCTTTCATCGAAGGCATCCGTGTAAACTTGCCAGAACTGCCCGATCAGAAACGCGCGCGGTTTGAAAGCGAGTATGGCCTGTCGCGCTACGATGCTGGCGTCCTCACATCCGATGCCGAGAGCGCGACCTTCTATGAGACGGTTGCCAAAGGCCGCGATCCAAAACTGGCGGCCAACTGGGTGACGCAGGAATTGTTTGGCTATCTAAACAAGGCCGAACTCGACTTGTCGGAAACGCCGGTCACGGCGGTCCAGCTCGGCGGCTTGATCGACCTGATCAGCGACGAGGTTATCTCCGGCAAGATCGCCAAGGATGTATTCCAGCGCATGATTGATGGCGAAGGCGATCCAGCCGACATTGTCGAGAAGCATGGGCTTAAACAGGTCACCGATACCGGTGCGATCGAAGCGATCATCGACGAGGTCATTGCTGCCAATCCGGAACAAGCTGCCGCCGTAAAAGAGAAGCCTAAATCAATGGGCTGGTTTGTCGGACAGGTGATGAAGGCGTCAGGTGGCAAAGCCAACCCACAGGCGGTGAACAAGATCCTGCGCGAGAAGCTGGGTCTGTAAGCCGCCTAAGGCAGCAACACGCCGCAACCAATGCCTTTCAGCACCGCGCTGATGCGATTGTTGACGCCAAACTTGGCGAAGATCCGTCGGAGCATCGTGTCGACCGTGTTTTCGGTAATGCCGAGGCGCTCCGCGATGGCATTGTTGGCAAGGCCTGCCGCCACCAGGGTCAGCGCTTCCGTCTCCCGCGGGCTGAGCGGTTTGATCGGGGCTTCGTCATTGATCTGAGCCAGGTCGCAGTAGCGATTGTGGGTCTGTAGGCAGGCGAATTGAATGGCGATCAGTTGCGATTGGGAGACGTCCAGCTCAACCCCCTCACTGGCCAGGCTGAACAGCGCGAACGTACCCATGGGGCCGAAGACTGGGACAGCCAGACCATCCAACAGGTTCGCCTCCTTGTGGGCTTCGAAAATCTGCTTCTGCTGCGCGTTGAGTGTCTGCTTGGCTTTCACGTCGCCCCAGTGAAACGGCCGTGACTCCTTGAGCGCCTGCGAGATGATCGGATCGAACTTGGCGTAATTGTTGACGATGTAGCGCTTGGTGAAACCGTGCGGAAAGTTGTGCCGCACCAGCCCAGCTTGCGGTGGGATCGCGCGCAACTGTTTCGACATGATGAAATAGGCGCAGTACTTTATCCCGAAACTGGCCACGAACGCGTCGAACGCACGAAACAGATTATCCTCCGTTTCGCACGCTTGCGTGCGTTCGATAAATCCTTCCAGCGTCTGCATTATCCCCTCAGTGAGGGTAGTTTACCACATTACTCCGCAAATGGGCGGATTTTATTGGCGATTTCTTCCAAATACCCGATTTCGGCCATCTGGCCGCTGGCATGCCCCGCTAAACTTCGGCTCTCCCAGCGTGGGATGATATGGAAGTGCAAGTGGAACACGGTTTGCCCCGCCGGCGCGCCATTGAACTGCGTCACCACCAGACCATCCGGCTGCAAAGCCTTCTCTACGGCGCGCGCCACGTTTTGCACGCGATCCATGTATGCACCGAGCGCCTCGCTCGGCATGTCGAGAAAATTGCGGGCCTGAACCTGCTTTGGGATAACCAGCGTATGGCCGTCAGATTGCGGAAACACATCCATGAATGCGAGGGCGATATCATCCTCGAACACTTTCACGCTCGGCATATCGCCGCGCAGGATCTTCGCAAAGATATTGTCTGGATCGTAGTCAGCGTGGAGGGTCATGAATTGTCCTTTTTGAACGGTGTTCGTTTGGTCAGATACTGGTTCTCGTGCTCAACCGCCTGGCGTTCGCGGGAGAGATAGTCGTCGATCGCGTCTCGAAGCCCCTTGTGAGCAATCCAGTGGGCGGAATAGGTGGTGACGGGTGCATAGCCGCGTGCGAGCTTGTGCCCGCCCTGCGCGCCGGCCTCGACCACAGCGAGATTGTTGGCGATAGCGAAATCGATGGCCTGGTAGTAGCAGGTCTCGAAATGGAGGAAGGGCCGCGGCGCTGTACAGCCCCAATATCGGCCATACAGCGTGTCGGAGCCGATGAGATTGAGCGCGCCCGCTATCGGCGTGTCTTCCTCATACGCAAGGACCAGTAGGATGTGCTCGGCCATGCGGTTGCCGAGCAGGGTGAAGGTCTCCCGATTGAGATATGGATAGCCCCACTTGCGTGCCCCTGTATCCATGTAGAACTCGAAGAAAGCATCCCAATGATGTTCCTTGATATCGTCGCCTGTGAGGTGTTCGAACCGCAATCCGGCTTGCGCTTTGGCCCGTTCCTTTCGCAGGTTCTTGCGCTTGGATGAGGAGAGGGCGGCTAGAAAGTCATCAAAGCTCTGATAGCTGTCATTGCGCCAATGAAATTGCTGGTCATTGCGAATGAGCAGACCAAGCTCATCGAGCTGCGCGGCCTGGTCAGGCGCAACGAAATTGATGTGCAGTGAGGAGAAATCATTCTGCGCGGCAATCTGAATGGCGGCGGAGATCAGCGCATTGCCCAAACGCGCCTGATCGGGCCCCGGTTTGGTCAGCAGGCGTCGTCCGGTCACCGGTGTGAAGGGGACGGCGGCCAGCAGTTTCGGAAAATAATCGCCGCCGGCGCGGTGATAGGCTTCGGCCCAGCTATGGTCGAACACGAACTCGCCCTGACTGTGCGTCTTCGCATAGAGCGGCATCGCCGCGAGGATCGTCTGGTTGGGGTCTTCAATCACCACATGACACGGCGACCAGCCAGTTTCCGGCGCGGCAGCGCCAGAGGCCTCCAAGGCTTCCAGGAAGTCCCAGGTCAGGAAAGGGTCAAACCTCTCCCCGACAGGGTTTGCCACGGCGTTCCAGGCGCGCGGATCTATGTCCTGCATCTGGCTGACTATGCGCGCGGTGAAAACGGGTTCGTCCATTTCTGTCTTATGTATTCAAAATATGGCGTTTTGCGAGCGCCGGATCGAACCCCTCGAAGATTTGACTGTCCGTGAGCGGCGCAAGGGTCGCGCAGGTATCTGCGTCCTTGACGGTCCAGGTGACGAGCGGTGTCTTCTCACGTGCTGTTTTCAGCGATGGATGTTCAGCATCATCGACATGGCAAGCAAAATAGTCGACCGGGCCCGGTGCAATCGCCGTAAGGTCATCGGCACCGCTCATTCTGGCGGGCAGTATTAGCTGGCCGCGCATCAGGTTGGCGGGCAGGGCGCCCACAGCCAGTGGTGAGAAGCTCATCGCTGCGGCCGGGCCTGAATGATCCAGCAGCATTCCGCCGACGTCAGCCGCAAACCGGTCTGGATCTGTGTCGCCATCAATCTTCAGTTCGCACAAAAGCGGGGTCGTGGCTGGCCAGACTGAGAGTAAGTGCTCCAGCGAAATGATCTCGCCGCCGCCCTTCAGCGCGGTGCCAATGAGGTCCTTGCTTTGGCGGGTTTCGACCGAACCGGTCTCTGCCGTCATGCGGTCCAGAACTGGATCGTGGAAGACAATCGGTACGCCGTCAGCAGCCGGACGAACGTCAAACTCTATCCCGAGACCGTTTTCCGCCGCCGCGAGGCAGGCCTCCAGACTGTTTTCGGTCATGCCGTCTTCGGTCCACAAGCCGCGATGGGCGTAGACAAACTCAGACGGCTTGAATGCCTCAGCCAATCTCGAAGATACCGTCGACTTCAACCGCGACGCCGCGCGGCAGAACCGGGCTCGAGACGGCTGCGCGCGCATGACGCCCTTTGTCTCCAAACACCTCCACCATCACGTCTGAACAGCCATTGATGACTTCTGGCAGCGCGGTAAAATCCGGATGCGCATTGACGAAACCGCCAAGCTTCACCACTCGGGCGATGCGAGAGAGGTCCCCGACAGCAGCCTTGCACTGAGCAATCAGATTGATGGCGCAGAGGCGCGCGGCCGCCTGACCCTCTTCCAGGGACAGATTTTCGCCGAGCCGGCCCTGCATCAGGCCATCCGGGCCGGCGCTGACCTGGCCGGAGACGAACAGCATGTTCCCGGATATGACAAATGGAACATAATTGGCCACGGGCGCCATTGGTTCAGGCAGGGTGATCCCGAGTTCAGCCAGGCGGGCTTCTGGTGTCGACATGGTGTATCCTCTGAAGTTTCCTGTTGCTAACGCCAGACATGGGGCGGCGGCAAGCGTGAATCAGGACTTTTGCGCTTTGTGTTGCGCCAGGCGAATGGCTCGGCCGGTCACGACCGAGGCATTGCCGAATTTCGACCGTGCCGCGTCACTGGCACGCTCGGCCTTGGCGCGTTTCTCGACGCCTGGATCTACCAGGTCACGCGTGTCCCATCGCGCATCCTCGAGATGGGAAATGCCGATCCCGATCAGGCGATAGGCGCGACCTTGTTTGGTTTCGCGTTCGAGCAACGGTTTTGCATAACGAAATAGAACGTTGGCAAGATTGGTCGGCGTCGAAATCGTAATCGAACGCGTTAGGTTGCGAAAATCCCTGGATTTCAGTTTCAGTGTGATGGTTGAGCCCTCGACATTCGACTTCTTGGCACGGATGGCGGTTTCTTCGCACACCTGCCAGAGGCGGTCTTCGAGCAATTTGTAGTCCGAGATGTCCTCATTGAAGGTCCGCTCCGCTGATACAGATTTGCGTATCGTGTCGGTCCGCACAGGACGATTGTCGATGCCTTGGGAGCGTTGGTGCAACCAAAGGCCCGTTTCGCCATATAGCCGTATCAGATCGCGGGCTTCCGCTGTTTGCAGGTCACCGACCAGGCGATAGCCGTCGCGTTCGAGTTTCTTGGCCAATTGTTTGCCGACACCATGCAGGAAGCCAACATGCTTGTCGGCCAGCATCGCGACGGCTTCGTGTTTCGCAAGCAATGCAAATCCGCGTGGCTTGTCGAGCTCACTCGCCGTTTTGGCGAGGAATTTGTTCTCAGACAGCCCAATCGAAATGGTGATGCCGATATCGGCTTCAACCTCACGGGCGAGGCGCGATAATGATCGTGCAGGTACCGCATCATTGATGCGCGCGGTTCCTGATAGATCCAGAAAGCCTTCATCGACGCTCAACATCTGAACCTTGGGGGTCAGGGCCTGGAACTTCTCGCGAATCTGTTTTGAGGCCGCGGAATACGCCTCTCGTCGCGGCGGGACGACCACGGCTTCCGGACAGGCTTTTAGCGCCTTGAACATGGGCATGGCTGAGTGCACCCCGTGCAGGCGGGCAATATAGCAGCAGGTCGCGACCACGCCGCGTTTACCACCGCCTACGAGAACCGGCTTGTCTTTCAGTTCCGGATTGTCACGCTTTTCGATCGCAGCGAAAAACGCATCGCAATCAATGTGAGCAATAGAGAGCGTGTCCAGGTCCGGGTGGGAAATCACGCGATAAGATCCGCACCGTGAACAGACATCCGACGGTTCTTCGACGTCAGCATCGCAGTCTCGGCACAGAGAAGGCATGAATGTTCATGCCATGTTCCGCGAATTGGCGCAATTGGAAAAGAAACGTTAACGAACCGGGCTATAAAAAGAATCGGGGCAGAAACGATCCCTGGTGATTCGGAATCGCGATTATGGCGACACAAACCGCTCAGAAAGTCCTGATCGTTGAGGACAATGCGCTGAATATGCGCCTGTTTGCCGATTTGCTCGAAGCCAGCGGATACGAGACTTTGCAATGCACCGATGGCGGCAAAGCCGCAGCGCTCGCCGTGGCCGAGCAGCCCGACCTGATCATCATGGATATTCAGCTGCCGGAAGTATCCGGGCTGGATATCACGCGTTGGCTCAAGGATGATGAGCGCACATCGGCTATACCGGTGCTGGCCGTGACTGCCTTTGCCATGCGCACCGACGAGCTTCTGGTGCGCGAAGCTGGCTGCGAGGGCTATCTGTCCAAACCGATCCAGGTGCGCTCGTTCTTGAAGACGGTTGATGACCTGATGCCCAAAGGCAGCGCGGCATGACTGCGCGCGTCCTGGTCGTTGATGATATCGAAGCGAACCGTCGCCTCGTTCAGGCCAAGCTGGAAGCCAGATATTATACCGTGATGCTTTCGCACTCCGGCGAGCATGCGATCAGCAGCGCCATCCACCAGCAGCCAGACGTGATCCTGCTGGATGTGATGATGCCCGGTATGGATGGTTATGAAGTCTGCCGACAGCTGAAAGCCAATATCTCCACCCGGCACATTCCGATCGTCATGTTAACCGCCTTGACCGATCGCGATGATCGCTTGCGCGGTCTGGAGGCAGGCGCCGATGATTTCCTGTCGAAGCCGGTTGATGATTTTGCTCTTTTTGCGCGGCTGGAGGCGCTGTCGCGATACAACGCCGTCGCTGAAGAACTGCGCACGCGCGAGGCTGCGAACCCGCACACCGCCAATTTCACCGAGCACGAGATCAGCACGCTCTCCAAGCCTGCCAGTATTCTGGTGGTCGATCAGAACAATGAAGAAGCCCGCCGAATCGCGGGTGCTTTGCACACGGTCGGCCATGAGGCGGAAACGTGGATCGATGCCCAGAAAGGCGAGATCAAGTTCAAGGAAATCGATCTGGTCATCCTGGCGCTATCTGGCCAGCGACACGATGCACTGAAACTCTGTGCACAGATGCGGTCGCTCCGCGAAGCGCGCGATTTCGCGATCATTGTGACGTGCGATGAAAAGGACCAGCAACGCGCCGCCGAGGCGTTGCGTATCGGCGCATCTGACGTCATCGAGACGCCACTGGATTTTCAGGAATTGCAGGCGCGCGTGTCCACGCAGGTGCGACGCAAACGCTATATCCAGATTCTACGTAATCGCGTGGATACCGGCCTCGAATTGTCCGTCATCGATCAGCTCACTGGCCTGTACAATCGTCGCTACATGTTGGAGCGCTTGCAGCTCTGGATGCAGCGCTCGGCGCTCGATGGAAAACCCGTATCCGTGGTGGCCTTTGACATTGATCACTTCAAGAGCGTTAACGATCAGCATGGCCACGAAGCTGGCGACCTCGTCCTGCAGGAATTCTCGGAGCGACTGAGAACCAATATCCGGCCAAAAGACATTGCCTGCCGTCCGGGCGGCGAGGAGTTCCTTGTCATCATGCCAGAAACGCCGGGAGATCTGGCCTTTATCGGGGCCGAGCGCATTCGCCATTCAATTGCGGCCGAACCCTTCCTGGTCGAACGAAATAATGAAGAAATCCGTGTCACCGTCAGCGCCGGCGTGGCGACGCATTATGGCGAGGACGCACTGCTTGCAGACTTGCTGCACCGGGCCGATCAGGCGCTGTACAAGGCCAAGCAGAATGGCCGCAATCGGATCGAGAAACTCGCGGCATAAAAAAACCGGGCAACGCGCCCGGTTTCTCTAATCGTGTGAGAAGGGGATCTTACTTGATCTTGCCTTCTTTGAACTCGACATGCTTTTTCGCAATCGGATCATACTTCCGCTTGACCATCTTCTCGGTCATGTTGCGTGGGTTCTTCTTCGTGACGTAGAAGAAGCCTGTGCCTGCTGTTGAGTTCAGGCGAATTTTAATCGTTGCCGGTTTGGCCATAACGGTGCGCCTTTTGCTAAGGGCTGAATCTCGAAAACGCGTCTAATGATGGGTTGTGAGGCGGAAGTCAACCGCGTGGACGCATCAAATTCGGTCGGTGGAGTGTCCGCTCCGTGTCCAGCGCAGAAATGGCGGGTCAAGATCGTCGTTTTTAGTCAGTCGCGCGTCGATTTCGCCCAGCATGAAACGCGTGACATTCGGGAGATCGAGCGCCATCGCGTCTTTCAGTGTTACCCATTGCAGGTCGTGAAGTTCTGCACCATCGAGCGGTGGACGATCATCGATCAGGATCTTTTCAGCCTCGGCCATGAAGAATCGGGCGTCAAATCGTTTGGGGCGATAGGGCGGCGTGACCGCGCGCCCGATGAAGCGGAGGTGTTCGAGATTGGGAGCAATGTCCATTTCATAGAGCGCTTCCCATCCCGCCGGCGCTTTTCGCGGCATTTCCGCATGCACTCCCAGCAGCAAACCGGTTTCTTCAAACGTCTCCCGAATGGCGGTGAGGGCGAAGGCGCGGGGGATGCGTTTTGATTGATAACGCAGGCGCTTTTCTTCGATCTCGGGAAGTTCGCTATAGCTCGCGACGCGGCCATCCTGGGTGTCCACCCGCCCGCCAGGGAACACATATTTATCCGGCATGAAATCATGCCCGCCAGAGCGTTTGCCCATCAGGACGCGCGGCCGGGCCTGATCGCGCCGGATCAGGATAAGTGTCGCGGCATCTCGCGGGCGCGGACTCGGCTTGTCAGTGATGATCACCTCAGCGGCATCCTCGCGGCTATATGCAGTTCCGAAATCAGGCTTCTTCATCGTCGCTTTTTACTCTTGCCGCCGGGTTTTCCCTTGCCGCGTGAAACCTTGCCAGAGCCTTTGCGGCGATCATAGCGCTTCCCCCGCGTCCGCGGCTGCAGTTTTTCGCCGGGGCGGCGCGGCTTTGGCTCGGACAGCAATTCCAGCAGCAGGCCGCCTTCCAGAGGTGTGACCTCGGCCAGGCGCACTTCCACGGTTTGGCCAAGCTCATAGCGCTTGCCTGAGTCTTCGCCCACCAGGGCCTGCGCTGCTTCATTATAGCGCCAATATTCGTGTGAGATTCGAGATGCCGGACAGAATCCATCTGCGCCGGTTTCGTCAAGGCGAACGAACAGGCCAGACGCCGTAACGCCCGTAATGCGGCCACTAAACTCTGCGCCGACGCGATCGGCCAGGAACAGCGCCAGATATCGATCGGTCGCTTCGCGTTCGGCAGCCATGGAGCGGCGTTCTGTCTGCACCAGATGTTGCGCCGTTTCATCGAGTTGCGCAGCTTGTTTGTCGGTGAGGCCTTCCGGACCAAATCCGTGCGTCTTGATCAGCGCGCGATGGACGATCAGATCACTATAGCGCCGGATCGGGCTGGTGAAGTGCGCATATTTCTTCAGATTGAGACCGAAATGGCCAATATTGTCCGGGCTGTAAATCGCCTGGCTTTGGGTCCGCAGGACGATTTCCGAGACGGCCTCGGCATGCTCGGTTTCGTCAAAATCCGACAATAAGCGGTTGAAGCGCTTGGTCTGCGTGCGCTCGCCGAGCGGCCAGTCAATGTCCATTGTCTTGAGGAATTCCGACAAGGCGGCGATCTTCGCGTCCGATGGTGCATCGTGAATGCGATAGAGCAGGGGGCTGCCACGCTTTTCGAGTTCTTCGGCGGCGCAGACATTGGCCTGGATCATCATTTCTTCGATCAGCTTGTGGGCATCGAACCGGGCTTTTGTCCTGATCCCGGCGACGGAGCCGTCTTTCGCGATCTCGACCTTGCGCTCAGGCAAATCCAGTTCCAGCGGCCCACGACGTTCTCGCGCCTCGCTGAGGGCTGCATAGGCGTCCCACAGCGGCTGCAGGACGGTTTCAAGCAAAGGGCGGGCCCGATCAGAAGGCTGCCCGTCTATGGCCTGCTGCGCTTCCTCGTAAGACAATGCGCCAGCTGATCTCATGATCGCACGCATGAACTTGTGCGAGCGCTTGGTCCCGGACTTGTCGATCTGAATCTCTACCGCCATGCAAAGCCGGTCCCGTCCCTCTTTCAAGGAGCAGGCATCGGCGCTGAGTTCAAATGGCAGCATCGGCACCACACGGTCCGGGAAATAGGTGGAGTTGCCGCGTTTCAGCGCCTCGACATCGAGCGCGCTGTCCGGCGTGACATAGGCGGAGACATCAGCAATCGCGACAATGATCCGAAACCCGTCTGCAATGCGTTCGGCGAACACCGCATCGTCATGATCGCGGGCATCTGCCGGGTCGATCGTGATCAATGGGGTATCGCGCAAATCGGTACGTTTGACCTCTGCCGGTACGTGCTCCTGGGCCTGCGCGACCACGGCTGCCGGAAATTCGGTCGGGATGTCATGGGCCGCGATCGCCAGCAGCGATGCGGCGCGCGGATCTTCGCGGCGTCCGATTATTTCAGTGATGCGCGCCCGCACCGGGCCATATCCCCGTTGCGGCATTGGCATGGCCACAACCAGATCCCCGTCTTCGGCGCCATTGACGTCCGCCTCGCGTACATGCAGCTCGTGTTTGATCTTGCGACTGGCGGGCTTCACGCGACCACCGCGCGCCGTGCGGAGGTACACCCCAGTCACGGGTCGTTCTTCGTCGCGTTTTTCAAACAGCTTCATGAGGCGCGCGGACCAGCCGTCTTTGGTTTGCTTGATACGGGCCAGGCCACGATCGCCGACGCCCGGCGCTGGGCCGCGCATCTTGCCATTATAGCCGTCATAGATGAGGTCCGGCCCGTAGGGGCCTTCCTTGCCACTGGCACGGGCGATCAGATCACCGTTCTCGTCAGTTTTTTCGAAAACGACGACAGAGGTCGGCGGTGGGACGTCCGAACGGGCCCAGGCGCGCTTGCCGGTCTTGGTCAACGTGCCGTCGGCTTCCAGCTCTTTGAGGATAGCGCGCAGAGTCTGGCGTTCGCGGCCTTTCACTTTCAGGCCGCGGGCGATGTCTTGTTTGGATGTTGCGTCCGGATTTTCTTTCAGAAAGTCCAGAACTGTTTGTTTATCGGGAAAACTCATGGCGCGCGCCTTACAGGAAGTTGCGCGGTTTGGCTTGTCTTATTTGTCAGACGGGGGGATCGCCTGGCGGCGGTGATCAAACCAGACTATTCATCCAGATTGAGGCGCATCTCCAGCAGATAAGGGTCAAACCCGGCTTTTTCATAAGCCTTTATCGCTGATTCATTGCCTGGATAGACCGTCAAATGAATCTCAGGCAGACCCTTAGAATGCGCCCAATCGAACAGGTGATTGAGGACCTGCTTATTGACGCCCTGGCCTCGATGCGCCGGATCGACATAGAGAAACCCGATAAAGGCATGCTCGCTCGGGCTTAGATAATGGCGAGACTTTTTGCGGCGCGCATAACCGGAGCCGATGAGCTCTCCGTTCAATTCGGCCACAGCAACCTCGGCATTGTCATCGCTGATCAGGGCACCGACATCATAATAGCTGATCGGATCGGGTTTCAGGGTGTGATCGTACGGTCGTTCGGCATGAATGATCCCCTGTTCGAATGTGAGCAAGACAGGCAAATCTTCAGGAACGGCCGACCGGATAATGATTTCGGAAGACATGGCGACGACTGTGCCGATCGTCAGCGGCTTGTCCAGAGCGAGGCACGGGAACAATCGTGTCCTCAGCTGCGTGCTTTATGTCGCAGAAATAAAATTAAAGATAGAATAGAGAAACACTTTATTTATAGGTTGAATCAAATAGTATTCCATATGTCTAACAATATAGACAAGAACTCTGCGTAAAAATTGAGGGATGAGAGACCCGGGGACACGTCCTGACGTGTGGTTGGTCTTGAAATCGCTCTAACCGGGCCCGGCGAATTTGCCGGGGAACAGGATTGCGCAAATGAATTTGAACGCCGAGCTGCTTCAATTCTACAGATCCAAAACTCTGACAGATTTGTTGGATCGGGCATCAAGGGTTTTTGCTAGGATTGGATATCCGCACCTCGTGCTGAAATGGAGTCCAGCGCCCGCAAGTCCCGGTAAAATGCTTAAAAACAACTCCATGATCTGGACCAATTTCGAAGACAGGTTTGGAACGCAAGGGGCTGAAATTTCGCAGATTCTTCAGGATTCGATTGCGATAGGTCTGAATAAAGCGCGGCAAAATACGTTGGAGCGACAGACCTGGCGATTGGTCCAGGATCAATCTTACCGATTGTGTGCAGACGCACCAAAAACCTTTTACCTGACGCAATATCAAAGAACGATCATCCGCGCGTTCGGCGAAATGGCGTGGAGTGAATTTATTGCTCTCCCGCTGTCTCGAGAGCGCGAACGCGTGCTTGTGTTGGAAGCAAAGACGCAGGATGTTTTGTCTGATCGCGCGATTAAACAAGCCAGAGAGGTTTTTGTCGTGTTCGCGTGTGTCTATCAATGTTTGCACCGTCCCGAGCGCGTGCCGGCAGATGCAAGCATAGATGCGTCGCCTCAATTGTGCCTCTCGCGCCGGGAGGTGCAGTGCTTGCACTGGCTGGCTGCGGGAAAGACTTTTTCCGAGGCGGCCATCATCCTGGACATTTCGGAACGCACACTCCGTTTTCATGTCGGAAATGCAAAAGAGAAACTCGGCGTTGCCACGACGATGCAAGCTGTCGTGACTGCGGCACTCGAATATGGATTTGATCCAAAGGATCCGCGACACTCCATGTATTCCACGAGCCGGCGCCCAGCGCTTGTAGAAGCGCTGAAAGCCAGCTGAGCTCACTCGCTATAAGTGATCGTCGCGTGGCCGGAGATGTACTTTCCATCAACTGTCAGGCCCTTGCCGGCATTAGAAGAGGTATAGGAGTTGCTGGAGGATTTCTGGCTGTGATCGTATTCGCCTGTGCCTTTTCCGGTACCGTGATCAAAGGTCCAGTTTGATGTGTAGGTTGTGATTGGCTTGCTGCCAGCGACGCCGCAATACTCGAAAAACTCGATCGACGGCTCATAGTAATTGTTGCGCTGTTCGTCGCCGTGGCCATCCGTGTAATAGGCGTAGACTTTTCCGACGGTCGGCGTGCAGGCACCGCAATTCGTCGAGCACTTATTGCGCGTCGCCTGCACACCAATTGTCGCCGATTGCCCTGCGGAAATCGTGTAAGAGCTGACTTCCTTTTTATCATAGACCAGGCGCGCATGTTTTGACTGTCCTTCATGGAGCCGGAAGGTCAGGTCTGTTCCTGTACCATTGCTGATCCGCAATTCGTAGATCGATGCTTCTGCATGGGCAGTGTTGCCGCTCCATCCGCATGCAAGGGCGGCGATCAGGGCGCCGGTTGTGGTTGCGATCTTCATTGCTCATTCCTCACTCTGCTCGGATCAGAGCGGAGTCTGCGCTGCACGAAACGGAAGGAAACTGTCCAATGCGACAGTCGAGAGGGTTTGGGCGATCCGGTAGCAATAAGGTCTTCCAAGTCGTTGAAGAAGAAGGAATTGCCATGAGAAACTTGTTCGAGAAAACCATCGCTGCCGGGCTCAGTGGTGCGGTTGTCGCAGCTGCCAGTCTGGCGGGCCCCGCCCACGCGGCGACGTCAGAAGAAGCGCGCTATACACATCCTTCTTGTGAAGGGTCGAGCGCGGTTTGTGGGGTCATTGTGATGGGCAATGGCGGAAGCTACACACTGGATTGGGTCGCCGTGAATGCCCACAGTTCGCAGCCGGATAATGCGCATGGTTCGTGTGCGGGCTTTGATGAAAAACTGACCCGTAATGTCCCTGCCGGGAACTATGACACGTTTGTTGTGCCGGCCAGCTGCTCATACAAGCTCAAGCTCAAAATCCTGAGCGGCAACAAAAAGGACATGAACCTGTTTCTGACGCCTGGCTGCCAGATTATCGCGAAAGTCTCGGGCACCGCATCCTCTAACAGTTGGAAATCGTTGGAGATTTCGACCTTGTCTTCAAAGGTTCCCACGAATGATGATGGTAAGCCGATCGATGGGCTGGGCCAGAAGTGCGGTAAACTCAGCGGCGCTTAGTAGAGCCAAAACGTTTTTGGGGCGGCGTGGTCTTCTGCGCCGCTCCTCACACGTGCAAAGCGTGGATCAGAATTTGCGAGGCGGAGCATCGGGGCCAGACATGCCATCAGCTTACACCAAGGGTTGGCGTGAATTGGCGTGCGCCAGCGCACGCTTCGCCACACTCGCACCGTTTCTGGCCATCTCGGCGTGCATAGCTGATCCTGATTTCATCAGCGGCGCAGAAACAGAAGCTTTGCTGGAAGCCCATAAAGCGCAATCAACCGCGTCGTCGCAAACGCGAGAAGCGCGCGAAGCGGCGCGCATTCGATTGATCCAGATTTCGGAAAGCCTGCCCGGGGCACCTCCATTTCTTACAGTCGATCTTGAGCAGGCGGACCTCAACCGCGTGATCCCGCGCATACTGTCAGACGCTTCGGTCGAGTACCGGGCGCAACGCTTGACGTTCCACAACCGCGTGTCGGCAAGATTCAGAGATCGCCCCTTGCCGGACGCGCTGAATACATTGCTCGCAGGCTCGGGTCAGTATGTCACCTGGAATGACGGCATACTGCATTTTCGATCTGGTCAGGCACCAGGCGCGCTCCGCAGAGCGGATACGTCCACCGGAACGGAACAATCCAGTACCGTCAGCCATGAGATTATCCTGCGCCACCTGGCGGCACCCGACGTGGTAAACCTGATTGGCAATCTGTTTTCGCCTGATGATGATTACGAGGATGGTGGATTCGCCGTTGGCAGTTTGCCGGAGCACAATTCTGTGTACGTCTCAGGGCCACGCGCCGCGGTGTCGGAAGCCGTAAGTATTATCCGGCAAGCCGATCGTCCGGTGCCGCACGTGATTATCGAAGCCCTCGTGGTCGATATCGACACATCTTCGGTGGAATCGCTGGTCGTCAATCTCTCAGATGGCGCAGCCGGCAAGTTTGAATTGTCCAAGCTCATTCCCGGTCAGACCGGCGGAAATCTGGTTGCATCCTTTTCCGATCTTGCGGCGAACTCAGCCGCGATCACCGCGACCGTGGATTTTCTCGCGGCTCAAAATGCGGTGGAAATCCTGGCGCGCCCCTATATCGCCACGCGCAGCACCAAACCGGCGACCATTGCGATCGTTGATGATCAGTTCGCGCGCGTTGACACGTCCGGGGACGACTCCTCCATTATCACCACGGACTCGATCACGGCCGGGATAAGCATGGAGATTACCCCGGTCGTGATGGCAGATCAGTCTATCCGGATAGATGTGAACCTCGAGGATTCGCGGTTTTCCGCAACCGCCGGCGATATCATCATTGCGAAAGAGCGTAGCGCGGCGAGTACCTCGATGATTGTCCAGTCGGGCCAGACAATCGTAATTGGGGGATTGAATTCCCGCTATCGCCTGACCGAGAAATCGGGATTTCCGTGGTTGCGCCGCGTGCCCCTGCTCAACCTCCTGGCAGGGGAGCAGGCGGCTGTCGAGACGCGCGAAGAGCTTGTGGTCTATCTGACGCCATATATCTGGGTGCCAGGCCTGGACACTCCGCTGCCGTTGCCGGGACAACCAAACCCCGCTCTGCCTCAGCTGCTTAGTGTGGAGAATGGCGGTCGGGCCGTCGACTAGCCGGAGTGGCTACTTTTTGGCAGCGGCCTTCTTCTTCCGAGGTGCGCGCTTTTTCTTGCCGCCCTTGGCTTCTTTCGCCGCAATCAACTCCAGTGCCTGATCGATATTGACCTCCGTCGGCTCCATGTCCTTCGGCAAAGTGGCATTGGTCTTCTGGTGCTTGATATAGGGCCCATAGCGCCCGTCGAGCACTTGAATCGGATCACCGCTGGTCGGGTGCTTGCCAAGGTCCTTCAGGACTTTCGCCGCGGCCCGGCCGCCGCGACCGCCCCCGGCGCGCTTGTCGGCAATCAGCGAGACCGCGCGATTTAGACCAATGGTGAACATCTCTTCCACGCTCGACAGGTTGGCGAAGGTCCGCTGGTGCTGCACATAAGGCCCATAGCGCCCGAGATTGGCGAGGATGGGTTCTTCGTCTTCCGGGTGCTTGCCGACTTCTCGCGGCAGGCTGATCAGCATCAGTGCCTTCTCAGGATCAAGCTCCTGCGGTGACCAGCCTTTTGGCAGGCTTGAGCGCTTCGGTTTGTCTTCGCCGATATCCATTTCCAGATAAGGCCCGAACCGCCCAGACTTGAGCAGGACCGGCTTGCCCGTATCTGGATGGATGGTGATTTCCTCACCATCGGGATTGATGGCGTTTTCAGCCTCTTCCTGAGTCGAGAAGGGGCGGGTGAACTTACAGTCCGGATAATTCGAACAGCCGACAAAGGCGCCGTGACGACCCAGTTTCAGGCTCAGTTCGCCTTCACTGCACAGCGGGCACAGGCGCGGCTTTTCCTTGACGTTGCCGTTCTCGTCAACCGGCGGGAACACGTGATGGCCGAGCGCTTCATTGAGCACGTCCAGGACGGCCGAGACGCGCAAATCCTTGGTCTCATCGATGGACTCGGTGAACTGCGTCCAGAAATCCCGAAGGAAAGATTTCCAGTCGAGCTTGCCGTCGGAGATGACATCCAGTTTCTCTTCCAGATTGGCGGTGTAGTCATATTCGACATAGCGCTGGAAGAAGTTCTCCAGGAATGACGTCACCAGGATGCCCTTGTCTTCCGGTACCAGCTGTTTCTTCTCAATCCGAACATAGTCGCGATCGACCAGGGTCGACATGGTCGAGGCATAAGTCGACGGTCGGCCAATGCCGAGCTCTTCCAGGCGCTTGACCAGGCTTGCTTCGGTGTAGCGCGGCGGCGGTGCGGTGAAGTGCTGCTCTGATTTTGCCTCCAGCAGGTCGGCATGTTCGCCTTCGGTGAGTTTCGGCAGGCGCGCTTCCGCATCCTCATCCTTGTCGGTGTCGTCGCGGCCCTCTTTGTAGAGTTTGATAAAGCCGTCAAAGATCAGCACCTGACCCGTCGCGCGCAGCATGGCGGACTTGTCCTTATTGTGCATGTCGATGGTGGTGCGTTCGAACCGGGCCTGTTCCATTTGCGAGGCGACCGCGCGGCGCCAGATCAGGGCGTACAGCTTCCACAAATCGCCATCGGACTGTTTGTAATCGTCCGGGCGCAGGCTGAAATTGGTTGGGCGAATGGCTTCGTGCGCTTCCTGGGCGTTCTTCTGCTTAGACGAATAGCGCCGCGGTTTTTCAGGCAGGTATTGCGCGCCATAGTCGCTTTGAATGTGATCGCGCGCGGCGTGATAGGCCTCTTCTGCCATGTTCACGCCATCGGTCCGCATATAGGTAATGCGGCCTTCTTCATACAGTTTCTGCGCCGCCTGCATCGTGCGTTTCGCCGAGAAACCGAGGCGGCGGGAGGCGTCTTGCTGCAGGGTCGATGTGATGAACGGTGGTGGCGGGTTGCGTTTGACCGGCTTGGCTTCAACGCTGCTGACCGCATATCCGCCAATCTTGACCTTATCGAGCGCGGTTTGCGCCGCGGCGGCGTCGGGCAGGTCAAACTTCTTGAGCGATTTGCCATCCATGGAATGCAGGCGCGCTTCAAAGTCTGTCCCGTCAGGCGCGCGGAGCTTGGCGCCGATTGTCCAATATTCTTCCGGCTTGAATTTCTCGATCTCCAGTTCGCGATCGACCACGATGCGGAGCGCAACTGATTGCACGCGGCCGGCAGAACGAGAGCCAGGAAGCTTGCGCCAAAGAACCGGCGACAGGTTGAACCCAACGAGATAGTCGAGCGCCCGGCGCGCCAGATAAGCGTCGACCAGCTCCTGATCGATCTCGCGCGGATTCTCCATCGCACTGGTCACCGCCGCCTTGGTGATGGCGTTGAACACCACACGCTCGACCGGCGTGTCTTTCTTGATCGCCCGGCGCTTTTTCAGCGCATCGAGCAAGTGCCATGAGATGGCTTCGCCTTCACGATCCGGGTCGGTCGCGAGGATCAGTTTGCTGCCCGATTTGATCGCGTCAGCAATCTCACGGATACGGGCCTGGCTCTTGGAATCAGCCTGCCAGATCATCTCGAAATCATTATCCGGATCAACCGACCCATCTTTGGACGGCAAGTCGCGAATGTGACCGTACGAGGCGAGCACTTTATAATCACTGCCGAGATATTTGTTGATTGTCTTCGCTTTGGCGGGGGACTCAACAACAACAACTTTCATGGGAGGGCGGCTCCTGATTGGGCTTCAAGGCGGCGGAAACTGGTTGTGCCCGCGCCCTCTGTCAAGGGCGTCACGGATTTAGCCGTCTTCCTGATATGCAAGAACAGTGAGGGATATAAACAGCGCACACAGGGCTGGTGACCAAGCTGCGATTACAGCCGGGATCGCGCCAGAAGATCCAAAACTGGATGCAATCTGTGTAACGAAGAACAGGGCGACAGCTGCCCCTGCGCCGGTGGCGATCAATCGACTGGTGCCGCCGAGACGCGACAAGCGGAGGCACACAATCGCTCCGATCAACGCCATCGCCGTGAACAGCACTGGCAGCGAGGTCAGTCCGAACCAACGCATTGAGAAGCGCGATGTGTCTAGGCCTGCGCGCCCGGTTTGCGAGATGAAACCGGGGAGCCCCCAAAATCCTATCGTGTCTGGTGAAGTAAATCGTGAAAGTAGAGTATTCGGATCGAGATCTGTTTCAATGGCGAGGCTGTCGAGATTGAGAGGGGGGCCGTCTGGCGTGTTCTCGACCAGATTGGTCAGCTGCCAGAACCCTTCTGATATGGTCGCCGTCTCTGCGTCGATCCGGCGTATGAACCGGAAACGCTGCGTCGGGCGCCCGCCTTCATAGACCCGTCCTTCCTCGAGGAAGCGGACATTGGAAAAAATCTGACCGGTACTGTCGACAGATGCGGCATGAATGACGATCTGACTGTCATCGTTGCCCTGACGCAGCCAGACATCGGTCCGCACCCGATCGACCACCTGACCGCCTTCGCGCAACAGATTTGCGCGCGTCTCTTCAAATCGCTCTGACAAGAGCGCACCTGTCGGGTTCAGCACCGCCATGGCGAACACGCCGAGGCCCGCCGCCATTACAATGACCGGGGCCAGGAATTGCCACGCCGATTGCCCCATGGAGCGAATGACAGAGAGTTCCGAACTCTTTGACAATTGATTGTAGGCGATCATGGCCGCGACGAGCACGGCGAAAGCGAGGGTTTCCTCGATCAAGCCGGGAAGTTTCATCAGGGAGAGCTGAACCGCGGTCCACGGCGAGAGTTCAACATCCTCACCGACGGTCCGCAATTGCTCGACAATGTCGACGAGCATGATCGTGATCGCGAAAATGCCGAGCACGAGACCCAGTGCAAAAACACATCGCAGGAAAATGTATCGTTGAATGCGCGACCCGATCATTTCGACGGCGCGCCCTTGATGCGCTCACCCCGATTGAACAGGACATAGGACAATACCCCGATCGCCAGGATCGGCACGATCCATTGCACGATATTGATCGACGGATCGCTTCCGCTGCTCGACTGTACCGAGAGTTGTACGATGATCAGCAAGAGCGCACCGCCGGACGCGAGCACGATGCGGCGCGAATAACCGCGACGACTGAAATTACCACCCATGACAGCAAGAATGGCGAGCATGGCCATGGCAATGCCGAACAGAGGCGAGGACAATCTCGAATTCGCCTCAGAGAGATATTCGAGCTCATTTTTGCGCTCATTGTAACTCGAACGGTCAATGAAGAGCAGTTCATGCAAATAGCGGTCAGACGCCTTGTAGATGAGCTTGCGATCCTCGTTCACAAAAGGCGACAGGTCGAACGTGGATTGCTCGAAATTGAGGATGTTCAGTGCGCCATTCTGATCAAGCTGATGAATCTGACCGTTGAACATCACGATCGCCGGCTGACCGTCGACTTCGATAAAGCGGCCACGTTCGGCGAGATAGTCGCGTGCGTCGGGCTGGCCGACGCGCTCAGCAATCTGAACGCCAATCAGGTCCGGGCCGCGCTGGTCGCGTGCGAAAACTGTAAGGTTTGCATCAGGTGTCGTGAACTGACCTGGACGAACCAGCGAAGAAGCGAGGTCGGCACGGGCTTCGTTCACGGTCGTCCGCATCTCCCGTTGCGCCGAAGGTTGCACCCAGAGATTGACCCCCAGGTGGATGACCGCGCCAAGCACTGCGAGGCGAAGGATAGGCGAAGCAACTTGCCAACGCGTCATACCGGCGGCCTGCGCAACGACAACTTCGCTGTCGCGGTGCAGGCGATTAAGCGCCCAGATGGTCGCCACGAACATCGCCATGGGCGTCAACAGAGCGACGATTTGCGGGACGCCCAGAGCAACAATCTTGAAGAAGGTCAACGCGCCCTGGCGATTCTCAACGATGATATCGGTTTGCGACAGGCCTTGCGCCAGGATGGCAAGCAGGGTCAGACCGCCGACAATAATCAGCACAGACCGCAAAACGCGGTTGAAAAGATAACGCTGAACCCGGTTCATAGTTGAATTTGTTCGTTTTCCTGTCTGTTTTCCTGCCTAACGAGTTGCGCCGCGCGCGTCGATGCTTACTTTGCGCCTCAAATGGAGTTCTTGCATGAAAATTACATTCACTGACGCTTCTAAGTCGGAAATCGTCGGATTTATGGTTGAAGAGGGTGGAAAATTGCCCGCAGCAGCTGAAGCACTTGATGAGGCGACAGGCGGTCTGCTGTCTGAAGCCGCCAATTCGGGTCGGTTCGGCGGAAAAACAGGACAACAGGCCTTTGTCGTCCTGCCCAAGGGCAGCGACGCCAAACGTGCGGCGTTGATTGGAATTGGCAAAGCCAAGGGCCGCGACGAGCGCGCCTGGGAGCGAATCGGAGCCAGCACTTACAAGGCGCACGCGAATAGCGGCTTCAAGTCGCTCGACCTCATCATTGATGATGCTGCTGACGCGGCCCGCGCTGCACTTGGCGCGAAACTCGCCGCTTACCGGTTCGACACCTATCGGACCAAGCTGAAAACCGAAGACAAGCCGAGCCTCAATGCGCTCAATCTGGTCTCCAGCGACAGCAAAGCCGCGAAGGCTGCATTTAAGCCGCTGGATGCCGGCGCGGACGGCACCTATCTGGCCCGTGACTTGGTCAACCTACCGCCAAACGACCTTTATCCAGCCAGCTATGCCGCGCGGATTGAAGAGCTCGCCGAACACGGCCTCGAGATTGAGATTCTGGGTGAGAAAGACCTCGCCAAGCTCGGCATGAATTCCATGCTTGGCGTCGGGCAGGGAAGTGTGAAGGATTCCAAGCTCGGAATCATGCGCTGGAATGGCGGCAAGGAGGGCGACGCGCCGGTGGCCCTGGTGGGTAAAGGCGTCTGTTTCGACACCGGTGGTATCTCGCTCAAACCCGGCGCGGGCATGGAAGACATGCGCGGCGATATGGGGGGCTCGGCCGCAGTGGTCGGGGCGATGCTCGCACTCGCCAAGCGCAAGGCCAAGGCCAATGTTGTCGGCCTGGTTGGTCTGGTGGAGAATATGCCAGACGGCGATGCCATCCGCCCTGGCGATATCCTCAAATCAGCCTCGGGCCAGACGATTGAAGTCCAGAATACCGACGCCGAAGGCCGCCTCGTACTTTGTGATGTGCTCTGGTATGCGCAAGAGCATTACAAGCCCGCTGCAATCGTCGACCTGGCGACCCTGACCGGGGCGATCGTTATCGGTCTTGGTCATCACCATGCTGGCCTGTTCACCAATAATGACAAACTGTCTGATCAGCTCACCAAAGCCGGGATGGCCGAAGGCGAACGCGTCTGGCGCCTGCCGCTTGGCCCGGAATATGACAAGCAACTGAAGTCGAAATTCGCGGACATGCGCAATATTGGCGGACGCGCTGCCGGCTCGATCACTGCGGCTCAATTCCTCCAGCGCTTTATCAACAAGGGCCAGACCTGGGCCCATATCGATATTGCCGGTGTGGCGTGGGTCGAAGGCGAAAAGGCCCCGACCGATCCAAGCTGGGCCAGTGGCTTCGGTCCGCGCCTGCTCGATCGCTGGATCGCGGAAAATTATGAAAGCTAGGACATGAGCGAGGCCCAGAAGCCCGAATGGTGGTTCTATCACCTGCAGCGCACAACGCTGGAACGGGCGGTTGGGCCTTTGCTCGAAAAATGTCTGGAGCGCGGTTGGCGCGTGCTGGCCGTCAGCCCGGACGTGACCCGCCGCGCAGCGCTCGATGAAGCGCTGTGGACCTATGATGATCAGAGCTTCCTGCCGCATGGCCAGGCCGAAGCCGAAGGGCTCGACCCGGCCGCTCAACCGGTTCTGATCAGCAGTGCCACTGATAATCTCAACCAGGCCTCCGTGGCGTTGCTCATGGACGGCGTCGACATGCCCGTGGATGCGCCCTACGAGCGTTGCATGGTAATGTTCGACGATGGCGATGGCGCAACCCGCCAGAAAGCCCGCGAACAGTTCAAGGCCGCCAAGGATGCGGGCCTCTCTGCCCGGTATTTTCAGCAAGCCGGCCGCGGCTGGAAAGAAGCTGGCAAATGACTGAGCTGATTCTCGGCAACATGAACTATTCCTCCTGGTCGATTCGGGCGGCACTGGTCGCACGGGCCTCGGGGCTGGAGATCAAGGAAACCGTTGTCCCGCTTGGGTTTGATGAGACGCGTGCGACTCTGATTGAGCGCACCGGTTTTCACACGGTGCCGGTGCTGATGCACGATAACCTGATCATACGTGACAGCCTGGCCATCACGGAATGGATCGCGGAGCGCGCAGAGCGCGGTCGGGTCTGGCCGGAAGAAGCCGCAAAGCGCGCGCTCGCGCGGTCGGTCGTGGCTGAAATGCATTCCGGCTTCATGGCCATCAGATCGAAAATGGGCGTGGATATTCGATCACGAAAGCCGCTGCCAGAGGTTGAAGGGGCGCTCAAATCTGAACTTGACCGCGTTTTGACCCTATGGCGCACCTGCCGGACGCAATTTGCGGGCGACGGTCCGTACCTTTTCGGCGCCTGGTCGGCTGCGGACGCGTTCTACGCCCCCGTGGTGACCCGCTTCCGCACCTATGGCTATGCGCTCGACGGTATCGAGGCCGATTATGCCGATGCGGTCTGGGAATCGGATTTGATCCGGCAATTGCGTGATCAGGCTGAGGCGGAGCCCTGGGAAATCGAATTGGGCGATCTCGGCCCGGTGCGCGCCTGGCTGCGCGAATAGGTCAGTGTTTCTCGCCAGCCGGTTTGGTGATCAGCGTGATGACGAAGACGATCAGCGTCAGAACACCATAACTGATGGCGACTTTCAGCGTGTGGTCAGGCAGGTGACCCGCCCACAAGAAATAGATCCCATATCCGGCAGCGATCAAAACTGCGATGGCCAGCATCATTCTCAATGTTCCACCCATGGGGATCTCCTGTCTAACCGTTCGACCGTAGCAGATCGGCTTTCAGATATGAAGTTGTGGCGCCGCAGTGCATACTGCTGTTGCCGCCAGCCAATTGCGTCGCTATAGGCGCGCCAAGTTCTCATTATTTGACAGTTACAGGAGCCTGACATGGCTGGAACGCGTACTTTTTCTATCATCAAGCCTGACGCCACTGAGCGCAATCTCACCGGTGCCATCAACAAAGTGATTGAAGAGGGCGGCCTGCGCATCGTGGCGCAACGCCGGATCCAAATGACACAAGCGCAAGCAGAGCGCTTTTACGACATCCACAAGGAACGCCCTTTCTTCGGCGAGCTGGTTGAGTTCATGACTTCGGCGCCTGTTGTCGTCCAGGTTCTGGAAGGCGAAAATGCTGTCGTGCGCTATCGCGATGTCATGGGCGCGACCAACCCGGAAGAAGCGGCTGATGGCACAATCCGCAAGTTGTTCGCGAAATCCATCGGCGAAAACTCGGCCCACGGATCAGACAGCGACGACAACGCGGCGCTCGAAATCGCTCAATTCTTCAGCGAAGCGGATATTGTCGGCTAAGCCGTGAGCGAAACGAAATGAACGAGCCGCTCTCAGACCGGGAGCGGCTTTTTCTTTGAAAGAATTTCTCGGGCCGCGATGGCGACAGCGCGGGGATAGAGCTTGTGTTCTTCCAGTAGGACACGTGCGGCCAGCTTGTCGGCACTATCACCCGCTTCAATCGGCACGGGCGCCTGGGCGATGACATTGCCCTCGTCGACGCCTTCAGTAACCCAGTGAACCGAACACCCAGCTTCTGCGTCCCCGGCATCAATCGCGCGTTGATGAGTGTTCAGACCAGGATATTTCGGCAGCAGAGACGGGTGGATATTGATCATGCGCCCGGCCCATTGTCCGACGAACCATGGCGTCAGGATGCGCATGAAACCTGCCAGTACGACCATTTCGATCTCATGCTCCAGCAAGACTTGTTGCACTGCGCGTTCAAATGCCTCGCGATCCTTGCTGTACGGTTTGTGATCGACCGCGATCGCCGCAAGTCCCTGTGCACGTGCGGTGTCGAGGCCTTTGGCATCTGGACGGTTGGAGAGGACCAGGACAGGGTTGACCGGGTAGTCATCCGCCCGTGCGGCCTGCAGGATCGCTTCCATATTGGTGCCGCGACCCGAAATCAGGATTGCGAGCTTGAGCCGGGTCATTGCTCGACCAGGTCTCCCAGCACGATCGGTGTTTCGCCCAGATCGCGGAGCTCTTTCAGAACTGCATCGACGCGCTCGGGCGCGACGGCGAAGACCAGGCCAATGCCCATATTGAACGTGCGATGCATCTCGTCTTCGGCAATATTGCCTTCACGCTGCAGCCAGTCAAAGACGACAGGTGGGGCCCAGGCTGCGCGATCGATACGCGGCTTCAGATGCTCCGGGCACATGCGCGGCGTGTTCTCGGTCAGGCCGCCGCCGGTGATGTGCGCCAAACCGCGAATCGCACCGGTCTTGATCAGGGGCAGAGCCGCCTTGGAATAGAGCCGCGTCGGCGTCAGCAGCGCGCGTCCGAGCGATTCTTCATTTGAAAACGGCGCCGCATCTTCGTACGACAGGCCCGTGCGCTCCACGACTTTGCGGATCAGGGAATAGCCATTCGAATGCGGACCGCTCGAAGAAATGCCAATAAGCGTGTCTCCCGCCGCCATTTCTGACAGTTTCGGCAGGATTCCCGCCCGCTCCACGGCGCCTACAACAAAGCCTGCGAGATCATAATGTCCGGGCGGATACATGCCTGGCATCTCAGCGGTTTCGCCGCCAGTCAACGCGCAACCCGCCTGTTTGCAGCCCTCGGCAATTCCGGAAATAACCTGTTCGGCTATCCCATTTTCAAGCTTCCCAGTAGCAAAATAATCCAGGAAAAACAGGGGCTCAGCCCCTTGGGCGAGGACATCATTCGCGCACATGGCGACAAGGTCGATGCCAACCGTGTCATGAATACCGGTCTCAAAGGCCAGCATCAGTTTCGTGCCAACGCCGTCCGTACCTGAAACCAGGACCGGATCTTGCCAGCCTTCCGCCTTCAAATCGAACAGCGCGCCGAAGCCGCCGAGGCCGCCCATGACGCCGGCCCTGCGGGTGGCTTTGGCGAGCGGACCGATGGCTTTTACCAGCTCATCGCCTGCCTCAATATCGACACCAGCGTCGCGGTAAGAAAGGGAATCAGAAGCGTTTGTCGTCATGGCTGCGCGCGTTAGCATGGCCTCCGGCTGCTGACCAGCGCGCTTCGACGGTTCACGCGCACCAAGACTGTTGATAGAACAGTTCGGAGTTTAGAGGACTGCCACATGATTCGCCTGATCCTGATCGCCTTCGCTTTCGTTGCAACGTCTCTGTTGAGCGCTCAGGCGCAGAGCCGCGATGTTTACACCATCGACGGTATTCCGGTTGATGAACGCGCTCCAACCGTTGCAGAGGCCCAGCAGAAAGCGTTTGCGGCCGCTAAACTGATCGGTGCGCGACAATTGATCGAGCGTTTGACGCTGCCAGAAGACCGGGCGGCCGCGACGGACCTCATCATCGACCAGGCCTTCGCGGATCGGATTGCCGCTGCGGTGGATGTCGAAGAAGAAATCGCCGGTGCCGGCCGTTATCGCGGCAGCCTGGCCGTGGTTTACAATCCAACCCAGCTCCGCCTGGCGTTGACCCAGGTCGGCCTGCCATTCTCTGACAGCATGGGCCCCAGAGCTGTCTTGTTTACAACCACGTCCAATCGCATGGATTTTGCCTGGAACCTCGCCTGGGAGGAAACACCGAAAGGTAGTCTGGTCCCGCTGACAGTGAGCGGCGCGTCGGGTTATCAGGCCGACACAGACTGGGAGATCCTGCAAGACGAGCTCGCACTCTATGGCGCGCAGCGGGCAATGTTTGCCAACTTGAGAGGTGGTCAGGGGAGTTACATTGTCGATGTTGTTTCAGTGACCGCGTCAGGTGCCCGCGCGATCGGCACCACACGGCGTGCGAGAACCCTCGACGGCGCCGTTCAGGCGGTTGCCGATTTGCTGAACGAAGACTGGAAGCGAAACTCCATTGTGCGAGATTCCAGTCGCACCCTGATAGAAGCGACTGTGCTGTACACATCGCTGACGGAGTGGAACACGCTGCGCAGCGCCCTGGTGCAATCACCCCTGGTCTCGAATTTTCAGACCCGGGCAATATCGACCGATGGCGCATTCATCGCATTTGCCTTCGCCGGCGACGGTCAACGATTGACCTCTGACTTGCGAGATCGCGGTGTGGTGATCAATGCCGAGGAGATTGGCTGGGTGATGACGTCAGCGATCAGCGGCGGGCGATAGGTCAGAGGGCGAAATATATGCCGCCTTCGAGGCAAATCCCACTTCAGTTTCCGGAGACCAGTCTCAGTTTCGATGATATGGCAATCACAGGCGCCAATCGAGCGATCTGTGGGGCGATCCGGAATGTCGAGCGATGGCCTTATCACGCGTTCTGCCTGTTCGGCCCCGCCGGTAGCGGGGTATCGACCCTGGCGCGTGCCTGGGCGCGGGAGCGCAATGCTGATTATGTGACCGGACATGATCTCTCAAAAGCCTCTGACAAGGATCTCGAAGCCTTCAGTCAGACGGATACGGTCATAGACGATGTCGATCAGTTGGGCCGGGCAGATCGCCTTCTAATCCTGCTCAGCGCCATCAAGCGCAATGGTAACCGTGTCCTGCTGGCATCGCATAGCGCGCCAGCCTCTTGGCAGTTTCAATCGCCGGATTTGAAGTCGCGCCTGCACGCGGCACCGCTGGCTGAAATTCCGGCACCAGATGAGGAGCTGATGCGAGCACGCTTGAAACGCGCCTTTTCACGCTCTGCTCTAAAGCTTCCGGAAACCGTTGAAGACTACCTTGTCACACGATTGGGCCTGGATTACTCGCTCATCGAGCACTCTGTGGAAATCCTTGCAGGCGCGAGCGGCGAACGTCCGCTCACCATACCGCTGGCAAGAGAAATCCTTGAGGAAGAAAATACGTAAGCCTTTCAGTGCGGGTGAGGGCACATGACCAATCGGGTGAAAACACCAAAAGAAGCGTCAGAGCGATACATTAATCGCGAGCTGTCCTGGCTCAAATTCAATGAACGCGTTCTGGAAGAGGCGCGAAACGTGTCGCATCCGCTGCTTGAACGCCTGCGGTTCCTTTCCATTTCGTCCAACAATCTCGATGAGTTTTTCATGGTGAGATATGCGGGCTTGAGAGAGCAGGCGCGTGCCGGAATCCAGAAACGCAGCCTGGAGGGACGTACGCCAGCCGAACAGGTCCGCGACATCGAGACCTCGGTTGCAACGCTGATGGAAGATCAGCAGGCCTGCTGGGAGGAATTGCGCTCAGATCTTAAGAATGAGCAGATCGAAGTGCTCGCCGTGTCGGATATCAAACGATCTGACATGACCTGGTTGCAGGAGCGATTTGATAATCAGATCTTCCCGATCCTGACACCGCAAGCTGTTGATCCGGCGCATCCATTCCCATTCATTCCGAACCTCGGCTTCGCGGTTGCGTTCCAACTCAACCCGGAAAAGGGCAATTCGAGCGAACCGATGGTCGGCTTGGTGCCGATGCCAGCGTTCTCACCTCGATTCATACGCTTGCCCGACAAGAAATCGGGCGTCTTGCGTTTTGTTCGGTTGGAGAGCGTGATCGCGCATTTCCAGAAAATGCTGTTTCCAGGGTTCGACGCCAAAGGACACTGCGTGTTCCGGATCGTCCGCGATAGCGATATCGAAATTGAGGAAGAATCCGAAGATCTGATCGCCGAATTCGAGATTCTCCTAAAGCAACGGCGCCGCGGTCGCATCGTCCGAATACACATTGACTCCGATGGCCCCAAATCACTTCGAGAATTCGTCGCTCGGGAGATCGGCGCTGAAGAGCGCGACATCATGCTGCTCGATGGCTTGTTGGGCATGAAGGATCTGTCTGGCTTGATTGTAAATGATCATCCCGATCTATTGTTCAAGCCATTCGAGGCGCGCTTTCCGGAGCGCATTCGGGAAATGGGCGGGGACTGTTTCGAAGCGATCCGCGCCAAGGATATCCTGGTTCACCACCCTTACGAGTCGTTTGACGTGGTGGTGCAGTTTATTCGTCAGGCCGCGCGAGATCCGAATGTCGTCGCGATCAAACAGACTCTGTATCGGACGACACTGAATTCGCCGATCGTGTCAGCCCTCATCGAAGCCGCGGAAGAGGGCAAGAACGTCACCGCCCTGGTTGAAATCAAGGCCCGGTTTGACGAGGAAACCAATCTCCGCCTGGCTCGTGATCTGGAGCGCGCCGGCGTGCAGGTCGTATACGGGTTCATCGACTATAAGACCCACGCGAAAGTGTCGCTGATCCTGCGTCGGGAAGGCGCCGGCTTGCAGACTTACACGCATTTCGGAACCGGCAATTATCACCCGGACACAGCAAAGATTTACACCGATCTCGCTTTGTTTACGGCCGACCCGACAATGGGCCGCGATGCTGGGCGTCTGTTCAATTATATCACCGCCTATAAAGAGCCACCGGAAGCCGGACCTGAGTTGCAGAAGCTGGTCATGTCACCGTTTGCGATGGAATCCTTCCTGATCAAGCAGATCAATGCCGAGGCCCGTGCTGCCAAGGCTGGCAAGCCATCGGGCATCTGGGCAAAAATGAACTCCGTCGTTGATAAGGACGTGATTGACGCACTCTATGACGCGAGCCAGGCCGGTGTGCCGATCCGTCTCGTCGTACGCGGGATATGCTGCCTGCGACCAGGCGTGCCGGGCTTGTCTGAGACCATCCAGGTGAAAAGCCTCGTCGGACGTTTCCTTGAGCATTCTCGCATTGTCTGTTTCGCCAACGGCGAAACGCTACCATCCGAAAAAGCCAGGGTTTTCATGTCCTCGGCTGACTGGATGGACCGCAATTTGAAACGGCGCGTGGAAGCGCTGGTGCCCATCGAAGTCCCGACTGTGCATCGCCAGGTTCTAAACCAGATTATGGTTGCGAATCTCAATGATGACGCGCAAAGCTGGGAAATGGGCGCGGACGGGAATTACACACGAATTGTCGCCAGCGATCCGGATGGCGGGTTCAGCGCGCACAATTATTTCATGGATAATCCGAGCCTGTCAGGCCGGGGCTCAGCCCTGGTTGTCTCAGAGCCACCTCGGCTCGCACCGCGCAAACGTGAGCGTAAATCGAAATGAAGCCGGCCAAGAAAATCGCCGTCATCGACATCGGGTCCAATTCCTGTCGCATGGTGATTTACGAACAGGCGGGCGGCGCCCTCATTCCGTACTTCAACGAGAAAGCCATGGCCGGCCTGGGTCGCGACCTGGCTGAAACAGGGCGACTATCGCCGTCCGGCAGAGAGCTGGCGTTGCAGACCTTCCATCGCTTTCGCGCCATCACCAACAGTCTCGACATCACGATGATACGCGCGGTTGCGACAGCGGCTGTGCGCGAAGCGATCGATGGTGAAGAGTTCAAGGAGACTGCGGAGCGCATCCTCGGTGTCCCGATTCAAGTCCTGACCGGCGCCGATGAAGGGCGCTTGTCGGCGGTCGGCGTGAGGGTCGGCACGTTCGAGCCTAAGGGCCTGGTCGCCGATCTCGGCGGCACCAGTATGGAATTGTTGCCGCTGGCAGACGATGAGAAGGGCGAGACGTTTTTGCTCGGGCCACTGGCGCGCAGCAAGGATGCCGACCTCAGCCCGGAAAAGCGCGCAAAAGCGATCCGCAAGATCCTGGCCGGAGGCAAACTGACCAGCAGTCATAAGGGCGGCAAGCTCTACGCCGTTGGCGGCGCCTGGCGGAATGTCGCGGCGGTCCACATGATGCTGTGCAACTATCCGCTGCGCGTCGCCCACGGTTATACAATGTCGCGCACCGATGTTCGCAATGTCATCGACGCCGCGGATCTGGCCAAATCCGACAAGCTGACACGCGAACAATTGCAAGGCGTGTCCAAGCGACGATTTGATACGCTCCTGCACGCGGCCATCCTGCTTTCGACGCTGATGGAACAGCTTGATACGGATAAAGCGGTGATTTCTTCATTCGGCCTGCGCGATGGTGTGGCTGCGGAAGGGATGAAGGCAGACGGCGCGCGCGGCTTGCTGGATGCCGTGCCGCTCTTCCTGCGATCGACGAAGGAGTCCATTCTGTTTGGGCAGGAATTGTACAGGTTCATCACCCCAATTGCCGACCAGTTCAAACAATCCGAGCCGGTGCTTCAGGCGATATGCCTGATGGCCGACGCCGGCGCGCGCATGCACCCGGATCACCGCGCCAATCTGGTTTATGAGCAAGTGCTGAGAGCGCCGGTTCCGGCCTTGTCTCATAACCAGCGCCTGTTCGCCGCTTATGCCGCCGCCTCCAGATATACGTTCAAATTCATCGAGGCGCCCGGCTATGCCGGCATGTTGAAACTGAGCATGAAACGACGCGCGAAAATTCTGGGATGCGCGATGCGTCTGGCCGGCGTCTATTCCGGACGATCAGGCCCCATCCTGGCCACAGCGCGCCTGGAGATGAATGACGATACGCTCTGCATGCATATTGATCGCGACTATGGCGATCTGGTTTCAGAAACGGTCGAACGCCGCCTGGCGCAACTCGCGGGGCTGATGAAGCTGCATCCGCGTCTCATCGTTGAATAGGGCTAAAGCTCGAACAAACGCACCTGGCCGTCCTGAAAGGAGAGTGCCAGTTTACCGGATAGCAACGCCAGTGCTTTCTTGCCGAACAATTCATGGCGCCAGCCATTCATGGCCGCGATATCGGTTCCGGTCTCACCGCGTGCAAGTTTTTCGACGTCAGCAGAATTGGCGATCAGCCGCGGCACGACGTTGGCGTCTTCACTGACCGCCTTCAGCAGCACTTTCAGCATTTCAGGCGCGCCGGCGGGCATTTCCGGGTTCTGCTGGCGCTTCGGCAGTTTTGGCGCGTAAGCGTCCGGATCATCAATGGCGACTCGGATGGCATCAACCAGTCCATCGGCATATTTGGAGCGAATGAAACCTTTCGGCACCGCGCGCAGGCGATCGAAGGCTTTCTCGGATTGCGGTTTCTGGCCCGCAATTTCCTGAATCGCGTCATCCTTGAGGATGCGGCGACGAGGCTTGTTCAGAGTCTGCGCTTTTTCTTCGCGCCAGGCCGCAACAGACGCGAAAATCGCCGCATAGTCCTTTTGCGGCTTTCGCAGTTTCAATCGCCGCCAGGCATTTTCAGGCGTTGTGTCGTAAAGCGCCGGATCGGTGAGTTCTGCCATTTCCGCTTCGACCCAGGCAAGGCGATTCATCTCTACCAGACGCGTCAGCATCTTCTGATAGGCATCGCGAAGGTGCGTCACGTCGCCGAGAGCGTAGACGAGTTGCTTTTCAGTCAGTGGCCGTCGCTTCCAGTCTGTGAACTGGCTCGATTTGTCGATCCGGCGTTTCAAGATCCGCTGGATCAGATTGTCGTAAGAAATCGAGTCCCCAATCCCCAGCGCCATCGCGGCAATCTGAGTATCGAAGACCGGAGCAGGGGGGTGACCGATCAGGCGGTTGAAAATTTCCAGATCCTGGCGCGCCGCATGAAAGACTTTCGGCCGGCTCGGATCGGCCAGCAATTGCAGGAACGGCCCGATGTCGAGATCGTCCGACATGGGATCGATCATCACCTCATAGTTCTCACATGAGGCCTGGATCAAACAAAGCTCGGGCCAATAGGTGGTTTCGCGGTGAAACTCGGTATCAACGCACAGGAAGCTGCCTTCGGCGAGGCGTTCACATGCTATCGCGAGCTCGTCCTGATCTGTAATGGGAATTAGTGGGTCACCAGACATTGCATCGCCCCTAGAGCAAGCCGCGGCGTTTTGCGAGTGGGAATCTGCAAATTGCGCTGTCTATCCCGTTTTTCGACGCAGCAAGGAGCGCGGCGAGACGGACGGTTCAGAAACCTGGTCCGGAACGTTGAATTCTGCCGGGAACTCCTCTGCATCATCGCGTACGATCCACTCGTCCGATTCGTCGAGCTCATCGTGGCCATTGCTGCCGCGCAAAGATGAAACAATTTCGGTGAGGCTGGTATGCGCTTCAGCCGCGGTGCCGCTATCATCAGAAACGTTCTGACTGGATGGGCGGGCGCTGGCGGCAAGGTTACGGAATCGCATCCGCATCGGCGTCGAGATCGCGCTCCCAAAGGCGATGCATTCGCGGTCAGCGAGCGATGACAAGAAAGCCAGCGTCGATCTTGAACCATTCGCGATGGCTTTGCGCATAACATCCTGGTCAGCGTCGTTACCCAGCCGCAGCGAGAAGATCGTGTTGCACTGTGAGAGAATGGTTGGATCGAGCTCGTTTGGCCGCTGCGTGATGATGGCCAGGGAGACGCCGTATTTCCGGCCTTCTTTGGCGATTCTGGCGATAGCACCGCGTGTCGGCGCGAAGCCAGTCTGGGTATCGGCTGGGATATAACGGTGCGCTTCCTCACACACGACCAGTGTCTTGACCTTGGAATTACTGGCCAACGCAATGTCGAACGCCATGCGGCACAAGACCGATGCAACTGAGTTCACGACTTCGGACGGGATGCCCGACATCTGGAATACGGTGATCGGCTTTCCACCAATCGGGACTCGGTAAATGTTCCCCAGTACATCCTCGATGCGATCTGTTGCGTTGTGAGAGCCAAACAGGAAGGCAAAACGCGGATCGTTGATCGCCGCTTCAATCCGGGCCTTGAGCCGTCGCAGCGTCAGACGCCGCAGCGCGCCGTCGAGGGAGCCAATTTCCTCTTCGATCAGTTTCAATAGATCAGCGAGGCGGTATGGAACGGGTGTATCCGCGGTGAAGGCCGAGCTGGCACTTGATTTGCGCCGAACACCCTGATTGGGGCCATGTTTGTAGACGATCTTGGCTTTCGGGATGAACTCGCGCAGCGCATCGACTTCTTCGTCAGACCCTTCACGGCCGCGGAAGATCACTTGTTGAAATTCCTCGAGATTGAGCAACCAGAAGGGCAGGTCGAGCGTGTCGGCGGTGATCGTGTTCGCCTTGGCACCAAACGCGCTGGTATATTCGTTGTGCGGGTCGAGGATCAGAATGCGCTGATTGAGTTTGTGCTTGGCAATCAGATGCAGGATGAGTGTCACCGCAGTCGATTTACCTGTACCCGTCGTCCCCACAACCGAAAAATGGCGGGACAAAAGCGCGTCGACGGAGACAACCGCCGGAATATCAGGCGCTTGACTGAGTGACCCGACCGTTACAGCAGACGGATCGCTGGATTTGTAAATGGTGATCAGGTCCTGCTTGCGAATGCGGTGCGCAATCGCGCCAACATGCGGATATTGTGAAATACCGCCGGAGAACATGGCTCCACGTTTTTCATCCTGCCGGACTTCCCCGGACAGCTCGACATAGAGCGTCACGCGGCGTTTATCGGGCTCATCCCAGCCAATTTCGCCATTTTCGACCTGATACAACAGCCCGACGACGCGGTTCTTGCCCACTTGTATCGAGATCAATTGGCCGACCGCCCAGTAATTCTCGGCATCACCGCCGGTCCCAGCAAGCGCAGATATTCGCGCCTCGGTCCCATTACATTCGATAACATAGCCTTGGGCGCGGTCTCGATCGATGGCGTCAGAGGCCTCAGCTTGTGCAGTCTGCAGCGTTTGATTCGTCATGCGCATAACTTGTCCGAGAGGCCTGAAAAACAAGTTAATCCGGTCGATCGGTCTTCAACGTGCGGCGAGGCCTTGACTTTCGGCCTCTACAAGAGCCAAAAGCCGCCTTTATTTCTCCTCCCAAACGGAGCGTATCATGCACGCCTATCGCAGCCACACTTGCGGTGAACTTCGCAAATCTGACGTCGGTCAGACGGTCAAACTCTCTGGCTGGCTTCACCGCCGCCGCGACCATGGCGGCGTCATGTTCATTGACCTGCGCGACCATTACGGCCTGACACAATGCGTGTTCGATCCGGATTTCCCAGCATTTGCCGTAGTTGAGCGCCTGCGCACCGAAAGCGTCATCACCATTGAAGGTGAAGTGCTCGCGCGCGATGCAGAGCTGGTCAATCCGAACCTGGCCAGCGGCGAGATTGAAGTACGCGTCAAGGAAGCAAGCGTTCAGTCCGAGGCCGCGGAACTGCCGCTGCCTGTGTTTGGTGAGCCCGATTATCCGGAAGATATCCGTCTCAAGCATCGTTATCTGGACCTGCGCCGGGAAACCTTGCACGCGAACATGATCCTGCGGGCTGAGGTCATTGCCTCGATCCGCCGCCGCATGGTCGAGCAGGGCTTCACAGAATACCAGACCCCGATCCTGACGGCGTCTTCCCCAGAAGGCGCCCGTGACTTCCTGGTACCGTCACGCCTGCACCCAGGCGAATTCTACGCACTGCCGCAAGCGCCGCAACAGTTCAAGCAGTTGCTGATGGTGTCCGGTTTCGATCGCTATTTCCAGATTGCCGCCTGCTTCCGCGATGAAGATGCGCGCGCGGATCGCTCTCCAGGCGAGTTTTACCAGCTTGATATTGAGATGAGTTTCGTCACGCAGGAAGACGTATTCCAGGCGATTGAGCCGGTCATGCATGGCGTGTTTGAAGAATTCGCGGACTGGAAAGGCAAAGGCCGGACGCTTCCGGAAGGGCCATTCCCGCGAATTCCTTATGCGGAAGCCATGGCCAAGTATGGCTCTGACAAGCCGGACCTGCGTAACCCGATCGAATTGGTCGATGTCACGGAATTCTTTGAAGATGACAGCAAGACCGGCTTCTCGATCTTCGCCAAGATCATCAAGGGCGGCGGCAAGGTCATTGCTGTACCCGCACCGAAAGCCACAGAGACCCAGTCTCGGAAATTCTTCGACGAGATGGACAAATGGGCGAAGAAGGAAATGCAGGCGCCAGGCCTCGGCTATGCGCGTCTGCGTGCCGGAGACGATGGCGCTGTTGCAAGCCAGGACCCGGTTCTCAAGAATTTCGAGGCCGACCATTTGAAAGCCTTCCTCGAGCATACAGGCCTGGGCGATGGCGACGGCATCTTCTTCTCAGCCGGTAAGGCCTCGGACGCCTACAAGCTCGCTGGTGCCGCCCGGATCAAGGTCGGGGAAGACCTCGACCTGGTCGAGCAGGGCGTGTTCCGCTTCTGCTGGATTGTCGACTTCCCGATGTATGAGTGGGACGAAGACAATAAAAAAGTCGATTTCAGCCACAACCCGTTCTCGATGCCGCAAGGTGGGCTCGAGGCCCTCGAAGCCGCGACCACGGACGAGGAACTGCTCGCCATTAACGCGTTCCAGTATGACATTGTCTGTAACGGCATTGAGCTGTCCTCTGGCGCCATCCGGAATCACAGCCCTGAACTGATGCTCAAGGCTTTCGAGAAGGCTGGCTATGGACCAGAGGTCGTCGAGGCCGAGTTTGGCGGCATGTTGAACGCGTTCCGCTATGGCGCACCGCCGCATGGTGGGATCGCGCCCGGCGTGGACCGAATGGTGATGCTGCTCGCCGATGCTGAGAATATCCGAGACGTGACCCTGTTCCCGATGAACCAGCAGGCGCGCGACCTGATGATGCAGGCCCCGAGCCCGGTTCGCGACGAGCAGTTGCGCGAGCTCAATATCCGCCTCGCGCCGCAGGTCAAAGACAAGTAAGCATTGCCGTGTATCCCGGACCTGATCCGGGATCTGGTTCGACAAGACCGGAAGCCGAGCGGAAGATCCCGGATCGCGCTCTGCTTGTCCGGGACGATCGGAGCGTGGTTTTAGGTGCTGACAGGTGGACGAATCCGCAACCACGACGTAGGAGCGTCGGCGATTACTTAAGAGGCGAGCACATGTTCGATATTCGCGCCATTCGAGACAATCCCGACGCGTTTCGCGCGGCCTTTGAGCGCAAGCAAAAGGGCCTGGGCGATGTTGTCTCCCACATGCTGGATCATGACGCTGCGGTGCGCAAAGCTGTCTCCGACAAGCAGGAGGCCGAATCCGCGCGCAACGCCAAGTCAAAAGAGATTGGCAAGGCCAAGGCCAGCGGTGACGAGGCGCTGTTTGAGAAGCTTCGTAACGAAGTTGCTGACGCCAAAATTGTGATTGAAACTGCCGGTGAGCAAGAAGAAGCCGCGCGCGAAGAGCTCAACAAACTGCTCTATGGCACGCCCAATATCCCGATGCCGGATGTGCCTGAGGGTGAAGACGAAGAGGGCAATGTCGAGCAGCATCAATGGGGCACACCGAACGCGCTCTTGGGCGGTCGCAATAATGTTCAGGACCACGCGGACCTTGGCGCGGGCCTGAAAAACGCAATTGGTCAGCCACTCATGGACTTCGAGGCGGCGGCGGCGATGAGCGGCGCGCGCTTTGTTGCGCTTCGTGGGCAGTTGGCACGTCTGGACCGGGCCTTGGCGGCATTCATGCTCGACAAGCAGACGCTTGAGAACGGGTATGAAGAGGTCAACCCGCCGCTTTTGGTCCGTCCAGAGGCAATGGTCGGTACGGGTCAGCTACCGAAGTTCGGCGAAGAGTCTTTTCAAACGACGAACGGTCATTGGCTGATCGCGACGTCGGAAATCTCGCTGACGAACCTTATTCGCGAACAAATTCTCGTTGACGACCAGCTGCCAATCCGCATGACCGGTCACACGCCGTGCTTCCGCTCCGAAGCCGGGAGCGCTGGACGCGACACCAAGGGCATGATCCGCCTCCACCAGTTCAACAAAGTCGAAATGGTCTCGATTGTCCGCGACGAAGCCGAAGGCCTGGCTGAGCTCGAGCGTATGACGAAATGCGCTGAAGGCATTCTCGAAGCTCTGAACCTGCCATACCGGCGCATGTTGCTGTGTAGCGGCGACATGGGCTTTGGCGCGCGCAAGACCTATGATCTCGAAGTCTGGCTGCCGAGCCAGGATACCTATCGAGAAATCAGTTCCTGCTCCTATTGCGGCGACTTCCAGGCGCGGCGGATGAGTGCCCGCTGGCGCCCGGCGCCGAGTGATGACAGTCCGAAACCGAAGCCGGAATTCGTGCACACGCTGAACGGCTCCGGCCTTGCCGTCGGGCGTACGCTGGTGGCGGTGCTGGAGAATTATCAAAACGAGGATGGCTCGATCACCGTGCCAGAGGTCCTGCGTCCATATATGGGCGGGCTCGAGGTGATCTCGTGAGAATCCTGCTCACCAATGATGACGGTATTAACGCGCCAGGCCTTGAGGTTCTGGAACATATCGCGCGACAGCTGTCGGACGAAATCTGGGTGGTCGCGCCCGAGCTGGAGCAATCCGGCAAGGGCAGGGCCATCTCGCTGACCGAGTTCGTTCGCGTGCGGGAGCTTGGCCCGCAGCGTTATGCCGTCAATGGCACGCCGAGCGACTGTGTCCTGCTGGCGATCGATGAATTGATGCCGGAGCGCCCGGACCTCATCCTGTCCGGCGTCAATGCTGGCCAGAACATTGCCGAGGACACGACCTTCTCGGGCACGATTGCGGCGGCTTTGTTCGGCATGCAGCATGGCGTCCCGAGCATTGCGCTGAGCCAATCCAAGGGATTCCAGAACCCGCATTCCTGCCCGTGGGAAACACCGATGGTGTGGGGCGCGCGGGTCTTGCAGCCGATCATCGAGAAGGGCTGGCCGGATGATCTCATCATCAATGTCAATTTCCCGGATCGCGATCCGGAAGATGTTGCCGGTATCCGCTATACCAGCCAGGGCCTGCGCGATGAACGAATCATTCGGACAGAGGCCCGGGAAGATCTGCGCGGAAACGCCTATTACTGGATCGGCTATCGCGGAAAACTGTCAAATCCGGACGAAGGCACGGATTTGCGCGCCATCTATGATGGTTACATCTCGGTAAGCCCGCTGCATGTGGATTTGACGCATGACGCGTTTCTGGCTGAGATGCGTGAGACATGGCCGACCTGATTCCTGACCCCTTGAGAGCCGCGCGGCTGGTTCTGTCGCTGCGACGCAAGGGAGTGACGGATGATGGTGTCCTGACTGCCCTGGAAACCGTTGATCGCGGCGTGTTTGTCGCCCCGCACCTGTCCAAGATGGTCGCGGAGGATTGCGCGCTTCCAATCCCGTGCGGGCAGAGTATTCCGCGCCCGATCGTGACGGCGAAGCTGTTGCGTGCCTTGCAGATCTCGCCTGGCAAAGAAGAACGCGTTTTGCTGATTGGGTCGGGGTCTGGCTATACCGCAGCGCTGCTCAGCCAGATTTGCCGCCATGTATATGGAATAGAACGCTATGAGCGCCTGGTCGAACAATCCCGCAAGCGCCTTGAAGAGCTCGCTGTCGAGAATGTCACCATTCGCCATGGCAATGGCCTCGCGGGCATGCAGGAACATGGTCCGTATGACCGCATTCTCCTGGCCGGGGCAGTGAAGACCATTCCGGCTGTATTGATTGAACAACTGGCCAAGGACGGCTTGCTGGTAACGCCCATCGAGACGAGTTCGGGCCCGCAAATCCTGCGCACGGTCAGCAAGTCAAAAGACGTTATCGACGAACAGATGCCGGACCGCCTGGCATTGCTCTCGGAAGGTGTCTCTCAGCGGCTTTGAGGGCCTATTGCAGGTCCGGGCTGTCGCACTCGCCTTCAATCGCAACACTGACGCCGGCTGAAGCCGCTTCACAGGCATTGCTGTAGGTCTGACCATCACACCCGCAGACCGGCACATATTCGGCCGTACAGATATCAGGCTTGGGTTGGCAGGTGCCGGCGCCGTCCAGGATCTCGAGGCATTGTCCCGGCTCCTGTCGACAGAAGAAACCAGCTGGGCATTGCAGACCTGCAATGCCGCCGCAGGTCTCGCCGGTCGGATCGATAACCGGAATTGTTTCCTCAATAATCGTCTCAGCAATTTCGGGCTCGGTCACGTCTGTATCAGGCGCATCGCCACCGCTACACGCAGCCAGCAGCGCGGCCCCAAGTGATAAGAATAGTACACGCATCGGGTACTCCCCTTCAGTCCCTGTTCCCGCTGCAGCATAGAAAAGAAAAACCGGCGAGGCCATAGGGACCCGCCGGTTTCGCGTGTTTTGTAATGAAATGCCCGAGAATCAGGCCTTTGCAGCGGCTTCCTGCAGGCGGGCAAAGATGTTTGCGCCGTGACCCGAGCCAGAGTCGAAGTGAGTCTGGACCGATGTATCGGTGATTTCGTCCCACTTTGCGGCAACTGCTTCGGCTGTCAGCGCTTCGCCCTGGCCAACGAATGCGCCATTGGTTTCAACGATTTGAGCCATCGAGAAGGCGCCAGCGCCTGCAGACAGGATCATGCCGGTCGGCGCATCTTCCTTGACCAGGTTCATGACGCCCGGCGTCACATATTCCGGCTTTAGGTTATCCAGCATGGCTTGCGGCATCAGGCCTTCGGTCATGCGGGTCGCCGCGATTGGGCATACAGCATTGATTTTAATGTCGTTCTTCGCGCCTTCAATTTTCAGCGTATTCATCATGCCGACAACGCCGAGCTTGCCAGCGCCATAGTTTGCCTGGCCGAAATTGCCGTAGAGACCGGTTGACGACGTGGTGACGACGATGCGGCCGTAATTCTGCTCTTTCATGATGTTCCAGGCGGCGTGAACCGGCTTGAACGTGCCGCGCAGATGAACGTCGAGGACAAGGTTGATGTCCTCAGTCGTCATCTTGGAGAAGGATTTGTCGCGCAGGATACCGGCATTTGCGATAATGATGTCGATCCGACCGAAGGCATTCATCGTGTCGTCGATCATCTTCTTGACGCCAGCATCGTCGGCAACAGACGAACCGTTCGCGATGGCTTCGCCGCCCATCGCCTTGATCTCAGCAACGACGGCTTCAGCAGCCTCGGAATTGCCGCCAGACCCATCCATCGAGCCACCGAGATCGTTGATGACGACTTTTGCGCCTCGACGGGCCAGTTCCAGCGCATGTTGGCGACCGAGGCCGCCGCCTGCGCCAGTTACGATAGCGACGCGATCATCAAAACGAATGGACATGGGTGTGACTCCTAAATCTTTTACTCATTGTGCGAGTGCGAAGGCCTTGCACCATCCGCTCACGTAAACGTCAAGCGTCGACGCTGCGTTACCTCTTGTCACGCTGCGGTGAGCATGGTGCCTAGTCGACCAGCCAAAATACAGGAAAATCTCATGCTTGCTTACGTCACCCTCGGATCGAACAATTCCGAAAAAGCCGTTGAATTTTATGACGCTGTCCTTGCCGAGATGGGCGCCAAACGTTTCTTCGATAATGGTCGGCTTCATTTTTATGGCATCGAACCAGGGCAGGCGATGCTGGCGATTGGCGGTCCTTATGACGAGGAAACTGCGACGAACGGTAACGGCGTCATGCCGGCGCTCGGCGTCCCTGATCGCGAAACCGTCGACCGCGTTTATGCAAAGGCGATGGAACTGGGTGCCCCGAGCGAAGGTGAGCCCGGTGAACGCATGCCAACCTTCTATGGCGCCTATTTCCGCGACCCGGACGGTCACAAGATCTGCGTCTGCAAGCTCGGCTAGACCGTATTGCTGTCAACAATACTAGCCCGCTCGGGGAGAGCGGGTTAGTCCTTTCTCCGGGAAACAACCAAGTGAGGAAACGCTGATGGAATGGGGCTGGGATAATGCACGGGCGCTGATTGGCATCGCCATGATTTTCGCGATCGCCTGGGGCCTTTCGGAGAACAAGAAACGCTTTCCGTGGAAGATCGTTGTTGGCGCTGTTGGCATTCAGTTCGCCTTCGCGCTCATTCTGTTCGGCATTCCCATCATTCGTGAAGCTCTGTTCGCCGCGAACATCGTGGTCGACAGCCTGATCGATGCGACCGCATACGGCACGCAATTCGTATTTGGCCCGGCATTCGGTACCCAAGCGGGGTGGGAACAGCTTACCGGTCAGCCTGGACCGATCTTCGCCGTCCACCTCCTGCCACTGATCATCGTGGTCGCGGCACTGTCCGCAATCCTGTGGCACTGGCACATCCTGCGCTGGGTCACCAAGGGGTTTGCCTTCGTTTTCCGCAAAGGCATGGGGCTTGGCGGGGCAACATCGCTGGCCGTATCCGCCAACGTGTTCATGGGCATGACCGAAGCGCCAGTATTGGTGAAACCTTACCTGAAAGGCATGTCGCGTTCAGAGATCTTTATTCTCATGGTCGCAGGATTTGCCACGGTGGCGGGCAGTGTGCTCGTCCTGTACGGCGTATTCCTGAAGGACGTATTGCCGAACGCGCTTGGCCAATTGTTGGCAGCATCCTTGATCGCGGCACCTGCGGCCGTCGCCCTGGCGCTGGTCATGGTTCCGGAAAGTGTGGATTCCAAGCTGCGCGCGCATGAACCGGATTTCGAATACGAATCGACCATGGATGCATTCGCGACGGGCGCCTCGGACGGATTGAAGATCCTCGCCAATATCGTGACCATGCTGATTGCGGCATTTGCGCTGCTCTTCCTCGTCAATTCCGGCCTCGGCGCGCTCCCTGACGTCATGGGCGCTCCGCTCTCGATCGAACGGGTGCTCGGCTGGGTATTCGCGCCCATCATGTACATGGTTGGCGTGCCCATGGCCGAAGCGGCCCAGTCTGGTTCACTCATCGGCATCAAGACCGTTCTGACCGAATTTGTCGCCTTCCTGCAACTGGCGGGCGAAGGCGGTGAAGGCTTGTCCGAGCGCTCGACCATGATCACAGCGCACGCCATTTGCGGCTTTGCAAATTTCGGCTCGATCGGCATCCTGATCGGCGGATTGTCGATCATTGAGCCCGCCCGTCGAACCACTTTCCTGGAACTCGCCTGGAAAACCCTGGTGGCGGGCACGTTGGCAACATGTCTTTCTGGCGCTGTTGTGGGGGCGCTACCAGCTACACTCTTCTTCGGGAGCTAACCCCAAAACATGATCAGAACGATCTTATTGACCAGTGCTGCGCTTGGCGTAGCTGCGACCGCGAACGCGCAATTTGCCTATGAGGACGATGAGAAAGCGCGGCGCGCCGAAATCGCCGACTGTATGCGCGAGCGCGGTCTGGACCCTGACGGCCCCGTGTCGCCATTTTGCGTCAGCCGCAAGAACCGTGTGCTCTCGACGATTGTGACCTATGGTGACCGCAGTCCGCTCAGCGCCGGAACCGTTTCCATCGTCAATGCCGAAACGATTGAGCGCATCTCTGCCGACCATCCGGCGGATGTTTTGAACACACTCCCGGGCGTCAATATTCACACCAATTCAGGCCAGGAACACCTGATCGCGATCCGCTCTCCTGTCCTCACAGGCGGTGCAGGGCAGGGGAGTTTCCTGATCCTTGAGAATGGCGTGCCAACCCGGTCGCCAGCCTTCGGCAACGTCAACAGCCTGCTGGAGCCGCATCACGAGACGGCTGAGGCGATCGAAGTCGTTCGCGGACCTGGCTCTGCCAAATACGGGTCAAACGCTGTACACGGCCTGATCAATGTCATCCTCGCAGATCCGAGCGGAGAGGCACTGAAGCAGCTGAATGCCTCCTATGGGTCACTGGGACGATACAAGACCGATTTCATCTATGATCAGGGCTATCTTGGACGGGCCTCACTCTCGGCCCAGAAAGATGTCGGCTGGCGCGATGATACCGGCCTGTTGCAGTTGAAAGGCTCAGGCGTCGTCGAAACCGTGTTCAAAGGTTGGAACGTCACCGCCTGGGGGGCTGCGTCCTATCTGGAGCAGGAGACCGCTGATTTTATTCAAGGCCCGGACGCCTATGAGGATCGCGACATCGCGCGCGCCAATGACGATCCGCTTGCCTATCGCGATGCCTGGGCGGCCCGTGGCGCTATCCGTCTCGAGCGCGAACAATGGGGCGGGCAGCTCGCCATCACTCCCTTTGCGCGCACACAATACATGGATTTTCGCCAGCATTTCCTGCCATATCGCGGGTTTGAAGAGAACGGCCACAGCGCCATCGGTGTCATGACTCGGTTCGAGCGCGAGGCAAGCGAGACGCTGACCTGGCGCGCTGGTCTCGATGTCGATCTGGCCAGTGGTTATCTGGAGGAAACGCAGACGCGACCAACGTTCGGGTTCAATCCAGCAAACGATCAATTCCCGCAAGGGGTCCACTATGACTATTCGGTCCAGACCCAGGTCGGCGCTCTTTGGGGCGAACTCGATCTTGAGGTCAGTGATCGACTGACCGTGTTCGGCGGACTGCGCGGCGAAGTTCACGCCTATGACTATGACACGGATGCACCGGTCGGGATCAATGGCCGGTTCAACGTTCCTGCAGACCGCACGGACGATTTCGACTTCGTCACCCCAAAACTCGGGCTGGTTTACGAGGCCTCGGAAACGATCAGCCTTTACGCGAATTACGCCCGGGGCAGCCGCGCTCCACAAGCCAGCGACCTCTATCGCTTGCAATCGCGTCAGGGCATTGCAGAGGCTGGCGTGGAAACGCTGGACAGTTTCGAACTGGGCCTGCGCGGTACGGCGCTCAACGGCGACCTTGTCTTCGACGTGGCCGCCTATAGCGCTGACAAGGACAATTTCTTCTTTCGGGATTCCGACGGGCTCAATGTCACAGATGGATCGACCCGGCACCAGGGTATTGAACTCGCCGCCAACTGGATTCTGAGCGAGCACTTCACGCTGGGCGGAAATCTGAGCTGGTCCGATCAGACGTATACATTCGACCGCATCGGGGAAGCCGGGAATGAAATCATCCGGGATGGCAATCAGATCGACACGGCGCCAGAATGGCTGGCAAATCTGGCACTGACCTGGCTGCCGAGCGACTCGGTAAGCGTGCAATTGTCGGCAGATTATGTCGGCGACTATTTTACCAATGCCGCTAACACACAGGATTATCCCGGGCATCTGGTGACCAATCTGCGCGGTAATTATGCGGTGAATGACGCTCTCGAAGCCTTTGTGATCGTGCGCAATCTGACCGATGAAAAATACGCTGATCGCGCCGATTTCGCGTTTGGGAATGAACGTTATTTCCCGGGCGAACCGCTGAACGTGACGTTCGGCATCCGCAAGACATTTGAATAAGCAGTCACGGCACAGGAGCCTCCGATGAAACTCTATCACGCGCCTCAGGCGGTCAATCCGGAACGGACCTTCAATTTCCTGAAAGCCAAAGGCAGACTGGATGCCGTCGAGATTGTCGAAATCTCGATCATGAAAGGCGAGCATAAACAGCCGGACTATCGCGAATTGTCCCCGTTCGCCCAGGTGCCCGTCCTTGTCCTCGACGATGGCACCGCAATCACCGAGAGCCGGGCGATCTGCAGCTTTTTCGAGCACATGTTCCCGGAACCCAACCTGATGGGGTCAGACGCGCTGGAAAAAGGCTTGATCGAGATGTGGGATCGCCGCGTTGAATTCATGATGATGGCCCAGTTCGCCACCTGGTTCCGCAATGCGCATCCGGTCATGGCACCGCTGGAAAAGCCGCAATTGCCAGAGGCGGCGGCCAAAGCGGAAAAGAGCGTCAGGAAATTTGCCGAACGCCTCGATCAGCATCTCGCAGGCAAGGACTGGATTGCTGCGGATCGCTTCTCAATTGCCGATATAACCTTGTTCCTGACATGCGGGTTTTGCGGCGTCATGCGTTGGAAACCTCAGGAAGACTATGCCAATATCGGTCGCCATTTCGGCAATGTCGTCAACCGGTTAGGCCAGTAGCGCCCCGAGAACAGCCCGAAATTCTGCAATCAGATCCTGCGGGATGAGGCCCGGACCAATCCGCAGACTGGCATCGCCGTGCATCCACACACCGGCGCAGGCTGCTTCGAACGCCGGCATGCCCTGCGCGACCAGTCCGGCAATCATCCCCGCCAGGACATCGCCGCTGCCAGCTTTGGCGAGGTAGGGTGAAGCATGCGTGTTCTCTACCAGTCGCCCATCCGGCGCGGCGATGAGCGTTTTCGCGCCTTTCAAAACCAGCGTGATGTTCCGGGCACGGGCGATTTCCCCCACTTTTGCGGGCGGGTCATCGGACAAGTCTCCGAAATATTTCTGGAATTCACCGGCATGCGGCGTTGCCACCTGTGTTTCATGACCAAGCAGACCACACAGCCGGATGGCATCGGCGTCCAGGACGAGGTTGAGCTGAGTGTCCGAAGCGCGAATGGCTTCAGCCGCCGCGTCATCGCATCCGCCAGGGCCGGCCAGGACGACCGTCGGGCGATTGATGTCAGCCAGGGAATCTTCACGCACCATAATATCTGCTGGCAGCGTCATACGGTAGACGGGGGCCTGGCTCGGGCTCAGCACCGTCACGAGCCCGCTGCCAATCCGCGAACAGGATGCTGCCGCCAGGCGGGTCGCCCCGGTATAATTATTGGCGCCGACAATCACGGCATGGCCACGCGTGTATTTGTGATCGTCGGCGTTGGGTTGCGGCAATGCCGAGAGCCACAAGTCAGGAGTATTGAACGATTTCATTCAACCATCATACGCCGTACGTCGCTGTCCAGACAGCAAAATTATAGTCAGGCGGGGACGGATGTTGGTTGTTCGGTTAGCCAAAGATCAACATCACGCAACGCCCGGGCCGCCTGGACGCGTTTCTTGGCGCGGCCTTTGTCCTTGCCGCGTAGGCGTTTTCCGGTCTCCGGATCCTTGGTCGGCACGCTGTCAGGATCAGCCGGCGGGAACAGGCCGAAATTCACGTTCATAGGCTGAAAGCTCGCTTTGCCTTCCAGATGACCGCCTGTGATGTGTTTCACCAGGGCACCGAGCGCTGTCGTTTCCGGCGGATTGGGCATGTCCAGACCAAGCCGCTCCGCCGCCGCAAACCGACCCGCCAGCAAGCCCATGGCGGCGCTTTCGACATAGCCTTCAACGCCCGTCACCTGACCGGCAAACCGAATGCGCGGCATGGATTTCAGGCGCAGCCGCTGATCCAGAAGCTTGGGTGAATTCAGGAACGTGTTGCGGTGGATTCCGCCCAACCGTGCAAATTGCGCATTCTCGAGCCCGGGAATGGTGCGGAAAATATCCGACTGGGCGCCATATTTAAGCTTGGTCTGAAACCCGACCATGTTCCACAGAGTCCCGAGCGCATTGTCCTGCCGCAGCTGCACGATGGCATGGGCTTTGACCTCGGGATTGTGCGGATTGGTCAGGCCGACCGGTTTCATCGGGCCAAAGCGCAACGTCTCCCGCCCACGCTCCGCCATCACTTCGATCGGCAGACAGCCTTCGAAATAGGGCGTGTCCTTTTCCCAGTCCTTGAATTCGGTCTTCTCGCCGTCGATCAGCGCGTCGATGAAGGCGTTATATTGCTGCTCATCCATGGCGCAGTTGATATAGGCCGCGGTGTCTCCATGCGGACCCGGCTTGTCATAGCGAGACTGGCGCCAGGCTTTGTCCATATCGATACTGTCGAGATAGATAATCGGCGCAATCGCGTCGAAAAAGGCGAGATCGTCTTCGCCCGTATGCGCGCGGATGGCTTCTGCCAGGGGCAGGGAGGTCAGTGGTCCGGTGGCAATGATCACGCTGTCCCAGTCTTCTGGTGGCAGCCCTGAGATTTCCTCGCGCACGATTGTGATCAGTGGATGCGCCTCGAGCCGCGCCGTTACAGCTTCAGCAAAACCTTCCCGGTCGACCGCAAGCGCGCTCCCGGCAGGCACCTGGTGCTGGTCCGCCGTCGGAATGATGATGCCATTGGCGCGGCGCATTTCCTCATGCAGGACGCCGACCGCGTTGAGTTGATGGTCATCCGAGCGAAACGAATTCGAACAGACCAATTCCGCCAGTTTGTCAGTCTGGTGCGCTTCAGTGCCTTTGACGCCGCGCATCTCATGCAGAATGACCGGCACGCCCATGTTCGCGGCTTGCCAGGCGGCTTCGGAACCGGCCATGCCGCCGCCAATGATATGAATTGGTTTGATCTCGCTCATGGCCGCGATTTGCGTCTGATCCCCTGCGACGTCAAGTTCATGTGCGCAGACAAGGGCTAGGCAATCAGAAGGGCGCTCTCTAAATGAGGCCCATGACGACTGACCAGCTTCCCCCCGAATCCATCCTGTCCCATCTCCTCGACACCTGCATGAAGGCCGGCGCAACTGGCGCAGACGCCTCTTATGGGCGTTCTGACGGGGTAAGCGTCGATGTGCGCGAGGGGAAACTCGAGGGGATCGAACGATCCGAGTCGCAGGGCGTCTCGCTGCGCTGCCTGTTTGGGCAACGCCAGGCCTCTGTTTCCGGATCTGATGTTTCAAAGGACGGCCTGACCGCATTGGCCGAGCGCTGTGTGGCGATGGCCAAAGTGGTCCCTGAGGACCCGTATTGCGGTCTCGCGCCCAGCGAAGATTTGGGCACGGATTTGCCGGATCTAGATGTCTCGGGCGACGGCGAGATCGCAACTGAGGTTCTCGAACAGGACGCCCTCGCAGCAGAAGCCGCCGCGCTTGCGGTGCCGGGCGTTCAGCAAGTATCCGGATGCGGCAATGGCTGGAGCACAAGTGAACGCTGGGTCGCAGCGACCAATGGATTTTCGTCTCATCGGCTGAGCGGATCGACCGGTCTTGGCCTCGCCGCTGTCGCTGAACAGGACGGTGCCATGGAACGCGACTATGAAAGCCGCTCTGTGCGCTGTCTGGAAGATCGCCCATCCGCAGAAGAGATTGGACGTATCGCCGGTGAGCGCACTGTGGCGCGCCTGGGATCGCAAAAAGTCAAAACCCAGACCGGCGCCGTGATCTATGATCGCCGCGTCGCTGGCAGTCTGATCGGCGCGTTCCTGTCGGCGATTAGTGGCCCCAGCGTGGCGCGCGGTGTCTCCTATCTGAAGGACTCGCTTGGCGATCAGGTGTTTGCGAGCGGCGTCAACCTGATCGATGATCCATTTCGCGCCCGCGGAATGGGCAGCCGCGCACATGATGGTGAAGGCCGCGCGGTGGCCCGGACAAAACTGATTGACGATGGCGTCCTGACGCGCTGGCTTCTGAACGGTGCTTCGGCCAAGCAACTCGATCTCGCGCCCAATGGACATGCCAGCGGCGGGTTTGGCTCGACGCCAGGGGTCGGGGTTTCCAATGCCTATATCGAGGCTGGAACGCAGAGCCCGGAAGAATTGATGCAGAATGTCGGCAAAGGCCTGTTGGTCGCTGACATGTTTGGGCCGTCAATCAATCCGAACACTGGTGACTACTCAGTCGGCGTGGCTGGGTTCTGGTTCGAGAATGGTGAAATCCAATACCCGGTCTCAGAAGTGACCATTGCCGGCGACCTGCCCAGCATGTTCGCACGTCTGGTCCCTGCATCCGACCTGGAGTTTCGTGGATCGCGAGATGCGCCGTCCTTGTTGATAGAGGACATGTCGATTGCCGGAGAGTGATCTCGATCGCGAAGATCTCGACATTTTGAGATCTGTTGCCCGCGAAGCCGGGGAATTGGCGATCGACTATTTCGAGCGCTCGGACGTGCGGTTCTGGGATAAGTCCAAAGGCAATCCGGTGACCGAAGCGGATCTGGCCGTGAACAATCTGGTGCAGGAGCGCCTCATGGCAGCCCGCCCGGACTATGGCTGGTTGTCCGAGGAAACGGCGCTCGACAATGAAACACGCACCGCAAAGCGGGTCTGGATCGTCGATCCGATCGACGGCACCCGTGCCTTCATGCGCCAGGAGCCTTATTGGTGTATCGGTCTGGGCGTGCTCGAGCGCGGAAAGCCACATGCAGCGGTCGTCAATGCCCCCATGCTCGGGGAAGTGTATGCAGCGCAACGCGGCCACGGCGCCGAGCTCAATGGCACGCCGATTCACGTGACGGGCTGCGATCAGGAAGATGGCTGCACAATCATCACCAATTCGGGGATGCTGACCCATCCCGCCTGGCCGGTGCCATGGCCGGAGGTCGACCTCGTTGACCCAAAACCGAATGCGACCCTGATCCGCATGTGTTGGGTGGCGGCCGGAAAGGCCGATGCAGCGCTAACGCTGTGGCGCAAATCGGACTGGGATTTGGCCGCCGGAACACTGATGGTGGAGGAGGCGGGTGGCGTCGCGACAACCCATCTGGGTGAGCCATATGTATTTAATCGCGGAGAACCTGCACAAAGAAGTCTGTTGGCGGCTGGAAAGGCCCTGCATTCCCTGTTATCAGCCCGAGTCAAAGGCGTGAGGCTGCCAGATCCAAACTGGACCGTGCGCCCCTATGAACCGACTCAGACGACGGAGCGCCAGACTATGGGCGAGACTGCAAGCACCAAACAACTCCTTCACCTTGTTATTGGAGGTGAGTTGAGAGACGTCACCGACGTCCAGTTCGAGGATCTGTCCAAGATCGACTTTGTTGGCGCCTTTGCCAGCTACAAAGACGCGTATGACGCCTGGAAGGGCGCAGCGCAGCGCACGGTCGATAGCGCCGAAACACGCTACTTCATCCTGCACGCGCACAAGCTGCTTGATCCTGAAACGGGTGACCACCATCACGTCTAAGCCTGACAACGAGCGCAACAGGCGGTCACTGGCCCGGTTGCTGGGCAAACATTTCTGGCCGCACCGCAACTGGTTCATCGCCGGGACCGTTTTTGCTGTTTTGACCTCGATCAGCGCTGTCGGTTATGGCGGCGTTCTGGCTTATGTTGGCAACTCAATCCAATGCCAGATCGAAGGTGGAACCGGGGATGCCTGCACCTCAGTTCAAAACATCGCCAAACAGGTCGGTCTAACCGCCTCAGATGGTTGGATCTGGTTCGGCATCTACGCCATCATCGCGCTGACCGCCGTGCGGGCGATCTCCATGTATGCGATGAACATGCTGAACAATACCGGCGTCCAGCGCGGCCTGGTATCGATCCAGAGTGTTCAGTTCGATGCCTTGACCGATGGCGATTATGCCCGCGTATCCGGCGACAATTCCGGTGGATTTGTCTCCCGCTTTATCAACGATGTGACGGCCATACGAGACGCGGCCCTTAGGTTTGCGAACAATTTCACCAAGAGCCTGGTGACGATCATTGGTGTTCTGGTGGTCCTGGTGATTGTTGACTGGCAGCTCGCGCTGATCATTCTGGTCGTCTATCCTCTGGCGCTTGGCCCGGTAATCGCGCTCGGCAATTCAATCCGCGCGCGGTCGAAGAAAGCGCAGCACCAGATTGGCGAAGTCACCGCGCTGGTCTCGGAAGGATTGCAATCGGCGCGGGTCGTCAAAGCCTATGGGCTCGAAGACTATCAAAAGTCCCGCGGCAAGACCGGCTTTGCTGAACGCTCTCGACTGTTTCTTCGTGTCCTGACACAGCGCGCGGCCGTAGACCCCGTTCTTGAAGTTGTTGGCGGCATCGCGATCGCGGCCTTGCTCGGCTTCGTTTCATACCGCATTGCAGCCGGGACCAATACGCTAGGCGACCTGCTTGCCATTATCGCCTTGATCGGCGTCGCTTCACCAGAAGTTCGGGCGCTCGGATCGATCACAGCGGTCGCCCAGGAAGGCGCCGCTGCGGCCGACCGGGTCTATGACATCATTGATGCGCCAGCGACAGTGATTGACAAGCCGAACGCGGTGAAGATCAGCGATGTCGCCGGACGCATAGCGTTTGACGATGTGCACTTCGCTTATCCTGACGGGACCGAAGCGCTGAAAGGATTGAGTTTCGCCACCGAACCCGGCGAAACAGTTGCAATCGTTGGCCCGAGCGGCGCCGGGAAGTCGACCATCTTCAACCTGATCCTGCGCCTGTATGACGCGACTTCCGGTACGGTCCGCGTGGAAGGGCATAATGTTCGTGATCTGAACTCCAACAGCCTGCGCGGGGCGACCGCGCTCGTGTCCCAGGACACCGCTTTGTTCGATGACACGATTGCCTCAAATATCGCGCTCGGCCGTCTCGGCGCCGGGCCAGATGCCATCGAAGCCGCAGCAAAAGCGGCCAATGCACATGAATTCATCCTCGACCTGCCAGGTGGTTATGGCGCCGAAGCCGGGGAGATGGGGCGCAATCTGTCAGGCGGGCAACGCCAGCGTGTGGCACTCGCTCGCGCTATCCTGCGCGATGCGCCAATCCTGATGCTCGATGAAGCCACATCCGCGCTGGATGCCGAGAGTGAAGCGAAAGTACAGGCCGCCTTGTCCAGTTTCGCGGAGAACCGCACAACCCTGATCATTGCTCACCGCCTCTCAACCGTTCGCGCGGCCGACCGGATCGTCGTAGTCGATGATGGCCGTGTGGTCGAAACAGGCACGCATGACGATCTTATGGCCGCAGACGGCGTCTATAAGAAACTGGTCGAGCTGCAGCTCAATTAGGCGCCTTCGAGCGGACGCTCCTGTGGCATCTGGTCAGCGGCGGTTTTCAGGAACCGAGCCAGCTTATCCGAACTTTCGGCGCCTTGAACAGCAATCTGCCGCAAGGCGATGAAGGTTGGCACACCGGATATGCCCATTTGCTGGAAAAGCCTTTGTTCATTCCGGACCGTGTCGACATCAGCCTCGCCGGCGAGCAAGTCCGAAACGATATTCGGATCGAGCCCGATCTCGGCGGCAATCGTCACCAGGACTTCGTGATCGCCAATATCCAGGCCCTTGGAGAAAAAGGCTTCAAACAAGGCTTCCTTGGCCGCCATGCCAAGGGACTGTCCCTGGGCCCAATGCACGACGCGGTGCGCGTTGAAACTGTTTGGACGCCGGGTGATGCGGTCAAAGTCGAATGGAATGCCTTCGTCTTGACCATACTGGATGAGCGCGGCGCGCATCTGGTTGGAGCGTTCGCGGCCCTGATCCGACCCGAACTTCTCCTTCATGTATGCTTTATAGTCCGTGCCACCGGCTGGAATCGTCGGGTCGAGTTCGAAGGGCCGAAACAGAACCTCGACCTCGAGTTCAGGGACTTTGGTGATGGCCTCTTTGAGACGCCGAAGGCCGACCCAGCACCAGGGACAAACAAGGTCCGAGACCATTTCGATGTGGAGGGTCATAATCCGTTTTCCTTTGTGCAGGGTTCTATGCTGCTGCGGGTGCGGCGGGTTTGCTGGCCGCTGACTTCAGCACGCCCCAATAGCCGTGCTGCACTTCCATACGTTCCGTCACGCCTTTCTTGTGGAGCAGGCGATGCGCTTCGGCCAGGCGATAGAAGGGCAGGTGCATGAACATGTGATGCTCGCAATGGTAATTGACCCAGTAAGGGGCGATGAAAATCCGTTCGAGCAGGCTGGCATGCGTGGTGCGGGCATGGCGCATCGGATCATCATGATCCGGCACGACGGCATGCTCGGCAATATTGCGCAGGCGGGTAATCATCATATTCCAGGTCGCCATGGGCAGCAGCCAGAGCACGAAGAAGGCCCACCAGTGGCCGAGCAGCGTCAATATCGCGAAAAGGGCAGCATTGGTGATCAGAAACGGTATCACCGCCTCACGCGCGTTCTGCGACCGGTTCTCGGAGCCCTTCTGGTTGCGGATGCCCAATCCCAGCGCGTTCGAGAGCTGATTGACGCGCTGCTTGTAGTAAGTCTGGCCAGTCAGATCGCGAATGATTTTCCGGCGAAGAGATGATTTCGTGATCGGGAACGGCGCTGACAGGATGAGATCTGGATCTTCTGGCTGTTGCGCAAATTTGTGGTGCTGCAGGTGATACGGCCGATACGCCTTCAGGCTGCCGCCAATCGGCGCGCCGGAGAGCCAGTGGCCGAAGAGATGATTGAGACCTCGGTTCTGCGAGAGGCCGCCATGCGCTGCCTCGTGCATCAGGACGGCCAGTCCGAGCTGGCGGGCGCCGATGATCGGGACGGCCAGAATGATCAGCCAGGGCTGCCAGATCGCAGCGGCCATGGCGAGGCCGATGACGACCCAGGCATGCACGACCATGCCGAGCCCCAGCAGGTCGGATCGACGGGACACATGCTCCCATTCGTCACGGGTGAACAGATCAAGCGGGCGGATTCGTTTCGCAGCGGCCATATCGCAATGATACAGCCTTTTCCTTGGGGCAGACAAGCTTGCCCTAGAGCAAAGCGGCCAGGGTCAGTCCTGCGAGGATAATGGCGCCGGCCCAGACGTTTGATTTGAACATGGCGAGTGCATGCGCTTCGCGGTTCTTTGACAGGGTCGAGACCTGCCACATGCCGTGTCCGAGAAAGGCCAAAGCGAGCACTGCGCCGAGGCGCCCGGCACCCGCGAAATACGCCCCCAGAAAGATCAAGGCCGTCGCTGCCATGTGGAAGACAAACACACCGGTCAGAACCTTGTCACCAAACAGCCGTGCCGTGGATTTCACGCCGACAAGCTCATCATCATCACGGTCCTGTAGGGCATAGATTGTGTCATAAGCCACTGTCCAGCAGACCAGGCCAAGATACAGCACAACGGTTGCGCCTGTGACGCTGGTCGCGGTTGCAGCGCCAACAAGTGCGCCGAAATTGAACGTGAAGCCAAGCCAGGCCTGCGGCCACCAGGTGATGCGCTTCATATAAGGGTAGGCGACGACGAGCGGGATCGCCAGAAGCGCCACGATCTTCGCGTCAAGCGGCAAGAAGATCCAGACGAAGAACCCAACGGCAAGCTGGCCTGCCAGGAACATATAGGCTTGCGAGAGCGTCACATCGCCCGCCGGCAGCGGACGCGACGCCGTGCGCGTCACCGCCGCGTCTACATCGCGGTCCTGAATGTCATTCCACGTGCACCCGGCGCCGCGCATGGCGACAGCGCCGATGGCAAACAGCACGATCCAGGCGATATCCATCCATTGGAACCCGGCAGGGATACGCATCAGGGCGAGACCAATCCAACAGGGGAGCAGCAAGAGCCAGATGCCCACTGGACGATCCCAACGCGCCAGCGCGGCATACGGGCGGCTTTGCTCCGGCAATTGCTGGAGCCAATCGGGGAGCGCGCTGTCGAGCGGAATGCTCCGTTTCTGATCGTTTTGAGAATCAAACTCGGTCATGCGCCCTCTATAGCGGGTTTTAATTGCTGCGCCATGGCTTAACGCGGCTTGCGGGGCGGCTTATAGAGCGCCTCATGAGTCATATTGCCCGCATCTTCGTTGAGCAGCCGCTCGCCTCAGCGCGCGCCATCCCGCTGCCGGAAGGCCAGAGCAAATACCTGCTGCGTGTCATGCGTCTCACCGAGGGGGCCCGGGTTAGGGCGTTTAATGGCGAGGATGGCGAATGGGCGTGCGTCCTCTCCGTCGACCGCAAGACCGCAATTTTGACGCCGCAAGCCTGCACACGCCCGCAAGAGACAGCACCGGGTCTGACCTTGTTGTTCGCCCCCATCAAAAAGGCGCGAACAGACTTTATCGTGGAAAAGGCAACCGAGCTCGGCGTGTCTGATCTGCAGCCTGTGATGACGGATTACACCCAGACCCAGCGGGTGCGCACGGATCGAATGCGCTTGCTGGCAATTGAAGCAGCCGAACAGACTGAACGCATGGATTTGCCGACCATTCATGAGGCCGCGGCTCTGCCAAAAATCCTGGCGTCCTGGGACACGGAGACGCCGCTCATCTATTGCGACGAAGCGAGTGATGCGGCGCCGCTCTCCCAACATGCGAATCGCCTGCAGCGCAATTCTGGCGGCATTCTCATCGGGCCTGAAGGTGGATTCTCACCGAAAGAGCGAGAAATGCTGCGCGCTCTCGAATTCGTGATCCCGATTTCACTGGGTCCGCGCATCCTTCGCGCAGAGACAGCGGTTGTGTCCGCACTCACCCTTTGGCAATCGGAGGTTGGAGATTGGCAGAAGGCACCCTATCTGCCTGAAGCATAAGATTTTGCCGGGAGGGCAGGGGCGTGACGACTCCGACCACAGATATCGACGAAAACGCACCGCGCATTTCCGGAAAGACGGAACTGATCGAATGGTTCGAAGCCGGCAGCAAACCGAAAGCCGATTGGCGGATTGGAACCGAGCACGAGAAGTTCGGCTTCACGTGGGATGACCTGAAACCGCTACCATATGAAGGCAAGGCCTCCATCAAGGCGATGCTCGAAGGCCTGCGTGATCGTTTCGACTGGGCCCCGATCGAGGAGAATGGCTACCTGATCGGCCTCAAGAAGAACGGCGCCAGTGTCAGCCTCGAGCCGGGCGGGCAGTTCGAACTCTCCGGCGCGCCGCTCGAACATATTCACGAGACCTGCAATGAGGTTGGCCAGCACTTGAATGAAGTGCGCGAAATCGCCGAGCCGCTCGGCATCGGCTTTATCGGCCTCGGCGCCAGTCCGATCTGGTCCATGGAAGAGACCCCGATCATGCCCAAGGGGCGCTACAAAATCATGCGCGCCTATATGGAAAAAGTCGGGCGTCTGGGCCGCCAGATGATGTTCCGGACCTGCACCGTACAGAGCAATCTGGATTACGGCTCTGAAGCCGACATGGTGAAGAAGTTTCGCGTCTCGCTCGCGCTGCAACCCCTCGGCACCGCCTTGTTTGCGAACTCGCCCTTCCTGGAAGGTCGACCGAATGGCTTCCTGTCCTATCGCTCGCAAATCTGGACGGACACCGACCCGGATCGCACTGGCATGCTGCCCTTCGTATTTGAAGACGGCTTCGGCTTCGAGCGCTATGTCGATTATGCGCTGGACGTGCCGATGTATTTTGTCCGGCGTGGCGGGCAGTATCTCGATGCGTCCGGTCTGAGCTTCCGTGATTTCATGGATGGCAATCTGCCTATTCTGCCCGGCGAAAAGCCGGCGATTGATGATTTTGAAGATCATCTCTCAACCATCTTTCCCGAGGTGCGCTTAAAACGCTTCCTGGAAATGCGCGGGAGTGATTCAGGACCATGGTCGCGCCTGTGCGCCTTCTCCGCCTTCTGGACCGGGCTGCTTTATGACGAAACAGCGCTTGATGACGCCTGGCAGCTCGTCAAGGACTGGACAGATGGCGACCGCGAAGCCCTCCGGCAATCCGTGCGTACGATCGGATTGAAATCGCCTGTTCCGGGTGGCCGCACTCTTCAGGCCCTTGGAAAGGACGTTCTTGACATCGCGCGCGGTGGCTTGCGCCGACGGGCCATGCTGTCCGTCTCTGGCGACGATGAGACCGGATTCCTGCAAGAACTCGAACATACAATCAGCACGGGTCGAACCCCGGCCGAAGAATTGTTGCGCGCCTATCACGAAGACTGGGGCAGGGACACGCGAAAAGTGTTCAAAGAACTCGCATACTAAAAAGTGATTTGTCGGTTTGGCGCGGACAGGGTTACCGCAATCGCTTCACCCGGAAACTGACGCCATTGTCGAGTTTCATTTTAAAGCTGCCAAACGCAGCGCGCGTGATCTTGGCGGATTCGACGCCGACCCGCTTGGAGAACTGAACTCGTTTGCCGTCCGTCTGCTCCCAGATCTGACCGTTTTCGAGCGTGACCCGCAGATTGTCATAGCGAAGGCGCTCGACCTCGGTGACGGCAATGGTGACTGAGTCCAGGTCGTCTTTGTCGTCGCCACCAAATTTGGGCATCACGATGCGCGGAATGGAAGGCAGGGCGAAGCCGAACGAGTCCTTCTTTATCTCTTCGACCTCAGACTTGCTGATCGTGGTCACTTCGCCAGCGGCCTCTGCGGCTTCGAACCGGCCCACCGTTTCATCATAGCACGCCAGCCGCTCTGCATCGTCCGCAATTTCAGCACACGCATAGATTGCCTGGGTTGAGATCGGTTGATCCTCCTGAGCGGCCATCACCGGGGTGGCGATGCCAATCAATGCGGCAGGAAGCAGGATTTTGAGCATGTTCAGCGGCTTTCTCGTCTTATTTGTGCAATTCTCAGTCGTGCTTCTGCCAGTGTAGGAGATGCCTCGCGGTCTGAATAGCGGACAATGTCAATATGCTCCGGGTGTCGCATTTTAATGACCCTTCTCAGGTTCTTCAATCTTTTCCGAGGGTTGCGTCACAAACGTAACACCTGAAACAGGCAACATTAATAGATTTCTCCTCGAATAAGGTATTTCACGACGAGTTCTTCCCGATACACCCCACGTATACGGATGGATATTGCGAATTTTGCCTCTTTCAAGGAAATGTGAGGCCAATAAGTCACAGTACTTTCATTTTCCGAGTGTCTCAGCCGAGCGAATGTTGACGAAAATGTGAACACTCGCCTAGCGTCGCCACATCTCGGACTGGGTAAAGCCGAGCCGCTCGAGTATTTGAGCAAATTATCACAATCATTCGGAGGTTCCACTGTGAGAGGGAATTCAATGAAAAGCCGTTTGTTTGCGTCGTCGATTATCGCCGGTGCTTCATTCGGTATTTATGCCGTGCCTGCCATGGCTCAGGAAACAGACGCACCGACGCCTGTTTCCACTGTAGACGCAGACGATCTGCGTCAGGATACGGTGATCATCACCGGTACACGCATCCAAGCGCCTGGGATCGTTTCATCGAGCCCAATTACAACCCTCGGCCAAGAAGAGTTCGAACTGACGCAATCTGTCGAAGTTGAGCGCTTGTTCCGTGACCTTCCTGTTGCGCTTCCGGGCGACAACGAGAACGTCAATAACGGTACAGCGGGTGCGACTTCGGTTGACCTGCGCGGCCTCGGCGATCAGCGTACGCTGGTTCTGGTCGACGGAAAGCGCATGGTGCCATTCGACACTGACGGTGAAGTCGATATTTCTGCGATCCCGGTCATCATGCTGGACCGCATTGACGTTGTTACCGGCGGTGCATCGGCTGTTTACGGGTCGGATGCGATGGCCGGTGCGGTCAACTTCATTCTGAGAGACGATTTCGAAGGTGTCGAAGTTGCGTCGCGTTACCGCTTCTCTGAGCAGGGCGACGGCGAACTTTGGGGCGACTCGGAAGTTTACAGCATCTCGACATTGCTGGGTGCAAACCTCGACAATGGCCGTGGTAACGTAACTCTGGCTCTGGATTTCACCGATCGTAAGGGCGTACTGCTCGGCGACCGTGACTATTCCGAGTTCGGTGTTTCGACTGCCAACGGTCCAAACGCTGGTGGTGCTCCCGCGAGCCCAGATGCAAACTGTGACGCACCAAACGCGACGCTGGCATCAACCGGTGTTGGTTCGACGACAGCCATGCCGACCGCGATCGATCTGCTCAGCGGAACGATCCAGTTCTTGAACGATGGTACCGTTGGTCCACGTTGTTCTCGATTCAACTTCAGCCCGTTCAACTATCTGCAAACGCCACAAGAGCGCTTTGTGACGATGGCAACAGGCCGTTACGAGATCAACAACCACTTTGAAGCCTATGCACGTGCAAACTTCGCCGCGATCAACGTTCGCCAGCAAGTTGCGCCATCAGGTGTTTTCGGCAACCGGTTTGAAATTCCGCTGCAGAACCCGTTCCTGTCCGACAATGCTCGGAACACGATCGTCAACAACATTAACACATTCCTGGCGGCGAACCCGCTGGTCTCGTTCGCTGATGCTGGTGTCAATGATCTGAACAGCAATGGTGTATTCGATGTGAACGACTCGATTACTGCGCCGGTCCGCCGTCGTACGCTCGAGCTTGGAACACGTTCGACAAACTATGATTCCAACAACTTCCAGTTCGTTGCCGGTCTTCGCGGCGATCTCTGGGGCGATTGGGATTACGACGTCTACTATTCACACGCTGAAGCTGACCGGACTGAAGTCCGCGGCGGATACACCAACGTATCTGCATTTGCTGACGCTCTGAATACGATTGACGCGACCCAGTGTCTTGCACCTGGTGCAACGTCAGCTGTCGCGGGCTGTGTGCCGATCGACTTGTTCTCAACAGGTTTCGGTTCAATCACACCAGCTATGGCTGCGGCGAATAGCGCCACGGGTATCCTGAAGTCTGATTATGAACAGAACGTCTTCAGTGCCGTGGCGTATGGCCCGATCGACGCGCTCCAAATGCCGACCGCAGCAAACCCTGTGACGGTGTCAATTGGTGCTGAATACCGTGAAGAAATCGGTTCCTCTACACCGGACGAGTGCTTGAAAGAGCCGCCAACCAGCTGTCTCGGTGGTGCCGGTGGTACGGTTCTGCCAATCGGTTCTTCGTTCGACGTAACCGAGTTTTATGGTGAAGCATTTGTCCCGCTGGTGCAGGACATGGAATTCGCCAAGAACCTCGAACTCGAGCTTGGTTTCCGTGCCGCGGACTATTCCTCTTTCGGTAATAACGAAACCTGGAAAGCCGGTTTGAACTGGGAAGTTGTTGATGGTCTGCGTTTCCGCGTCATGCAACAGCGCGCAGTTCGTGCACCAAACATTGGCGAACTGGGTAGCCCGGTTGTAACCGGTCTCGAAGACGCGAGCTTCGACCCATGCTCTAATGGTAACCCAGCGTTCCAGGATGGTACGGGCACGGTTCAGGCAAGCCTGATCGCATCTACTCTGGCGTCGAACCCACAGCTGCAAACACTTTGTAACTCTACAGGTGTGATCACGCCGCTGATCGGTATTGTTCCGGACATCGTGTCGAGCCAGATCAACACGTTTGAAGGTACTGACCCGAACGCTCTGCCTGAGCCAGAAACCGGTGACACGTTCACCATTGGTATGACCTGGCAGACACCAACCTTTGGCAACATGACTTCTGGTCTCGTCACCCTCGATTACTATGAAATCGAAATCACGGACGAGATTGGCGAGTTCAGCCCGCAAGAGGTTCTCGACAACTGCTATATCGGTGGCGATGTTACCGAATGTGCCAAGATCAACCGTATTGGCGGTACGCTTGCCACATCTGGTGCTGGCGTGAACCTGTTCACGACCAATCTCGACTATCGCGCAGCAGAAGGTATCGACTTCAGCGTCGACACTGACTGGGATATGGGCGAAATCGGTGAACTGAGCGTAGGCTTCTTTGCGACACTTCAGACCGCGAACGAAAGCCAGTCTTCGAGCACAACTCCTGTGATCGATTGCCTGGGTCGTTTCGGTAACGATTGTCAGCCAACACCTGAGCTTCGCTTCAACCAGCGCACCACATGGCGCAAAGGCCCGTACACGGCGTCTCTGCTGTGGCGGTACTTCGGTGAAGTCGACATTCAGGACGCTCAGCGTGCAGGTACGTTCGATGCATTCGAAACGATCGATGCGCAGCATCGCTTTGACCTGTCTGGTAGCTGGGACATCAACGAGAATGTCACCCTGTCTGCGAACATTCGGAACCTCTTCGACGAAGAGCCTCCGATCGTTGGTAACGGCGCTGGTTCGACTGCTCGTAACTTCGGTAACACATTCCCAAGTGCGTATGAGACACTTGGCCGTCTGTGGACCGTTGGTGTTAAGGCATCGTTCTAAGAGCGACCTAATTCGAAACAAGAATGGCGGGCTTTCGGGCCCGCCATTTTTTTTATCTCCGCACTGCTGGGCTTTCGACTTCGAGGCCATCCGCACGAGCGGCAAGATAGAGCTCCACGGCAATGTAGAGCGGGTCGCCATAGGGCAGGGGTTCTGCTCGAACGCCCATGTCGCAGTCTCTCAACCGCCGATGCAGAGACCCCATGGATTGCCACTCCAATCGATATGCTGGAAAGCCATTGCCGTGCCCCTGGCTCAACGTGTCTCCGCGCAGACGTTTGCCCCAGTTTTCGGTGTGACACTGCTGGCAGGACAGATTGAACTGACCGCGGCGCGTGCGGAAATAGCGCGCTCCTTCTTCATACACCGCTCTGGCTGATCCGGAGGTGTCGACTGAAACGGGGGCTCCGCGCGATTGATTGGCAATATAGGCCGTCAGCGATAAAAGCTCATCACTCTCATAATCGAGGCTGGATGCGCCCTGATGTTTTGCGCGGCATTGATTGATACGGCCTTCAATGTTGAGGACTGTGTCTGTGTCTGAATCATAAGCAGGATAAGTTGCTGCAACGCCTGCCAGCCCATCTGCGTGACACGATACACACGCCGGTCCTGTCTGGGGCGCTTCAGAAAACAAGGCCTCACCGCGATCGACCCAAAGGAACCCCGGATTGGCAAAATCATCTGCCTGCAAGGCACGTGTTTCAGCGGTCAGGAATACGCTTCCGGAAACAATCTCATCAGGCGACAGGCGGTCATGGGCGCGCTCTTGAGGGGGCGCGCTGCACGCCGCTATTGTCGCCAGGCTCACACAGCCGACAATCCGGTTCATGTCACCGTCAGCGTGGCGGATTCGGACCAGCTTTCTCCGTGCTGATCAGTCCACGTGAACTCTAAATCCCCGCTACGCGTCGCCCGCACATGGAACGTTATCAACGGGTTTGCGGCGATGCCGGGATGAAAGTCGCCAGCAAACACCAACGCGCCGGCATAGCGGCATTCAAATCGTGTGATGATGTCGCGCGGTATTACTTCGCCTCGCGAGCCCCGCCTGTGCCCACTTTCCATTGGGTGGCGGATCAACGCCTTCACTTCGACTATTTCATCGACTCTGGCGGTTTCCGGGACTGCGAGACGAATGCTGGCCATGTTTCTCTCTATAGCACCACGCAAGCGGCGAGCGTCACGACGGTTTCGCGGCTGCCAGACCAGAGCGAACCGTCATTCATCTCAGCGATTGCCTGGATGGATTGTGTGCCCGACATCCGAATACGGGCATCAACGCGTGCCCGGCCCGATTGCGGGGTAAATTGGAACTGCGCAATCAGGGGCAGGGGGTTTCTAGGCGACAGAATCGCCACGCGTTTGACGTAATCCTGATCGGTCATGGGACTTTCAATGTCGACCGAAAGCGGCACCGAATAGCCGTTCTCTGCGATCGGAGGCAAGGTCAAGGCGACCCGGCCTTCCGTGACAGGACGATCGCCGAACAATTCCTTTTGCGCACGATCTAAATCCGCCTGAGCGGCGAAGCTCCGCAGCGGCGATGCAGACACGATCACAGCACCCACACCGACTGAGAGCAGGTCCCTCCGGCTGAGTATTGGCGGCGTCTTATGCATCGTCTTCTACGTCCTTACGTCGCTCCAGGTAAGCAACAATATCCTCAATGTCCCGCGCCGACAAAATTGGCGCCCCGGAATGGGTTTCTTCCACCTGATGTAGGTCATGAATGCGATAATAGGAGGGCATCAGCGTCCCAGGTCGCACAATTTGATAATCGACGATGCGTAGACGAAGCTGACCGGGGCTCAATCGCGCGCCCACTAAAGACAGATCTGGTCCGATATTTCCCTGAAATTCGGCGTCCAAACCCATCACTTGATGACAAAGCACACAATGGCCCGCATCTCGATCTACGAAAAGACGCTGCCCGCGAACGGGATCACCAGGGGCGTTGACCAAAGGCTGCTCAATCGAGTCACCGGTGATCATGTCTTGATCAATCAAAGCGGAATTTGGAGCGCCGCAGGCGCTTAGGCACAAGCCCGCCGCAAGCGCGCGCCAGATCATCCAAAAGCTCCCGAGGTGATCGTTTCAAACCAGGACCGAGCTTGCGCAGCTTCTTGAGCCCGAATTGTCTTATCCGCCGCCAAGGGGCTCACGCCGCCAGCGCCGGAGATGCTCTTTAGTGCGTTGTTTTCATTGGAGTACACACCCGCAATCGAAATCGCTTCGTCCGGTGTCGTGAATGAGTAACAAGTGTTTGCGAGCACCGTGGGCTCAGGCGACAATCCGGAAACAAGGCGCGCCACGCCGAGGGCGCAGATCTTGGCTTGTAGATTTGCAGAGAATGCGGACTTCGGCATGGGCGCAGCAATCGTAGCGTCGCCGATCACGTGAATATTGTCTTGCAGCGTGGATTCAAAGGCCAGGGGATCGATCGGGCACCACCCCGTGGCATCGCTGACCCCCGCGCGATCAGCGATGAACCCCGTTTTTTGCGGTGGGATCACATTGATGACAGGTGCATAGAAGGTTTCAAAATCTGTTTCCAGGGCGCGCCCGACCGCGTCGACGCGCGCGACGGTTCCATCATCGCTGGCACCGCGCCATTCCAGATGATCCGGATAGTGTTCGGACCAGGCCTCCTGAAACAGGGCCATTTTTGAAAAGCTATCCTTGGCGTCCAGTACAATGAGTTTTGACCGTGGCTTCCGTGTTTTCAAGTAATGCGCAATCAGGCTCGCCCGTTCATAAGGTCCGGGTGGACAGCGAAATGGCGCTGTGGGCACACTCATGATGACATTATCACCGTCTTCAAGTGCGTCGAGCTGTTGCCGTAACAACGTCGTTTGCGGTCCAGCCTTCCAGGCGTGCGGCAGAAGTTCGGCGGCCGCCTCGTCATATCCTTCCAGGGCATTCCACCGCATATCGATGCCTGGCGACAGGATGAGGCGGTCATACGTCAGATCTTCGGCACCTTGCAGGGTCACCGTCTGTGCGACCGGATCAATATCCGTGGCCAGCGCCGTCACGACGGTCACGCCAAGGCGCTGCAAGCTGTCATACCCAAATTGTTGAGCGCTGAGTGGGCGATCTGTGCCCAAAACCAGATTGCTGAAAGGGCAGGCGGTATAGACTGGATTGGCGTCGACGAGCGTCACCGAGGCAGATGGCAGGAGCGTCGCCAGCGTACGCGCAGCACTGGCCCCTCCGAATCCGCCTCCAATCACGACGATATTGGCTTTTGACCGTGCGAACGCCTGAAAGGGCAGGGTGAGCGCAGCTGCGCCCAGTCCAAGCCCTTTGAGCAGACTGCGGCGGTCCAAACCAATCATGGCTCAACGCCCTCTGTATCAAAATATGTGGCCAGCAGATCCACGTCCTCGTCTGAATACCCCCGTGCGAGACGGTGCATGACGGTCGTTCCATCCGATTCTGTTTTATAGCGGCGCAACGCGTCGCGCAAAGCATCGGCGCCATACTCGTCGAGCGAAACCACGGCATCGCTTTGAGCCGCGTGGCACCCGGAACAGGCCATTGCAAGTGCGGTCGCACGGTCCGTCGCGGCGCCTATCGTGTTGTTCGCGGGATCGTCCAATGACGGGCTCGTATCGCCGCACCCTGCAAGGCTCAAAAAGCCAAACAGCGGTGCGACGACAAGAAGGCTCGTCTTAGGCATCCCGCAAGTTCTGATCCTTGATCGGCAGCTGACGGACACGTTTGCCCGTCGCCGCATAGATCGCGTTGAGAACCGATGGTGCTGCCACGGCGATGGTTGGTTCGCCAACCCCGCCCCAGAAACCACCCGACGGCATGATGATCGTTTCGACTTCCGGCATGTCGACAATGCGCATGGAGTTGAATGTGTCGAAATTCGTCTCCTGTGCCACACCGTCCTCAAATGTGATTTCACCAAACAGCATGGCCGAAAGCCCGTAGACGAATGACCCTTCAACCTGGGCTTCGATTTGCTGCGGGTTTACCGCATGCCCCGGATCGGTCGCGGCGACGATGCGATCGATCGATAGCACGCCGTCCTCGTCAACTGTGACTTCCGAACAGGCCGCGACGTACGAGCCAAAGCCATACATAACGCAGAGGCCGCGATGCTTGCCGTCATCCTGGCCCCATCCGGAGCGATCGGCGACGGCTTGCAAGACAGCTGCTGCTTCCGGGCTGTCCTGGAGGTGCGCCAGACGAAACTCCAGAGGATCGCGCCCAGCCGCATGCGCCAGCTCATCCATGAAGCACTCAAGGTAGATGGCGTTCTGGTTCAGGTTCACGCCGCGCCAAAATCCAGGCCGTACGGGCGGATTACGCATGGCGTGATCGACCAGGAAATTATCGAATGAATATTTCAAGGTCTGGTCTTCCAGACGTGGATCGACGCCGGGCGGCAACAACCCCTGGAAGGTCGCGTAGTCAACACCGTCCTGAAGCGCTTGTGGGATCAGGGCAGCGAGGATCGACTGACCGGAAATGCGCAGATGCAAACCCGTCAGATTGCCATCCGCGTCCAGTGCGCCGCGAACGCGGCCCTTGGTGGTTGGATGAAAGAAGCCATGCTTCATGTCTTCTTCGCGGGTCCAGAGCAGCTTCACTGGAGTGCCCGGAACCTCCATGGCCAGCATCACGGCTTGTTGGACATAGTCCGGTGCACCGCGGCGCCCGAAGCCACCGCCAAGATGGACTTTGTAAACCTCGCAATTCTGGATATCCAGGCCTGACGCTTCAGATACAGCCGCTAAGGCCGCTTCACCATTTTGGGTCGGGCACCAGATTTCGCACCTATCGTCCGTATAAAGCGCCGTTGTGTTCATTGGCTCCATACACGCATGGTTCTGAAACGGCATATTGTATGTGGCTTCGATCACCTGCGCAGCATCGGCAAACGCGCCGGCGAGGTCACCACCACCATTACCCACGAACGCCTCGTCTGAAGTCAGACCATCATCGAGTTCGGCCTCAAAAGCCTCGGTCGAGAAATCGACACCGCCTTCCCATTCAATCGGCAAAGCATCCAGCGCGGAATTTGCCTGCCACCAGGTTTCGGCGATGACGGCTACCGCGTTTTGCCCTTCACCGAATGGATTGTTTAAAGCAACGACTTTGCGGACCCCCGGCATATTCTCCACGGCTGCGGCGTCAAACGATGCAACAGTCGCTCCAATCTTCGGCGATTGGCGGATCGAGGCGCTCAGCAGTTCTGTCGGCGTCGCGTCAGTGTCTTTAAGAACATCTTCGAGACCGATATCCGCGCCATAGACTTGTGCACCAATCAGCTTGTCGGCGGTATCGAGACGCTTCTTGGCTTCGCCGATAATCTTCCACTCGCTCGGGTCTTTGACGGTCACTTCCAGAGGCGGTGCAAGCTTTCCTGCTGCGCCCGCAACGGCGCCATAGGTGGTCGTCTGGCCGCTTGGGCCGTGCGTAATCACGCTATCGGCCGACGTACATTCTGAGGCTGCAACGCCCCATTCGTTCGCGGCGGCTTCGATCAGCATTGCTTTTGCGGCGGCGGCTCCTTCGCGGACATAATCCTGCGATCCACGGATGCCCTGGCTGCCACCTGTGGAGTAGCTGCGCCAGACCCGTTCGCGGGCCAGGTTTTCGCCGGGGGTTGGATAGACCGTTGTGACTTTGTCCCAGTCAGCATCGAGTTCATCGGCCACCAATTGTGCAAGTCCGGTGAGCGTACCTTGCCCCATTTCAGAACGAGCAATGCGAACGGTCACCGTGTCATCATGATCAATATGCACCCACGCATTGACCTCATCATTTGGGGGCAGGTCCGAGTAATCGGGCTCCTCAGGGCCCGACGCGCCGGGCGAACAACTTGCGAGGATACCAATGGTGAGGCCAGTGGCCCCGGTGCCGACGATAAAGCCGCGGCGGGAGAGAATTCCTGTATCAGCCATGGTTCGTCTCCCTTACGATTTTTCGACGGCGAGCTTGATGCCCTTGCGGACGCGCGCCAGTGTCCCGCAGCGACAGATATTGGTGATCTCGGCATCAATATCTTCGTCCGAAGGATTTGGATTGTCGTTGAGCATGCCGGCAACGGCCATGATCATCCCAGGCTGGCAGTATCCGCATTGCGGAATATCGAGTTCCGCCCACGCTTCCTGCACCGGGTGGTTCGCTTCCTCGGAGAGGCCTTCAATCGTGGTGATTTCCTCTTCACCAGAAAGGGCGCCGACTGGATAGACACACGACCTCACTGGGCTGCCATCGACATGAATGGTGCATGTGCCGCATTGGGCAATTCCACATCCATACTTGGCCCCTGTGAGCCCGACTTGTTCGCGAATAACCCAGAGTAGCGGTGTGTCATCTGCCACATCCACCGTTACGGTTTCGCCATTGATCTTGAGTGTCGCCATACTGTGCATCCTCCAGCACTTGGACGCGGGGACCCCGATAGGTCTCTCCTTCACGCATTCCTATTGAATAATGATCCAATCGTTCATCGAGTAAAGTGTTGATCGAAAGAAAATCGACGGGCGCCGCCAAAAGTGAACACGTGCGGCATCAATCCGACGATTTCGCCCATCGTTCAGCATCAGCATAATCATCAGCTCGCGGCTCGATCCAAGCCTCACCCTGATCCGTCGTTTCGCGTTTCCAGAACACGGCTTTGGTTTTCAGGTAATCCATCAGAAAGTCGGCTGCCTCAAAGGCGGCGCGTCGATGCACGGACGCAGTCGCGACAAATACGATCGCCTCGCCGGCCATCATTTCGCCGACGCGATGCGCCACGGATACATTTGGGACAGGCCACCGAGTTTTTGCTTCATCAATCGCAGCCTGAATGCCGTTCTCCGTCATGGGCGAATAGGCCTGGAGATACAGACCTTTGACCTGTCCCGCGGCTGCCTCTGCACGCACCAAGCCGGTAAAACTGACAATCGCGCCTGCGCCCATAGCGGTTTTTTCAAATTCATTGAGCAAGGCGCTTGCATCAAGCGGCCCCTCGGTGACGGTCAGCATCTAACCGCCTCCGACAGGGGGCATGAAAGCAATCTCGTCCGTTTCGGTGACGGCCATCGTGTCAAAACAGAGTTCATTATTGATCGCGATCCGCACGGTCGGCTCCAGCAAAGCGCCATTTGCTTCAAACCGAAGATCAAGAAACTGGCGCAACTCGCCCGCCGTTGAAACGGTATCGGGCAATGCCACTGTTTCTTCTGCGGCGCCGGTAAGATCGCTCAAGCGACCGAAATAGAGAATCCTGGCCATTATCCGCCCGTCACTGACATATGCCGCGGCAGAGCAGGGGCCTCACCGCGGTTTTTGATGTTGAATTCATGCCGCTCTGGCTTTTTCAGAAGCGCCCGATCCAGGCATGAGTCGAGCGCCTGAGCTGAATCCTCAGAATCGCGGATCGCCGCCCGCAGGTCAATATGATCATCCTGACCCAGGCACATATAAATACGCCCGGTGCAGGTCACACGCACACGATTGCATCCCGCACAAAAATTGTTGGTGAGCGGCGTAATGAAGCCGAGTTTGCCACCGGTTTCGCGGATATGCACATATCGCGACGGACCCGCGTTCATTTCCGACACATGGGCGTCTTGCATATGCCATCTCGTTTCAAGCTGGTCGCGCACCATGGGCAACGGAATGTATTGGTCGATCCGGTCTTCGCCCGTGTCGCCCAATGGCATCACCTCAATCAGAGTGAGGTCCATGCCTTTCCCATGCGCCCACTCTATCATAGCAGGCAGCTCGGACAGATTATCGTGTTTCATAGCGACCGTATTGATCTTGATCTTGAGGCCCGCTTCAAGCGCGGCATCAATTCCGGCGAGCACCTTGTCCAGCTTTCCGCGTCGTGTGATCCGCTCGAAACCTTGCGGATCCAGCGAGTCGAGGGACACATTTATGCGCTTGACGCCATTCTCCACCAACAAATCGGCGAACTTGTCCAGCAATGTACCATTGGTCGTCAGCGTGAGCTCTTCCAGGCCACGGCCGAGATAACCACCAAGCCGTTCAATCAGTTCTGGCATGCCACGCCGCACCAGTGGTTCGCCGCCAGTAATTCGGATTTTTTGTACGCCGCGGCGGATGAAGGCGGCCGCCACCTGATCCAGTTCTTCAATCGTGAGCAGTTCCTGTTTGGGGAGAAACTGCATCCGTTCGGCCATGCAATAGGTGCAGCGCAGATCGCATCGATCCGTCACCGATAATCTCAAATACGTCACCTGACGTCCAAATTGATCGACAAGCGGCTTGCTATTCGTGCGTCCCAGGTCGTCAGGCATCAACAACCTCCTTTGCGCGTTCGAGATCCGCTAGAACATCAATATCAGCAGCGTGTTTGTCTGGCAGTGGTACGGTCACGTTGCCATGCTCGATGGCTTGATAGATTGCTTTTGCCCCGCGATCACCCTCAAGCGCAATGAGTTTTCCGAAATGCTCGCGCTTGAACAAAGCGGGAGGCGAGATGACGCCGTCGCTCTCGGACATCACACAAGACGTGCTGGGAAGATCGGCGCACTGCCGAAGCGCTTCGATGTGTGTGGCTGGAACAAATGGCATGTCGCCCAGCAGCACAATGACCTGATCGATCTCTGAGAGATTTTGCAACGCTTCAATACCGAGCTTCAATGAGGTGGATTGGCCCAGATGAGATGATGAATTTTCAATCGTGCGCCATCCCTGTCTTTCGAGGATTTCCCGGCGGCGAGGCGTTTCGCTGGATATTATGGCGACTTTTATGAGGTCCGGCGTGCCTGGAACATTGGATGCCGCCCGCTCCAGAACCGACAGTCCATCCAGGTCTGCGAGGAGCTTGTCCCCGGTTTCGAAGCGACTCGATGCGCCCGCGGCCAGCATGAGCAAGGCGGTCCGTGGTCGGCGGCTTGATGACCGCGCGGGGAAAGAACCAACGATTTCAGCCAGGGTTGAGATTGCCAGCATGGAAGCATCTCGCAAGGACGGCACAAGCCCAATTGGGCCATGGATGGCCGCGATTTCTTCCGCCGAACACCCGGCCGTTTTCAACGCGTCGCATCGATTGGCGTGCGTACGGCGACTGCCGACAGCGCCAACGTAGAAAGCAGGTCCTCGAACGGCTTGCTGCAATAGCGGTACTTCCCAGTCCTGATCATGAAAAAGGAGGACGAAAGCGGTCCAGGCGTCGTCTGTGTTCGCAGATATCGCGGCCGGAGTGGACAAACGCTCGAGCGATGGCAATCCCGCGGCGCTTGCGTTTTCGAGGTCCTCGTCATCCACCAGCTGCAAGTGTGTTGCGTATCCTGCAGCATCGCTGACGCGTGCTAAAGCGAGGGCATCGGCGCCGCGACCCGCGATGCGCAGACGCAGTTTCGGACAATACGTGAAGACATGATCACCGTGCGCCGGACGCTCTATGTCGGAGCCGAGAACAATGGTGCCGTCGGTCCGAACGATCAACTCCGCCTCTTGCCGCGAGATCAGGCGATCGCGGGCAGACATGATCGAAGTGATATCAGGATTGCAGGCGATGAAGACCTCAATCGCGCCGCCACACGGCAATGGCAGATCGACAAATGGCGATCCCGCACCATATCGCAGCGCCCTGGATTCACCCTTTGCGCACGCTTGTCGCGCCTGCAATTCGACGTCGGCATCAATACAACCACCCGAAATGTATCCGATGCTGGTCTGTTCACCGACAGCGAGCAGGGCGCCCGGCGCTCTGACAGCGCCACCTTCTGTCGCTGTAACGAACACTAGAGCGCATTTTTGCGCGGTCGCTATCCAATCAGAGAGACGCGAAAGCACATCTTCAGCATGTTCGCCGGAGAGAAGGGTCGCAGGGGTCATGCTTCGGATCTAATGCACCGCATGCGGTGCGGCTAGTGCGATTGAACAAATTGATCACTCTTTAGAAGCGCGTGGCGCCGCTCGGCAATGACCGCAGCCGAAGAATTAACGAGGCATGAATCAAAACGGCTGAGCACAAGGCATGAGCAGGGGGGGGGGTAAACTCAAACGTCAAAATGGTGAAAGAACCTGGCGCCGACGAAAAACACGTAATCAAGAGATTTCGCAAGCATCAACGGACATGGGAGATCCACACCCAGATATTCGATAATCTACATTATGGGAACTTTTTCGCACCCGGAAACGCGGGCCAACGGAGCCGATCCTGCGAGACTAGCGAGCACCGTCGACGCTACATCCACTCAAACCAGCCTCAAACGGAGTTTCCCACTCGATCAGCTTGAGGTCGTCCAGTTCGACCTGCGCGGCTTCATCATGCGATGTGACTTCAAGCAAGACCCGCAATGAGCGTGCGCGCGTTCTCGGACTGTCAAAATCAATATCGATTGAAACAGGCGTGTCAGGTGTGACGCTGATGCGGCCCAGTTTGATCTTGCGACCGCGGGCAAGCGCGTCGCTCAAACGCTCCCCTTCTGCACGGATTTGCAGGTAAGCATCGATCGTTACGTCTGATGTACTCTCGACCTTGGCTCGCAAACTCATCGGCGTCCCTTTGGTGAAAACTCTTTGAAATTTGCGCATTCCGGTAATGAGGGTCTCCCCTACCGGAATGTCCAGAATCATCGCCTGATCCCAATCGGTACCCGGTTCGGACTGGACGCGTACCATTCCCGCAGGCTCGATCCAGGATCGATCTTTGACGTCAAACAAAGCATGCGCGTCAAAATCACCGCGCGCGAGCAAATCCTTGCCCTGCCGCACCCGACCCTGCTGACAATCCGTTTCGATATTGAAACGGAGCGCGTCTGCCGCGACGGTATTGCCCGAACGCAGGATCAAATGGCCGCCAGAGCGTTGCAAGAACGTGTTGCGGGCGCTGGAAAGCTCATAGACGCGCCGATTGATCTTGTTGCGCATCGCGCCCACTGCGGGTGTCGGATGGTAGCCCTTTATGTAGATCGGCACGGTTTCAGCGTGATAGAATTGGTCACCGTCCATCCAGACATAGAGCAAGGCCGCGGACTGCGCGGAATAGAAATACTGGTCGAATAGAAAATTCCCCAATGACCAGGCGATCAATTTATCCTCATACAGTTCGAGCCCCTGTGTGACATGCGGATGATGCGCTACGACGAGCGCCGCGCCGGCATCAATTGCGTGCTTCACGCGCGTTTCGACCGTCAACGTGGGTTCTTCCACATATTCGAGACCGCCATGGTACTGAAGCACAGGTACTCCGCCCGTCGCGACGCTCTGACGGCTCGTTGCGACCAGGTTCTCTTCAGTGCCAAGCGCGGCCCCGCCTTTATCGTCTTCCGCAGATTGCGTTGGCGGTCCGGCGGGCCATCCGACATAGCTCAGCAGATCGTAATCAGTGCCGGCAAGTCGCTCGCGGTGTGCTGCAAGCGCTTCACGCTCCGTTTTGCCAGCTCCTGAAAAATCCAACTCGCTCGCCGACAAATGCGCGAGCGTGACGTCCAGTCCGGGCTCGAGGAAGTCATATGTATGATTATTCCCCAGCGCGACATAATCCGTGCCCGCCCATTCCAGGGCTTCGAGCGTCTCGGGCGCTGAGAAAAACGTCACAAATTTCGGCGCCGATGGCCCCGGCGGCGCGTCGAAGATCGGGGTTTCTAGATTGATCGAGGCGTAGTCCGCACGTTCGAGATAAGGCTTCATCTCGCGTAGCAAGGCTCGCGAGTCTTCCAGCCTGTTTTCCGGTGTCACGAGCACCGGCTCACCATCGAAAGGGTCGTAAAAGCGCCGCCCGATCATAGCATCGCCTCCGAACACGAAGAGCGTTCGATTGTCTGCGCGCTGTACGAGAGTTATCCGCCCCAGATCGCCGTCGTCCTGAAGCTCAGCATGGCTGAACGTCTGGCGCATTGGATAGTGGCCGTCGGCGCTGAACTCCATTCGATAGACAAGCGCCTCGGTTGGCGCGATGGCGAACGTTCCGTCGATTTCCGTGTCGATCGCCTCTCCGTCAATCTCAAGCCGCGCGCGGATCGGTACACCCCTCTCATCGACAACTTGCCCGGTGAGCCAGCCCGCTCCGCCCGCTGTATCGCTCACGGTCTGGCATGAGGCTGTGAGGGTCAGAAAACCGAGCGCGAAGACGCTAAAGATCTGGCGCAGCATTGTAGGTCTCCACATCGATTTCGCCCTCCGATTTGGCCACGACCGTCGCCACTGCGAGATCGCCGGTCACATTGACCACTGTGCGCATCATATCCAGTACGCGGTCAAATGGCAGGATGAAGCCAACAATAATCGCGGTCTGTTCGGCCGAAATTCCAATCGAGGTCAACACGGCAGCGAGAAGGAAGAGCGAAGCAGAGGGGACTGACGCCGTACCAATAGAGACCAGAGTCGTGGTCAAACCGATAATCAGATAATCGCTCAATGCGAGATCAACGCCGAAGGCCTGGGCCGAGAACAAGGCCACGATGCCGACATAGAGAGCCGTACCGTCCATGTTCACAGTCGCGCCGAGTGGCAACACGGATGAGCGTACAGGTACGCCAATCCCCATATTCTCCTCTGCCGCTGCCATGGTCGCCGGCAACGTCGCCGCACTCGATGATGTCGAATACGCCAGCAGCTGTGGATCCACCGCCCCGCGGACGAATGGCAGTATTGGCAAGCGGGCGAGAAATTTCACCAATCCGAATTGCACGATGACGATATGTGCGATGCAAGCGAGATAGACCGCAGCTGCAAGCGTGATGACTTTCAGCAATGTCTCGGCGCCCTGAGTGCCGGCGACCCATGCGATCAGGGCGAAGACGCCAAACGGCGCCAGTTCCATGACGATGAAGGTGAGCTTGAGCATGACTTCCGCGCCTGCATTGAACGCATCTCGCAGCACTTTCGCTTCATCGCCGACCATGATGATCCCGACGCCGATCAAGATTGAGAATATGATCACTGCCAGAATGTTGCCTTCCGCTAATGCAGCAATCGGATTGATCGGGATCATGTTGATCAAACGCTCACCGAGAGACACAGCGCTTGAAAGCGTGTGAGGCTCAGCCGCGGACAATTCGACTCCGACACCAGGCTGCATGATGGTGCCGAATATCAAGCCGATTGTGATCGCCAGAGCCGTCGTCCCGAGATACAGGACGAACGCCTTCAGCCCGATGGATCCAAGCCGACGGGCATCGCCCATTGAAACCACCCCTGCCACCAATGTCGTGAAGATCAATGGCACGACCAGCATCCGGATGGCGCGCACAAAAATGTCGCCCATCCATCGGATTGAATTGGCGCCGTCGCCCCAGATCAGCCCGACAATCAGGCCCAGAATCAAGGCGCCGAGAATGCGCTTCCACAGTGTGATCTTAAACCAGCCCATGATCATGACGCCGTTTCCTTTATGTCCGCGCACGCTCCTCGTTTGAGCGCGCGACCCCGTAGATTTTGATTTAGACTTCCGTCCGCGATGGCACGGTGACCATTGACGAACAGGTGCTGTACGCCGGTTGAGAGTTCCGAAGGCGTGGAGAAATCAGCTACCGGCCCGAATGTCTGCGGGTCGAAAACAACCACGTCGGCGTAATAACCGGGTTTGAGTTGACCACGCGCGCACAGGTTCAACGTGTCAGCGGTGAGGCGCGAACTTCGATTGATGAATTGCGCCAGCGTCAATACCGATTTCTCTTCGACATAGGTTCGGTACTTGCGTGGAAAGCTGGCAAATTTGCGGGGATGACCATTCGTGCCGTCAGAACTGGTCATGACCCAGGGTTGGCGCATGAAGCGTTCAATGTCGGCATCCTGCATGTTGAATGATGCGATCCGGGCATCGCCGCCCAGCACGATGTCGATCGCAGCCTGTACGGGATCGAGTTGTAACGCAGCAGCTTCTTCGGTGAGGGTTCGACTGGGCAAACCATCTGTTCGCGCAACCAATAGGATGGCATCAGGTCCACCCCGCTTTCGGAGGTTTTCGGTAATCTCTTCAACCAGGCGGTCCTGGTTTTCCGGCGCGCGCAAACGAGCGTACATCGCTTCGTCGGAATCTGCTTTCGCCCAGTTTGGGATGAGCGCGTTGGATATCCGCGTTCCGGACGCTGACCAGGGATACTGATCAGCCGTGACCTCCAGCCCCTCTGCCTGTGCGGCGTCTATGCGGCTTATGACATCCTCGCTTTGGCCCCAGACATCGACTCCAAGCGCCTTAATGTGAGCGATGTGCACCGCCGCGCCACTGCGGCGACCGATCTCCAACGCTTCGTCTACAGCCCCGAGCAGGCCGACGGAATAGCTGCTTTCGTCGCGAATATGAGATTCGTAGAGCGCGTCATATTCTGCCGCGACTGCCGCGAGCGCAGCGATCTCATCAATGTCGGCATAAGACGCAGGCGCATAGTACAAACCGGTCGACAGTCCGAGCGCGCCATCCGCCAGCGCTTGGCGCAGTTTCGATTTCATCTCATCGATTTCGGTTTCGGTCGGCGCTCTGTTTTCACGCCCCATCACCTCACTGCGCAGCGAGCCATGGCCCGTAAACAGCGCGAAATTAGGGCCAAGCCCACGCTCTTGAGTAGCGGCAAGTGCGCCTCCCGTATCGACCGGGCCACCACCATCATTCCCAGCAACGACTGTGGTCACACCTTGTGTCAGGTAACCCGCCAGCTGTTGACCATCCTGCTCGAACATAACGTCGGAGAGTGTGTGCGTGTGTGGATCGATGAAGCCTGGCGCGACAATCAAACCAGTGGCATCAATCGTTTCGCGCGCGGTGGCATTGGCGGCTTCTGCATCGCCCACAAAGACGATCTTGTCGCCGTCTATAAAGACATCGGCAGCACGCCCCGATTCCGACACGCCGTCATAAACCACGCCGCCGGATATCTGAATGTCATACGCGGTCGGCTCCGGCGCCTGACACGCTGCGATGCCAGCCAATGCGACGACAAGGGTCGCCAGCTGCCAGGTCACGATTCCTGCTCCAGCAAGAGCGTCATCATCTCCCGGGCAAAGATCTTCGCGGTCTGTGCGATGACGGTCCGATCAGTCTCATCGCCCAATTCATAAGTGATGGCGGGGATGCCGAACCGTTCATAGATGTAGGTCTTGGAGGTCGGCAGATCGACATTGTGCGCGCCTTCGCGATCAAAGGGATAATCCGCGACATTGCTTCGAGCCCGGCTCAGCCACTCAGCCGTAAAGCCATATTCCGTCCCATCATTTCCAACGGGCTGAGTATAGAACACATTGCGGCGGGTTGAATGGAAATCGAGGAACAGCGCCATTCCCGGATCCGCGATCTCATCAATGACCGATTTTGCGGCTTGTGTTTCTGGCTGCGTGAACGGGCCCCAGTCCCGGTTGAGGTCGACGCCGCCCATATTGTGCCTCCAATGACCATGCTCGACGCCGTCGGGATTGAGATTTGGAATAATCACGAGGTCAAACCTCGACCGAAAACTCTCAGCCAACGGTGAGTCGCCAAGGATCTCTTCGACGAAACTCGTCATCGCGAGAGCCCCGGTCACCTCCGGTGGATGTTGCCGGCCGACAAGCATGACGGTCTTTGGCGCATCAACCCGCGCGTCGGATTGCATCATCCGAATGGGTCGCCCTTCGATAGAGGCACCAATCTGGCCTGTTTGTACAAACGGTTTTGTTGTCAGCGCGTCTGTCCACGCATCGTGCGCGGCATTGGTGAACAGCTCCTGCGCCGAAAGGAACATCGCATCCTCATCCAGCGTAAGTTTGATCGTCACGCGATACCCGGAGGCTTTCACATCGACCCGGCCATCCGGCACGACAGACCAGGCGCGGCCATCCTTGCTGACTTTTGGCTTGTAGCGATGCGGATGTTCTTCATAACGCAGGACCACGCGCACATCGCCAGCCTGTGCCGGGGTCAAACGCACCGCATACCAGGGGCTGATATTGATCGGGACGTTTTCCGGTTTGAGGAAAACCTCGATTGTACGGTCGTCGATCACCGCGCATGACGCCATGTTCGCGGCCGAGAAGTCGGCATCGAGCTTGAAGACGGCTGTCTGGCAATACTCGCCCTCAACCGGTTCGAAGGCGGCGGCTTCAACGGGCGCAGTCGAGGGCTCGGGTGGTGGCACCTGCGTACAGGCAGCCAGAAATCCGAAGCCGATAATTGAGAGTGCCTGTTTCATGTTACTGCCCTTTCTAAGCGGCTTGCGAGACCTGCGATGCGGGACCAATCAGGTCGGCGAGTTTTTGTGCGGCGCCAGCCGACAAGGTCCATCCGAACATACCGTGCCCCATATTCAGATAAATGCCGTTTCTTTTGGTCGTTCCGACAATGGGCAGACTGCTCGGCGTGGCCGGACGGGCGCCGATCCACGTCGACTTGATCCGTGAATAGTCAGCGACCTCTGGGATCAATCGCCGTGCCGTCACTATCAGTTCCTGGATACGTTGCCGCCGGCGTTCTTCGCTGGCGATACCGAAATCGGCAAACCCGGCGATACGGATCTGATCCCCAATTTGCGAGAACACGATTTTATAGCCAGCATCCGTCACCGCCATTTTTGGCGCGTCTTGGCCAACCGGGGCCGTCAATGAGTAGCCCATCACAGGATAGATCGGGAGCTTGATGCCCAATGTCTGAAGCAGTTTCGTACCCGCGACTCCGGTGCAGAATATCACCGCATCACAGCGTTCCCGTTCCTCACTCGACAGGATAATTTCGTGCCCACCGCTCGCCAGTGCTTCGACCTTGGCGACATTTGCATTGAAACGAAATTTCACGCCGAAGTTTCGAGCGCTCAGTTCAGCGAGCTGCTCGGAAAAACGCGCCGCATCGCCAACCTCATCGCCGCCCACCCACAGTCCGCCGACGGCCTGGCCGGTGTAGTTCTTCAATGCAGGCTCGAGTTCGAGGCATTCATCATAGGACACGACGCGTTTCGAAGCCGACGTCTCACCCTGGTCCAACGCAGAGCGCGCCTTTTGCATGTCAGTTCTCGATTTATAGAGAACCAGTTTTCCGGCCTGCCGATGACCAAACTCAAATTCTGTATCGTTGAGGATTTCCTGAAAAACCGAACCGGATTGCGCCGCCAGGCGCGCAAGCTCTTCGGCATCTCTGCGTGAAGCGCCACTTCGGCAATGTCCAAGAAATTGCAATGACCACCGCATAAACTCGAAACTCATGGCTGATGGCAAGCGAAACGCCGGGTCAGAGCCCATCAAGATGCCAGGCACTTTGCCAATCAAGGACGGCGTTCCCATCGGGGATGCAAACCCGTAAGAAAGCTGTCCGCCGTTGGCAAAGCTGCTTTCCATGGCGGCCCCTGGTTCACGGTCAAACACCGTGACTTCATGGCCATATTTGCCGAGCATGTACGCTGTGGTCACGCCCACAACGCCAGCTCCGATGATTGCGATCTTCATGTGAGGCCCCACGGCAAGCAGGTGAGCTCCGGAAGAGGTAAGCTCACCTGCTCAGCTACCGACTAGAATTCCTTGCGGAGATCCACGTACCAGTAGCGGCCACGGTTTGAGTGCAGGCTCGGGAAGTAACCACTGGCAAACTCGTCTGCGAGCGGTGGCTCCTCGTCGGTGATGTTACGCGCACCGACACGGATGCGGGTATCGCCACCAAACCAGTCTTCAATCGTGTATTGGCCATAGAGGCTGACGGTTTCGAACGGGTCGACCACGAAAATCTCACTGTTCGGGCCGGTCACGGAGGTGTCGATAACTTCACCAACATAATTGTAGAACAGACCGGCACCCCAGGCGCCATTGCGCCAGGTCATGCTGGCATTACCGCGCCATTCGGGACGACCGTTTTGCTGAACACGATCCTGAGAGCCCGGCACATCGACGGCACTATTCGCCTGTCCGGCATCGACTGCCGCCAGAATAGTCGCAGCATCTGGCGACGGTGCCTGGAACGCTTCTTTCAGATAAGCCGCATTCACCTTGAAATCGAACGTACCGAGTTGATCGAAATCCAGGCCCCAATTGACGCCAAAATCGATACCTTCAAATTCCCGCGGGGTGAGGTTCACATATTGATCCGCAACCTCCAGGATTTCGCCCGCTGGTGCCAGGCCAGCGGCCGTGTAAAGCGCGATTTCGGACGCAGTTGGCGCCATGCGCACGACGTTCGGGTTTGAACTGCCCTGCAGACGCAGAACATAGTCGAGCGAAATCTGGTTCTGGTCACCAAAGATACCGACGACGTCTTCCTGTTCGATGCGCCACCAATCCACGGTGAAGGTCAAATCGTCCACGAAGGAAGGCTGATAGACCAGACCGATAGAGATATTATCGTTCTCTTCCGGTTTCAGGTCCGGTCCGCCGGACCGCACACTCTCGACCGAGACGCCATCACAATCACCGGTGCTAAAGGTCGTGTTATTCGCGAGTGCTGTCGCTTCGCAGAGAATCCAGTCCTCACGGCCGCCATTCACACGGCGATTGTTAGTGGCATTGATCTGCTCCAGATTTGGCGCACGGAAGCCTTGAGAATAGGCCGCGCGAACCTGGAAATCCGGATGTGGATACCAGGACAAGGCGACTTTCGGCTTGGCCACGCTGCCAACATCCGAATAGTCTTCGGCGCGAACAGCGAGCTGCGCGTCAAGGCTGTGAACCAGCGGGATATTCATATCCTCGCTCACCAGCGGAACAGCGAGTTCTGCGAAGGCGGACCAGACATCGCGCTCACCGTCAGTGTCCGGCGTCGGGCTGGAGCCCATGACGTCACTTGGAATGACATTGCCGGTCACGATGTCGGTAAACACGATCGTGCCATCAAGGCGCGCATCCCGATCATCCCGGAATTGTTGACGGCGGAATTCCGTACCCAGTGCGATCCCGACGCTGCCTGCTGGCAGCTCCATCACCGCGCCATTCGAAACTTTGAAATCGAGCAGTGTCAGTGCTGTCTCGCCAACTCGCGATACGGGCACGATGAAACTATCGATCGTCGCCTGGTTTTGATTGTTGAACGTTCCCGGCGCGTTGGTGTCGGTCGTGTTGCCACCCGCGAAGATGTTATAGGCATCTGGTGTGGTCCGCGCGAGTGCTTGCTGGAACAGCGTGTTGCTGACACGGTTGGTCAGGTCTGAGGTTTCGGCTTCCGAATGCAGGAAGGCGGTTTCCCAGTTCCAGTCGCCCCAGTCACCGCGAACGCCGCCAAGGAGACGGTAGCTGTCATTTGTCACGTCGACCCGGCGTGGGCCTACATCCAATGGACGATAATCACGAATCTGCAGATCGACGCCGAATGGGTTGTAGAATGATGTTCCCGGTACGGTCAGTCGGCCGCTCGACAACATCTGCGCCGCTTCACGCTCACGGTTATAGTCTGCGTGGTAGTAGGTAGCTTCTGCAAAGAACTCCACGCCGCTATCGGTCTCGTGGTTCAGGAACGCCATAATGTTCTGGCGCTCAGTATTCCCAACGATTTCGCGGTACCGGGCGCGGTCAAGTCTCAGAGCGGTGTCGATTGACCCGCCATTATCCGCACAGACGCCATTGCCAAGATCGACGAGACAGCCGGCAAAGCTGCTCGGCTGAATGTGGAAATCGTCATCGCCGATCGCCGCAATTGATCCGCCGAGCGCACGGAACTCGCCCCACTGGGTCTGCGTGGAGAGGTTGCGCAATTGCGTGTCGCCCTCGAACGGTGTGCCCACGAAGAAGGTTCGCAGATCTTCCGTGCTGGTATTGCGCAGTTGAGGCGCTCTGAAGCCTTCTCGGTCGAGGAAATTCGCGAAGATCGAGAAATTGGTGCGATCATCGTTGAAATTCTTGCCCCACTTGAAAGTCCCTGTCAGTTCTCTCAGGTCGGTGTTTTCAGACCCGCCATAGCGAATGCTGGCTTCCAGGCCTTCGAAATCGTCCTGGGTGATCGTGTTGATAACGCCGGCAACAGCATCCGTGCCGTAAATCGCGGCTGCGCCATCGCGCAGAACTTCAAGGCGCTCAATGCCCGTGACCGGCAATGACTGCGAGTTGACGGTGTTCACCGGGACCAAGTCTTCGACCTGCGTACCTGGGTGAAGAACCAGGCGGCGACCGTTGAGCAGGACCAGAGTATTGCCGGTGCCAATACCGCGCAGGTTGATCGAACCGATGTCACCGCGGGCGCCATTAACGCCGGTGAATTCGGCCTCACTGAAAATAATGTCACCGACTTGCGGAATAGAGCGGAGCAGCTCATCGCCGCTGGCAGCGCCTGTGACGTCGATATCATCGACATTCAGGACTGTAACCGGCAGAGCGCCCGCAACGTCTGATCCAACGATTTGCGACCCAACGATCACAACCTTATCGAGCTCGCGGGCCTCTTCATCTGAATCGGCCGCATCCTGCGCGTAGCTCACCATGCCGGAGGCTAGAACCACACTGCCTAAGAGAGCGCTTTTGAGCGAAGCTTTGACGAACATACTATATCCTCCCAGTATTCATCAGAGCCCATGACTGATTATCCCTGTGCCTCGTGACAATGAAATATTTAGGATTGGGGTATAACCTTTAGTTATACACTTTGGGACGAGATTGCCTGAAGTTCAGCGGTCAAAGCGCTCAAAAACGCCCGCTCTGCGACGGAGATTGTATAGTTTTCGCGAACGATCGCCCCTACGGATAACCTTATATTCTCGGAAAATGCGTAGATATCTACGTTGGTTCCAGCCGGCCCCCTCGCGGCGAACTCATCTACGATCGCAACGCCTGCTCCACTGGCAACCAGCATTTGGGCGATATAATAAGTGTTCACCACAATTCGGCGCGATTGTTGTATTTCGGACACGTTCTCGAGGTGCGAACTTAACAGGTGCCCCAGCGGGGCGTCGACATTCAAATAGATCAGCGACTCGCCAATGAGGTCCTGCACGCCAATTTCCGTGCGACCGGCAGGCCAGTGATCCTTGGGCGTGACGCAGACGAAATTGGCCGTCGTCACCGGAATAATACGCAGCCCTTCTCGTGGATAAGGCTGGTACGCAATGGCGATATCCGTCTCTTCCGCGCGAAGGGCGCTCACCGCTTCGTCAAAGTGGAAGGTCTCAATCTCGATGCTGATATCGGTGTAGGATTTTGCGAACTTGGCGATCGCCGTCGGTCCCGCAGAAAGACCAATACTGGGTGCCATTGCGATGCGCAGCGGTTTGTCGGTGCTCAGTTGAACGCCGTTCGCCCGCGACCGAAATCGGTTGACCTCAGCAAAGACTTTTGCCGCCCCCTCGAACAGCTCAGCAGCTTCCCGGGTTGGCACAAGTCCCGTCGACGTTCGCTCAAACAGAGCATAACCGAGCATATCTTCGGTATGCCGCAACACTTTTGAGACAGCCGGCTGAGACACGCCAAGCAATTCACCCGCCTTGCTGATGGAGCCGGCCGAATAGACGGCGTAAAACACTTCAATCTGACGTAATCGCATAACTGTAGGTTATCACGCCAGACTAGAGAGTGAAATCCAGAACTTCATGCTCTGAATCCAACGCAAATACATGGTCGGCGCAGCCAACTGGCGGCGATTGCAGGAGATGGTACGCCCAACAGGATTCGAACCTGTGACCTACTGATTAAAAGTCAGTTGCTCTACCAACTGAGCTATGGGCGCATCCGAACGGCCCACATAGTTGAGTGCCTGCCTGTGGTCAACGGTTTTTGCTGCTGAAAACAGCCCTGTATCAACATTCTTGTCAGCACGCACCTAAGGTCGCAAAATCAGGGAATGAAATACACGTATATTGCCCTCTCTTTCACCCTGTTTGGCGCCGCTTGTGCCACTAGCCCTCCAGCCGACCAGGCACCCGCCGCCGAAGCCGGTCCCAGCGCCACGGAACGCGCCATCGTAAAAACCCAAGACGGGTTCGGTGAAGCCGCGCTCTCGCCCTTGGAAGATGTAAACCTCAAGCGCGCAAAAATCCCGGAAAAATTCAAGCAGATAAAAAATCCCTACCTGGTCGCGGTCGAGACGCCTTGCGAAAAGATCGCTGAGGAAGTGCTTGAATTGGACGCCCTACTCGGACGCGACTGGGATATACCGCCGCCAGACAAGAAAGGTCTCAGTGACCGGGCCGCTGACGGCGCATCAACAGCCTTCCTCGACACAGTCGCATCGGGCGCGTCGGGCCTGATTCCTTATCGCGGAATCGTTCGGACGGTAACGGGCGCGAACAGTCATGCTACGAAGGTTCGCAAGGCCTATGAGCGGGGTTCGCATCGCCGGACCTTCCTGAAAGGCATTGGTCTCGCCAAAGGCTGTGACTATCCGGCATCCCCCCTTCCCCCGGTGGAAGAGGAATCAAAAATCCAGTTTCGCTAGGACGCAGACTCGGTCCGCGGTTTTGATTTGGTTCGCGCCCAGCGAGTCGACAGTTGTTCGCGCAAGTCGCCAAACGTGCCGTCCGCAATCGACACTCGCAGCTGCTGCATCAGGGCCTGGAAGAACGCGATATTGTGCCAACTCAACACCATTGAGCCGAGATATTCTCCAGACCTGACCAGATGGTGCAGATAAGCGCGGGAAAAGTCCTGACTGGCAGGGCAATCCACCGCGTCATCGAGCGGAGCTAGATCTTCGGCAAAACGGGCATTCTTGAGATTGATCGGCCCGTCCCAGGTCCAGGCCTGGCCGTGGCGTCCCGCACGGGTTGGCAGGACGCAATCAAACATATCGATTCCGCGCGCGACGGCTTCAACCAGATCAATCGGCTTGCCGACGCCCATGACATAGCGTGGGAACGCATTGGGCAGATGCGGAACGGTCATATCGATCGTGCGGCACATTTGATCATGCCCCTCACCGACGGCGAGCCCGCCCAGCGCTATGCCGCCAAATCCCTGCGTCGCAACCGCTTTAGCCGACGCCTCGCGAAGGTCGGGATAATTCGAGCCCTGAACGATGCCGAACAAGGTCTGACGTTCGCGTTCCCCGAAAGCTTCCAGCGAGCGTGCGCCCCAATCCAGCGACAATCGCATCGACGCCTCGGCTGCCTCATGCGTGCATGGATAGTCCGTGCATTCATCCAGTTGCATGGAGATATCGGCACCCAGGAGATCGGCTTGGATCTCAATGCTGCGCGCTGGCGTGAGGCGATGCTCTGAACCATCAATATGGCTGCGAAACGTGACGCCATCAGCGTCCATCTTGCGCAGTTGGGACAGTGACCAGACCTGGAAACCGCCGCTATCGGTCAGCATCGGGCCCGACCATTTCGAGAAGGCGTGCAAGCCGCCCAGGCGTTTTACGCGTTCTGCGCCTGGCCGCAGCATTAGATGATACGTATTACCCAGAATGATATCGGCGCCGGTCTGCTTGACCTGATCCATATAAAGCGCCTTCACAGTGCCCGCCGTGCCGACCGGCATGAAGGCGGGCGTGCGGATGTCCCCGCGCGGTGTCTTCAGGACACCGGCACGGGCCGCGCCGCTCGTGGCGTGGATAGAGAAATCAAACGTGGCCACTAGATCAGTTTCTCCAGATCCAATACGCGCAACAGGCCTTCTCGCGCTATCAGACACTCGTTCACGAATGCTGGATCCGCCAAATCTGCTGTGGCGAGTCGGTCGCGATAGGTATCGCGCACAACTGCCTGCAGCGCATCAATTCGGGCTTCATCGAGCAACACGCCCTGATGACAGGCGGCACGTTCTTCAGGCGTCATCACGACACGCAAGCGCAAGCAAGCAGGCCCGCCGCCATTGCGCATAGATTGGCGCACATCGACATATTGCACCCGCCCGATCGGTCCGTTGCCTTGAACGAGACGCTCGCAATAGGCACGCGTTGAAGCTGTTTCCTGCGTCTCCATCGGCGCCAGCAGAACCAGTCGGTCTTCGCCCGGCCATTGCAGGAGTTGTGAGTTGAACAAATAAGACTTGATGGCGTCAGCAAGCGGCACCTCTGCGTCTGGCACCATGACGGGTTTCAATTCGAACAGGCCTTCAGCGGCCTTGCGCAAATCACTCAACGTGGTTTGCGTGTCCTCAAACGCGTGCTCATGGAAAAACAGCGTGTCGAGCGTTCCGACACAGACCACGTCATTGTGGAACGCTCCCGCATTGATTGCCGTCTTAGACTGACGCGCAAGCACGGTGCGCTTATCATTCAATCCATGTGACCAAACGACTGCATCGCACGCAAGTCGCGTCTGCCGAGCCGGAAAACCGTTTACGCTTTCACCGGCTTCCCGACCATATACAAAAAGCTCAACACCAGACTCACCGTGTTGGGCGCTCAGGCGAACATGGTTGGCGGCGCCTTCATCGGCAAAGTCTGCGTGCATAGGCAGCGCAGCGTGCACGGCAAACGCCTCTTCATCTTCGAATATCGATGCGAGCGATGCTGTGGTTTCAGGATGCTCAATCGACCGGTGCAGCATCGAAGACAAGTTCGCAGCGGTCAGGTGCAACCGTCCGTCCTGCGTATCGGCAGAAGGTGAAATAGTCGCCGCATTGGCCGTCCACATTGAACTTGCCGAGTAGGCAGACTTCAATAAAGCAGGCGCGTTCTTGGCCGCTGCTGCGACGATATCTGCATCAGAGCCCCCAAAACCCGCATCCACCAGAAATCCGAGATTCGGCCGCTCCAGCGGCGGCAACACGCCCTGAACAAATCCCGCGCGCACGAGCATGCGCATCTTTTCAAGGCCTTGCAGCGCCGCTTCGCGCGGATTGGAGACATCGCCAGCATTGGTCTGACTGGCAAGATTGCCGTCTGACATCCCGCCATAATTGTGACTTGGGCCAATCAGGCCGTCGAAATTGACTTCCAGAGTTTCAGTTGAAGACATGGGAACCCCTGCCTTGTGCCTGTTGAAGGGCGTGTCCTTTACGCCCGAACGGATTGGGTCAGCAGCGCGTCTCAACAGGCTCAGGGCGCGGCTGAATAGGAATCTGGCTCTCTACTTCGGGAAACCGATTGCGCCAAGCCTTGTCGCCTCATCGGAGACCTGGCTGGCTTGTGGCCAGGCGCAATAGTCGGCGGCATAGTAAGCGCCAGGCCGGAAATTGCCGGACAGGCCAGGGCCACCGAAAGGCATCGCCCCGCTGGCGCCAGCCGTAGGTCGGTTCCGGTTGAGGATACCAGCTTTCATCTCTGCATGCGCGCGCAGCCAGAGCGCATCATCATCGCTGATCAAGCCGCCGGACAAGCCGTACCGGGTATCATTTGCGCGGGTGATGGCTTCATCGAAATCATCGACACGGATGACCTGCATGAGCGGACCAAACAGTTCCTCGTCAGGGATATCGTTCGCTTCTGTGACATCGATCACGCCCGCCGTCACAAAACCGCCGCCGCGATCCATGCGCTTCAATCGCCGCAAAGACTTGCCGCCCTTCTTGGACAGCATCATCTGGAAATCGGTCGCATTTTGCGCAGCCTGCTCAGATACGAGCGGTCCCATAAACGCCTCTGCGTCTGAAGCGTCTCCGATTTTCAGCTTCTTTGCGCGCTCAATTATCGCATCGACGACTTGATCGCCCCACTTGCCCTTCGGCAGAATAACACGGCGCGCACAGGAGCAGCGCTGCCCGGTTGTCAGAAACGCGGACTGGGCTGCGATGTCGGCAGCCGACTCGACCTCAGCTGGATCCCAGACGATGAGCGGATTGTTGCCGCCCATCTCGAGCGCCAATATGACTTCTGGTCGGCCAGCAAAATGCTTGTGAAAGAACAGACCCGTTTGTGCCGAACCGGTGAACAGCAATCCATTAATGTCACCATCGAGCAGCGCGGCCCCCGTATCGCGGCCACCCTGGACGACGTTCAGAACGCCGTCAGGCAGGCCCGCTTCCGCGAACGCCTCTGCCATGATTTGCGCGACCGATGGCGCCAGTTCAGACGGTTTGAAGACACACGTATTCCCAGCCAGCAAGGCCGGCACGATGTGACCATTGGGAAGATGTCCCGGAAAGTTGAACGGCCCAAATACCGCCATGACACCGTGCGGGCGGTGAGTGAGATGCATCGAGCCGAATGCTGCCTCGGAATAGGATGTGCCTGCCCGCTCAACCTGGGCTTTTATGGAGATGCCGACTTTCGCCGCCATAGCTCCCGCTTCGCCGTTTGCCTCCCAGGCAGTCTTGCCCATGTCACTACTAATGGCGGCGGCGATGGCATCCGAGCGCTTGGTGATCTCTTCGGCATAGCGTTCAAGAATGGTCGTCCGGTCATGCTGCGGGCGCCGCGCCCAATCGGCCTGGGCATCACGCGCGGCGCGCGTAGCTTCAGCAACCTGCTCGGGACTGCTCGCCTGTCCGTCCCAGCTTGTTTCTCCGTTCGCAGGATTGGTTTTTTCAAACCAGTCATCTGCACCATCACTCCAGCGTCCGTTGATGTAGACACTCTTGGCCATGTCAGCTCCTGAGCCAAATGCGGGCTTTATCGCCCCGTTTCAGTTTAAGTTTTTCAAGCGTTTCCGCACTCGTCATAAATCTCTGTTCGCCCATGACGGCGCCTTCGATGAGAGAGGCGCGATAATCTTCAAGGTCTGTCCGCGCGACAATCCCGCTTTCTCCGGTCGCGTCGCCAACCTCCAGCTCCATGATCTTGCTTTCACGCGACGTCCGGATCATATCGCGGGATGCCTGCATGATTGGCCCGCCATCAAAAATATCGACCACGCGCTCGAACTCAAAGCCTTCCCACTCGAGAAGCTTGAACGCCGGCACGCCATCAGAGTGACAGCGTCCGATCACCTCGCGCGCCTCATTCGGCAACAGGTCCACATAGATCGGGTATTTCGGCATCAGGTCGAGAATGAACTGATTGTCCGTCGTCGCCGACAAATAATCGGCCTCAGGAAAGGACATCCGAAAGAACTGGCGTCCCAAACACTCCCAGAACGGTGTTTCGCCATCGTGAGACACGACACCCCGCAGTTCAGCGATAATCTTCTCGCCAAACCATTCGGGCCGCGTGGACATCAACAGGTAGCGACATTGCGCCAACAGGCGTCCGACCCCGGCGCCGCGATGCTCCGGGCGCAGAAACAGCGTGCCAACCTCGGTGCAACCGACAAATTCATTGGTCAGGATCAGAGCATCCATGTCGAAGCGCCGATCGGCCTCCTGGCTGGCCTGTGCGAGGGTAATGATGCGGTAGTTGAAGAAGGGCGAGTTGATGCCCACGCCGCATTTTACAGCACTGCATCCGCCAATTTCGCCGGTTTCGACATTTTCAAGCATCATCAGATACTTGCCGAGTTCCGGTTGCTCAATCCGGCCGGCAAACGAATCGACAGATTTCAGCAATCGCTTTCGCAAAATGTCTTCATCGACCGGCAAGGACGTGAATCCCGGGCCCGATTCCACGGCCATCGAGCGCAGCGCGTCAAAATCCGACAGCTCCGCAGGCCTCATTACATATGGAGACTTCATCCCATCAGCGCCTTGATTTTTCGAGCGTCCAGCCGCCCGTCTGCAATACGATTCAGGAGCAATGCCGATAGCTGAGCGCGTTCGACAAAACTCGACATCACCACATACTCCTCATCCGAGTGGATACGTCCACCCATGACACCCAGTGTATCAACATTCGGCACGCCTGCAGCGAAGATATTATTGCCCTCGCAAACACCGCCCGTGTCGACAAATTCCAGCTCCAGTCCAATGGCTTTTCCGGTTTCGGACACGGCATTGAATAAAGCGTCCTGCGCCGCATTTCTCGGTTTGGGTGGGCGATAGAAACCGCCATGCATGTGGCCGGAAATACCGTCCAGATCGCGAGCGGCCTCCAGTAATTTTTCAACCTGGCTCGTTGCCCAGGCTGCCGCTTCGGCATCCGGCGCGCGCGCGCCGAAGCGCACAATTGCGAGATCAGGCACAATGTTGACGGCGCTGCCGCCATCAATGGAGCCGACATTGAAAGTGACGCCCTCGCGCTGCCCGTTGAGCTGCTCGAGCTGCACGACCATGGCCGCAGCAGCTTCCACGGCGCTGCGGCCTTCTTCTTTGGCACGTCCTGCATGTGCGGAGCGTCCGTGAAGGACGACATCAAACACCGCAGACCCTTTGCGGCCGCCTGACATGGCACCAGTATCCATGCACGGCTCATACGTCATACCGATCATTGCGCCGGACTGCGCTGCTTTGGTCAAAAACGGCGCGCTCGCAAAATTGCCGGTCTCTTCATCAGGTGTCACGACGATCTGATAACCCACCTTATCCTTGAGCGGCCCCGCCTCGAAGGCTTGCAGGGCGCCCAACATGACTGACAAGCCGCCTTTCATATCCGCCAGGCCCGGACCGTTGAATTTGTCATCCCCAATATCTGTGATCGCATCAAAAGTTTCAGGCGGGAACACGGTATCGTAATGCCCGCTCATGATAATCTGCATGTCGGCATCGGGGCGTGACGAAATGCGAATGACGGGCCCCGTTTCAAAGGCTTCAACCTGACCGTTATTTGAGACTTTCTCGAACGGATCGGTGGCGATCAGTTCAATATCAGCATCCAGCGCGCTGAAAGCGTCACCAAGCTTTGGCGCAAGGCCATCGAGACCCGCACGATTCCAGCTGCCTGTATTGATTCTCGCCCACTCGAACGTACGCGACTGCATGACGGTCTGAAGGTCTGATACGCGTTCGCAGATCGCATCATCTTCAGAAGTTTTTTGACTGAGATTGACCATTTCGTCTTGGTTTCACGCTTTCGCTAAAACAACAAGCCCCGGACCGTGAAGTCCGGGGCTGAAGATTGGAGTTAGAACAGGATCACGTATTGCGATCAAATTCCGCCAGTCGCTCTTCAGCTTCGGCCAGTCGCTCGTCGACGGTTTGACACGTCTCCGGCGCATTGCCGATGACTTCGAGGTCCTTGCAGCGTTCTTTTTCTTTCTTGTAATCGCTCACTTCGTTGAAAATTTCGAAGCGTGCGAGCGCAATCGCGGTATTGTCTTCAGCCCGCATAAAGTCGAGCCAGCCGCGTCCGCCGCGATTATTGGCGCTTCGGAACGCTTCGCGAGCGCCAGACCGATCATCGCGCTCGTAACGCGACTGGCCGACCAGCACCCAGGCGAGTCCGGTATTCTGAAGGCCGCCTTTATTGATGGCCTGGATCAGCGCATCTTCGGCTTCAGCCCATTGCTGGAGCTCGCTGTACGACCGCCCAAGGCGCTCAAACATCTTGCCATCTGGCGCAAGGCGGGCAGCTTCTTCAATTACTGGAATGGCGCGGTCGAACTCACGCGCCACCTGGTACAGGTTCGCCAGCAATTCGAGGCGCTGATAGGATTTGGAAATCCGACCCGCGTTCATCTCTTTCTCAAGCGTTTTTGCGGCCACATATGGGACATCAAACGAGTTGTAGAAATTGACGATGCGCATCAGCTCTTCTTCGGTCGTCAACATACCGCCGAGATACATGGCTTTTTGAACTTCAAACGCCTTGCGATCTTCGCCCGCCTGGAAGTATTCGCCGGCAATGGCCTGCCAGAGTTGCGTGTCCGTTGGATCGCGTTCCAGCAGCAATTCGAGCAGCTCGGCCTTCTTCGCGCGGTTGCCCGTTTTGTCGTACAGGAAGATCAGGAAATCATAGACCTGGCGCTCAGCACCGGGGCCATCCGCTGCGAGCACTTGCTCGGCCCAACGGAGAGATTCCGGGAAACGATCCATCTGCTGATAGAGAACCGCCAGGGTCCACTTCTGATTCCGGTCCGGCACACCGCCAGCCGCCATCCACTTATCGAAATATTCGAGGGCCTCTTCCTTCTTATCGATCGACAGATAAATCTGCGAGATATTGTAGAAGGTCGTTTTCTGTTCTGCAGGAGGAATGTACCCCCGGTCGATTGCGGTCAAAAGGTCACGGACCGCGCCCTCATAGTCTTCCGTTTCAATCTTGATCGCCGCACCGAGACGGAGCGCCGCCCCTTCTTCGTAGCAATTCAACTCCTGGGCTTTCAGAGCGTTTAACGCCACGAGTGCCGCTTGCGGATTGTCATTTACGATGAGTTCGGTCTCAGCCGTCAGATAATTCTCGGCATTGGTCGAGCTGAACTGGGTTTCTTCACAAGCTTGCGCGTTCGCGACACCACTCCCCATGGCGACCATGATGGCAACTGTGGCTGCACTTTTCATGATATTCTTGATCATACTGTTTCACTCCTCTCCGCCGGTTTGACGGTTGAATTCCTTTGAACCGGAAGTTCTCTCCGATTTCAAGCGCTTCAAGCGAATAGTTGAAGCATTTTCCCAGACTTTTACACCTGCACTGTCTTATGGTTCCAGCCGGAACTCAAGGGGATAGACCACACCTGTCACAGTGACCGGCAGTCCATCACGTATTTGGGGCACAAATTTGACTTTCTCGACCGCTCTTTGCGCCGCACTTTCAAACAGGTAATGAGTGCACTCTGCGTTGACATTGAAAGGTTCGCCGCGAACAGAAACACCCAAATACACCGAACAATCCCCTTCCAATCCTTTTTCGGCTGCGCGCCGTGGGTAAATTGGCACGGGCGGCGTTATCGGTTGGATGTCTCTCATTCGAATTGCGCTCACGCGTTCGGGCAAAATTGGCTTGAATTCCGCCTTGCCATAATCGGCGGGCGTCGTCCCAGAATACCCATCAAACGCTTGATCCATATTCTTTATCTCATTCACCAAGGGCGGCGCCTTTGGTGGCACATCGATGACCTTTGGCCGATCCAGACGTGTTTCACGAATGATTTCTGGTTTATTGATTTCGATTGGCTCAAACTCAATCAACTCATACGCGATCGGCTCGGGAGGAGAAAAGTCGTCGACTTCAACCAGGTTTTGCATCGCCATGAACAAGGATGCCGTGATGACACTCGCCGGAATCGCGACGGCACTCAGCCTTTTCAGTTTTGACTGATGTTGCACCGGGTACGCTAGCGTGGATCTCAGCGTCGACATCTCCAGCCTCCTTTTGTTACATTATTACTATACGTAACTATATAACATTGTCAACACAAAAAGAAAGGGGAGATCGAATGACCTCCCCTTCCCCATTGGAAATGGAATTTTCTTAGTCAGCCAGCGTGAACTCGAGTGGATAGACCACATTCCGGCGTTCAGCCGCCTGCCCTCGAATGATCTTCGGAGCAAATTCCACACGGCTCACCGCGCGCTCAGCTTCACGCTTGAACACGCGGTCCGAGCAGTCTGCTTCGACGTTGTAAGGCTTGCCGCGCGTATCAACATCAAACCGAACATCGCATGACCCCTCGATCCCACGCTCAGCCGCGCGACTCGGATAAGTCGGCACTGGTGGGCGGATCGGCTGCGCATCGCGGTCCGAAATCGCAACAGGATCAATCGCGAGTGAATTCAACCGGGTTGGTGGAAGCTCACTTGGCGGTGCGCCCTGAATGTTTGGCGTTGGCAGATCAATATCCGACTTGCTTGCCGTCAGCTTCGGTGGCGGCGGTGGCTTGTCAGCATTGTTGAGTTTGCGCGGCTTGCTACGCGCCCGTCGAGACACCGTCTCTTCCTGCGCCTCAGGCGTAATACTCTCGAGATTATACTCGCGGAGATTGTCAGGCTCCTCGAAGTCGTTGCTGATCACAATGCGCATGACGTGAAACAAAGCGAGCGTTACGATAATCGCGATGGGCAAACCAATGCCAAATCGAATTAGCGGATTTGCAAACATGAGATCCTCCTAATTATTGACCACCGAGAGCGGCACGCGCCCCAGGCCATCGATTTCGTTGACGATCTCCATGAGATCGATCAGCACCCCGGCTTGCGCGTCGGCATCTGCCTGAACAACAAGTCGACCTTTCGGGTTGTCTTCGCGAAGTTCACGAACACGGAACCCGACCTCAGACATCGAAACGACCTGCTTGTTCATGTAGATCTCGCTGTTCGCATCAATCGCGATCAAAATGCCGAGCGGGTTTTGACGCTCTTTATTATTGACCTCAACGCGATCGATTTCGACACCGGGTTCACGAATGAACTGAGCCGTAACGATAAAGAAGATAAGCAGGATGAAGACCACATCAAGCATTGGCGTGAGGTTGACATCGTCTTCGGCACTTTCTGCCGCTGCGCGCATTTTGCGAGCCATATCTAGCCTCCTCTAACCTGCGGAACGGACGATGTTCACCCGCTCCATTTGTGCGTCATAAGCGATATCACGCACTTCAATGATGGTGCCGGTACGCGCCAGTGGATGCGCTTGAATGATCAAGGCACTCTCTGGATTTTCTGCGCGGGCACGCTCCATGCCACCGCGAACAGCTGAGATGTCCGTGAGCTTGCGATTGACCCGAATTTGGTCGACTTCGTCGATATAGACGATAATCGCAGGCGCTGGATTACTCGGCGCATTCGTTTGCGGCGGCGGCGGTTCTGCACCGAGCGCCTCTTCCTGAATGAAGGTCGAGGTCACGATGAAGAAGATCAACAGAATGAAGACCACGTCGAGCATCGGCGTCAGATCGACATGGGCCTCTTCGGATGGGCGACTGGCGCGTCCTCTCATCAGTAAATCTCCATCTGGTCTTCGACCTTTTGCACCAGGCGACGAACTTTTTTGTCCATGCCAGTTGCAAATGGAATTCCTGAAATCGACGCGACCATGCCGGCCATCGTTGGGATAGTCGCCTGTGAGACGCCACGTGAAAGGGCTTTTGCGTCTGCCCCTTCTGTGATCGCCATATTATCAAACACAGTCACCATTCCGGTCACGGTTCCGAGCAAACCCAAGAGTGGCGCGAGCGCCACCATGGCTTTCGCAAACGACACATTCGCTTGCGCTTTCTGACGGACTTCTGACACCAGCTTGTCTTTGACCCAGTGCGCGAATTTGGACTTATGATCAGAACGCGAACGCCACTCTGAAAGAGCCTCCTCTGCGACAGAAGCATGGGCAATACGGAAGTAGAACAAGCGCTCCAGGATCAGGGCCCACATGACAAATGTGGCCCCCATAATCCAGAGAAGCACTGGCCCTCCGCGAGCCAAAAACTCCTGAAGTTCGGTCATTCCCAGCATATATGGGCTCCCGATCTCAGTGGCGGCTTACGCCGCCACCCCACGTTCTGCACGTTCGGCCACAAGACCGGCTGCTTGCTCATCCAGGATTTGCTGATTGCCTCGAGCCATGGCAGCCGCCAGGGCGTGAGTCAGCAGCAGCGGGATCGCAGCAACCAGACCAAGCACGGTGGTCATAAGCGCAACGGAAATACCGCCAGCCATAAGTTTCGGATCACCGGCACCGAAGTTTGTAATCGCGGTAAAGGTAATGATCATACCGATAACCGTACCAAGCAGACCCATAAGCGGGGCCACAGCAGCCAGCACTTTAACGATGTCGTTATAGCGTTCGATTTTCGGCGACTCACGAAGGATCTGCTCGTCGAGCTTCAGTTCGAGGGTCTCGAGATCTGCATTCTTGTTGGTCTCATAAGCTTCGAAGACGCGTGCGAGTGGGTTGCCATCGCCAGCTTGCTTCGTTTTCGCGGTAGAGCGAATTGCGTTGCCCATGAAGAACAGTGTGATGATCTTGAACAGTGCTACGGTCAGACCAATGACCAGAAGGCAGAGAACGATATAACCAACGATACCGCCCTGGTTTACGCGCTCTCCCAGGCTTGGCTTGTCGCCTTCGATCTTGAACAACTCGCCGCGGTTCGGATCGAATGGAACGGTCAAGGTCGCGCCTTCATCTGCTCGGATAAGAGACTGGAACGCACTGCGGAAACGGCCGCCTGGCTGACGCTCAAGCTTCTCGAGGAAGAAGTCGCCATCGCCTGCGCGTTCAATGGTCACGAAGCCGGCATCATTGTCGGTGGCTGCGATAAATGTACCGACGCGAGTGACGGCAACGTCAACGACAGACTCGTCGCTTCCGCCCATGGATACAGGCGAAGTGAAGGTTTTCACTTCTGACTGTGCAATCATCTCCTGAAGGATGGCCTTTGGCAGACGATCGAGCTCTTCGCGGGTTGGAAGTGTCGTCGCTTCTGCAACTTCAGCCAGACCTTCATAACGGCCCGGATATTCAAAGCTCGCGAGGCTTTCACGCATCAGTGGCTGAACTTCACCAACAACGGCGCGGAATTCACCGACCAGTTGAGCGAAGTCACCGGCCTGAACATCAAGCTCAGTTGCCAGCGTATCAATCTCAGCCTGATAAGCGTCGAACTGTGCACCGAGCGCATTGCCGCGTGCATTGGCAGCATTCAATTCGCCACGGGCTTGCGCCATGGCGTCGGCCTGCGCATCGCGATCACGACGGAAATCATTCAAGCGCTGCTCGTTCTCAGCAGAAAGCTCCTGGCTGTCCTGCTGCACACGCGCGAGAATATCTGAAAGGGACTGCGCTACAGCGGGCGCAGAAGCGGCCATTGACGTGACAGCAAAAGCTGCCGCGATGCCAATGGTTTTAAGTGATTTTGTGAACGGTTTCATGTGTTCTTTCCTCATCTCCATTGGGCTTACTGAACGTTAAGCTTGGTTGCAGGGACATACATCACGTCTTGCGTGCGCTTACCCTGGATGATCCGAATCGCTTTTTCGATTTCGGGCTTGTACTTGTTCTCAAGATCGACCCATGACTGGGTTTCTCGGTCATAGCGCTTCGCATAGCGACCGGTTGGGTCCATGTAGACCATCGCGACACGACCGAAGAGGACCATGTCCACGGTGACTTCTTTTTCGCCATCTACCGTGATCGTCTCTTTCCAGGTGTCTGTCTTACGACCGACTTCCATTTCTGCTGTGTAAGCGTCCATGATTTGACGATAGCGCTCTGTCACAGAGATCGCCGGATCACTGAGATAATCGCGAAGACGCTGAATGCGCGCCTTGCGTGCTTCGAGGCGGAACGGAAGATCAGCATCGATGAAAGCATCGAGGTCATCGATCAGCGTCTCGAGCATTGGAACGGTCTGAGAGGTGATCTCGTCCACTCGGCTAAGCTGATCTGTCAGGGACGCGATTTCGCGCTGCTGACTTTCGACGGCAGCTGCCTGCTGTCTGGCGTAAAGCTCTGCGGCTGTCTTACGCTGAAGCAGGGTTCGGAATTCACCGACCATATCTGCGCGCTCGTCATCGAGCTGGTTAATTTGCTGCTGAACTTGTTCGGCGCGGCGTGTCGCCTGTTCGCCGGTCGCGATCGCGCGATCCAGTCCCTGTGCAACTGCGGGCGCGGTCAAACCGACGACTGTAGCTGCAAGAATGGCTCCGCGAGCCGGTGTCAGAACATTCTTCATGAAGTCTGCCTCTCACTCTCCTAATGGTGCGCCGCCGTTGGACGTCGCTGAAACTCTTGGTTAGCTCCAACAGAATGTTGAAACGATCTTAGCGGGGTAACACACACAAACCCGCGCAGTTGCAAAAAGGAAAACGGGCGTGGCCCACCTCCTCCCAGTTTTTGACCTTGAGACATTTCGTCTTTCTAATCTACGCAGCGAACGGGATTAACCCGTGGTCATATTCGCATACATGGTCACCTCTGCAAAATGCTCGGGAGCTTGTCAAACTCTCATTCATAATTGAGGCAGTTACAAGGCCTTTTTGAAATATTATTACATTCTGAAAATAGATCAAGGTCCGATCTCGGACGAGTCCGTACTTGGATCTTGCCGCGCACAAATCTGGACTGAGATGAAAAGTGGCTGGGGTGCCAGGATTCGAACCTGGGAATGCCGATACCAAAAACCGGTGCCTTACCACTTGGCGACACCCCAACTGAGCGGCGGACATAGCCAATCCAATTTCGGCTTGCAACACCCAAATCGCTGCCAAATTTAATTGAGCTGCATTTTTGCAAAATTTCACATCCCGGTGAGGTCTGTTCACGTGGGTTTTTAAAGTCCATGTGATCTTTGTGTTTTGACAAACCCTATCTTAACGCCCATATCGTTATCCGATAAGAAAGACTACGGAGCCTTACGCCAATGAAAACCTTTTTTGCATCCCTCGGGGGGGCAGTGATTGGATCGATCGTCGGATTGTTCCTGCTGTTCTTCATCGGCGTTGGGCTCATTCAGATGACCGTCAGCAATGCGATGAAATCAGCGTCAGGCCCTGAGACAGGTCAGGATGACGGAGATCCGATTGTCCTGACATTGGATTTGCGCGTGCCTTATGCCGACCAGGCACCGACATCTGGGCCCGAAGTCCTCTTTGGTGGCGGCACCGGCTTTATCGATATTATTTCAAAACTCGATGCGGCAGCCTCCGACGATCAGGTCAAAGGCCTGTTCATTCGCGCGAGCGAATTTGGAATCGGGTCATCGCGGGCAGAAGAGTATCGTGAGGCATTTCTGAAATTCCAAGCCGCAGACAAGTTCATCATCACCCACAGCCAGGGGTCTTACGGTGGTGGGCCATCTGGATATCGGGCGATTGCACCTTCAGATGAAATCTGGATCCAACCCGGCAGCGACATGATCGCGAGCGGCATCGTTTTCGAAACTCTGTTCTTCAAGGGATTGCTGGATAATCTCTCGGTAACGCCCGAGATTGAGGCGCTCTATGAATACAAGAATGCGCCCAACGTCTACAAAGAGGACACGTATACCGAGCCGCATCGCCGAGCGATGACAGAACTTGCCGAATCAATCTGGGACGTTTCCCTGGGCGACATCGCAACAGATCGCGGCATCACCGTGACGCAAGCCCGCTCGGCGCTCGAGGCCAGCCCGATCAGCGGTGAGCAGATGATCGAGTACAATCTGGCGACAGAACTTGGCTGGCCGGAACAGGCTCTCGACAAAGCCACGGAACAAGCGGGAGAAGATGCGATTACGATCGATGTCGCCTCTTACGCAGCGCCGGAAACAAAATTCGGGGCGCCCGTTATCGCCATCGTTGGTGGACAAGGTCCGATTGTAACCGGCGAAGAAGGCGGCAGCCTGTTCCAGGAAGGTAACGGGTTTGCGTCAGACACGATCGCCGCCGCACTTTATGAGGCGGGCCGTGATGAAGATGTCAAAGCCGTCGTCTTTCGCGTCGACAGCCCTGGCGGCTCTCCAACAGCGTCCGACCAGATCTGGCACGCTATCAATTACATTCAAACAGAAGAGCAAAAGCCCGTAATCGTCTCTATGGCATCGGTAGCGGCTTCCGGCGGCTATTATGTCTCTACCGGGGCTGACTGGATCGTCGCAAACCGCACAACGATCACCGGTTCCATCGGGATCTTCGGGGGCAAGATGGCGATCGATGAGGGCCTGGCCAGAATCGGCATCAATGCCGAATCAATCAAGGTCGGAGGTCCATTTGCCGGCGCTTTCTCGACCACAGAAGGCTTCACCGACGCGCAGCGCGCAATGATCCGTGCCTGGCTCGAGCGTGGATATGACCGCTTTACAACCCTGGTCGCCGAAGGCCGTGAATTGTCTCTCGAACAAGTCGACGAGATCGCACGCGGACGGGTCTGGAGCGGCGAAGATGCGCTCGATAACGGACTGGTCGATGAACTCGGCGGCCTGACCGCTGCAATTTCGAAAGCCCGTGAGCTGGCTGAGATCGAGGAAGACGCCGAGATTCGCGTGAAGACTTACCCGATGAATGATGGTGGGTTCTCGTTCTTCAGCGCGTCATCCTCTGCGTCTGCAGCAGAGCTGAAAGCCATCGGGCAACTGGCCGAGATCATCAATGATCCCGAAGTCCAGGCACTGCTCATGGAGACAGAGGCGATGCGCAACAGCCGAATTCAGGCGCGCATGCCGACCTTCATCGAACGATAATCGCAGCGGACTGCGCACAAGGCCTTCCGAGCACACCTCGGAAGGCCTATTTCGTTTTGAGCGAAAGATGCCGCGGCGCCGCACCGCATCGCTTTTGTCGGGGAAGATCTTAGATATGGGTCAGAAACAAAGGTCGAAAGCGATGTTGAAGTCCATCGATAAATCTGATCAGCAGCACCACACGGCTGAAACAGCTGAAACCATGGCCGACGTTCGCCATGAAGTGGATCGCATTGATCGTATTCTGGTGAGCCTGCTCGAGGAACGGCAATCTTTCATGGACGCCGCCGCTCGCATAAAAGGCAACCGGAAAGCCGTGCTCGACCGTCCTCGAATTGAAGATGTCGTCAGCAAGGTGAAAGCGGAAGCAGAGCGTCAGGGACTGTCACCCGCCATCGCTGAGCCCGTTTGGCGAACTCTCATAGACCGTTGCATCGCCTATGAATTCGAATCCTTCGATCGACTCAAGCCGGGTTTGGATAATTCGTAGCTCGCCCGAGCGCACGCCTCAATCACGTGCACCAGATCGTCCTTGAGCGCGGATAAGAGCGCCGCAGCTTCGACTCTGGACGCCCGCTCTTCTGCCCTGCCCCGTGTTTCGACCTTCGCACAGGATTCAGCGAATTCAGCAGCGCCAATGCTCAACGCCGCTCCCTTCAGCGCGTGGGCCGCGTCTGCCCATTCGGTCTGGTCTAGATCCGCGGACAACATGCGCCCCCAGGTTTCCGCCTGGTTTCGAAATATCTCGAGGACTTCATCCGCAAGGTTTGCATCCCCTCCAGTCATTTTGAGCAAATGATCAATTTCTATCTGCATGGTCAGCTGCCCTTATCTAAGCGATCCAGTTTGGCAATTTTATCTGCTCTAGCCTCTTTTCGTTAAGACGATTCTGGTTTAATGATATTCGATAATTTGTAGGGGTTTGTCATGGTTGGCATCTTGATCGCTGTTCGGAACTTCACCATTGCCGTCCTGCTCGCCTGGATGGGCTTCTCGCTCGCACCGGACGCAGACGACAAAGAAGAGTCCGGTTCTATTGCACCAAACAGCAGCGCCATCGCGTTTATTGGCTGAGACTAGTGGTGGGCGAATGCCCGCCAATCTGTCTATAAGGTCGCGATGACGCTTGGCCTGTATCTATACAAGACATTGACGCTTCTATTGACGCCCTTTCTGGGCGTTTTCCTTCGTGGCCGGGTCAAATCCGGAAAGGAAGCTGCCGATCGACTGAACGAGCGGCGCGCCCGAGGCTTGCCAGAACGCCCAGACGGAAAGCTGATCTGGCTGCACGCGGCGAGCGTGGGTGAAAGCCAGATTTTGCTCGAACTTGTACGTCGTTTCACTCGTGAGGGATTACACGATGCCACGGTCTTGATGACGTGTCAGACCCGGACTGCGGCGACCTTGATCACCAATGCGTTCAAGGCGGATATCGACTTAGAAGCCGTTCGCGGCATCCAACAAATGGCGCCCTTTGACTCCCCAAGTGGCGCGAGGAGATTTGTCGCACACTGGAGACCTGATCTTGCAATCTTCGCCGAAGGCGAGATCTGGCCAAACCTGATGCTGCAATTGCACGCAAATCTGGTTCCGTGCGCGTTGATCAATGCGCGCATGACGGACAACAGTATCAAGGGCTGGATGCGATGGCGCAAAACCGCGCGGCGGGTGTTCAATTGCTTCGACATCATAGTCGCGGCCGATGTTCAAACAAAAACCGGCCTCGAAGCTTTGTCGGAACGCGCCGTCGACAATCCGGGTAATCTGAAATCGGCATTACCCGCACCGAGCTTTGACGATCAGCAATTGCCAGATCTTGAAACAGCCATCGGCCCGCGAAAGGTCTTGCTCGCCGCATCCACCCATGCCGGCGAAGAAGCTCTTGTCCTCGACGCGTACATGCGCCTTCCCGCCGATACGTTCCTGATCCTGGCCCCACGCCATCCCGAACGAGGGGACGAAGTCGATGCTCTCCTATCGTGTACCAAATATGCCATCGCCCGCCGGTCTGAGGGAGATCAAATAACGCCTACCACGAATATACTGTTGGCCGACACAATGGGCGAGATGGGTTTGTGGTATCGCCTGGCAGACACTGTCTATCTCGGTGGCGGACACGCACCGGGCGTGGGTGGACATAATCCGTTGGAAGCCTTGCGCCTCGACAAGCCGATCGTGACCGGTCCCAGCCTGTTTAACTTCAACGATCTGACAAATCGGCTGATCGAACATCAAGGATTTGCCATTGTCGACGATGCCGAGGCGCTCGCAGAAGCCTTTCCAGCGCCGCCCGTTTCTGCTGAATTGACGGAAATATTGGAAGCTGACGCATTGGGTCCTATGGCGAAGACGCTGCAACTCCTAAAACCGTTACAGAAGCGTGCTGGAATAAGCGGATGAGAGAACCCCGATTCTGGGCCCGTGATGTTGATCCTCGCTCACGCGAAGCTGCCCCCCTCTTGCGCTTCATGCTCACGCCGTTCTCCTGGCTCTATGCCGAGGCGACGCATCGACGGATCGCGCGAGCGACGCCACTAAAGGTGCGACCGACCGTGATCTGCGTGGGAAATCTGACCGCTGGAGGCGTCGGCAAGAGCCCCATTGTGGCAGCGCTGCGCGCCCATTTCGAAGCCACAACCGACTTGCGGGTCGCAACACTCAGCCGCGGCTACAAAGGCAAGCTGAAAGGACCGCTCAAGGTCGATCCGGACGTGCACACATCCGAGGATGTCGGGGATGAGCCAATCATGCTCGCCAAGTCAGGTGAGTCCTGGATTGGCGCAGATCGTGCCGCCACTGGACAGGACATGTCGAATGATGGGGTCGATATTATCATCATGGATGACGGCCATCAAAACCCCGGATTGCACAAGGACCTGTCACTTATTGTGGTCGATGCAGCCGCAGGATTTGGAAATGGACATGTCATCCCAAAGGGTCCGCTACGAGAGCCCATCGCGGAAGGATTAGCGCGCGCAGACGCGATCATCGTCATGGGTTATGGTCAGCCCCCCGCTGAAGTCGAGGAGAGCAATTTGCCTGTGTTCAGCGCTGTGCTTGCCGCGCAATCCAAACCGTCCGAACTCCCCTACGTCGCATTCGCTGGAATCGGGCGCCCGGAAAAGTTCTTTGATACACTCAAAGCGATGGGCGCGGACGTTCGAGATGCGGTGCCTTTTCCGGATCATCACAAATTCACCGATGGCGATCTGAACTACCTTCGCCGCCTCGCAGGCGACTATGGCGCAACCTTGATCACAACGGACAAAGACCTAGTGCGATTGTCGGCGGCGCAGCAAACGGGTATTCTATCGCTCCCGGTAGAAGTGATCTTCGACCGCAGGGCAGACCTCGACAAAATGCTGGAAAATGTGATCAAACCCGGCCGCGATGACTAAAGCTGCGCAGCAATACATTCGACCGAAAGACATCGACAATCGCTCGACGTTCTGGCAGCGCCTGACCTGGCGCCTGGAGGCGATTGCATGGGATGTCATTTATTGGTGGCCAATGAAAGCGCTTGGGCCAGATCGCGCTTCGAATTTTCTCGGCTGGTTGTTCAGATCGCTGGGTCCCGTTCTTTCGCAACACAAAACCGTACATCGAAACTTGCAGCTCGCCTTTCCAGACATGGGAGAGGAAGAGCGCGAGCAGATTGCCAGACAAGCCTGGGAAAGTGTTGGTCGCACGGCAGGAGAGCTTCCGCACCTGCCAAAAATTGATCCCTATGATGGCGATCGCGTCGAAGTCATTGGCGCCGAACACCTGGATGCGATCGAGGCCTCTGACCGCGGTGCGGTCATCGTTTCAGGTCATTTCGCGAATTGGGAAGTCCTTGGCGCCGCTATCTGCCGGCGCCCGGTTGATTGTCTGATCACCTATCGCGCTCTCAACAATCCGTACATTGATCGGCGCCTCAATCAGGTTCGCCATGATTACGGGATCGGTGTCCTCGCCCCGAAGGGCGCGGGCACGCGCGAACTCATGCGGGCGCTCAGCGCAGGTCGCGTCGTCGCTTTGATGAATGATCAGAAATTCAATGAAGGGCTGGCCATCCCATTCTTCGGACACAATGCCATGACGGCCCAGGGTCCTTCTCGCCTGGCGTTGAAATATGGTGTGCCGATTGTGCCTATGTCGACCCGCCGCACCGGGCCGGCGCGATTCAAGGTTACGGTTCACACCCCCTTCACGCCTGAAATCACGGGCAATTCTGAAGCCGACCTGATTGCCAGCGTGAAACGCATCACAGCCTTTGTGGAAGAGGAAGTTCGAGCCAATCCCGGGCAATGGTTCTGGCAACATCGCCGTTGGCCAAAAGACGCCTGGAAGAGCGCCGGCATCACATAAGGTCTGTTCATCCCGCGGTCGCGCCCTATTCTCCTGTGTTCCAAGAGACTCAAAGGTGCAGCATGCCCCCTATTCTAGATCTCATAGCCATCGTCGCGCTTGGGTTTTGCGCTGCGCTCGGCCTTGGTGCCCTGTTTGTGCCGAAATGGGCTGCAGGTGTTGTTCGCCTCGTCGCCGATCCCGATCCGGACAAGCCCGGTGGATTCTCGGAGTTCCGTGCAACCTATGGCGGCCTGCTACTGCTCATACACCTGACCGTTTTGATCATCCTGCTTCAGGGCGAACTCGGGCTGCAATACAAGGTGTTTGCGCTGTTCCCGGTTGCCATGGGATGGATCGGCGCCGGGTGCGGGCGTCTGTTATCGCTGCTACTGGATACCAAGGAAAATCGAGAAAAAGGTCTGATCCCTGTGTGGATCCCCTTGGAACTGGCGCTCGGATTTGCCATTCTAGCCCCGGTCTTCGGACTTTCATCCGGATAGGAGCTCCATATGGCGGACCGTCGTGAGACGAACCGAAATCGCAAGAAACGTCCCAACCGACGAAATTCCAACCCTGACCGCGACTGGCAGGATGGCGAACGGATCGCAAAATACCTCGCCCGTGCGGGCATCGCATCGCGCCGCGAAGCCGAAGCCATGATCGAACGCGGCGAAGTGCGCATCAATGGTCGCAAGCTCACCACGCCTGCCTTCAAGGTCACCGGCCGCGAAGATATTCGCGTGAACGGCAAGCCCGTCAAAGCGCATGAGCAGACGCGCGTCTGGCGCTATCACAAACCTTCGGGTCTGATCACAACGACGTCCGATCCTGAGGGGCGCCGGACAATATTCGAGGAATTGCCGAAATCGCTCCCGCGCACGATTACAATTGGACGCCTGGATCTGACGACTGAAGGCATTCTGCTTCTGACGAATGATGGCGGCCTCGCACGGGCCATGGAACTGCCAAAGACTGGCTTCATTCGCCACTATCGGGCTCGGGCACATGGCAAGATCACGCAGGCCGAGCTTGATACCTTGAAGGGCGGCATCACGCTCGATGATGGCACGCGGTACACATCTATCGAAGCCGAACTCGAGCGCGAGACCGGGTCGAATAATTGGATCAATGTGCGCCTGAGCGAAGGCAAGAACCGCGAAGTGCGAAAAGCGCTTGAGCATTTGGGCTTGCAGGTCAACCGCTTGATCCGGACGCAGTATGGTCCGTTCGAACTGGCAGAGCTTCGCCCTGGCGCAGTGGAAGAGATCTCAGGCGAGCGGTTACGCGCAGCATTGGCCGACCAAATTCCAGCGCACCTGTTACCGTCCGAAGAAAAACCACCCACTCGCGAACGCAGAAAACCTCGCGCAGGGGCACGGGTTCACGGGCGCAAGCGGTGAGCTAGTCTCTGGTACAAAGGAGTTGTCTTATGGGCTTTCAGAACGTTACCGACACCTATCAACAAGAGACACCATCGGCGCCGCCGTCGAACCCTCCGATCCATGCGCTGACACCCCCGGTTCAGCTAAACGAACCAGATGTCTTTTCCAGCAATAATGGCTACACGTTCGATGCATTCGATCAGATGCGCCGTGAAGCGCCGATCATGTGGCATCCGGAAGAATATGGTCGTGGGTTCTGGGCGCTGACTGAGTATGATCTGATCAAACAGGTTGAACTCGACCCCGTAACTTATTCATCGCAGCGCGGCGGCATCCTGATGTCCTATGGCTTGCCGGAAGTGCCGCGCCACCCCCTCCTTCACTCATCATCGCTCAACTCGCTGATCAACCTGGATCGACCGCACCATACACCTTTGCGCATGGAGCATATGGCCTGGTTTCGACCCGACTATGTCGCGGAGCTTCGAAAAAAAGTAGACGCAAAGGTCAACGAGCTGCTCGACGGCATGGAACGCAAGGGACCCGTCGTCGATATGGTCGAATCTTTCTCTGCGGAACTTCCGTTGTTCACCCTGTGCGAGATTCTCGGAGTTCCTGAAGAAGACCGCCCCAAGCTCGTGCACTGGATGCATTATCTGGAGAATGCGCAGTACCAGGCCCAACAGGAAGGCCTCGGAAACCTATCACCTGAACAGATCATGGAATTCATGAATGAGATCCAGGCGCTGTTTGATTATGGACGCCATCAATTGCTCGAGCGCCGCAAGAATCCCCGCAAGGACTTGCTGAGCGCCATTGCCAACGCGGAAATTGACGGCGAGCTGCTTTCGGATGAATTCCTGGATGGCTCCTGGTTGCTCATCGTCTTTGCCGGCAATGACACAACCCGCAACTCGCTATCCGGGACGATGAAACTGATCACGGACCATATGGAACAACGCGCGAAACTGATTGCCAATCCCGCCCTGTTCCCAAACTTCGTTCATGAAGCCATCCGAATGGTCAGTCCGGTCACATACATGCGGCGCACCGTAACCAAATCGACCACGCTCGGCGGTCAGGCGCTGAGCGAAGGTGACAAGGTCGTGATGTACTATGCCGCTGCCAATCGCGACCCGGCAAAATTTGATGCACCCAATGCGTTCGATATCGAGCGGAAAAACGCCAATGAGCATCTGGCATTCGGCAATGGTCCACATGTCTGCCTCGGCAAGCGCGTCGCCATCATGCAGCTCGAAACCGCATATCAGAACATTTTGAAACGCTTCCCGAAGATACGCTGGACTGGGAAAAGTTCACTCGCGCCGAGCAATTTTGTCCACGCGATATCAACGCTTGAAGTCGATCTAGGCGCTTAGGAACGCTTCCGCTTTGCTCACGGACATCGGTCGTCCGAGGGCGAACCCTTGTGCGTGATCAAACCCGAGCGTGCGCAAGAGGGGCATGATCGCTTCATCTTCCACACCTTCAGCCGTCGAGGTCATCCCCAGGCGCCGCGCCATAAGCGTGAGCGCCTCAAGAATGGTTTCGACGCGGGGGTTGTCCAATTGTTGGATCAGTGATGCGTCGACTTTCAGCGCGTCCGCCGGTAGATCGGCGAGCCAGAGGAAAGAAGAATGTCCCGATCCAAAATCATCGAGGACGATCCCGGCCCCTGCCGCTTTCAGATCGTGCAAGCGGTTGAGCGTCTGCTGCGTATCACGCAAGGCATCCTGTTCGGTCAGTTCGAGGCGAATGGAGCCCGGAGCGAACTTGTGACCACTTTGCAAGGCTGAGATCAGGTCAATCAGCTCATCACCTTCAAGATCCAGGCTGGTAATATTGACCTGGACGAACAGATTTGGATTGCGGGCCGTCTTGCGAAAACCGACCAGGGATTCAGCGGCATGGATCAGCATCGATGATGCGAGACCCTGCATATCCCCTACTGGCGTCTGCGCCCCCTTCTCACCTTCCCAACGTGCAAGGGCTTCAAAGCCTTCGACCCGGTGGCTGCGCAGACAGAGTATAGGTTGAAAAACGGGAAGCAACTCGACGACTGAATCTTCCGCCGCACCTGTCGATTCGCCCACCGACAGGATCACGCCGCGAGACCAGTAATCGTCCACAGCGCCACCTGCCAGATGCACAATGCTGCCTTCAGCTGTCACGAGCTCCAGCGCGACATCGCCATCAGGTGTTTCCAGGCCATTGCGCAATCTTTGCCGACTCAATCCATCGAGCACATTGCTGAGATCATCCAGCGCCCAATCGCCCGACAACAGCCGCTCCAACGATGGAGGCACCAGCGACAGGGTCAGTCGCTGTGTGCTCTTGTTCCACTGCCATTCGCCAATTGGTACGCTCATACTTTATGCCTCAGCGGTCATATGTCCGCGAATTTGATCCTTGATCAATTTGAGATCGTTCGCCACCCGCTCATACACTTCGCCACGCGCCTTGAGTTCTGAACACCGCTTCGGCAGGGGCGCATCATCGCCCGTCGCCTCCAGAACGGTCTCGGGGAACTTTGCGGCATGCGCGGTCGACAAGATAACTGTCGTGGCCTCAGACGGCGGCAGACGTCGCTCAGCAGCCGTTCCGACGGCCGTGTGCGGGCAAATGAGCGCGCCAGTCAGTTGCTTGAATGTGCGCATTTCGGCGAGCGTGTCTCCATTGTTGATCACCGCTGAACTAAAGCCGGTACATCCTAATGGTCCACGAACGGAATCAGGCAAAATCGCCGAGCCTGATTGACGATATTGGTCATAGGTCCGGCGCACGGTCTCACCATCACGCCCGGCGACTTCGAAAAACAGGCGTTCGAAATTGCTGGGGACGGAGATATCCATGGCCGGGCTCGGCGTCGCCACCGCCTGTTCGCGCTGCATCAATCCGTCATTCAGGAGCGTTGCGAGCGTCTTGTTTTCATTGACGGCGCAGACGAGTTCAAACCCAGATAGAAGACCACATCGTGCCGCGACATAGCCGGCAAACGCATCGCCCATATTACCGCTAGGAACCACAAATCGAATGGGTCGATCCGGTCCAATCGCCGCTTGTGCGGCGGCATAGTACACGGTTTGCGCGGCAATCCGTGCCCAGTTGATTGAATTGACGCCAGATAGGCTGACCTCCGCGGCAAACGCCTTGTCCGCGAACATGGATTTCACCAAAGACTGGCAATCGTCAAAATCGCCATCAACCGCAAGATTGTGCACGTTGGAGGCGCCTGTCGTGGTCATGAACAAGCGCTGCACTGGTGACACGCGCTCATGCGGGTGCAGAATGTAGAGATCGACAGAAGCTGCACCCGCAAAGGCCGCTGCAGCGGCGCCGCCTGTGTCTCCGGATGTCGCGCAGACGACGCTCATGCGTTGGCCGCGGCGCCCCAGGACCAAATCATAGAGCTGCCCGATGAACTGCATGGCCACATCCTTGAATGCCAGGGTCGGGCCATGGTGGAGTTCCATCATGAACGTGTTCGGGCCGCACTGGGTCAGCGGCGTTACACTATGATGCGAGAAGCTGGCATAGGCACGTTCGCACAGGCCGCGCACATCCTCATCACTCAGAGCGTCACCCGCGAAAGTGTTCAGGATCCGTGTCGCAACGTCGATATAGGATTCATTCGGCTTCGCTGGCGCGATTTGTGGCCAGCTTTCTGGCACATACAGGCCGCCGTCCGGGGCCAGGCCCGTCAGACAGGCTTCGACGAAATCAACCGGCTCTGAATGACCGCGAGTTGAAACATATTTCATGGCGAAAGCCTTATACTAGAACTTCAATCGTCCGCGCGCGCGATGCAGCGCCACATACACGCCTATCAGGCCCAATGCCATCCCCCACCAGGTCAAGGCATAACCAAAATGACGTTCCGGTGGGAGCGGGTCGATGGGCTTTGAATAGGCATAAGGGTTCGGCGTAAGACGCGACTGATTCAAATCTGCTGCATTTCTAACCGTCATGATCACCGGCTCGGCGACAAGCGGCGTGCCTTCGAGGCCGAGATTTGTCCACATCAGGGTTGGCGACAAAGCATACCATTGATCCTGGTCGGGATTGTCCTGCGCATTAAACGCGCTTTCGTTACGTTCCTTGCGCGTCAACGTACCTTCATATGACACAGTGGCCTGAAGCGTGGACAGCGGCGCCGCCACCGGTTCTGCGCCGCCCGTTGCTTCTATCATGACCAGGACGCGGTCTCCGGTGTCCTTGACGCGCCCTGGCGCATACCGCCGCCAAATGGGTTCACTATCTGCGAAGCCGTACACTTGCTGAACACTGCCGGGAAGATCGCGATCGAGATCGATCTCTATCGCAAGGACAGGTTCTTCGGTTTGAACGGCTTCTGGACGTTCCATCTTCTCGGAGTAACGATCATATTGCCAGGATCCCAGCATGAACAAGATGACCAGGCTGATCGCACTCAGCACCGATAAAACGGGCATGGGGCGAAAACTCATTTCCCGTGGGTCCCGGTCGATTCCCACTGCGCCTCTTCTGCATGGTTCTTCCATTGCAGAGCGAACAGCAACGATTTGAACGGGCGCAGCAGCCAGACGCTCAACCCGATGATGACAGGTGTCCAGATCACGATGTGCACCCAGACCGGCGGATCAAACATGATCTGCACCAACAGGACAGGCGGCGTTACGATAATGCCGACCAGGAACATCACGAAGAATGCGGGGCCATCGCCAGAATCTGCTTTGCTGAAATCCGCCCCGCAGGCAGAGCAGGATGGCGCAAAGCCGAGATAGGATTTGAAAACGGGCCCTTCCCCGCATTTGGGGCATCGGCAGCCGAGGCCTGCCGATATCGGCGAGACCTCGCGAGGCATCGCCTTAGTGTCCCAGAACCAGGTGCGGCAGGACGTAGACGAAAGCGAACAGGAACAACCAGACCACGTCAACAAAGTGCCAGTACCAGGCGGCAAACTCGAAGCCGAGATGTTTCTTCGCGGTCATGTTGTTGGCGTACAATCGCAACAGACAGACCGTCAGGAAGATGGTCCCGATGACTACGTGTGCACCATGGAATCCGGTCGCCATGAAGAAGGCCGATCCGTAGAGGGTTCCGTCAAATGTGAACTGGGCTTCTGAATATTCGTAGACCTGCAGGCAGGTAAATGCGACGCCGAGAATAATCGTCAGCAACAGCATGAACTTGGCATTGTCCATCTTGTCGTGCTGCAGCGCGTGGTGCGCAGCAGTGACCGTGGTGCCCGACAGCAGCAGGATCAGCGTGTTGATCAGCGGCAGGTGGAACGGATCGAACGTCGTGACACCGGTTGGCGGCCATTGCGCAAACGCATTCAGGCCTTCCCAGACCGGGCTGGCAGCATCGAATGTTTCGCCGACACGCGCTGGGTAGAAGATGGCGAGTTCGAAAAAGCTCCAGAACCATGCGGCAAAGAACATGATTTCTGAAACGATGAACAGGACCATGCCGTATTTCAGGCCAATCTCAACGACAGGCGTGTGATCGCCCGTGCGGCCTTCCTTGATGACTTCGCGCCACCAACCAGCCATCACCCAGATCACCATCAGGAAGCCCGGCAGCAGCGTCCACAATTGGCCTGCTTGGATGCCGAACAGACCTTTCATGTAGGTCACGCCGCCCACAGCGAGCGTCGTCAGCGCAATGGCGCCAATCAGCGGCCATGGCGATGGGTTTACAAGGTGATAGTCGTGTTTGACGTCGTCGGCCATGAGAGGGAATCCCTTGTGGCAATGGTTTCAATTCTCGGCGCTTTTAGACCGGTGCGCCCTGTTTCTGCAATAGGTCAATCGAGAGATGCTGTATTCGCCGCACCCCGAAAGTCGTCGGTTTGGAAAAACGTGTAGGACAGTGTGATTGTCCGCACATCATCGACATTGCTTTCTTCGTCGATTGCAGGATCGATAAAGAAGATGACGGGCAGTTTTTTCGTTTCGCCAGCCTTGATGATTCGCTCTTCGAAGCAGAAGCATTCGAGCTTGCTGAAAAAGCGGCCGGCTTTGTGCGGCGTGACATTATAGCTGGCGATCACGCTGACATCGCTCACGGATGTATTGGTGACCTCGTAAAAGGCGAGACTATGTGCGCCGACTTGCACCGGCAGCGCGTTTTGCGTCGCGCGAAACTTGAGCGGAGCGTTTGCGACATTGGCGTCGAAGCGAACCGTGATCTCACGGTCGCTGATGCGATCTGGCGCGCTTTCGGCGATGCGCGTGGTGCCACCGAACCCGGTCACACGACAAAACGTGTCGTAAAGCGGCTTGGACGCGAAGGCGAGCCCGAGCATAAATACCGCTGCACCAATGGCGATAATGGCGATCCGGGAATTATTCATCGTCAGCCCCTTCCGGCGCTGGATCGGCCGCCGCTGCTGCAGCTTTTGCTTCAGCCGCACGAGCGCGCTCAACCGCCTCCCGATCGCGCTTTTCCTTGGCCGCTTCATCGAGATATCCAGAGAAGTAAAGACGATCGCCACCGCTGAAATCAGCCTGCTGGATCCGTATAGCGGTTGTGACGCCAACGATAACGACAAACGCCACAAGGGCCCAGGCAAGCCAGACATTACGCCGCTTCTGCGCTTTCAGGATCGCAGCGGCATCTGGTTCTGATTGAGACATGGGCTCGGTCATCATGCGCCTCCGAGCGGGAAGTATAACCCGAATCCATGCTCCGCGATGAGTGCGGCAAAGAGCCCGAACAGGTACAGGATCGAAAAGGCAAACATGCTCATGGCCAGCTTGCGTTCGGCATCACCTGCATCCGCGTCCCCTGCCCCGCTGCGATAGACTTTGACAGCGAAATAGAGGAATGACGCGCTGAGCAATCCACCGACACCGGCATAGAGCCAGCCGCCGAGACCTGTGGCGAGTGGCGCAAGGCCGATCGGGGTCAATGCGATCGTGTAGAGCAGAATGTGCGTACGCGTAGACTTGGCCCCGCTGGTGACCGGCAGCATCGGAACGCCAGCTTTTTCATATTCCTTGTGCGCGACGAGGCTCAGCGCCCAGAAATGCGGCGGCGTCCAGAAGAAGATGATGGCGAAAAGGATCCAGGCATCCAGCGGCGCAGATCCTGTCACGGCTGCCCAGCCAATGACTGGAGGGAAAGCACCCGCAGCGCCGCCGATTACAATGTTCTGTGCCGTGCGGCGCTTGAGCACCATCGTATAGAACCAGCCATAATAGACGATAGAGAGCGCCAGGAGCGCGGCAGCCAAGACGTTGGAAGCAATCCACATCAGCAACACAGACAGCGCCGACATGATCATGCCCATGGCGAGCGCTTCACTGCGCGGGACAGCGCCGGACGGGATTGGCCGGGTCGACGTGCGAACCATGACAGCGTCAATGTCTGAATCGTACCACATATTGATCGCTCCAGCGGCGCCGGACCCGAGTGCAACAGCGAGCACGGCAACGCTTGCCAGCACCGGATTTATCCCCTGCCCCGTGACGCCGACAGCAGCGACGAGGCCTGCCAGCGCGGTGAAGACGACGAGCATCATGATGCGCGGCTTCATCAGCTCGACATAATCGCGAGCAGAAGCGAGTCTTGCTTGTGGCTGTGATGCGGTCATGTCGAGTGACATAGTGCAAAACCCTTTGCGGTTCTAGAAAAACGGCCCTCCGCGCGATGTTGCGCAAAGGGCCGCTTGATCTGTTTTAGACGAGCGGCCTAGTGACCACCCTCATTCTTGACCACTGGCAGTTCGTTGAACTGGTGGAATGGCGGTGGGCTTGGCAGCGTCCATTCGAGCGTTGTAGCGCCTTCGCCCCACGGATTAGCTTCACCCTTGCGACGGCGCACCATCGCTTCGACCAGGCCGTAGAAGAAGAGCAGTGTCGCAACCATGGACAGCGCGTAGCCCCAGGACGAGACATTGTTCCAGAGCGAGAATGCTTCCGGATAGTCAACATAACGACGCGGCATGCCGTTCAGGCCGAGGAAGTGCTGCGGGAAGAAGATCAGGTTCGAAGCGATGAACATGATCCAAAAATGGGCATAGCCAACAAACTTGTTGTACTTGATGCCAAACATTTTCTCGAACCAGTAATACCAACCTGCGAACAGACCGAACACGGCGCCGAGTGACAGCACGTAGTGGAAGTGCGCCACGACGTAATAGGTGTCGTGCAAAGAATGGTCGATACCGGCATTGGCGAGGACAACGCCTGTCACACCACCGACGGTAAACAGGAAGATGAAACCAATCGCCCAGACCATAGGCACGGAAAAGTCGATCGAACCGCCCCACATGGTGGCAATCCAGGAGAAGATCTTGATCCCCGTTGGCACCGCGATCACCATTGTCGCCGCCACGAAGTAGGCCTTCATGTCCGAAGGCATGCCGACAGTGTACATGTGGTGCGCCCACACGATGAAGCCGATCGCACCAATCGCGACCATGGCATAGGCCATGCCGAGATAGCCGAAGATCGGCTTTTTCGAGAAGGTCGAGACAATGTGCGAGATCAAGCCAAAAGCTGGCAGGATCATGATGTACACTTCCGGGTGACCAAAGAACCAGAACAGATGCTGGAACATGATCGGATCACCACCGCCGGACGGGTCGAAGAATTGCGATCCGAAATTCCGGTCTGTCAGCAGCATGGTCAGCGCGCCTGCCAGAACTGGAAGCGCGAGAAGCAGCAAAATTGCGGTGACGAGCAGTGACCATGCAAAGAGCGGCATCTTGTGCAGCGTCATGCCAGGTGCACGCATATTCAGGATCGTCACGATGAAGTTGATGGCGCCGAGGATCGACGCGATACCCGCTGTGTGTAGCGACAGGATCAGCAGGTCCATGGACGGTCCCGGGTGGCCTGCCATGCCCGACAAGGGCGGATAAAGCACCCAACCGCCGCCAAAGCCGTTGACCCCGTTACCACCTGGCACAATCATCGAGATACAGGCCAGAACAAATGCGGCGACGGTCAACCAGAACGAGATATTGTTCATGCGCGGGAACGCCATGTCCGGCGCACCGATCATCAGCGGCACGAACCAGTTCCCGAACCCGCCAATCAAGGCCGGCATGACCATGAAGAAGATCATGATCAGACCGTGATAAGTAATGACGGTGTTGTAGAAACTCTTGGTTTGTTCAATCGCTTGTGGGCCACTGGTGCCGTAGAGCATCTCAACAATGCCTGTCAGCGGGCCGATACCAGGTTCAGCCAGTTCAAGGCGAATCAGACCCGAAAGGGAGTATCCGACAATACCGGCAATCAGGGCAAAGACGAGATAAAGCGTCCCAATATCCTTGTGGTTGGTCGAGAAGAACCAACGCACGAAAAAGCCTGGCTTGTGATCGTGATCGTCGTGATCGTGAGCAGCAACTTGATCCATAGGCATGATCTAAATCCCTCTCTTACTCGACCGATGCGAGGCGTGTGCCCTCGCCGGTCGAGTCAATAACTTGAACGAGCTCAGTCGCTGCGTCGATGTCGCCAGTCTTCATCACAGCAAGCCAGCTATCATACTGATCCTGCGGGACGACCCGGACCTCGATTGGCATGAACGCGTGATTCTTGCCGCAAAGTTCTGAGCACTGGCCGTAAAATACGCCGGTTTCCTCTACCAGGAACCAGCCTTCATTCAGGCGGCCCGGCACAGCATCGGTCTTCACGCCAAACGCTGGCACGGTCCAGGAATGGATGACGCGGTCTGACGTGGTCTGATAGCGGATGTAACGGTTGACTGGAATCACCATCGGATAATCGGTGGCGAGATAGAGTGGCTTTTCCGGGGTCGGCGCCGGATCGGTCGGCAGCCCAAAGTGGATGCCGTTCGAGACATATTGAACCGGATAGCCGTCCACATCGAGCTCATCCATATAGTAATAGGTCCAGGCCCAGTTCCCCATGCCTTCGGCCTTGATCGTGATCCAGCCTTCCTTGGCCGCATCGACGAAAATGTTGGGATCATCGAGATCGCCGCTCTGCGCGATCATTTCGAGGTCCGGCTCATTCTCCTGATAAAACAGGTTCGAGAAAGACGGGCCGGCAATCGCCACCAGAATGATCACGGGCACTGCGGTCCAGATAATTTCCACGGTCGTGTTGTGGCTGAACTTGCGCGCTTCAGGATTGGCGCGGCGATTGTACCGAACACATACCCAAATCAACAGCGCGAGCACGAACACGGTGATCACGGTAATGATCACCAGCAGATAATTATGGAAATCGTTCACACGCTCCATGATCCGCGTTGCCGCAGGTTGAAATCCAAGGGCGCCCGGGGTGGGCTGCCCGACGAGTTCTTGTGCAAATGCCGATCCTGTCATCAGCACTGCAGAGATCCACGCAAAGATGTAACGCAAGAGTCACTCCATCCAGTCTTGGCTGATGCCATATATACGACAGACCCGCAGGTCTACCCAATACACCCAGCTCTAATAAAATGTCGCACTCGCTCGCTAAATCTCCGGCCTTATTGTATGGTTAAGAAAAGGAGGTCAGCCATGAAACTCAAACTGATGATTGCCGCGGCCGCCACAGCGCTTGCGGCAGAAACAGCCACCGCACAGGTTTTCGTTATCGGCAAAGGCCTGGGCGGAGAGTGCTACCAGAAAACCAAGAACAAATATTCCAGCTTCCGCGCTGCCGACGAGGTGTGCACGCGGGCCTTGCGCGAACAGGCGATGAATAGAGAGAATAGGGCCGCGACCTATGTGAATCGCGGAGTCCTGCGCATGCGCGAAGGCAGGTATGACGACGCTCTGGCTGATTATGCCAAGGCGCTGGAGCTGAAACCTGAAATGGGCGCCGCCTATCTCAATCAGGGCGCCGCACATATCTACCGCCATGATTTTGATCTGGCATTGGCGTCTCTGAACCGCGCGATTGATCTTGATTCGCCGGATCTGTTTGCTGCCCATTACAACCGAGCGATCGCGCGAGAGCATACCGGGGATGTCCCTGGCGCTTACGATGACTTCGTCACCGCGCTGGAATTGAAGCCAGGTTGGGCACTCGCCGAACGCCAGTTGACCCGTTTTTCGGTCGAAGACGTCAGTTAAGCTCGCATAGCTCACAGCGGCGCTTGATCTCGGTGGCCGGCAGCGTCACATAGCCTGTATGACTTACATGCCCCTGCCCTTCGACGCGCAAGATGCCTCGAAACTCCTGTCCGATGCCGCCAATGGCGCCGACGATGGAGATATTTACGTTCAACGCTCCCGCTCCGAAGGCTTCGTGTTTGATGACGGGCGCCTGAAATCAGCGACTTATGACACGTCGCAGGGATTCGGCCTGCGCGTGGTGGCCGGCGAAGCGAGCGGTAATGCACATTCTGGCGAGCTCACCATCGCGGCGATTCGCCGAGCTGCCGAGACCGCACGACAAGCGAAGCGTGGCTATTCCGGTTCTCTCGATACGGGCCCGACGCCAACCAACCGTCGGCTCTATGCCCCGATCGACCCGACTGAAGCGCCCGATTTCAGCGTCAAGACGGGCCTGCTCGCAGAAATCGATGCCTGGGTCCGCGCCAAGGACCCGCGCGTGGTTCAGGTGTCCGTCTCGCTCGCGGGATCGCACGAGCAAATCGATATACTTCGCCCAGCCGGTGAAATGTTCAGCGATGTCCGCCCGCTGGTGCGCTTGAACGTGTCCGTCACATTGGAGCAAAACGGTCGCCGCGAATCAGCATCCGCCGGCGCCGGTGGCCGCGCCGCCTATGATGAATGGATCGCGCCGGACCGATGGAAAAAGCTCGCTGATCGCGCGCTACGCAAGGCCGAGGTCAATCTCGAATCGATCCCGGCCCCCGCTGGCGAAATGGAAGTCGTGCTCGGGCCAGGCTGGCCTGCGGTGTTGCTGCATGAAGCGGTCGGTCACGGCCTGGAGGGCGATTTTAATCGAAAGGGCACCAGCGTTTATGCGGGCCGTGTCGGCGAACAAGTCGCCTCCAAGGGCATCACTGTGATCGATGACGGAACAATTGACGCGCGCCGCGGCTCCTTGTCCGTCGATGATGAGGGCACGCCGACCAATCGCACCGTCCTGATCGAGGACGGCATCCTGAAAGGCTATATGCAGGACCGCCAGAATGCCCGCCTCATGGGCGTTGCGCCAACCGGCAATGGCCGACGCGAATCCTATGACGCGACCATCATGCCGCGGATGACGAATACGGTGATGCTGGGTGGTCAGGATGATCCTGGCGAAATCGTCGCCTCAATCAGGAACGGCATCTGGGCTGTCGATTTTGGCGGCGGCCAGGTCGATATCACCTCCGGCAATTTCGTGTTCCAGTGCACCGAGGCCTATCTCGTCGAGAACGGCAAGATCGTCGCGCCAGTGAAGAATGCGACCCTGATCGGCCACGGCCCGACGGCGCTCAGCCAGGTCGAGATGATCGGCAATGATTTTGCCATGGATGACGGTGTCGGAACTTGTGGCAAGGCGGGACAGTCTGTTCCCGTTGGCGTTGGACAGCCGTCGCTCAAGATCGGTGGTTTGACCGTCGGCGGTGCCGGTTAGGCGACGGCTTTTGCTAGCGCTCAATCGAGAAATGGCGACCATAGAGGCCGCCATTTCAATCAAGATACGCGTTGTCGAAGACCTTAAGCCGGCTTTTCGCCGGAGGCTCTCAACTCATCGTCCAGAGAATCCACCGCGCCGACATCCGTCCGCATCCAGCTTTTGATGATCGGTGAGATCAGCAGCATGAAGACACCAATTCCCATCGCCACGTATGCGACGTTGGTATAGACGCTGACATAAGTCGCTTTCGCCTCAGCAACATTGGTAATCTGTCCGCCAATCGTCTCCGCACCGGTCGTGCGTGCGATCACGCCGGCCAGATAGTTGGAGAGACCGGAGTACAAGAACCAGGCGCCCATGGTCATCCCGACGACGCGCGCAGGGGCCATCTTTGTGACAGCTGACAATCCGACTGGCGACACCATCAACTCCCCCATCGTATGCACCCAATAAATCAGGAAAATGAAGTACACAGCCGTCAGGCCAGTCGATCCCGATGCGCCCATACCACCGACGAGCGAGAGGAACCCAAGCCCTGCCAGGAACACGCCGATCGCGAATTTCACCGGCGTTGATGGTTCCATGTTGCGCTTCGACAGAGCGATCCACATCCATGCGAAGATTGGCGCGAAGATCACGATGTAACCAGCATTGAGGAATTGGAACACCGGCGTTGGAACGTTGATCCCAAACATGGTTTTGTCGACCAATCGATCTGTAAACAGAGTCAAGGACGACCCAGCTTGCTCAAACAGTGCCCAGAACGGAATCTGTGCCAACACGAAGTAAATCGCCGCGAACATGCGATTTCGTTCTGTGCCGTTGAGTTGAATAAACGCGTACACGACCAGTCCGACGAAAACGGCAATCCCGAGCGATCCGACAAACCATTCCGGAATAATCTCGGCATTCATCACCAACAGCATCGCAACTGCAATCACAACTGCGCCCGCCAGGTAACAAGCCATCTCGACCGTGATTGGCCCCAGGAATGACTTTTTCAGCAGCTCCGGATTTGGTGGTTCGGCTTTTCCATCTAGAAACTTCTGACCCCAGACAAACACCATAAGTCCGGCCAGCATGCCAATCCCGGCAAGTCCGAACCCATACTTCCAACCCCAAACGATACCGATAATCCCGCAGGTCAAAGACGATATCAGCGACCCGAGATTGATGCCCATGTAAAACAGGCTGAACCCTGAATCACGCCGCGGATCATCAAACTCGTATAGCGCACCAACAATCGTTGAGATGTTCGCTTTCAGGTAGCCAACACCGGCAATGATGAACGCCAGTGAGAGGAACAATATGTTGGTGTACAGCGTCTGCTGCTCAACTCGCGTGGTATAATCCGCTTTAGCAATGGTCGCGTAAACACCCGCGGTCGGCTCGCGCTCGCGATCTGCCGTTTCCAGCACCAACATGTCTCCGGATTCTGCATCGAACGTGATCCGGCGTTCGACGCCATCATATTCCATGAATAGCTGCCGGTTATCGCCCCGCCCTTCATGTTCCATCACAATTTCTGCGCCATTGGTGACGACGTATTCTTTCGAACCCGTGCCTTCGAACGCCATGCCGAAATGGCCGATACACAATAGGATCGCGCCAAACGTAACTGCCTTGCGTTGCCCAAGATATCGATCCGCGAGCGTGCCCCCGATAATCGTCATGACATAGACGAGCGCCGTATACGCGCCGTACATGATCGAGGATTTCTCATCTGAGAACAGGAAATGCTGTGTCAGATAGAGGACAAGCAGGCCGCGCATCCCGTAATAGGAAAATCGCTCCCACATCTCCGTAAAAAACAGAATGGCCAATCCCTTAGGATGGCCAAAGAAACTCGTATCTCGAGGTTTCGCGCCTGCGCTATCCGCTACAGCTTCAGTCAAATGTGCCTCCCCGGCAATGAATATTGAATCCGCTTTTGCGGCCTTTGCTCAAGGTACAACACGCGCCGCGCGCACGCTCAAGACATAAACTGCGTCGAGATCGAGTTAGAGCGGGAAGGATTTTGCGGGAAGCCACACTTCCGCGCACAAAAAACCCCGCTGCTTCAGCAGCGGGGTTTCTGATTTGGTTGGTTGTGTGTCTCTTACTTGGAGACAGAAGCCACAACACCGGCGCCGACCGTGCGGCCACCTTCGCGGATCGCGAAGCGCAGGCCCTGGTCCATGGCGATTGGCTGGATCAGCTCAACGCTCATCTTCACATTGTCGCCTGGCAGAACCATTTCCTTGTCCGCTGGCAGGGTGACAACACCGGTCACGTCCGTCGTGCGGAAGTAG
>JANSYM010000015.1 GCA_024742355.1 Hyphomonadaceae bacterium | reverse complement strand
GGTCCAGCATGGGATCTTGCCGCAAGGACGGGGAGAGATGTTTTCGCTCCCGATCTTCACAGCACGCCCGGGTGATGGACTGCCCAGACCGGGCTGGGCAGAGCGTCGACGAGAGCGTGGTCGACGCGTAATGTCTCCTCCCGACCCAATGCAGACAACCTGCAGCGGTCGCCCCTCTAAGACTCCAGCCCGAAATACTTGAACGCGCCTTTGCGGGTGCCCCAATAAGGCGCCACGTAGGACGGCACTTGCAGGCGGGTCACCGGCTGCTGCGCAAACGGTGCGGTCGGGACCGGGCCGACGAGGACGGCCTGGAAACTTTCGCCGCGGGCATTGTTGAGGAGCCAGGTCGGCGTTTTGCCGATTTTCTGGCGCAGCTCGACGGAGAAGAATTTCTGGGTGTCGAGATATTCCGCGTCCCAGCGCTCTTTATAGCCGCGCGGGTCAAAGTCGGGATTGAGCTCCCTGGCGCCGGCAATGCGAACCTCGGTCGGGATCGGCCGGCCGCGGCCTTCGAGGCGGCAATCCTGGTTTGGCGAGCCATCAAAGCCCATGAAGCCAGTGCGGCGGGCAGTGGTGCCATTGGCGATAGCGCCACCTTCATAGCCGCTGACGATGATGCCATCGATCTGCGCGCCGGGCGCAAGCTGGATGTTCCACAGGATGGCATTGTAAGAGGTCAGGACGAGATAGACCGGGGCCTCGGTTTCGGTGACCAGGACGTCGACACGCGTCGCCCACTCGACGGAATTGCCTTTGGCGAAACTGGCAAACTGGCGGGCCACGGCGCCTTCGATGAAGCCGCCTTCACGCGACACCTGTTTGGCCACTTCCTTGGTCATGGCCATGCGCGCGGCAATCTGGTCGGCATCGTCGCCATCGGCGATATAATGAAGGGGCGTCTTCACGCCGCCGCCATAGGTGTAGACATAAGCGACCTTGGCATCACGGCTTGGGCGCGGCATCCGGCAATTGGGTTCGGCATCAATGGTTTCGAAGACGGCCGGCAGCTGCGCCGAGACGAGATTGGGCTGGCCTAGCGAGACCTGGCTCATCAGGGCGGGGCTCTGACCATCGGCGACGACAAGCGGCGTTTCCGGCGCAATCTGCTCGCCGCTGCCTTCACCGCTGAACATGTCGGCTGGCGAACAAGCGGTGAGGCCGGCCAGTGCCAGAACTGCGAATACGCGTTTGAAATTGATCGCCATGATGGTCTCCGAATTCGTCCCGTCTGGCGCTCTTATCGCAGACAGGGTTTGAGATCCGGCAAATGGTGGCGCGGATTTTGGCGGACGGCGTTAACGATTTAGTGCGTTGCCAATTCCAGCAGACACCGGCACCGCCTCCGACCGTCCCGGACTTGATCCGGGATCTCGTGCGATAGAGACCGGAAGCGTTGCCGGAGATCCCGGGTCAAGCCCGGGATGGGCGGCAAAATCCTTGAGCCTCATCCTGAGCGAAGTCGAAGGGCGAGGCGGGCTTGTTGCGATTTCCCAGAAGCACGGCCCTTAATCCTTCGACTTCGCTCAGGATGAGGGCCTGGAGAACTGAGACCCCCTTCCAGCGCTCCCCACGGAATATTCCGTGGGGTCCAGCACGGGATCTCGCGACCAGGATTGGGAGAGAACATGCCTCTCCCGATCCTGGCGGGGCGCAAGGGTGATGGGCTGCCCAGACCAGGCTGGGCAGAGCGTGGACGTGAGTGCAATCCAACCACTGAACCGACGGCCCCTCCGGCCGCCTGGGTCCAGCAACGATAATTTTCGACCGGATCGGCGGCATACTCCTGTCCCTGGATACCTGCCTGCGCAAGTATCGGCGGAACATGGGGCCGGGTGAAAACGCCAAACCGCAGCCACTCTATAGAAAATGTCGCTCGCGTGATCGCAATTCCGGGATTAGGCTCCATATAGACCCGCTGCGGCCTCATCGGGAGCGCGCGGGGTTTCTCAGACGGGACACAGCATGGCCAACAAGCAGGCAATCTTTCTGGAAGGCAACCTGCTGCGCCACATCACCATCATGTCCGCCTCGGCGAGCATTGGGCTGGTCTCCATGTTCCTGGTCGATTTTGCCGATCTGCTGTTCATCTCGATGCTCGGCGAGCAGGAGCTGGCGGCGGCGGTCGGCTTTGCCGGGACCGTCCTGTTCTTTACGTTTTCAGTCTCGATCGGGATGACGATTGCGACCAGTGCGCTGGTTGCCCAGCGGCTGGGCCAGGGCGTCGCCGAGGAAGCGCGCAAGATCGCCACCAGCGTCCTCGCTTTCGGGATTGTCATCACCTCCATTCTGGCCGTGCTGTGCTGGGTCTATGCGCCGCTGCTGATCAGCCTGATTGGGGCCAAAGGCTATACGCTCGATCTTGCCGTGCGCTATTTCAGGATTGTCGTCACCGTCATGCCGATTGGCGCGATTGGGATGATGGCGTCCGGCATATTGCGCGCGCATGGCGATGCCCGCCGGGCGATGATCGTGACGCTGACGGCGGGGGCCGTGAACGCCATACTCGACCCGATTCTGATCTTCGGCTTTGGCCTCGGCCTCGATGGCGCCGCCTATGCCTCTGTCGCGGCGCGGTGCGCCACCATGGCGACGGCGCTCTACCCGATCTTCCGGCATTATGGCGGCTTTGCCCGTATCGATGCGGCCCGGTTCAAGTCGGATCTGAAGCCGATTGTCGCGATCGCGGCACCGGCCATGCTGACCAATGTGGCGACCCCGTTCGGCAATGGTTTTGTCACCCGCGCCATCTCCGAGTTTGGCGATTCCGCGGTTGCTGCGATGGCGGTGGCCGGGCGTCTGACGCCGCTCGCCTTCTGTGTGATCTTTGCCCTGTCCGGCGCGGTCGGGCCGATTATCGGCCAGAATTTCGGCGCCAAACAGTTTGACCGGGTGCGCGGCACGCTGATCAAATCGGTACAGTTTACCGCCGCTTATGTCGTCGTCATCTGGATCGCGCTGCTGGTCGGCAATGGCGCCATTTCGGCCAGTTTCAGCCTGAGCGAGGATGGCGCGAAAATCATTTTCTGGTTCGCGCTCGCCGTGGCGCCGCTCTTCATCTTTAACGGCACGCTATTTGTCTCGAACGCGGCGTTCAACAATCTCCGCCGACCGCTTTTCTCGACCTTCCTGAACTGGGGCAAAAACACGCTCGGTGTCGTGCCGTTCATCTATCTGGGGGCAGAGATTGGCGGCGCGCCCGGCGTGCTGATCGGCCAGGCGCTGGGCGGCGTCCTGTTCGGCATACTCGGCTTCTGGCTCGCTTACCGCCTGGTCGGGCGTTATGAAAGCGGCAAGTCCGATCCGGACAGGGGCCTGCAATTCCCGCTCTTGCGCAGACGGGCGGAAGCGCCGTTCAATTCGCCGCGCTCCTAATTACTCTCCGACACAACCCGTCGGGCAATGACCATGGCCTGAACCTCGCCAGCGCCCTCAAAGATGTTGAGGATGCGGGCATCCTGCAGGACGCGGCTGATCGGGTATTCCAAGGCAAAACCATTGCCGCCATGGATTTGCAGGGCATTGTCAGCCGCGGCCCAGGCCGCCCGCGCAGCGAGCATCTTGGCCATGCCGGCTTCCAGGTCACAGCGTTTGCCGGAATCCTTCTGGCGGGCCGAGAAATAGGTCAGTTGGCGAATGCCGACCAGTTCTGCGGCCATCATCACCAGCTTGTTGGCAACGCGTGGAAACTCGAAAATGGCCTGGCCGAATTGCTGGCGGTCGAGGGCATAACGCAGGCCCAGCTCATAAGCGCATTGGGCGACGCCGACAGCGCGGGCCGAGGTCTGGATGCGGGCGCTCTCAAACGTCGCCATCAAATGTTTGAAGCCCATGCCTTCGGTCTCGCCGAGCAGGTTGGCGGCGGGGACTTCGAATTCGTCAAAACCGATTTCGTATTCCTTCATGCCGCGATAGCCGAGCACTTCGATCTCGCCGCCGGTCATGCCGTCCGCGGGGAAGGGATGGTCATCATCGCCGCGCGGTTTTTCGGCCAGGAACATGGACAGGCCGGAGAAATTCTTGGTCGCCGGATCGGTGCGGGCCAGCAGCGTCATCATATCGGCGCGGACCGGATGGGTGATCCAGGTCTTGTTGCCGGTAATCTTGTAAGTGTCGCCATCCTTCACCGCACGGGTCCGCAGGGAACCGAGGTCGGAGCCGGTATTTGGTTCGGTAAACACCGCAGTTGGCAGGATTTCCCCACTGGCAATGGCCGGCAGATATTTGTCCTTCTGCGCGTCGGTGCCGCCAATCAGGATGAGCTCGGCAGCAATCTCCGAGCGGGTGCCGAGTGAACCGGTGCCGATATAGCCGCGGGACAGTTCTTCTGACACGACACACATCGCTGTCTTGCCCATGCCGAGGCCGCCAAAGTCTTCCGGAATGGTCAGGCCGAACACGCCGAGCTCGGCCATCTCATTGACGACCTCCATCGGGATGTAATCATTCTTGAGGTGCCATTCATGCGCATGCGGGACGATCTTGTCTTCAGTATAGCGCCGGAACTGGTCGCGGATCATCGACATGGTTTCGTCTTCGCCGGTATTCTCCACTGTCGCACGACCTAGGCTGTCCGGCAGGTGCCTGGCGGCGGCGGCCATGCTGTCGGGCGTCAGACCATGCGTGATCAGCGCGTGCACCGCCGGGTCGCGAAACAGGGTTTCGACCTCGTCCAGCGCGTCCAGTTCATGTGGGCGGATGACCTCGCCCTGGTTCATCGGCACGCCGCCGACCAGGTCGGCGAGGTAGCGGCTGAACAGGATCTGCGCGAGCAGGGCGTCAATTTCCCCGAGCTTGCCTTCGGCCTCCAGGCGGCTCGCCCAGTTGGCGGTTTCGCGCAGGGTCTCGATATAGGTCACGACCCAGCCATAGCCGTGGGCCAGGTGCTGGTTGGCGGAGAAGGCGGTGCGGTCTATCTTGCCGTCCGGTGCGAGCACGGCGCCGACTTTCTTGTGCAGGGCAGACTTGTACGTATCGGTTGCGGCGACGGCGTCCTGCATGAGGCCGGTCAAGCCAGCGAGCACCTGATTGTCCTGAACAGCGGTCGATCCATCCATGTCTATCTCCTCCAACGGTCCGTTTCGCCTATCTATGGCGCGACCCTGGGGAAGTCACGAAAATTTGCTGCGGCGCAGCGAAGCATCCCGCTGCCAAGATTCTCAGGGCCAGCCGCGTTTTTCACTTGCCAAGACGCGTGCAGGCGATAGAAGCCATGAAAAGTGATAACATAACACGAGTAATTCCATGTCGCGCCTTCTCCTCCTCGCCTCGATGTCTCCCCTCGTTCTCATGCCTGCCGCCATGGCGCAGGATGATGAACGCCGCGAAGCTCCGGTCATTGTCACCGCGCCCGGTCCGGACCGGTCTGCTGATGAACTGGTCGGCAATGCCACCGCGATCGATCGCGAAGACATTCTGCAAGACCTGTCCAGCACCCTGGGCGACACACTCGACCGCCAGCCAGGTGTGACGACGACCTTCTTTGGCCAGGGCGCCAGTCGTCCAGTCCTGCGCGGGCTCGGCGCTGAGCGTGTGCAAGTGCTGACCAATGGCATCGGCGTCATCGACGCGTCTGCGGCTTCGCCTGACCACCAGGTCTCGGCCGATGGTATTGATGCCGAAGCGATTGAAATTCTCCGCGGACCAGCGGCGCTCGCTTATGGCGGCCAGGCGATTGGCGGCGTGGTCAATGTGATTGATGGCCTGATCGTTGAAGAACTGCCTGACGCGCCAATGTCCGGCGACCTGTTCGGCGCCTATAATAGCGTCAATGAAGGCACCGAGCTTGCCGGACGCGGGCAATTCGTTGCCGGCGATTTCGTGCTCAGCCTGTCCGCCTCGCAGCGCGATTTCGACAATTTCGACATTCCTGATTTCGCTGAATCCTCACTCTTGCGCGCGCTGGAAGAAGCCGAAGAAGATCATGGCGATGATGACGATGATCACGAGGAAGAAGAGGAAGTCCGCGATACGCTGGAAAACTCCTTCCTTGAAACCCAGACCCTTGCCGCAGGTCTGAGCTGGGTGGGGGACAATGCCTTCCTGGGTGTCGCGGTGCGCCAGCAGACGTCCGAATACGGCCTGCCGGGTCATGGTCATGAGCACGAAGAAGGACATGGGGATGATGACGACGATCATGGCGATGAAGAGGAGGAAGAAGAAAATCCTTTCATCGACCTTGAACAGACCCGGATCGACATTCGCGGCGGTGTCACCGTCAATAATGGCTTCCTGACTGATGTGACCGGCTCACTGGCGATCGTCGATTACGAGCACACCGAGTTCGAGGCACCAGGCGAAGCCGGGACGGTGTATGAATCTGACGGCGTCGAAGGACGTCTCGAATTTGGCCATGAGATCGGCAATTTTGCCGGCGCATTCGGCGTTCAATTCCTCGACAAGACCCTGGATGCGACGGGTGCGGAAGCGTTTATCAGCGAAACCGATACCCAATCGGTCGGCGTCTTCCTGTATGAGACGCAGGAATGGGCGTCCGGCTTTGGTGTCGAAGGCGGCTTGCGTGCAGAGCAGGTTGAGCTCGACAATGTGAATGCCGGATCGGTTGACTTCAGCCTGTTCAGCGGCTCGGTTGGCATCCATCAGCATTTCGCCTCCGGACTGTTCCTGGGCGGTCAGGTGTCTTATGCCGAACGCGCACCGAATGAGAGTGAACTGTTTGCGTTCGGACCGCACCTGGCGACCCAGCAATTCGAGGTCGGCAATGCAAGCCTGAACAAGGAAACCGGACTGAACCTCGAAGCCACGGCGCGCTGGCGCGGTGACAATGGCGGCATCGGCATCAATGTTTTCGCCACCGAGTTCAATGATTTCATCTATCTGACTCCAGGCCTCGCCTTCGAGGATGGCGTGGTCAGTGACGAAGCAGACGGCCTGCCCGTCTTTGCCTTCACGCAGGAAGGCGCAAGTTTCCTCGGCGGCGAAATCTATGCGGATTATGCCATTGATGGCGGGCCGCTTGGTGCCGACTGGACGTTTGATGCCAGCCTCGACTTTGTTGAGGGTGACCTCGACAGTGGCGGCAATGTCCCATTCATTCCGCCGGTCACGCTGAATGCCGGCGCGAATGCCGAATGGGGCGCCTATGCGTTTGGCGCGGCGATCACCGTGGCCGAAGACCAGGTTGATGAGGGCGAAGGCTCACTGATCACCGATGGCTACACGACGCTCGATCTACGCGGCAGCGTTGCGCTGTCCGAGTTCGGCATCGGCGCCGATGGCACACAGGCCTTTGTCGAAGCCCGCAATGTCACGGATGAAGAGGTGCGGTATGCTACTTCAGTTCTGAAAGATGTTGCCCCCGCTCCGGGTCAGAATATTCGTGTTGGCGTCCGGGTGGCCTTTTAATGGCGGCCCGTGCCCTCAAAGCAGCGACGGTAGACGGTTTAGCGATCTCACTCTCTAGCCTGTGCCTCGTCCATTGCCTGGTTCTTCCAATCTTGTCGGCGAGCCTCCCAATCGTCGGCACCTGGGCAGAGGTCGAATGGCTCCATAAAGCGTTTGTCGTCGCTGCGATCCCTTTCTCGCTCCTGAGACTTAGCTCAACCGTCGCCAATGCGGCGGTGACGGCGCTGATTGTCGGCGGCCTGTGGCTGTTGAGCGGCGCGGCCTTTGTCGAGCAATTGCATGATCTCGAGACCCCGCTGACGGTGCTCGGCGCGACGCTCCTGGCGGCCGGGCACGTGCTCGGCTGGCGCCGCGCTCACACCGCGTCCCAGTCATAAGCGCTTGAAAGTCTTTCTTGTTCTCCGACCGCGCCCGCGCAGGCGCATCCAGTCGGCTTGAATGATTTCCCTCCAGGCGCTCCCCACGGGCTTGTCCGTGGGGTCCAGCATCCGTTGTTGAGGTTTAGATCGGGAGCGACGATAACTCTCCCGATCTTCGATGCTTGCCATGGGTGCTGGATTGCCCAGACCAGGCTGGGCAAAGCGTGAAACCAACGAATTATCCTGCTCCATCATCCGCAAACCCCTGCGCATGCAGGGGTCCAGGGACAGAATGTTCGATCAAGACCGGAGGCTCGTACCGTCCATGGATACCTGCCTGCGCAGGTATCGGCGGGACATTCTTCCTCCCGACGCGTCAGTGAGTGCTGATCTGCGTGGTCAGTGCCGGGGCAGACACAGCCGATTATGAGTCGCTCACACAGCGTCCCAGTCATAGGCCTGCCGGGCCTGTTCCATGTGCGCGAGATGCGCGTTGAACGGGTCCCAATTGTCGGTCTCGGCAATCTCGGCCCATAGCGCTTCGACCGTGTCGATCAGCAGGTCGACGGGGCGGTCTTTCTGGAAATAGGCCTGCTCGAGACGTTCCGGCCGGTCAGGCGTGCGGGCCTCGATCTGGCTGCGGATCGCGGCGAAGTCTGCGGTCTCGTACAGAGCCGATTGCGGGCTCGCCCTGGCCCGCGCGGCGCTCGCCTCACCGCCAAACCAGTCAAAGAAAAGCTGCGGCCAGAGCGCCTCGCTGGTCGTCATCCAGGCATAGAAGTCCTGCAGGAAGAGCAGGTCATCGCGCAACGTGTCGGACCGCTGCAGGCCGAGCAGGGCCAGCGTATGGCCGGCGAAACTGTCCTGATAAGTCGGCTCATAGACGCCCATCGCAGCGGACAGGTCATCACTCTCCGCCAGCAGGGTGAGCGCGCCGCCAAGTTGTTGCAGCGCCCACAGGCCTTGCGCTGGCTGCCGGCCAAACCGGTAGAGGCCTTGTTGGTCAAAATAGGCGGCGACGAAATTCGGATCGCTCTTTTCCAGGAACCGCCACGGGCCGAAATCGAAGGTCTCGCCGGTAATGTTGAAATTGTCCGTATTCATCACGCCATGGACAAAGCCGACCGCCATCCACTGACCGATCATGCGCGCCGTCGCTGCCGCCATGCGCTCAAACAAGGCCGGGACCGCCTTGCCGAGCGCTTCGTCCTCGCAGTCGGGATAATAGTGCTTGATGATATGCCGGACGAGCGCCGCCATGCCTTCGCTATCATCATGATAGGCGGCGCGCTGGAACGTGCCGAAGCGCAAATGGCTGTGATTGAGGCGGACCATCACGGCCGAGCGTGTTGGCGACGGCTCATCATTGCGATGCAATTCCTCACCGGTTTCGATCAGGCTGAATATTTTCGAGGTGTTGACGCCGAGCGCTTCGAGATAAGTCGCCGCCAGCACTTCCCGTACGCCGCCTTTCAGGGTCAGTCGGCCATCGCCCTGACGCGACCAGCGGGTCTGGCCGGAGCCCTTGGTGCCGAGATCGAGAAGTCGACCCCGCTCATCCCGAAGTTGCGCGAACAGGAAGCCGCGGCCATCGCCGAGGTCAGGATTGTAGACGTGAAACTGATGGCCATGATAGCGCAGCGCGAGCGGCGAGGGGAGGTTTCCGGGCAATGATTCGAAGCGGCCGAAATGACGCTCCCATGCCGTCGCGGCACCCAGATTCAGACCCAGATTTTTGGCCCAGCGCGTGTTGCTGTAGCGCAACACAGTCTGTGGAAACGAGGCCGGTTCTGCTGCATCTGCGAAGAAGGAAGAAATTTCCAGAATAGGGGCGGTCATCGGTTCATCTAGCCCTGTATTCGTGGCGTTTGATAGAGCATTTTAGCATTTTCGACAGTATCAGCGCACACCAAAAGGCCTTTTGGTAGTGCATTCGTCTGAGTAATGTTGCGGTGCAGCATAAGTGCCCTCTTTTACGTCCCGTTTACTGGCCTAGTCTTTATCACGCGACTGCACCGTCGAAAGGCGAAATAGACGGTCGATTAGATTTTTCACGGAGGAATACATGACGCTAAGTAGAAAACTCATCTGCGGAGCCTCGCTCGCTGCGCTTATGGCGGGCGGCACGGCCTATGCCCAGGATGAAGGCGGCGATGAGCTGCGTCAGCAGACTGTCACGGTCACCGGCTCATTCATTGCCGGCACCCCGGAAGACGCGGCCCTGCCGGTGGACGTTCTGACCGCTCAGGACCTGAAGCTTGAAGGTAATCCGAAAATCACCGAGCTGATCCGCAACCTGGGTGTATCCTCTGGTGTTGATGGCCAGACCAACCAGTTTGCCTCAAACGGCCTCGAAGGCACATCAAACGTCAACCTGCGTGGCCTCGGCCCAGCCCGTACGCTGGTCCTTCTCAATGGTCGCCGCGAAGCGCCCGCGCCATATGCCATCGGCGAACAGGCACAGCTCTTCGTTGACACCAACATGATCCCATCGGCTGCAATCGGCCGGGTCGAAGTGCTGAAAGACGGCGCGGCCGCGCTGTACGGTTCTGACGCGATTGCCGGTGTTGTGAATTTCATCACACGTGACGACCTCGACGGCTTTGAAGTAGCTGGCAGCTTCCAGCAGTTTGATGGTACTGACGGCGAATATGATATTTCCGCCGCTTATGGTTTCCAGGGCAATGACTGGAACTGGGTCACTTCGGTTGGCTATCAGTTCCGCAATGAAGCGGCGCTTCTGGAAAAAGACTGGGCCATCCTGCCATTCGCTGACAACCCCGTCGGCGGTTGGTCGTCGATTGGTAATCCAGGTTCGTTCGTCGCGACGCCGAATATCGGGCCAGGTGTTGCAGCGGCTGGCACCCCGCTCGCATTTGCGAACTCTGATGACCAGTGTGCTGCGCTTGGTGGAGTAGATGGCGGCGTGCTCTGCCGGTTCCAGTTCACCCAGTTCGACAACCTCACCGAAGAGGAAGAGCGTTATCAGATCTTCTCTGAATATAACCGCACTTTCTCGAACGGCACCGAACTACATCTCGAGGCCTTGTACGGCTATACCGATGTTCCGGAGTGGAAGACATCGCCGTCTTATCCACCGCAGGCTCTGTTCGGAAATGTTGTGCTTCCGAACCATCCCGGCCTGGTGCAATATATTGCAGACAATCCGGCCTGGGCAGCAGCAACCTTCACAGATTATTCCCCGCTGCTGACGGGTGGAACGCCAGACGTCTATGATCCGGTGTCAAATACAGGCGGCCTTGGCCTTACACCTCTGGTCTTCTTCGGTCGGTCCTTTGGTTGGGGTGGCTTCCCGGGAACTGGCGGTGCACAGGAAGGGACGCGGTCTTATGACCATTATCGTTTCTCTGGCGACCTCGCCGGTGAATTCCAGAGCGGTGCGGCATGGGAACTCGGCCTGACTTATTCGAAAACCGAAGGGTCACGCTACACCAATGACAGCTACACGCTTGGCTTCATCAATGCGCTGCAAGGCTTTGGTGTCTGTTCCGATCCGATCACTGGCGCGATCCCAACAGGCGCTGTGGCGGGCCAAGGGGGGTGTGAGTATTACAATCCATTCTCGAACGCAGTCGCTGCAAACGCCATCGACGGAACGGCCAATCCGCAGTTTGATGCGTCTCTGGCCAATTCGACAACGCTCGCAGAGTGGCTGACCGATGAGGTTGGCGATGATCGCGAAACCAGCCTGCTCGTCTTTGACGGTGTGATCTCCGGTCAGAGCAATGTCGAAGCCTCTGGTGGCTCGGTCGGATATGCGGTTGGCTTCCAGGTTCGCCAGGAAACCTTCAAAGTGACGCCAAATGCGGTCAGCAACCTGGCCATCACACCGGGACCAACCGGAACCGGGCCGTTCAGCTTCCTTGCTGGCGGCAGCGCTCAGGACGAAGATCAAACGATCTACGCGGTGTTCGGCGAATTGCAGATCCCGCTCTTCGACAATGTCGATGTGCAGGTGGCAACGCGCTATGAAGATTATGGCGGCGAAGTCGGGTCGACCTTTGACCCGAAAGTTGCGGCCAAGTGGCAGGTGAATGACAGCTTCGCTCTGCGTGGCTCAGCCCAAACCTCGTTCCGCGGACCAACGCTGAACCAGTTGGGCGGTGTTGGCACAACGCTGCAATTCATCGCTCCGACCGGCGCGTTTAAAGCGGTTGATCAGTTCGGTAACCCGAACCTTAGCCCGGAAAGTGCGTTCAGCTTCAACCTGGGCGGCTTGTTCCAGCAGGACGGATTCTCGGCGTCGATCGATTATTATAATTTCGACTTCTCTGATCCGATCATTGTTGAGGACCAGAACGCCATCGTGAATGCAGCCATTGCCGCACTCGGCGCTGGCCAGACCAGCGGTGGGATCCTTGACCGGATTACATTCGCGAACCCGACCGCGCCTGCAGCATCTGGCATTGAGCGCATCCGTGCCAATGTTGTGAACGGTCCGGACATTGAAACGTCCGGCATCGACCTGGGCGTTTCGAATGTCTGGGATCTCGGACCAGGTGAGTTCGAACTGGCACTCGATACGACCTATATCATCGAGTATGAAGTCGGTGACTTCGACATTGAAGGTGTTTCGATTGCCGGTGGCGATCGCGTTGGTCAGTTCAACCGTTCGAACTTCTCGCGTTCTCTGCCGCAGTGGAAGGCCAATGTTTCGGCCAATTACGGCTTCGGCAATCACAATCTGCGCGGCGTCATGCGCCACGTCGATTCCTATGATGACGAACGCGCGGCATCTGCTCGCGGCAATGTTGGCGACACGATCGACAGCCAGACCACGTTCGATGCCTTCTACACCTGGCAGTCTGACTGGGATCTGGATCTCGGTCTGTCAGTGGTCAACATCACGGACGAAGATCCGCCATTCGCGGCCTTCGACCTGAACTATGATCCTTACACGCACAATCCGTTCGGACGGACGTGGAAGATCAGCGTGACCAAGCGGTTTGGCGCCTTTGGCGGCTAAGCGCCGGTCTCGACACTGAATTGAAAGGGCGACCCTCGGGTCGCCCTTTTTTTGTTGATCCCGTATCGCTGCGCTCACATGGATCGCGCTCAGGGTTGAGGACCGGGGAGTGATCCCGCGTTGTGCCTGAACATCCCCTAGCGCTCTGCCCAGCTCGTTCTGGGCATGCTCTACCCGACTTGATCGGGTAGTCCATCACGCGCAAGTGGACGCAAGATCGTGAGAGATAAGAGCTCTCCCGGTCTCTACCTCAAGATATCGTGCTGGACCCCACGGACATGCCCGTGGGGAGCGCTTTGAGGAGAGCAGGCCTCTAACATCGAAATCCCGGATATTTCCGCTGGCGCGAAAATTTCGGGATGACAGGAAAAGGGATTGAGCTTGCGCCCTAATTCAACCCCTCACGCCCGATCGCGTAGAAGCGTTCGCGGCGTTGGGCCTTGAGCTCTTGCGGGCTCAGGGTGAGCAGGGTCTGCAGGGCCTTGTCGATGGCCTTGCCGGCGGCGCGAATGGCTTTTTCCGGGGCGCGGTGGGCGCCGCCGACCGGTTCCTTGATGACGCCGTCAACGACTTTCAGCTTTTTCAGGTCGCCAGCGGTGATTTTCATCGCCTCCGCCGCGTCCCTGGCCTTGGCCGCGTCGCGGTACAGGATCGAGGCGCAGCCTTCCGGCGAGATCACCGAATAGATCGAATGTTCCATCATCAGGACGTGATTGGCCGCGGCGATGGCGATCGCGCCACCAGAGCCGCCTTCGCCAATGATCAGCGAAATCATCGGCACGTTCAGGGTCAGGCAGCGCTCGGTCGAGCGGGCAATCGCCTCGGCCTGGCCGCGCTCTTCGCCGGCCTTGCCGGGAAACGCGCCGGACGTGTCGACAAAGGAAATGACCGGCAGGCCAAAACGGTCGGCGAGGTCCATCAGGCGCACGGCCTTGCGATAGCCTTCCGGGTGGGCCATGCCGAAATTATGCTTCAGGCGGCTTTCCGTGGTGCGGCCCTTTTCGTGGCCGATAATCACGACAGACTGGCCATTGAAGCTCGCCAGACCGCCAATCACGGCTTCATCATTGCCGAACACACGGTCGCCGGCGAGTTCCTGGAAATCCTCGAACAAGTGTTCGATATAATCGGTGAAATGTGGCCGCTCGGGGTGACGGGCAACCTGCGTTTTGCGCCACGGATTGAGCGAGGAATAAGTGTCCTTGAGCTGCTTGGCAGCCTTTTCCTTGAGCTTTTTCAGCTCGTCATTGATTTGTGGGCCGCCTTCCTGGGCAGCAACGGCTTCCAGCTCGGCGATTTTGGTTTCAAGCTCGGCGAGCGGCTTTTCGAAGTCGAGATATGTCGTAACCATGAGGCCTGAATAGCGGTGCTTTGCGCACTCCGCTAGCCTTTTCGTGTCCCGGGACTGTAGCGCTCGAACAGCAGGACCGGGTCGCCGCGATACTCTGTCGGTCCGATTTCGCTGTAGCCAACCTTCTCTGCGACCCGAATGGAGGCGCTATTGTCGGCATCGATAATGCAGGTTGAGCGCCCTGGCATGACCTCGTCCAGCCAGTCATGGGCAGTCTTTACAGCTTCGCTGGCATAGCCTTTTCCCCACGCCGTCGAGGCGATGACCCAACCGGCTTCCGGGCGTCCGGATATATCCGGCTCGATCCCGCGCATGAAATCGGCAAAGCCGACCTCGCCGACAAAGGTATCTGTCCGCCGCTCGCGTACGATCCAGTAGCCATAGCCGAGCAGTGGCCACAGCCCGCGATTGCGCAATTGCGCGAACCAGGCGTCCTGAGCGGAGCGTTTATTACCGCCAATATGGCGCACAACCTCTTCGTCCGCCCACATCGCGGCGACCTCGTCATAATCCGACACTTCGCAAGGTTTGAGGCTGAGCCGCTGCGTCAGCAGGGTGGGCGGGTTCAAGCGTTCTCTTTCATCTTCGCCAGCATCGCGCCCATCGCCGCATGCACTTTCTGAATGGCTTTCAATGGCCGGACCATGACCTTGAAGTCGACAATCTTACCGTCATCGTCCCATTCAATCATGTCGATACCATTGACCTGAATGCCGTCCATCTCGGTCTCGAATTCGAGCACGGCCTTGTCGCCGCAATCGAAGATCCGCGTATATTTGAACGTGCCATTGCCGAGCGTATTGCCGGCGGCTGAGAGATAGGCAAACGTGATCTCGCGCCCTTCTTGCGGCGTATGCACGACCGGGCTGCGAAACACGACATCGGGGTGAAGCATGTCCCATAATAGGGATCGGTCATGCCCTTCCATCATATAATCGAACCAGGCTTGCAGGTTGGGCTGGTAGCCTTTGATCGGGACATCATGCTGGTGTGCCATCGGGCGTCCTCCGCTTGTGTTTCACAGAGTGGTGAACGCCCGATCGCGGTTTGTCCAGCGCTGCCCTAGAGGAACAAGGCCGCAGCCAGTCCCGGGAAGAAGGCGAAGAAGCCGCCGATAAGGAAGGCGGCAACGCTGATGCCCCAGAGGGTCCAGCTGATCCGGCGCAGGCGGGTACAGGCCCGGGCTTTGACCGGATCGACCGGGCAGGGCAGGGTACGCGCATGCCATTGCCAGGCGCCGGAGGCGGCGAGCACCAAACCAGTGACACCAAACACCAGGCCCTTATTGGCCCCGAACCAGGTAATGCCCGGCACCGTGCCAATCACGCCCGACCAGACCGCGCCCATGCCGACCATGACCAGCATGGCCGGCAAGGCGCAGCAGATCAGCGTCGTTGCCGAGGTGAACAAAGCCAACGTGGCGGGCAGCACGCTCGGGCTTTTGACCTCGTCCTGAACGGCGGTCATGCGGTCTCTCTCTCGATCGAGACCAGATCATAGCCGGACTTCTTGACCAGTGTGGCAACCCGTTCATCGCTGAGCTCGGCACCTGATTTCAGGGTGACGTGGATTTCGCCCTTGTCGAGATCGACGTGGACATTCTCCACTGCCGCTTCCTTGCCGAAGACCTTGGTCACGGCGCGGGCGCAGAAATCACAGACCATGCCATTCACCTTGGCGGTGACCATGGTTTGCGCACTTGTGGCCGCTTCGGCGGCGACGCTTTCCTGCGCCGATACGACCGGCGCTGTGAGGGTGAGTGTAGTGGCCGCGAGGGCCGTAAGCATAAGTTTCATCTGTCCTGTTCCTTCCTAAAAGCGGACAATCCAGTTCAGCATCAGCTCTTCCGTCTCGGGAGTATAACCGATTTCGAGCAACTGAACGTCATAGAAAAAGCGCACCAGAGGGGTGAGCGTGGTTGGGGTTTCGGCTTCTGGCTGGTTTTCCACCTGCAGCATGAGCCAGGTGTGCAAGTCGCCATAATCGCCGATATAGGGCGCGACACCAATGCGGGCCGACTGGCGCGCATCCTGGTCAAAGCCCAGATCATAGGCCCGGCCTTCATAAGAGGCGAACCAGCGGCGCGTCTCCCAATCGGCACCGATGCCGACAAATCCGGCTGCCTCGACATCGGCGCCATCCCCGAAGGGATCGGCCTGACCGACAGCGGCCTTGAGATAGAGATTGGCCTGCGAATTGGGCTTGTTCCAACGCTTGACCAGGCGATTGTATTGCACGCCGGTAAAGTGCCAGTCCTCGCCCCAATTGCGCTCGGAATAGAGCCCGATCGAGTCGGTAAAGGTCGGCGAATAGTGAATATGGGCTGACGACATGTCGCCATTATTCATCTGCATCACCGTCCACCCGCTCGGATAAGAGACGGGCCGCGCGTCCGCATTGAGCGGGGCAAGAGCCAGGCCAATTGCAAGCGCACAGCCTGCATATCGGTGGGGTTTCATAGAAATTTCCTGTTTGAGTTGATCCTTGAAAGCGAAGGATCAGGCGCGCGGCGGCGGCGGCTCATAGTCAAGCAGAATAGAATTGGCATTGTCCGGCAGCGGCGTCGCCCACAGGGTCAGGCCCGGCACGGGCTGGCTTAGGCGCGGCGCATCCGTGGTCACGCCGTTGCCGAGCAGCGCAGCGCAGCAACAGGCGGGATTGTCGTGGCTCGGCATGTCATGGCCGGGCATCTCGGCTGCGGGTTCGGCCATCATCATCCCGTCATGGCAGGGCATGTCGGCCATCATTTCATGCGCCGGTGCGGTCAGTTCAGCGCGCAAATCGCAGGGCTGCGCTACCGCCTCAAACCCGAGGGCGAGGGCAGCGATGAGCCAGAGCATGGAAGTCAGCGCGCGAAGCATGGGATTGGATATAGGGGAAGCTGGGACTGGGCGCAATAAAAGGGAAGCACGATTCCTCGAAGCCTCATCCTGAGCGAAGTCGAAGGAAGAGGCGGGCGCTTCGCAGACTCCCCGGAAGCACGGCCCTTATCCTTCGACCCGCGATCGTGTCGAGGGCAGGCTTCGCTCAGGATGAGGGCCTGGAGTTGGATCGTCGCGCCGTCCTCGTCATCCCGGACGAAGCGCCTGAACACCCCCTAGCGCTCTGCCCAGCTCGTTCTGGGCAGTCCATCACGCGCACTTGGACACAGGACCGAGAGAGGTAAGCGCGCTCCCGATCTCCGCGGCAAGATATCGTGCTGGACCCCACGGACATGCCCGTGGGGAGCGCTTTGAGGAGAGCGTGTTTCGTTAAACGGTAAGTTCCCGGAAACTCCTGCGCACCCGCAGATTCCGGGATGACAACACCGGCTCGTACAATCGCGATCAATCCTTGCGCGCGGCCTTCTCATCGAGCCCCGAAATCCCCTGGCGTTTGCGCAGGGCGGCGGCGACCTGGTCGAGGCTGACGCCTTTCGCGCGCAGGCCGACCAGCATGTGATAGATCAGATCAGCCGCTTCCGAGGCGCTTTCGCTTCGACCCTGGGCGGCGAGCGCGAGGGCGAGTTCCGCGCCCTCTTCGGCAATCTTCTTGCCGCAATGGAGCGGGCCCTTGGAGAGCAGCTTGGCGGTATAGGAATCCTTCGGGTCACCGCCGACGCGGCTGTCCACAGTGTCAGCGAGATAGGCGATCAGCCCTGCGAGTCGGTCGGCGGAGCCGAGCGGTTTGTCTGTCATGCCAATCTCCTGAGACTTCCTAAAGCGGCCGGACGGGCGCGCCCGCTGCCGCCAATGCTGCGCGCGCCTGTTCTAATGTGACTTCGCCAAAATGGAAGATCGAGGCCGCAAGCACTGCATTGGCGCCAGCTTCGAGCACCGCCGGGGCGAGGTCTTCCGCGCTGCCGGCCCCGCCGCTGGCAATCACCGGAATGGTGACCGCATCGGTCACGGCTTTGGTCAGCGGCAGGTCGAAGCCGGACTTGGTGCCGTCCTTGTCCATGCTCGTGAGCAGGATTTCGCCGGCGCCTTTGTCTTGCGCCAGCCGGGCAAATTCGACCGCATCAATGCCGGTCGGCTTGCGCCCGCCATGGGTGAAGATTTCCCAATGATCGCCAGTCTTGCGCGCATCAATCGCGACCACGACGCACTGGCTGCCAGCCTTGGCGGCGCAGCGCGAAACCACATCCGGATCGGCGACAGCGGCGGAATTGATCGCCACTTTGTCAGCCCCGGCGCGCAGCAGCTGGACCATATTGTCGGCGCTGCGCACGCCGCCGCCCACGGTCAGCGGCATGAAACATTGCTCAGCCGTCGCGCTGACCACATCGAGCAGCGTGCCGCGGCCTTCATGGCTGGCGGTGATGTCGAGGAAACAGAGCTCGTCCGCGCCCTGCGCATCATAGGCCTTGGCCAGCGCCACCGGGTCCCCGGCATCGCGCAGATCGACAAAGTTCACGCCCTTGACGGTGCGGCCATCTTTGACATCGAGACAGGGAATGATGCGGGTCTTGAGCATAGAGGGCTTCTAAGGCGCAGGGCGTGCGACTGGCAAGGTGGATCGTTGGGTCGACATGAAGCAGACAACACAATGTTAGGCTTGAGCGCCCTTTTCGTTTCGTTCGCTTGAGAGACTTGAGGCGGCACAAAGCGGTCGCAAACCGCGGTCGGAGCCATGCGAATGTGGGAATATGGCCGATTACGAAAATGCTGGCGAGCGGTGGCAGAATTCAATAGGTTGGACAATTCGATTGCGGGATATTCCAGCATTGGCACGTGAGGCGGGTTCAAACCTCATTGACTGAACACCCAGCAATGCTTCGGGGATATACGGAGCAAGCGTGCAGCGTGCCGCCATGTTGGATCCGATTGGAACGCCTTCTTCATCGACGTTGAAGATTACTTCGCAATAACCTTGCAATCGGAGTTCCCACAGAACCCACGGATGAAATAGCTCGCCTTTTTCCGTCTTCTTGAGGTCTGATCGGTTGTGATACTCTTCAGGGCCAACATTCCAGGCATCCCACGCCGGGCTGGGAACAAAATCCGGCATGAATTCTGACGCGGGATTGCATCTCGTAATCGACTGGTGTGGCGCCACGTTGTCGATAAATTGCTGATTGATCGCTCGCATTCCTTCATCGTCGAGCTGATCTAGAACGTCTTCTGGCAATCCTTTGGCGTCGTTCCACTTTCTCTCGTGGTTTTCTTTATGATCAGCCCACGCTGGCGACCCTGCAACAAAAGCAAATGCGAGAGTTAGAAATAAATATCGACTCATTCTTTGACGTTACATTTGGGATCTCAAATGATCAAATTCTCAATGCAAATGTTTTTGTAAACTTCAGATCTGATTCACCCGGACATTTAATCTCGCGAGAAATGGAGGAAATGAGCGAGTCTTGTGCTCACCCGGCAATGTCGCTCGCGATCGTGCAATCGGTTCATTTCCGAGGGTATGCACCAAGCCTCACCCCTTCGCAGATTTCGGCCCCAGCGACGAGGTCTTCGCCGGATCCGGCGTCTTGTCCTTGAACCTGCACAAATGGCGGATTGAACAGTCCCAGCATTTTGGCTTGCGGGCGACGCAGGTATAGCGGCCATGCAGGATCAGCCAGTGATGGGCGCCGAGCTTGTATGCGTCCGGCGTCGTGCGCTCGAGGCTCGCTTCGACCTGGTCGGGGTTCTTTCCAGGGGCGAGGCCGGTGCGATTGGAGACGCGGAAAATATGCGTGTCGACGGCAATGGTCGGCTGGCCGAACGCCTCGTTCAGGACGACATTCGCGGTCTTGCGGCCAACCCCCGGCAGGCGCACCAGCTCGTCGCGTGTCTGCGGCACCTCGCCGCCAAAATCGTCCAGGATCATCTGGCTCAGCGCGATGACATTCTTGGCCTTGTTGCGCCACAGGCCAATCGTCTTGACGTGCTGCTCGACGCCAGCGAGGCCGAGCGCCAGCATCTTTTCCGGCGTGTCGGCAATCTTGAACAGCTCTTTGGTCGCCTTGTTGACGCCGACATCGGTGGCCTGGGCTGACAGGGCGACGGCGACGACGAGCGTATAGGGATTGACGAAGTCGAGTTCGGTCTTCGGGTCCGGGCGGACCTTGGCCAGTTCGGCGAAAAGCTCTGCAGCTTTTTCCTTGCCGAATGTGCGCGGCGCGCGTTTGCGTTTGGGTTTGGTGGCGGTCATGCGGATTATCTAGGGCAGTTCTCGGGTGCTGGAAATCCGAATCTTGCGCTTCTCAATTTGAGCCTCATCCTGAGCGAAGTCGAAGGACGAGGCGGGCTTTGCGCAAGCTCTCGGGAAGCACGGCCCTTTATCCTTCGACTTCGCTCAGGATGAGGGCCTTGGGTACGCGCGTGATATATGAGGCCCGGATTTTTCCGCTTACGCGCAAATTGCGACTACCCGCCGCGCTTGTCGCCCGGGCCCTGATTTGCGCTATACTCATCATCATGGAGCCAACCGAGAACACGATCTATTTCGATGCCACGCTGACGCCCAACCGGTCGCTTAGCCCGCGGGCGTTTACCGTGGTCATGGCGGTGGTTGTTGCGATGAGCTTCATTGCCGGTCTGTCTTTCGTGTCCATGGGCGCGTTTCCGGTGATCGGGTTTTTCGGGCTTGATGCGCTGGCCATCTGGTTCGCCTTCCGGTGGAGCTTCCGCAGTCTCAAACAGGAGACGCGGGTGCGTATCACCGCCGAGCAGATTGACCTCATGCATGAACGGCCGGGAACGGCGCCGCGCATGGCCAGCCTGCCCACTGCGTTCACCCGAGTCCGCCTCGATTTTCCGGACCGGCGCCCGAGCGAACTCAAGCTCGCACATGGTGGCCAGGCCTGGGTCATCGGGCGCTTCCTGACCCCCGCCGAGCGCAAGAGCCTGAAAGAGGCCCTCGAGAAGGCGATCCGGATCGCCCAGAATGAGCGCTATGCGACGTAAATTCGCAAAAAAGTGACGCATGCGTCATGGTTTTTTCATTTGAGCTATGTTAAGGTGACGCCGACGTCACTATTGCGGCAGCTCAGACCGCGTATCCGGAGGCACAGATGGCAGACACACTCACCAAGATCCCACACAATTTGGAACGCCCGAAAATCACCGTGCGCGACCCGCTGCATGAAGGCTATTTCGCGTTCGATGAAGACATTCCGCCAGCTTCTGAAGCGGATATGGAGACGCTGGATATTGTTGATCCTGAGCTCTGGCGCCAGGGCAAGATGTGGGACCGCTTCAAGCGTCTGCGCGATGAAGACCCGCTACACTGGACCCCGGACAGTTTTGTCGGCCCGTACTGGTCGGTCACGCGCTATGAAGACGTGATGAAGATCGACATTGATCACAAGCGCTTCTCCTCCAGCTGGGAGCATGGCGGCATTGTTCTCGGTGAGCCGCTCGAGGATTTCGAGCTGCCAATGTTCATCGCCATGGACGAGCCGCGCCACTCCGAGCAGCGCGTCACGGTGCAGCCGGCGGTGGCCCCGAACATGCTGAAGGAATTCGAGCCGCTGATCCGTGAGCGGACGCAGCAAATTCTCGATAAGGTGCCAGTCGGCGAGCCGTTTGACTGGGTTGATACCGTGTCGATCGAGCTGACCACGATGATGCTGGCGACCCTGTTCGACTTCCCGTTCGAAGACCGCCGCAAACTGACACGCTGGTCGGACGTCACCACCAACCGTGAAAATCCGGACATCTGCCCCGGCGGCGAAGAGCAGTGGAAGCAGGAGCTTCTCGAATGCCTGACCGCGTTCATGGGCATGTATGAAGAGCGCAAGCGCATTCCGGTGAAGAATGACCTGATCAGCCTGCTGGCGCATGGTGAGAAGACCAAGGACCTGGCGCCGATGGAACTGCTCGGCAATGTCATCCTGCTCATCGTTGGCGGCAATGACACGACGCGGAACTCGATGACGGCGTCTGTCTATGGCCTCAACAAGTTCCCGGAAGAGTATGCCAAGCTGAAAGCCGATCCATCCTTGATCCCGAACATGGTGTCAGAAGTGATCCGTTGGCAGACCCCGCTCGCCTTCATGCGCCGCACCGCGCTCGAAGATGTCGAGATGCACGGCAAGACGATCAAGAAAGGCGACCAGATCGCCATGTGGTATGTCTCCGGCAACCGCGACGAGCGGTTCTGGGAGGAAGACCCGAACAAGCTGATCATTGATCGCAAACAGGCGCGCAATCACCTGTCCTTTGGCTTCGGCATCCACCGCTGCGTCGGCAACCGCCTCGGCGAGCTGCAGCTGCGCATCCTCTGGGAAGAGATCCTGGAGCGGTTCAGCCATGTCGAAGTCCTCGACGAGCCAAGCCTGACCTCAGGCGCCTTCGTCAAAGGCTATACCTGGATGCCGGTCATCTGCCACCCGAAATAGCGGCGGCGGCGAAAGCCGTAATTTGAAAATCGAAGATCCCCCTCGGGCCTTGTGGTTCGAGGGGGATTTTTTATGGGGGCGTTTCTGGCGGGATCGAGTCGTTTGGAGCGATGATCAAGTGGTGGTACGCAATTCTGAGAAAGATAGAGCACGATACGCACGCGCCGAGGAGGACGCCATGATGGCATTGACAGACACGTTGCCCGCCGCATTCGCGCGCGCCTTTTCAGTGCTGAAGGGGCGTGTCGCATGGCTCGCGATTGCCCTGGTCGGAGCCATGGCCGCGCTACCCGTATCGGCTGATGACGTTTCCGAGCATCTCGACATCATCTATTACGAGGGTGAGGATTTCAGCGACGCGAAACACCGGCTCGATCTCTTTGTTCCTGCAGATCAGCCGACGGTTGCCACGATGTTGTGGATTCATGGCGGCGCCTGGGCGTTCGGCGATCGGAAGAATGATCGTGATCTGGCGCGCGCCTTCGCGGCCGAGGGCGTCGCCGTGGCGTCGATGTCCTATCGCTTGAGCCGCGGTGACTGGCGGGGCGAGGAATTCTCGTCTTCTGGCGTTCAACATCCCGAGCACATCAAAGACGTGGCGCGGGCCTTTGCCTGGCTGCACGCGAACGCCGCTTCGTACGGCCTGGACGACAGCAATTTGATCGTCAGCGGCTTCTCCGCCGGCGGCCATTTGTCGGCGCTGCTGGCGATGGATGAGCGTTATCTCGCCGCCCATGGCCTGTCGCTCTCTGACATGCGCGCCGCGATACCCGTCGCGGGTGGGTATGACCTGGAAGATTATTACCGGGCCATCGCCGAAGGGATGGGTGAGGACACGGCGACCGGGCACGTGCTCGGCGTTTTCGGGCCGCGCGAGGGGCTCGCCGACGCGTCGCCCATGTCCTATTTGGAACACGCGTCGATTCCGATGCTCGTCCTGACCGAAGGACAGACCGCAGATTATACCCGTGTCTTTGACGACGCCGTTGCTGAAACCGGCAAACAGGGGCTGATCAGCTTCAGTTACTACAATGACGATACGCACGCCTCATTGCTGGCAAGCCTCAGCGCCGTGGACAGCCCGGCGCGAGATGAAATGCTCGCCTATATTGCATCGATCACGGCGCGAGATGACTGATTGCGACGCGCGCGGGCTTTGCTCAGGATGAGGGCCTGACGAAATTAGTCTGTGCCTGACCGGGAGACGAAGTCTGCTTTCGGCGTCGGAGTGGACATTTGCGTCCGGTCAGCATTCAATTCAATTTAATCGTAATCAACTAGGTCGTATCGGAACTCGCTCCAGTAATCTTCTCCGAGCTCAAGCGTGAGACGCTCAATCAAGCTCGTCATGCGCACTTCCAGTTCTTCGAATGATGCTAGCAGAGAATTTCGCGGAAATGAGACATTCGCATATTCGCCCCCTTGATCGAATCCGCCTTCCCTAAAGTGGAAACGTGGCCCCACTCTCAAAATGATCATCTCCCACCCTTGATGCACGTCCCAATGCTGTTGACCCTCGTCAGTGGTTTTTAGTGCTTCGAATAGCGCTTTCATCTCACTCCAACTGTCATGGTACGCAAACGTGATTGCGCCTTCAGCGGATGAAATGACCAGTTTCAGCCACATGTGATGAGAAAAATCATTATACGTTTGACGATGTTTCTTGGCCGCGTTCAGCACTTCTCGATAGTGTGCCACTAACTCCGAAAATCTGGCTACAGCGTCTCTGGAAAAAAGCTGACTCGTGCCTTCCAACACATCGGACGGAATGCTGAGGGGCAACACTGTAGCCTCATCAAGATCATTCGGGTCAGGATGAAACTCGTCGGATAGATCAAAGAAAACTTCTACTGACGCTGCCGTAGCGGAGACGGATTTCTTGACCCAAGACCGATCTTCGAGTTCGAACAAGTTTTATTCCTTTTGAACTTACCTTTCGCTATCGCATACAGGATTGCGCAAACGTTCGCATCCTTTGAATATGGTTTGGTTGCATAGCTTCTCTCTGCCGTTGAACACGACCTAGCGTCTGCTTTCGGCGTCGGAGGGGGTAGAGCTCACTCATTGCAAGAAGGCTGATAAGTAGCCGACGGGGAGAAGGGGGCGCCAGTGACGAGCGTGTTCTCACTCCGACGGTCCCGGACTTGATCCGGGATCTCGTGCGAGGGAGAGCGGAAGCGTTGCCGGAGAGCCCGGGATGAGCGGGTTTCCCATTGAGCCTCATCCTGAGCGAAGTCGAAGGACGAGGCAGGCGCTTCGCAGGCTGCCCGGAAGCACGGCCCTT
>JANSYM010000016.1 GCA_024742355.1 Hyphomonadaceae bacterium | reverse complement strand
TTGACCTTCTCGAGCAGGCGCAAGGAATGGAAATAGCGGGCGCCTGGTCGGATTGACAGATACAGGCGCGGCACGGTTTCGAGATTGTGGTTGAACACGTCCGGCTTGGCGTCGATGACTTTCGCCTCCCAGCCATCCTTGCGCAGGAAATCCGGGGTCAGGATCTCGATCGTCGTGCCCGGAGAGGCTTCACGGATAGATTCGATCGTGTGCACGAAGTGCATCGCGCCGCCATCTTCGAGGTCATCGCGGTCCACCGAGGTAATGACCACGTGTTCGAGGCCCATTTCGGCAACGGCTTGCCCGACCCGGCGCGGTTCGTCTTCGTCGAGTGGTGCCGGCTTGCCGGTGATGACATTGCAGAAGGAACAGGCGCGCGTGCACGTATCGCCCATGATCATCATGGTCGCGTGTTTCTTGTCCCAGCATTCGCCAATATTCGGGCATCCAGCTTCTTCGCAGACCGTGACGAGGCCTTTCGACTTCACGATCTCGCGGGTTTCGGCATAGCCTTTCGAGGTCGGCGCCTTGACCCGAATCCAGTCGGGCTTGCGCAGGAGCGGTGTATCCGGGCGATTGCGCTTTTCCGGATGCCGATATTGCGGTTTCTTGTCGATCAGTGTCGCCATGCCCCCTAAATGGAGCGGAACGGCAAAAACTGCAAGCGACAGCGGGACATAGCTCCCCTGCCATTCTGGCATAAGCGCTTGCAGGACTTGCACTCTTCACCGACTGTGACACTTTGTTGCAAAAGATTTAGAGTCCGGACCATAACAAGATCATGACTGACGCTACGATCCCTGCCCCGCTCCCGTGGCGCGCCAATCGCGCCAAGACGGACATATTCTCAGCCATCATCCGCTCCGCCAAGGAATTTGGCGGCAAGACGGTGGCGATCATCGACGGCGACGGCACCGAGGTCGATTACAAGACCCTGCTGCGCGGATCCTTCGCGCTGGGCTCGGCCCTTGGCAAGAAATTCGAGAAAGACGAAACGGTCGGCATCATGCTGCCGACCGGCGCCGGGGCGGTCATCGCATTTTGTGCTGTGCTGGCCTCCGGCCGCCTGCCGGCCATGCTGAATTTCACGGCTGGGTCGGCCAACATCAAATCAGCGATGAAAGCCGGCAAGATCTCCAAGATCGTGACGGCCCATAAGTTTGTCGAGCTGGGCGGCCTGGAACCGCTCATCGCCGAACTCGAGGATGCGGCTGAGTTCATCTATCTCGAAGATGTGCGCGAGAGCCTCGGGCTCATGGACAAGGTTGCTGGCGGCCTCGGGCCGGTCCTGCCCAGCTTGTTTCATTCACGGAAGAACCACCAGAAACCCGGCGTCGTCCTGTTCACGTCCGGCACGGAGGGTGAACCGAAGGGCGTTGTGCTTTCGCACCACAATATTGTCGCCAATGTCGAACAGGTCCGCTCGCATATTGGCCTCGACCCGGAGACGGACCGGGTCTTCAATCCGCTGCCAACCTTTCACTGTTTCGGCCTGACGGTCGGTGCGATCCTGCCGCTTATCGCGGGCGTCCGTGCCGTGTTCCACCCGAGCCCTTTGCAGCCGCGTGAGATTGCTCACCGCCTGGAAGAAACGGAGTCGACCATTCTGCTCGCCACCGACACATTCATCGGCCAGTATGCCCGGGTCGCCAAGGAAGGCGCGCTCGATCGCGTGAGGCTCGCCGTGTGCGGCGCGGAGCGGGTCAAGGACGAAACCCGTGCCTTTGTGCGCAAGAAGTTCAATATCGAAATCCTGGAAGGCTATGGGGCCACCGAGGCTGCGCCCGTGGTCGCGGCCAATCAGATGGAATTCAACAAGCCGGGCACCGTCGGGCGCCTGATGGCCGACATGGAATATGAACTGGTCCCCGTCGAAGGCATTGAAGAAGGCGGCAAGCTGCGCATTCGCGGGCCCAACATCATGCTTGGCTATATGCGCTCCTCTGCCCCTGGCGTGATTGAGCCGCCACAGGATGGCTGGCACGATACCGGCGATATCTGCGTCATGGATGAGGATGACTGCATCCGCATCATGGGACGGGTAAAACGGTTCGCGAAAATTGGCGGCGAGATGGTGTCGCTGGCCGTGGTCGAGAATTGCGCCAGCGCGATCTGGCCGGATGAAATGCATGCCGCTGCTGCCATTCCTGACCCACGGAAAGGCGAGCAAGTCGTGTTGCTGACAACTGCCGCCGATGCTGATCGCAGCGCGCTGCTGGCCTGGTGCCAGTCGCATGGTGTGTCGGAATTGTCGGTTCCGAAAAAGGTCTTCCACGTGGACGAAATCCCCGTCCTTGGCACGGGCAAGACGGATTATGGCTCGGTGGGAAAAATGGTCATGAGCCTGACCGAAGCCGCCTAAACGGTTCCGGTATAGCTCCAACCATCAAAGGCGGGCTCAACGCCCGCGGGAAGCTCGGCCTTCAAGGTCCGATAATCGAAATCGACATGCAGATTGGTGATCACTGAATGCCTGGGCTTCAGCGTTTCAATCCATTCGAGCGTCTGTTCGAGATGCGCATGTGACGGGTGCGGTGTGTAGCGCAAGGCATCGATGATCAGTAGGTCGAGGCCGGCGAGGTGCTCCATAGTCTCGTCAGGCAGCGCGTTCAGGTCGTTGCAATATGCTATGTTTCGGAAGCGGAATCCGAGCGAGCGGATCCAACCATGCTCCTGGTCCAGCGGCAGGCAGTCCAGAGCGCCGCCCGGCCCTGAGACCGACACCGGCTCGAACGGCGCAATCAGCGGCTGTACATCGATGATTGGCGGGTATCCGCCCTTGCCTTCAAACGCATATTGGAACTTCGGAAACAGCGTCGCATGCGTCGGTGCGTCCATATAGGCCTTGATCTGGGCCCGGTTGCGAATGGCGAGGGCGCGAACATCATCAATGCCATGCGTCTGGTCAGCGTGATCATGGGTAAACAGGATGGCATCGAGACGCTGCACCTCGGCATCCAGTAATTGCTCGCGCAGGTCAGGCGACGTGTCGATCAGGACAATGGTTTTCTGATCCGGCGTCTCGCTGTCCCACGTTTCGACCAGTGCAGAGCAGCGGAGACGCCGGTTCTTCGGCTCTGACGGATCGCACGCGCCCCAGTCGCCGCCGACACGGGGTACTCCGCCAGAAGAACCGGTGCCCAGAAGCGTTATCTTCAGCTGGCGGTCCATTATGAGACCTTGCTGAACAGGCGCAGCGCGTTCGCTTCGCACGTGGCGCCAATTTCGTCGCGTGAAAGGCCATGCAGCTCCGCGAGCGCGTCAGCGACATAAGGCAAAAAGGCTGGCTCATTGCGCCGCCCGCGATACGGCATGGGCGTCAGATAAGGACAGTCGGTTTCAAGGATGACGCGGTCGAGCGGAACATCCTGAATTACAGCGCGCACGTCCCGCGCGCTTTTGAATGAAAGGATGCCGGAGACCGACACGAACGCGCCGAGTGCCAGGCCGCGCCGGCACAGGTCCGGTCCGCCTGTGTAGCAGTGCAGCAGGATCGGAAACGCGCCTTTTGCGTGCTCTTCCTCAAGGATGGATGCGGTCAGATCGTCGGCTTCGCGCGTATGCACGATCAGCGGCAATCCGGTTTCCCGGGCGGCGCTGATATGCGTTCGGAAACTCGCGACCTGCTCGGCTTCCGGGCTGTAGCCATAGTGGAAGTCCAGCCCGGTCTCACCGATCGCCACGACCTTGGCGTCGCTGGCGCGCTCAATCAGGTCAGCTGCCGCCGTGTCGGTAAAGTCCTTGGCGTGATGGGGGTGGGTGCCGACGCTGCACCAGATATCTTCATTCGCGTCAGCGATCGCTTTCACGCGCGGAAAACTGTCGAGCCGTTCGCAAATGGCCAACATGCGCGACACGCCCGCCGCACGCGCCCGGGACAGGACGTCCGGCAGGTCTTCCTCATACGCTTCGGCGTGCAGATTGACGTGGGTATCAAACATCGGCTCAGGCGCTTACAGCCTTCACACCATCTTGCAAAGTCGCAAACAGCTTGGTCGCGGTCTGCAGCGGCGTCAGGTTGAGCTCATCCGCGTTGGCCCGCACCTCATGCAAGGCGAGCCAGGTCCTGGCGAGATCGGCTTCCGATAGCGCCTTGTCCGCGACCCACTCCAGCAATGTGTCCGTATAGGCGCGAAGCGAACCCTCATCGACAATCGCCGAGGTCAGCGCCGCCGAGACCACGCCGCCGGTCGGTTTGCGAACATTTCGAAGCATGGTGCGCGCCGTCTGAACCGCTTTGGCGCCGCCAGTTCGCGCCAGCTCGAGCCCATAGCCAGGGCGACCATGCGCAAGCTCGGCCGCGAGCGCCATATCGCCCTCCTGTTGCTTCAACACCGCATTGGTGTCGTCGTCAGAGAGCGGATACAGGCGCAACACCTGGCACCTCGATCGAATGGTCGGCAGGATGGGCTGGGTGCCATGAGATATCAGGACCAGCAACGCATTGTTTGGTGGCTCTTCCAGTGTCTTCAGCAAGGCGTTCATACCTGAGACATTCATCTCATCCAGCGCGTCGACCACGCCAACGCGCCATCCGGACAGTGCCGGGCGTAACGAGAAGAACTGATTGAGCTCGCGGATCTGATCGACCGTAATGTCCTGGCGCAGCTTGCCTTTGTCATTGAGACCGCGCTCGACCCATTTCAGGTCCGGATGCCCGCCCGAGAGAATGAGCTGCATGGTCTTGTCGGTATCGGCTGCATCCGTCGCCGCTGCGCCGAGCATCAGGCCCGCGATCCGCCGCGCGAAGATCGATTTGCCGATCCCGGAGGGCCCTTGATAGATCCAGCCATGATGCAGACGGCCCGAGTCTTTAGCGGCCAGGAAGCGCGCTTCGGCCTGGGTGTGACCAATCATCGGAAACGCGGCTCTCATGACGCCTCCATGCGGTCATCAATTGTGGCCAGCGCTGCACCCAGAACAGTTTCAGGACTGCCCAACGCATCGATCACAGCGCAGCGGTGCGGCTCGTTCTCAGCAATCTCCAGAAAGGCGGCGCGGACGCGCTCATGAAATGCCGCTTCTTTCTGCTCGAACACGTCACTGACATTGCGCTGCCGGCGCCGCTCGGCGAGCGCGTCAGGCGCTGCATCTAGAATGAGCGTCAGATCCGGGCGCGTGTCGCCAACAACCATGGCTTCGATCGACATTAATTGCGCCAGGCTGACCCCATCAATGCTCTGATAGGCTCGGGTCGAATCCGCGAAACGGTCACAGATCACCCAGGCGCCGCGCGCCAGGGCCGGTCGAATAAGGTTTCTGAGATGATCCTCGCGCGACGTATTCATCAGCAAGGCATGCGCCAGCGGCGACCAGGTTTCACCTTCCGGCGGGTGCAAGGCGAGGTTTCGAACCGCTTCCGCGAGCGGCGTACCTCCCGGCTCACGTGTGACCACGACCTCATGGCCGCGCGCCGCCAGCGCGTCTTGCAGGCCTGCGATCAGGGTCGACTTGCCCGTCCCCTCGCCGCCTTCCAGTGTTATGAACCGCCCCGGCCCGTTCACGTGATCAAGCGCCCCCGTCCATCATCCGGCTGAGCCCCTCAATCGCTTTGCCGACAAACCCAAGTCGCGGCACGTCCTCAGCTGCCACCAGCGGCAGTTCGATCGGGTCCTTGCCTTCAATCGTCACCACCAGGGTTGCGATCTGGTCACCCGCGGCAATCGGCGCCTCGATCAGGCGATCATGGACAATCTCGGTCTTGCCTCTCGAAAAAGCCCGCTTGTGCGCCGTGACATCCACGCCTTCGAGCAATTGCACGCCGACCTGGCGACGTTCGCCCATCCAGACATCAAGTTCGGCCAGGCGCTTTTCGCCGCCCTCAATCGTGCGCGTCTCAAACGCTGTGAACGCCATGCGCATCAGGCGTTCGGCTTCCTGAGCCCGGGCCTGTTTGCTGTCCGTGCCGTTGAGGACAATCGTCCGCCGGACACCGTCTCGAACCGCTGAGGCGGTTAAGCCGTAGCCCGAGACACTCAGATGGCCGGTTTTCAGACCGTCAGCGCCGTCCATCGTTCCAAGCAGAGGATTGCGGTTGGCCTGGGTATAGGCGCCCCAAGTGTATTCGGGATCATCATACCAGGCATAATATTGCGGGTAATTCTCGATGGTCAGGCGCGCCAGCTCAGCGAGATCAGCGGCCGACGCGACATGTCCCTCGCCCTCAAGGCCGGTCGAATTGACAAAGTTCACGCTGGTCAGCCCCAGCTCATGGGCGCGATCGGTCATTTGCTGCGCGAATGCGGCTTCTGACCCGGCAATGCCTTCCGCCAGGACGATACAGGCATCATTGCCCGACATGATGATCACCCCGTGCAGCAGCTGCTCGACGGTCGGGCGCTCTTTCGGGCGCAGACCCATGGTTGAAGTGCCGGAGGGGAACCCGCCGCGGCGCCAGGCATCTTCGCTGACCACCATCTCGTCCTGCAGGGTGATCTCGCCCTGATCGATAAGGTCAAAGACGAAATAGGCCGTCATCATCTTGGTCATCGAGGCGGGAATCATCTGTTCCTCGCCATTCTTGGACCACAGGATCTCTCCAGAGTCGTGATCCATGATCACGGCATACTCGGCTTCGGTGCCAATAATCTGCGCCGAGGCCGATACTGGAAACAGCATCAATGGGGTGAGTGCGAGAAGGCGTCGCCAAACCGACATGCTTTGTCCTTTCATCACAAAGAAATAGGCCCTTTTTCTGCAGAAGAAAAAGGGCCAGTTCGTGACGAAGGTCAATCTTTTGGGTGGTGGTGATTACCGTGTGGTCAGGAAGCCATCGACGATCCCGGCACGCGACAATTGCGAGCGCTGGACCTCAGCTGCCTGAGTGGTTGGGAATGGGCCGATCAGAACCCGGAAATAGTCGCTGCCATTGACCCGCGCTTCTTCGATGCGGACGGTCTGTCCTCGGCCGAGCGCCCGCGTCAGGCTTTGTGCATTGGCAATGTCCGCGAAAGCGCCGGCCTGGATGAACACATTTCCAGTGCCTGCAGGCGCAGAGGCCTGTACCGCCTCGACCGGGTCCGGCACACCGAGCGACGGCTCACCGTAATCCGCGACGGTTGCCAGAGGTACTGGTTGGCGCAGGACGGGCGTTGGCGCGGTGACGGGCGGCAAAGACTCGTCTTCAACGCGCGTGGACGCAAATGTTTGCGTCTGTGTTTCAGGCTGAACCGGCTCATTCGCAACCGGGTTTTGCTTCACCGGTGCTGGCCCGAGATAGCGCAGGCGAACATTCGCCGTACCGCCTTTGCTCATGCCGAGAACTGTTCCGGCGCGCGGCGACAGTTCGAGGATACGCTTGCCGTCAAACGGCCCGCGATCATTGACGCGCACGACGATCTCGCGGCGATTGTCCTCATTGATGACCTGGACCAGGCTTGGCAGCGGCAAGCTTGGATGTGCAGCCGTCATCGCCGTCTCGTCGAATATCTCGCCATTCGCCGTCGGGGCGCCATCAAAGCCGTCTGTATAGATGCTGGCCTTGCCGCGCTCTTCGCCGATTGGGGCGTCGCGATTCACTTTTACGCGGCTAAGCGTCAGCGGTGTGCCCGTGCTCGCCGGCTTGTCGGTTTTCAGCGAAGCAATGCGAATCGGTTGCGTGGGGGCGATACCGCCCTGCAATTCGGGCGCGCCGGTTTGCGGTGCAGCGACCAGTGGCAGGTCTGGTGTCGTCTGCGGCGTCGCAGCATATGTCACGCGCGGCTCTGCATTCAGAACGAGGCGACCAGACGATGTCGCTGCGGGCTCACTGACCATGTTGGAGGATTGAGCGCTGCTGACGGGCGCGGTTTCACCTGGATACAGGAACTCGATCCGCTGGTCGGCGTTCACGGTTGCCGGCGCGCTTTGTGCGGGCGTCGATGGCACGGTTGGCTGAGCAGGTTGAGGAGACGGTGTACCCGCATAACGGATAGGGGCGCGTTGCTTGTCGGCATAGGCATCGCCGCTAAATGCCCAGGCCGATACGGTGGCACTTACAAGCGTCAAACACACCGCGCGGGTGACAATCGTCTTCATCTCAAACCTCATTCTGTGGTCCCGTCCCGCGAGGGGCCGGACAGAGCATTCAGCTCTTTCTCGATGGTCCAGTGTTTACCATAGCAACCTGCATGTATGGTGAACGGGAAGAAAAACTTGCGACCTCGACGCGTAAGCTCTGATTAACCATATCGCGGCGCAATGCAGGCAATTTCATGACAGGTCTTGCAATCTTGTGCGGACTGTAGAAAAGGAAGCGTCCTGCTGCGGAGGAGTGGCAGAGTGGTTGAATGCGGCGGTCTTGAAAACCGTTGAGCGTGCGAGCGTTCCGGGGGTTCGAATCCCTCCTCCTCCGCCATACGGGCTTCCGA
>JANSYM010000014.1 GCA_024742355.1 Hyphomonadaceae bacterium | reverse complement strand
CGGGCCATCGGCTGCGTTCACAACCAGGATCGCGCCGTCCATCTGCGCTGCACCGGTGATCATGTTCTTCACATAGTCAGCGTGACCAGGGCAGTCGACGTGCGCGTAGTGACGGTTTTCCGTCTCATACTCAACGTGCGCCGTGTTGATGGTGATGCCGCGGGCTTTTTCTTCCGGTGCACTGTCAATGTCTTCATACGAACGCTTCTCAGCACCCGTCACATCTGCAAGCACCATCGTGATCGCTGCGGTCAGCGTCGTCTTACCATGATCCACGTGACCAATCGTACCGATGTTCACGTGCGGCTTATTACGCTCAAACTTCTCTTTGGCCATGGGATACTCCTAATACCAAATCTTCTATTCTTGTTTCGGCTTAGCTAGCCAGCTCAGATACCAGCTTCTGCGCCTCAGCTTTTGGCACTTCCGCATAATGTTCAAATTGCATGGTGAAGTTCGCCCGGCCTTGCGACATGCCGCGAAGGTTGGACACATAACCAAACATATTCACCAAAGGCACATAAGCGTTGATCGCCGTCGCGTTGCCGCGAGGTTCGCTGCCCTGGATCTGTCCCCGACGTGAGTTCAGATCGCCAATGATATCGCCCATATAGTCTTCAGGGGTGACGACTTCGACCTTCATGATCGGTTCCATCAGACGTGGGTCGCCCTGGCTTTTCAGCTCCCGGAAGGCCGCACGCGCTGCAATTTCAAACGCCAGGACGCTTGAATCGACGTCGTGATAGGCACCATCATAAAGCGTTGCTTTGAAGTCGGTCATTGGGTATCCGGCCAACAGACCGTTTTCCTTGGCCATGTTGAGGCCTTTTTCGACACCCGGAATGAATTCCTTCGGAACGTTACCGCCGACAATCTTGCTCTCGAAGACAAAACCTGAACCTGGCTCAAGCGGCTCAAATTCGACTTTGATGCGCGCAAACTGACCCGACCCACCAGACTGCTTCTTGTGGGTGTAATCGATGTCTGCACCTTTGCCGAGCGCCTCACGATAAGCCACTTTTGGCTGACCGATATTGGCTTCAACTTTAAACTCGCGCTTCAGACGATCGACCAAAATGTCGAGGTGAAGCTCGCCCATGCCCTTCATGATGGTCTGACCAGACTCAATGTCCGTCTCAACCTGGAAGGATGGATCTTCGGCAGCAAGACGCGCCAGACCAGCAGACATTTTTTCCTGGTCCGCCTTGGTCTTGGGCTCAACCGCAATCTCGATCACTGGATCCGGGAAGTTCATCGTTTCCAGAACGACAGGGTTGCCCTTGTCCGACAGGGTATCCCCGGTCGTCGTACCTTTCAGACCCGCGATGGCGATAATATCGCCGGCATATGCCTCTTCGATATCGTCATGATCGTTCGAGTGCATGATCATCATTCGACCAACGCGCTCTGATTTGCCCTTGGTCGCGTTCAACACGGACCCGCCCTTGGTCAGAACGCCGGAATAGATCCGCACAAAGGTCAAAGATCCGAAATACTTGTCGTTCCAGATCTTGAAGGCGAGGCCCGCAAATGGCTGATCATCAGAAGCAGAGCGCGCAATGTCGCGAGTCTCAGTTTCGTCGCCAGGCTTAAAGCCCATATAGTCAGGCACATCGAGCGGGCTCGGCAGATAATCCAGAACCGCGTTCAGCATTGGCTGAACACCCTTGTTCTTAAAGGCAGAGCCACCAAGAACCGGCACAAACGCCATTTCCAGGGTACCCTTACGGATCAGCTGACGCAGCTTTTCGATCGAAGGCTCTTCACCGTCGAGATAAGCCATCATGGCCTCTTCATCTTGCTCAACGGCAAGCTCGACCATGGTTGCGCGCATCTCTGCGCATTTTTCTTTCAGCTCGTCGCGGATCTCACGCAGTTCCCAGCTCGCGCCGAGATCTTCGCCAGCCCAGACCCATTCCTGCATGGTGATCAGATCGACATGACCTTCCAATGCAGACTCAGCACCGATTGGGCACTGAATTGGCATGGCCTTGGTGCCGGTGCGATCTTCAATCATCTCTACGCAATTGAAGAAGTCGGCGCCGATCTTGTCCATCTTGTTGACGAACACGATGCGCGGCACGTGATAGCGATCCGCCTGACGCCAAACGGTTTCCGTCTGCGGCTCAACACCCGCATTTGCGTCGAGAACGCAAACCGCGCCATCAAGCACGGCAAGAGAACGCTCAACTTCAATCGTGAAGTCGACGTGTCCTGGCGTATCAATAATGTTCAGGCGGTGCTTTTCAGACTGCGCGGTCTGACCATCATCGGTGCGCTCCCAGAACGTCGTCGTCGCAGCGGACGTGATGGTAATACCACGTTCCTGTTCCTGCTCCATGTGATCCATGGTCGCCGCGCCGTCATGCACTTCGCCGATTTTGTGCGACTTGCCTGTATAATACAAAATACGTTCAGACGTGGTGGTTTTACCAGCGTCGATGTGCGCCATAATACCAAAGTTACGATAGCGCTCCAGCGGATATTCGCGGGCCATGGGCTTTACCTTCGTAGTTGTGTTCCGGGAGGAAACGGAAGCTCTTTAAATGAAATCTACCAGCGATAGTGCGAGAACGCGCGGTTGGCTTCCGCCATCTTGTGCGTATCTTCGCGCTTTTTCACGGCATTGCCGCGGCCTTGTGATGCATCCATCAGCTCACCCGCGAGACGCTCGCGCATCGTGTTCTCATTACGGCTGCCAGCAGCCGCAGCGAGCCAGCGAATGGCCAGCGCCTGACGACGGTCTGGACGAACCTCAACCGGCACCTGGTAAGTTGCACCACCCACACGGCGAGAGCGAACCTCGACCGCTGGTGAAATCGCTTCCAGCGCTTCATGGAAGACCTCGACAGGGTCTTTCTTGGCGCGGGATTCAACCAGATCCAGCGCGCCATAGACGATGCGCTCTGCAGTCGACTTTTTGCCGTCCTGCATGATCTGGTTCATGAATTTTGAAAGGACAACGTCCTTGAATTTTGGATCAGGCAGGACCTGACGTTTCTCTGCACGGTGACGACGAGACATGGTTTAGCCCTCCCTTATTTCGGTTTCTTGACGCCGTAATGCGAACGACGTTGCTTACGGTCTTTCACGCCCTGGGTATCCAGAACGCCTCGGAGAATGTGGTAGCGCACACCCGGAAGGTCTTTCACACGACCACCGCGGATCAGCACAACCGAGTGCTCCTGCAGGTTGTGACCTTCGCCTGGAATGTAGCAAAGCGATTCAAACCCAGTCGTCAGGCGGACCTTAGCCACTTTACGAAGCGCCGAGTTCGGCTTCTTCGGTGTGGTCGTGTACACGCGGGTACAAACACCGCGACGTTGTGGGTTGCCCTTCAGGGCGGGGGTTTTGGAACGCTGCGGCTTAGGTTTGCGCGGCTTCCGGATCAGCTGTTGAATCGTCGGCATAGGGGCCTTGATACTCTCTAGTTTCGTGGCCCCTGTCGGACCAGTTTCGGATGAGACGCAAGACGGGCCGTGAGCTCCCGGACCTGCATCCGCTTACATTTCTGTGTTTGCCAAACCAGTAATCCCCAAAAGGATTACCGGGCAGACCCAAAATGGACCTGCCCAGCCAGCATGTCGCGCGTTTAAGCCTCGAAATTGCAGACGTCAAGCCTTGGCGGCAGAGAGGATGTGAAATCCCACGGGGTCGCTTTCGAACTCGATCAGAAACGTGGCGGACTTTGTCGCCATAAATGCCATCTCTGGGCCAGGATTTCACGCCAGCTGAGCTGCGCGTCCACGTGCTTGCGCTGGCTCAGCACGTGTTTGCGCCGGGATAGGTCAAAGGGTTGTCGGATGAAAGGTCTGCCACTTTCGAGATCGTAATCCAGCGGTGTATGGAAGGCACAATCCTCAAAATAGTAGTGTGTGACCTGGCTGAGACGTGTCAGCGCCTGATTAGTTCGACGTGAGCCACCATGAATCAGATTCGCCGACCAGATCAGCGCCTGTCCGCGCTTCAACAAGCCATATTCAGGCTCCAGCCCATGCTCGTCGATGAGTCCCGCAATGTGCTTTTCATAGTCCGGGTAGGATTTGTTGCCGCCAATCTCCATGCGGCGAAGAATCGGCAATTTGTGGCTGCCGGGATAATAGACCAGCGGTCCCGCATCTGGCGAGATATCCTCCAAGGCGACCCAGACACCGCACATGAAGCGCCCCGGAGTAGAATCGAAATGAAACGTATCGCTATGCGGTTCCTGTTGCGTACCGAATTCGAAGTTCAGGGTCTGAAACGGAAACGCTCGGCGCCCATATAATTTGGTCAGCAGGTCCAGAACTGGTCGATGAACAGCGAGACGTCCGATAGACGCCTCCTGAATCCATCCGTCCTGTATCCGCCCAATCCCCGCGAGCGCTTTCCGGCAGTAGGCATCGACGGCATCTAGATCCTCGACAGCAAAATCCGGGTCCACGATCGCAAAGCCGCGTTCGTGCAAAGACGCGATCGTTTCGGCAAGCTCCGGATAGGTTTCAGACAGCGCCGCGCAAGCCTCCGCGCCACTCTCGATCAGCGGAATATTGGGCAGCTCAGACGTGCGCGCGGTCATACCGTCTCCAAACAAGGCATCGGCTGAAGCTCTGCAAGAAAAAAGCGCCGCACTCAAGAGAGAGTACGGCGCTTTGAGATTTTGAGATAATGAGTCGGCTTACTCAGCCGCTTCCGGTGCTGGCAGCGAGGCTGCAGCTTCTTTCGCCGCGGCTTCGCGTTTGTTGCGCAGCTGCTGGTCACGCTGAGCAGCGACCTTGCGCATTTCACGCATGCCGCCACCGGTACCGGCCGGGATGAGACGTCCAACAATGACGTTCTCTTTCAGGCCTTCCAGCGTATCGACCTTGCCCTGCAGAGCCGCTTCGGTCAGCACGCGGGTCGTTTCCTGGAACGAGGCGGCTGAGATGAAGCTGCGGGTCTGCAGCGAGGCTTTGGTGATACCCAGCAGAACCGGAACACCAACCGCTTCGCGCTGGTCGGCTTTCTTCGACTTGCGCACAGCCGCATTGGCTTCCTCAAGCTCGAGTCCGTCAACGTGCTCACCCTTGATCAGCGTCGTGGTTCCAGCGTCGGTGATCTCGAACTTTTGCAGCATCTGGCGAACGATCACCTCAATGTGCTTGTCGTTGATCGGAACGCCCTGCAGGCGATAAACCTTCTGGACTTCGTCGACGAGATAGTTGGCCAGAGCCTCAATCCCGAGCGTCGCCAGAATATCCTGCGGTGCTGGGTTGCCGTCGATGATGTAATCACCGCGCTTGACATAGTCGCCATCCTGCACGTCCAGGCGGCGCGCTTTCGGCACCAGGAATTCGATGGCGTCCTTGCCCTCTTCTTCCGGCACGATCGCGATCTTGCGCTTCTGCTTGTACTCGCGAACGAACTGAATGCGGCCATCCATCTCGGCGATCACAGCGTGATCCTTCGGACGGCGGGCCTCGAACAGTTCCGCAACGCGCGGCAGACCACCGGTAATATCCTTGGTCTTGGCGCCGCCGGTCGCGACACGGGCCATGGATTCACCGACCTTGACGGTGTCACCTTCTTCGACCGAGAGGATCGCACCAGGTGACAGCATGTAGCGGGCTTCATTGCCGTTCGGCAGGGCCATTGGTTCGCCTTTGGCATTCACGACCATGATCGACGGACGCAGATCTGCGCCTTTCGAACCACGACCATCAATGATCACGCGGGACGAAATACCGGTCGCTTCATCGGTCTCTTCACGGGCAGTCAGGCCATCGACAATGTCGACCAGACGGATCGTGCCTTCGACTTCAGCGATCATTGGCTGGGCGAATGGATCCCAGTCCGCGATCTTGTCGCCTGGCTTGACCTTCTTCTTGTCCTTTACAGACAAAGCCGTGCCGTAGGTTGGCTTGAAGGTCTGACGGGTACGACCGTCAGCATCTTCAATCGAGATGACCATGTGGCGCCCCGTAACGATCAGAGCACCGTCTTCGCGTTTCACGAAGGTCGGGTTCTCGAACTTGATCTTGCCTTCGACCTGCGCTTCGGCAGAGCTTTCCTCGGCCACCGATGCGGCGCCACCAATGTGGAACGTCCGCATGGTCAGCTGGGTACCAGGCTCACCAATCGACTGGGCCGCGATGACCCCGACGGCTTCGCCTTTGTTGACCACGGTCCCGCGGGCCAGGTCACGGCCATAACACGCGACACAGACGCCGACCTTGGTTTCACAGGTCAGCGGCGAGCGGGTCTTGATACGATCAACGCCCGCATCTTCGATTTTCTTGGCCAGCGCTTCGTCGATATAGGTGTTCGCAGGTGCGATCAGCTCATCCGACTTCGGTGCTTTGACATCTTCGCCAGTGGTCCGGCCAAGAATACGTTCGCTCAGAGAGACCACGACATCGGCGCCTTCCATGACAGCGAACAGCTCGATGCCCTGATCGGTTCCGCAGTCGTCTTCGGTAACGATGCAGTCTTGTGCCACGTCGACCAGACGACGCGTCAGGTAACCTGAGTTCGCGGTTTTCAACGCCGTGTCAGCCAGACCCTTACGGGCACCGTGGGTGGAGTTGAAGTATTCCTGAACGGTCAGACCTTCTTTGAAGTTCGAGATGATCGGCGTCTCGATAATCGAGCCATCCGGACGGGCCATCAGGCCGCGCATACCCGCCAGCTGTTTCATCTGGTTCTTCGAACCACGCGCACCGGAATGCGCCATCATGAAGACCGAGTTGGTTTCTTCCTGACGTCCGGTTTTCTTGTCCGTGTCGGCTTCACCGGCAGCGTCCATCATCGCGTCCGCGACTTTGTCGGTACAGGTCGACCAGGCGTCAACAACCTTGTTGTACTTCTCACCACGGGTGATCAGACCGTCAGCATATTGACGCTCATACTCAGACACTTGCTCTTTGGTCTGCTCGACCAGTTTCACTTTCGCGGCCGGGATTTTCATATCGTCCTTGCCGAACGAAATGCCGGCTTTCGCCGCTTCACGGAAACCAAGTCCCATCAGGCGGTCAGCAAAGATCACGGTCGCTTTCTGACCGCAGTGGCGATAGACCTCGTCGATCAGTTTCCCGATATTCTTCTTCACCATCACTTCGTTGAGAAGGTTCTCAGGATCGATTCTGTGGTGACGTGGGAAAATGTCAGCGATCATGAAACGGCCAGGTGTCGTGTCGATAACTTTCGACAATGGCTCGCCGTTCTCATCATTGGTGTGGTACATCGCCTTGATCTTGGCGTGCATGGACAGCATGCCGGAATTCAGCGCGTGCTCCAGCTCCGCCATGTCAGAGATGACCATGCCTTCACCCTGCTCGTTCGGCTTGTCGAGCGAGAGGTAGTAAAGACCCAGAACAATATCCTGAGACGGCACGATGATCGGCTTGCCATTGGCTGGCGAGAGGATGTTGTTGGTCGACATCATCAGGACGCGCGCTTCCAGCTGGGCCTCGAGGCTCAGCGGCACGTGCACGGCCATCTGGTCACCGTCAAAGTCAGCGTTGAACGCGGCACAAACCAGCGGGTGAAGCTGGATCGCCTTGCCTTCGATCAGTTTCGGCTCGAACGCCTGGATGCCAAGACGGTGCAGCGTCGGCGCACGGTTCAGCAGAACCGGGTGCTCACGGATGACCTCTTCCAGGATATCCCAGACTTCTGGCTTCTCTTTCTCAACCAGTTTCTTCGCCGCCTTGACCGTACCGGCCAGGCCCTTGGCGTCGAGGCGGGCATAGATGAATGGCTTGAACAGCTCGAGCGCCATCTTCTTCGGAAGACCACACTCGTGAAGCTTCATGTTCGGGCCAACCACGATGACCGAGCGACCAGAATAGTCGACGCGCTTACCGAGCAGGTTCTGACGGAAACGACCGTGCTTACCTTTCAGCATGTCGGACAGCGACTTCAGTGGGCGCTTATTGGTCCCGGTTATCGTCCGGCCGCGGCGACCATTGTCGAACAAGGCGTCGACGGACTCTTGCAGCATCCGCTTTTCGTTGCGGATGATGATGTCAGGTGCGCGCAGTTCCATCAGGCGCTTCAAACGGTTGTTCCGGTTGATCACGCGGCGATAGAGATCGTTCAGGTCAGAGGTCGCAAAGCGGCCACCGTCCAGCGGCACCAGCGGGCGCAGGTCTGGCGGAATAACCGGAACGACGTTCAGGATCATCCACTCTGGCTTGGCACCTGACGCGAGGAAGGCCTCAACGACTTTCAGACGCTTGGAATATTTCTTCGTCTTCAGTTCAGACGTGGATTCGGCCAGGTCTTCACGCAGCGTGTCGGCGAGCAGGTCGAGGTCGAGCCCCTCGAGGATCTCCTTGACCGCTTCGGCACCAATCATCGCGGTGAAGGCATCTTCGCCGTGCTCGTCCTGAAGATCCATATACTCTTCTTCAGTCAGCATCTGCTTTGGCTCGAGCGGGGTCAGTCCAGGTTCGGTGACGACATAGCTCTCAAAGTACAGCACGCGCTCAACGTCTTTCAACGTCATGTCGAGCAGCGTCGCGATGCGGGATGGCAGGGATTTCAGGAACCAGATGTGAGCTACCGGCGAGGCCAGCTCAATGTGTCCCATACGCTCCCGGCGCACTTTTGCGAGCGTAACCTCGACGCCGCATTTCTCACAGATAATGCCGCGATACTTGATCCGCTTATATTTGCCGCAAAGACACTCATAGTCCTTGATCGGCCCGAAGATCCGGGCACAGAACAGGCCGTCACGCTCTGGCTTGAACGTCCGGTAATTGATGGTCTCCGGCTTCTTGATCTCACCGGAAGACCAACCGCGGATCTTCTCCGGGCTGGCAATCGTGATCCGGATTGCGTCGAAAGTCGGAACTTCTTCTTTTTGACGATAAATGCTGGCTACATCTTGGCGCATATGTTTCCACTCCTTGGGAGGGTTTGGTCGATTTCCCCGCCGAAAACCGACCCGTGAACCTGTTAACTCTACTGTCCTCTTTCAAGGTGTGACGGCTATTCAGCCGCCACGTTTGAGTCTCCGTCATTGTCTCCGATCAACTCGACATTCAGGCCGAGTGACCGCATCTCTTTGATCAACACGTTGAAGCTTTCCGGAATACCGGCTTCGAACGTGTCATCACCGCGAACGATGGCTTCGTACACTTTCGCGCGGCCGGCTGTGTCATCCGACTTAACGGTGAGCATTTCCTGCAGCGTGTACGCGGCGCCATAGGCTTCCAGAGCCCAGACTTCCATCTCACCGAAGCGCTGACCACCGAACTGGGCTTTGCCGCCCAGAGGCTGCTGCGTGACCAGTGAGTATGGACCAGTCGACCGGGCGTGGATCTTCTCGTCGACCAGGTGGTGCAGTTTGAGAAGGTACTTGTACCCGACCGTAACCGGACGCGTGAACTGTTCGCCGGTGCGGCCATCATAGACGACCGACTGACCCGACCCATCAAGGCCGGCGCGTTCCAGCATCTCGACAATGTCCGGCTCGCGCGCGCCATCGAAGACCGGTGTTGCGAATGGCACACCCTTCTTCAGGTTGCCCGCCAGCTCTGCCAGCTCTTCATCGGTGTCTGGCAGCGGCTCGTCCTTGCCATAGACGGTTTGAAGCGTCTTGCGCAGGGCCTTGCCGTCATTGTTGGCATGCCATTCTTCCAGCGATTCCGTCACCAGCTTGCCGAGACCGGCAGCGGCCCAACCGAGGTGGGTTTCGAGAATCTGTCCAACATTCATCCGCGATGGAACGCCGAGTGGGTTGAGCACGATATCGACCGGCGTACCATCCTCGAGGAATGGCATGTCTTCCATCGGGTTGATCTTCGAGATCACCCCTTTGTTGCCGTGGCGACCCGCCATCTTATCCCCAGGCTGAAGCTTGCGCTTCACGGCCAGGAAGACTTTGACGACTTTCATCACGCCCGGAGGCAGATCGTCGCCCTGCTGGACCTTGTCGACCTTGTCATTGAAGCGGGCTTCAAGCTCGCGAATGGCTTCGTCGAACTGCTCGCGCAGACGGTCAATCTCGGCTTGAGCCTTTTCAGACTTCAGCGCGATTTCCCACAGGTCGCGATCGCTCAGTTCTTCGAGAGACCCGGCTGTGATCTTGCCGGTCTTGAAGCCTTTCGGCCCTGCTGCAGCTTCCTTGTTGGTCAGCGTCTTGCGCAGGCGATCATAGGTGTTGCGCTCGAGGATAGACTGCTCGTCTTCCTTGTCTTCTTGCAACTGTTCGATCTGCTCGCGCTCGATTTGCAGCGCGCGCTGGTCCTTGTCGATGCCGTGGCGGTTGAACACCCGGACCTCGACAACCGTTCCAGCATCGCCCGGAGGCACACGCATTGACGTGTCACGAACATCAGAGGCTTTCTCACCAAAGATCGCGCGGAGGAGTTTTTCTTCCGGCGTCATCGGGCTTTCGCCTTTTGGCGTCACCTTGCCGACGAGGATGTCGCCAGCTTTGACCTCAGCACCAACTGCTACAATACCGGCTTCGTCGAGGTTCCGCAGAGCCTCTTCGCCGACATTTGGAATGTCACGGGTGATCTCTTCCGGTCCAAGTTTGGTATCGCGCGAAGCGATCTCGAACTCTTCCAGGTGGATCGAGGTGTAGACGTCGTCACGCACAATGCGCTCAGAGATCAGGATCGAGTCTTCGAAGTTATAGCCGTTCCACGGCATGAACGCGACGAGCACGTTACGGCCGAGCGCCAGCTCACCAAGGTCCGTCGACGGGCCATCAGCAATGATGTCGCCCTTCTTGACCACATCGCCCACTTTAACAATCGGGCGCTGGTTGATGCAGCTGTTCTGGTTCGAACGGCGGAACTTGGACAGGCGATAGATATCAACGCCGGACTTGCCTTCGAGGTCTTCGGTGGCCCGGACAACGATCCGGACGCCGTCAACCTGCTCGATGACACCGCCACGCGAGGCAACAACTGCCGCGCGGCTGTCGCGAGCCACGACCGCTTCCATACCGGTACCGACCAGTGGCGCATCGGTTTGCACCAGCGGCACGGCCTGACGTTGCATGTTCGAACCCATCAACGCGCGGTTCGCATCGTCATTCTCGAGGAATGGAATGAGCGCCGCCGCAACCGAAACAACCTGCTTCGGCGACACGTCCATATATTGAACGTCTTCTTTCAGCACGAGCATCGCCTCGCCGTTGACACGGGCATTGGCAAATTCGTTGATCAGCTCACCCTTGCCATCGACCTGGGTGTTGGCCTGAGCGATCTTGTAGAGCTGCTCTTCCATTGCCGAGAGGTAGACAACCTCATCGGTAAGCTTGCCCTTCTCGACCTTGCGGTACGGGCTTTCAATGAAGCCATACTTGTTCACGCGCGCATGCGTGGCGAGCGAGTTGATCAGACCAATGTTCGGGCCTTCCGGTGTCTCAATCGGGCAGATCCGACCATAATGGGTCGGGTGCACGTCTCGGACTTCGAAACCTGCACGTTCGCGCGTCAGACCACCTGGGCCAAGCGCAGAGAGACGACGCTTGTGCGTAATTTCTGATAGCGGGTTGGTCTGGTCCATAAACTGAGACAGCTGCGAGGACCCGAAGAATTCGCGCACAGAGGCAACGACCGGTTTCGCATTGATCAGATCGTTCGGCATAACCGTATCGATATCAACAGAGCTCATACGCTCCTTGATCGCCCGCTCCATGCGAACGAGACCGATGCGGTAATTGTTTTCCATCAGCTCACCAACCGAGCGGACCCGGCGGTTACCAAGGTTATCGATATCGTCGACTTCGCCTTTGCCATCCTTCAGGTCGAGGATGACCTTGGCGACACCAATGATGTCGTCATTGCGCAGCGTGCGCTCAGTATCTTCCGCCGGCTCATACCCCGGCACGGCCACTTTCAGGCGCGTATTCATTTTCACCCGGCCAACAGCCGAGAGATCATAACGCTCGCCATCAAAGAACAGCTGGTTGAACAGCGCGTCCGCGGCTTCCTGGGTTGGCGGCTCACCTGGGCGCATGACACGGTAAATGTCAGACAGCGCCTCAAAGCGGGTGTCATTCTTGTCCGCTTTCAGCGTGTTGCGCAGCCATGGGCCACGGCCACCATTGTCGACGTCGAGAATTTCGATCGCCTTGACGTTCTGCTCACGCAGCTCGGCCAGCAGCTCTTCTTCCAGCAAGTCACCAGACTCGCCGTAGATTTCACCGGTCTTGCGGTTGACGATGTCACGCGCCAGGAACTTGCCTTCCAGCGCGGTGGTTGGCAGCAGCAGCTCTTCGGTGCCACCCTCAACAATGCGCTTGGCCGCCAGCGCCGTGATCTTGCGATCGGCAGGTGCGATAACTTTGCCAGACTTGGCATCAACCAGGTCAAAGGTCGGCTTCACGCCTTTCCAGCTCTCAGGTTTGAACGCTGTGATCCACCCCTTCTTATCCAGACGATAGATCGAGTGGGTGTAGAACATGTCGAGGATCTGGTCGGCATCATAGCCGAGCGCCATCATCAGCGTGGTCGCTGGCAGCTTGCGCTTACGGTCGATGCGGACGTTCAGGACGTCCTTGGCGTCAAACTCGAAATCGAGCCATGAGCCACGGTAAGGAATGATCCGGGCGGCGAAGAGCAATTTGCCAGACGAATGCGTCTTGCCCTTGTCGTGATCGAAGAACACACCTGGCGACCGGTGCATCTGGCTTACGATTACGCGCTCGGTGCCGTTCACGATGAACGTACCTTTATTGGTCATCAGCGGGATATCGCCGAGATAGACCTCTTGCTCTTTGACTTCCTTGACTGACTTGGCGCCAGTGTCTTCGTCAATGTCGAACACGACCAGCTGCAGGCGCACTTTCAAAGGCGCCGCATAAGTCAGGTCACGTTGCATGCATTCTTCTGTGTCGAACTTCGGCGGCTCGAACTCATAAGACACATACTCCAGTGAAGCCCGCTCATTGAAATCAATGATCGGGAACACAGACTTGAACACACCGCCGAGACCATCATCGGTCCGCTCGGCCTGTGGCGTGTGCATCTGAAGGAAGTGTTCATATGAGGAGCGCTGAACCTCGATGAGGTTTGGCATATCGATGGCTTCGGGAATTTTGCCGAAGGATTTGCGGATGCGTTTCTTTTCCGTGAAAGAGAGTGCCATCTTGTCTTCCGTTTTGTGCCGCGAGACCCGAGGGGCCAGAGCGGCGTGTCGCCTGAAACGCGAGGACGCGGCAAGGCCAACCGACCCTGCCGCGCTTATCTTCTACGGTCTGGCGCCTCGCGCGAACACCAACCCGTACTTTACTCACCCCATGCGGGGCAGAAGCCTTACTTGAGCTCGACGGTTGCGCCGGCTTCTTCGAACTTCTTCTTGATTTCTTCAGCTTCGTCTTTCGACACGCCTTCTTTGATTGGCTTAGGAGCGCCTTCAACGAGCTCCTTCGCTTCTTTCAGGCCGAGGCCAGAAACGACTTCGCGAACAACTTTAATAACGTTGATCTTCTTGTCGCCGCCAGCCGTCAGAATGACGTCGAACTCGTCTTTCTCTTCTGCAGCTGCGCCGCCAGCGTCACCGCCGCCAGCTGGGCCTGCTACTGCAACTGCAGCAGCCGCTTTGATGCCACGCTCTTCGAGATAGTCGTTGAGCTCTTTTGCTTCCATGATGGTGAGGCCGAGAAGCTCATCACCGAGTTTTGCGATATCAGCCATTTGTTCTGATGTCCTTTAAGGGTTGAGGGTGTTTGGTTGATCTTAAGTTTGGGGTCCGACCTATGCCGCTGCTTGCTCGCCAATCGCATTGATTGCACCGGCCAGCTGCTGCCCGGGCGCTGTAACGCGCTGAGCGATCTGGCTTGCCTGCCCCATGAGGCGGGCAACAACAGTTGCAATAAGTTCCTCGCGAGATGGCATTTTGGAGAGTGCTTCCACACCCGCCGTATCAAGTACCTCGTCGCCCATAAGACCGCCAACGATTACGAGTTTCTCGTTTTCCTTGGCGTACTCAGAAGCTGCTTTGGCCGAAGCCACAGGATCTTCTGCGTAAGCGATGACGGTCTGGTCTGCGAACAGCGCGTTTGCTGCGTCGCCACCTTTTCCATCGAGCGCTTTCTTAAAGAGACGGTTCTTGACCACCTTCGCTGTCGCACCTTGCTCACGCAACATGCCACGAAACTCAGTCATTTCCGCAACTGTCAGACCGGTATAGCGTGCCACGATGACACTGCCGGAGTCAGCAATAACGCCCTCGAGCGTTTTGATGGCTTCGGCTTTTCCGGCTCTATCCATTACGGATCTCCTTACAATAAGGCGACCGGACCATCCGGGCGCCTGGGATTGCCTTTGGCGGCGTCAAGACGCTGCCTCCAGCGCCTGCCCAGGGCCTGGCAGACCAGCCGAACTGCGGAAACCCGCAGACCAACCTGCCTCACCCCGTCTATCAAGGGATTTACACTTAAAAATAAGCCACCCATGGTCTCGGACAGGAAACGGGAGACCGACGAATCGCCAATCTCCCGCAAGCCGCGTTCCTTAACCTTTGATCCACAGGGGCGCAACCCCTAAAATCAGAAAAGTCAAGGCGTTGCTGATTTTTCTTTTAGTTCACAGTCACCGGGCGCTTCTCACCGTCGAGGACGACGCCCCAAACCGTGATGTCCCCCCACCCCTCACCCGGGGTCTCAAGCGGGTTCGACTCCAGGATTGTGAAGTCGGCAAGTTTGCCGGGTGCAATGCTGCCAATCTCGGCCTCCAGACCGAGCGCATTGGCCGCGTCGATGGTGATCGATTCCAGCGCTTCCTGCGCTGACAATTTCTCTGACGGCGTCAGCTCCGGCCCTTCCCGGGTGGCGCGCGTCATGTGCACGCTCGCGGCGCGCAAGGGCAAGGGTGGCGCCAAAGGAGCATCTGAGTGCAAGGTCACGGGCACACCGGATGCGCTGAGACTGGCCAGCGGCAGGATCCAGTCACCGCGATCCGGCCCGAGTGGCGACTGATAGGCCTCACCGAGATAGAAGACATAGTGACTGGCTGCGGAGATTCCGGCGCCGAGGTCTGCGGCACGCGCGACCTGCTCCGGCGAGAACAGCCCGGCATGTTCGAAGATGAAGGCGCGATCCGGTGCCGACGGGCGCAGGGTTTCAAGTGCATCCAGCGTCGCCCCTTGAGCTGCATCGCCATTCGAGTGAATGCGCACCGCCAGTCCGGCATCCCAATATGGCTGAATGGTCGGTGCGATCTCCTCCGGCTGCATCACCCACAGGCCCTGTGTTCCCGCCGACTGCCCGCTGAGATAACCCGGCTCGGAGACGCGCATGGTCTGCGAATAATAGGCGGCGTCCGTGAAGAACTTCACCTGAGGCAGGACCGGCGCCGGCGTGGCAATCTCACCATCAATCATGCCGAGAATGGTCTCCACGCGCGCGTCGCCAAAGGCGTGATCGAAGGCGCGGTGTTCTGGCACCAGGTAAAGACGGTACCCGGCATGATCTAGCGATTGCCAATTGGCGCCGATATTCGCGTTCTCGATCGGGAGCGTGAAAATCCCGTATCCGAGATCGGCAACTGTCGTGACGCCGCCGGCGCGCAGCAAGCCGGAAAACCCTTCCAATCCTCGAGACAGCCGGTCTGGTGCGAGCAGAATCGGTCCGAGCGTCTGCAGCAAGGCCCCGATCGCATCCTCATAGATGCGCCCGGTCAACTCGCCATCCTCATCCAGATCAACGCCCTCGAACTGATCGTGCCAGGAGGCATCAATTCCAGCCCAGGCAAGCGCTGCCGAGTTGAGGTAAAAATCGTGACTTGAATAATGCCAGATGACCAGCGGACGGTCGGTCGTCACACCGTCCAGATCCGCCTTGGTGAGATCGCCGTGAACCAGATTGTGAAAGCCGTAGACGATGAGCGGCTCGCCCGCGGGAGCCTCGGCGTCAATCTCGGCCAACCGTGTGAAGAAAGCCTCACGCGTCGGCAGGCCGCGCACCATTCCGTCGGGTGTCGCCATCGGCCAGGGCGGCGTCAGCGGGGTTGCATATTGCAGCGAGGACAGCGCCATATGAACATGCGGATCGATCAGACCCGGCACGATCGTCTTGCCGAGAAAAGCCTCATCCACCTCAGCCCCGGAAAACTGTGCCTCCAGAGCGTCACGCGTCCCCACGGCGACAATGCGATTGCCTTCGACGGCAACGGCGCCCGCAACCTCATCCGACACCATGGTGATCACCGCATCGGCAGGATAAATCACCACGCGGTCTCCACTATTGGTTCCTGATGCCTCTTCCGTCGGCGCCGCACATGCGGTCGCCAGTGCGAGCAAGACCATCCCCAGCGCTGATGTTTTCATGTTCAGATCCTCCGGCCGCCAACCTGACGCAATTGTTACAAATTGCAATGCACGTTGCCCTCTGGACAAAGACCGGCCTGATCGATCATCTGGCGGCAAAATCACCAAAGGGCTGAACATCATGAAACAGAAGCTTGGACTGACACTCGGATTGGTCATGCTGGCGAGCGCCTGCCAGCAAGCCACCGAAACACCACCGACGAGCGAGCCGATTGAAGCGGGGCAGACCACAGTTGCGCTGTCCCCCGATGCAGACAATATCGAAGCCGACATGCGCTTCCTCGCCAGCGATGAGCTGGAAGGTCGCGAAGCGGGCACGCCCGGCTATGACGCGGCCGCGCAATATGTGGCGGGGCGCATGGCCGATCTCGGCGTCGCACCGGCCGGCACGGATGGCAGCTATTTCCAGACCGTCCCGCTGCGCCGCAGCTATCGCGTCGCAGACGAACTGGCCCTCAATATCGCCAATACAGAAACCGGCGATGCGCTCAGCCTGGAAGAGAATGTCGACTATGTCATGTACGGCTCGACGCGGGCGGATAGCGCGACTGTAAGCGCGGAAGCAGTGTTTGTCGGGTTCGGCATCGTCGCGCCTGATCTTGGCCGCGACGATTATGAAGGCCTGGATGTCGACGGAAAGATTGTCGTCATGTTCAGTGGCACACCGAAAGGCATCCAAACCGAAGAGCGGGCCTATTATGGATCCCAAAAATCGGCAGAGGCCTCCAAACGCGGCGCGATAGGCATCGTATCGCTCGAAACGCCAACGCGCGAGACCGTCTATTCATTCGCTCGTCTGGTTGGCGAAGGGCGTCTGGAATCTGCCAGCATGAGCTGGCTCCGCCCAGATGGTTCGGCATTTTCCCGCGCGCCAGGCGTTCGCGCGAGCGGCTACCTCTCCATGGCGGGCGGGCGCAAGCTCCTGGAAGGCGCTGGTCAGGATTTTGACGCGATCATGACGGCAGCTGAGGCTGAAGGCGGCGCAGTCGCCGGATTTGATCTGCCCTACCAGATCAGCATGACCCAAAACTCCGCGCTCGACACGGTCGAGTCCGACAATGTCATCGGCCTGATCGAGGGCAGCGACCCGGACCTCAAAGACGAGATCATCGTGCTGACCGCGCACTTGGATCATATTGGCGTGTCCAAATCCTTCGAAGACGACAAGATCAATAATGGTGCGCTCGACAATGCTGCTGGTGTGTCCACCCTGCTCGAAGTTGCCCGCATGATGCAGGAAGGCGAGCGCCCGCGGCGCTCGGTCATGCTGCTGATCGTGACAGCCGAAGAAAAAGGCCTGCTCGGGGCGCAGTACTTTGCGCAGAACCCAACCGTCGATCCGGCGCGCCTGGTCGGCAATGTCAATCTCGACATGCCGGTTCTGACCTATGAGTTCGAGGACGTCGTGGCGTTTGGCTCAGATCGCTCGACGATCGCCGCTGCTGTCAGCTCCGCCGCCAGCGAGATGGGTATGCAGCTCAGCCCTGACCCATTCCCGGACCAGGGCCTGTTCACGCGGTCGGACCATTTCCGCCTGGTCGAGATCGGCGTGCCCTCCATCTTCCTCGCCACCGGCACCGAGAATGGCGGCGACGCTGCCTGGGCCGAGCATTTCGCCACCAATTATCATCGCCCGTCTGATGATATGGACAACTCGATCAGTTTCGCCGCCGCAGCGAATTTTGCCGAGATCAATGCGCGCATCGCGCTGACTCTCGCCAATGCCGACGAACGACCACTCTGGGTGAAGGATGATTTCTTCGCGCGCCAATTCAATGGCCCGCAGCAAGCTGAATAGGCCGCGCCGTTCAACATAGAAAAAGGCCCGCCGGATCATTCCAGCGGGCCTTTTTTATAAGCGTGCGATGTCGGCTTAGCCTGGGATCGCGTCAGCCGTGTCGATCGCAACGCCTGGGCCCATGGTGGAGCTCAGAGCGATCTTTTTCATGTAGGTGCCTTTGGCGCCTGATGGCTTGGCTTTCAGCAGCGCTTCGATGAAGGCGCGAACGTTCTTCTCGATCGCATCTTCAGTGAAAGAAGCCTTGCCGATGCCAGCGTGGATGATGCCGAACTTCTCGACCCGGAACTCAACCGAACCGCCTTTGGCGTCTTTGACAGCCTGGCCAACATTTGGCGTGACCGTACCGACTTTCGGGTTTGGCATCAGGCCGCGTGGGCCAAGTACTTTACCGAGGCGACCAACAACAGACATCATGTCCGGGCTGGCAATGACGCGATCGAAGTCAGACTTGCCGTTCTGAATTTCTTCCATCAGGTCTTCAGCACCAACAAACTCGGCGCCAGCTTCTTTTGCTTCTTCGGCTTTCGCGTCGCGGGCAAACACAGCCACACGTACGTCTTTACCGGTGCCGGATGGCAGCGAGACAACGCCGCGAACCATCTGGTCAGCATATTTCGGGTCGACGCCAAGATTGACGGCGATTTCGACGGTTTCATCAAACTTCGATGTCGCGTTCGACTTTACCAGCTTCACAGCGTCCGTGACGCTGTACATCGCATCGGCTTCAATCGCTTCAGCAGCGGCGCGATAACGTTTTCCAGCCATGCTCTTACCCTACCACTTCGAGACCCATCGAACGGGCAGAGCCCTCGATGATCTTGGTTGCTTGATCGAGATCGTTTGCGTTCAGGTCGACCATTTTCGCTTCCGCGATTTCGCGGCATTGCGCTTTGGTCACAGACCCGGCGACGGCGCGACCTGGCTCCTGGCTGCCTTTTTTCAGCTTTGCAGCTTTCTTCAGCAGGACAGACGCAGGCGCGGTCTTCACGATAAAGGTGAAGGACTTGTCCTGATAATAATCGATGACGACGGGCAGTGGCAGGCCCTTCTCCATCTTTTCGGTCTTCGCATTGAAGGCCTTACAGAATTCCATAATGTTGATTCCGCGCTGGCCGAGCGCCGGCCCAACGGGGGGCGACGGGTTTGCAGCACCGGCAGGAATCTGGAGCTTAAGCTGCCCCAGCAGTTTCTTCGCCATGATAGCCTCTCTGGCAATTGTGGTGTCTGGTGGTCTTTCGATCCAGACGCCAGGGTTTAGAGGGTTCGTGGTTCGGGCTGACGGCCCCTCCCACAAACGGTTTTAATGTTCTTGCGAACAAGACGCGGCCTAAAGCACTTTCAAAGGGCATGGTCAACCGCAGCAACTGCCTCAGCCAGATCAAATTTGCTTCATCTTGTGAAGATTGTGGTTGCAACCAACCACTACCCTGTGGTGCCAATACGGAAAGGGAAGAACACGAACTTTATTGGAGTGTGGAGTTCATGGCGAAATCTAAGGTCGCAACTATTTCGAAAACAGTCGCAATCATAGCCGGCAGCGCAGTCCTTGCGGCATGCGGCGGCGGAGGCGGCGGCAGCAGTCCGCCACCGTCAACCGTCTCACCGCCACCTCCACCGCCGCCACCGCCGCCGAGTCAGGGCCCGACCTGGACCCAGAACGTGTTCGAACCTGCGAGCACGTTCAAAGATCAATGCGAGGCGCCGAGAAGCGGTGTCGACATTGAAGGCAACGCTTTTCCAGACCAGGCCGGGACACTGCTCGAAGAGATGTTCTGGCTACGCTCCTGGACCGAGGAAACTTATCTCTGGAACAATGAAGTCACCGACCGCAACCCGGCGACTTTCAGCAATCGTGTCACCTATTTCGATCAGCTCAAGACGACGGCGGTGACACCATCCGGCGAAGACAAGGATGATTTTCATTTCAGCGAGAGCACAGCAGACTTCCTCGAACGTCGGAACTCAACAGCGACGGCTGGGTATGGTCTCAGTCTGATCGTGTTCTCGAATTCAGTGCCGCGCGACTATCGCGTGCGGTATACCGAACCGAATTCGCCTGCGTCACAAATCGTCAGTGGGCAGCCAAACTTCGTGCGCGGGGCCCGCATTCTGGAAGTCGATGGGGTCGACCTCGTGAATGGCGGATCGCAAGCGGATGTGAATGCGCTGAATGCTGGTCTGTTCCCGCAAAATGCGGGCGAGATGCATACATTCAGAATCCAGGAACCCGGCGGCGCCTCGCGCACCGTCACGGTGACATCCGCGGACATTGCTCAACAGCCGGTCAACCGCACCGCGATCATCAACACCGCGACGGGAAATGTCGGCTATATCCTGTTCAATACGTTCAGCCCATTCTCTTCTGAAGCCGACATTGCCAATGCCATCACGGCCATGGACAATGCCGGTGTCACCGATCTGGTGCTGGATTTGCGCTATAATGGCGGCGGCCTGCTCACCGTGGCGTCACAGCTCTCATACATGATTGCCGGTCCGACGCGCACGAATGGCAAGACGTTCGAATTGCTGCAGTTCAATTCAAATGCCGGCAACAACAACCCGGTCACCGGCGCCTTCAATGCTCCGATCGAGTTTGTCAGCACCGGCGTCGGGTTCTCGCTCGCCAATGGAACGCCGCTCAACGATCTCGACCTCAACCGTGTGTTCATCCTCGCTACCGAGGGCACCTGCAGCGCCAGCGAAGCGGTCATCAACGGCCTGCGCGGCATCGATGTCGAAATCGTCCTGTTCGGAAGCCCCGGATCGGCAACGCCGGGAGGCAATACATGCGGGAAGCCGTTCGGCTTTTATCCAACCGACAATTGCGGTCGCACCTATTATACGATCCAGTTTCAGGGCGTGAATGATAAAGGCTTTGGTGACTACACGGATGGCTTCATTCCCGGCAATTCCAGTGCAGCCTTCGGCGAACGCGTCTCTGGTTGCGTCGTCGCGGACGATCTCAATACAGAGCTGGGCGACGCGAACGAAGGCATGCTGGCGGCCGCCTTGCAATACCGTGTCGATGGCACTTGCCCGACCGTTTCACCGAAAGTGACCCCCGACATTGTCGTCGCCAAAGGCACGCCTGGCGAAGTTGCCAGCACGACGAAAACGCCGGAAGAAGACTTCCTCGCCAATAATCGTGATATGAGGCAGCCATGATCCATCGAGTCCTCGCCTCAGGCCTCAGCGCTCTGTTCTTGGGCGCCTGCCAACATAACACACCGACGGTTCCGGCCGTGTTGGTCGACGCGTCCGAAGAAACCATGGCCGCAGTGAAAGCGCACCTCGCCGATGCCATGGGGGTCGGCATGGTCACGCTCGGCGCGGGCGATCCGACTGGACAGTCGCAAGTGTCGGTTCTGCCACCGCCGCTCGGCGAGCACGAGACCCGCAGCCCGGCAGCTCCGACGCAGTTCAACCTGTTGATGATCGGCGAGGCTTGTTATGCCGAACGCGTCGACACTGGTGAAAAAACGGAACTCACCGGCGTGCGCTGTCGCGCTTTATAGGCTTGTTTAAATGAAAAACCCGCGGCCATGACAACCGCGGGTTTTGTTTTGCCTGCCATCGCTGGCCTTAGATGAAGGCGTAGCCATTGGCGTTGATATAATTGATCAGCTCATTGCGACGCCGGCCCGGATCCGGGTGGGTCGACATGAATTCCGGTGGGCGATTGCCCGCGCTCTTCTTGTCCATCAGTTCCCACAAGCGCGGCGCCTGAGTAACGTCATAGCCCGCCTTGTGCATGTAATCGACGCCGAGCTTGTCGGCCTGCAATTCATGATTGCGGCTATAAGGCAGCAGAACGCCAAACTGAATTGCGGCGCCGCCCAGGGCGGCCAACGCGCCGCCATACTGACTGAGCTCATCCGACTGCGCGATCGCAACCTGACCTGCGACCATGGCCACTTGAGCCGTGACCTGTGCAGATGCACGCGCGGCCGAGTGGCGGCCATCAATATGGCCTGCCTCGTGGCCGAGGATGGAGGCCAACTGGTCATCATTCTCGGTCAGTTCGGTAATGCCGCGATAGACGCCAACCTGCTGGCCCGGCATCACGAATGCGTTGATGTCGTCCGTATCAAAGACGGCGACTTCCCACTCATTCGGCACATAGGCGACGTCCTGGTTGTACTTGTCCTTGAGCGCCGCGGACCGCCCTTTCGCGGTACGGTCCCAGGTTGTCAGGACGCGGTTGCGCAAACGACTGTCACCGGTTTGCGGCGTTTGTTTCTTCATCTCGGACCAGGCAGTCGTCGACATCGCCGCGAGCGATGCATTGTCAAAACCGGGCAGGATCAATTGCTGCTCGCCGGTCACCGGATTGGTCGAACAACCGGTCACAATCGGCACGATCGTCCCACAGGCCAGTCCCTTGATGATCCCGCGACGCGACATGCGAATGCGCGGGGCTTTGTCGAGAAAATCACGCGGCGCATTGATGCGATCGCCAGTTTCGATCATTTCTTCTGTAATCAGTGGTTTATCCATTCACCAGTCTCCCTTTTCCCAGCAAAATTGCGCTGATCTCACCCAGCCACAACCATGGTTAAGCGAATGCTCGCATAGAATTTCGCACGCGTCACCTGAATGCTCCATGAAGCGCACAGCAGCGCGTCATTCAGCCATCAAACCCTTGGCCTGTTCGACCCAGTTCTCGCGGCTGACACGGCCTTTGAACGAGAGGTGATTCTCGATCCAGGTCTCATTCTCCGGCGTCCAGGACGCGATTTGAGCATATTTGAAGATCCCAAGCTCGTTGAGCACTTCGCCGATTCGCGGGCCGATCCCGGTAATCGCCGTCAGGTCGTCGCCGCCATCATCTGGCCTCTCGACCTGTTCGGGCTGCACGCCTTCCAGCTCGGCCAGCATGGCTTCGGACGGATGCACCTCATCGGCGGCCTCTTCCGCGGGCGCTTCGGCGGGCGCGGGTTCCGGCTCTGGCTCAGCGGCAGCTTCCGGCTCAACTACGGCGGCTGCCTCGGTCGGCGATTCGACCTCTGGCTCCGGTGCAGGATCGTTTTCAACTGCTTCAGCCGCTTCAGCCGCTTCGGCTTCCCCAGCTTCAAAATAAGCGAGACGCCCTTCCAGATAGCGATTGCGCCAGCGCAGGCGCGCCATTTCTTCATCGGACTCGGGGGCCGCGCTCGTCTCTTCAGGTTCAGCCTCGACCGGCGCCGCCACGACGCTCGCCCCGTTCGCCCGCGCGGCGATCATGCTCGCTTCAAGCGCGTCGACACGTTGGCGCAGATATCCGGTCTGCCATTGCAGTTTCTCGCGCACCGCGTTGCCCGCTTCAGGCGCTGCGGCAGCGACGGGCGCCGCCATATCGGCTTCGAGGGCACTGACGCGTTCCTCGAGCCAGGTATTGCGATCGCGCAGCTGCGTCAGCTCTTCCTGATCCGTGTCGGAGAGCACCACGCCCGCGACCGCCCCGGCGACAGCGGCACCAGCGGTTTCGACAAGATTGCCGTCGCCATTGCCATTCTCGGTTTTCAGCTGCTCCAGTTCGGATCGGGCAGCGGCCAGCTCGTCGCCAAGCGCCGAGATGCGTGTCTCGCGATCTTCCAGTTCTGCTTGCAAGCCATCATCGCCGCCGACAGCCTGGGCATTGTCTTCCTTGCGTTTGCGCTGCGCGGCGTAGAGGGCTTCAACCTCCGCCTTGGTCTGCGTCAGCTCCGTGCGCGCAATCTCGCGTTCAACTTGTGCCCGGCGGACGCGGGACCCGACCAGGAGGCCGCGAAATGAAAACCCGAAGAACAGGCCCAGGACGGTCGCAGCCGCCAGTGCCATCCACATGTTTGCAATTAGCCACTGCATCTACTCGTTCCACTCCTGAACTTTGAACTCGATTCTTCTGTTCGCCGCGCGCCCTTCTGGCGTGGCATTGTCGAGTTTCGGTTGATCGGGTCCGTAACCTTGGACGATAAGGCGCGCGGTATCAAATCCTGTCGCTGCCATATAGTTTGCGACAGCCTGCGCTCGCGCCTCGCTGAGCGTGACATTGGCCGTTCGGTCGCCGGAATTATCTGTATGTCCGCCGACTTCGAATTGCAGAGTGTCCGCACAGAAAGCCGAGACAGCCATGATCTTGTCGAGCGTGACACCGCTCTCGCGCGAAATCTCGGCACTGCCGCGATTGAACACGACCGCATTGGCGTCCATGATCAGGTCGAACGAGGTCTGGCAGGCTTCCAGCGGGTCTTCGCTGAGCTCGACTTCGGAGATTTCATCAAGTGCGATGGTGACGGTCTCAGCGGCGATTGCGACGGCATAATCGCCTTCCAGTTCCGCCATGTCCTCGCGCAGGAATTGCAGAGTCGAACTGGTGGCTTCACCCTCGAATTTGAAACCCTGCCCCTCTGGCTGGAACTCCATCTCGCCGCTCTCAAACTGGCTGAAATGCGGCAGACCGAGGCGCACGCCCTGTATCCATTGCTCATATTCCGAGGACGAAACCGTCATCTGATCGACGACCGGGCCGTCAAAATAAGTCGCTGCAATCTCGGCTATTTCCGCACGCTCTTCGAGCGTTTCGCAGCTGCCGGACAGGACCAACGTGCCATCGACATGTTCGGCTTTCCAAAGGCTGGGACCATCAATATCCGGGACGCCGCGCCACGGATCGCTCAGGTTTGCCACCGATGCGGTGGCCTGAATGCGCGCCGTGTCCTGCATGGCGATACCGCTCAAGCGCAACTCATAATCCGTCAGGCGTGCTTCGCCGCTGTCCAGCAAGGCGAGCTGGTCCATGCCGAACCTCGCCGTCGCTGCCCAATCTCCTTCAGGGACGCCAAGGGCAAGCTGGACGCGATCGTCTGCGGCTTGTCCGGATAGATTGGCGGCATAGGCGGCCAGCGCGTCCTTCGCCTCTGCATCCGGCGCTGAGCCGACCAGGATCATCGCCCCGTCCGGGCTCTTGATGGCGCGCCAGATATAAGGCGAGACCGTCGGCATGCTGCGAATTTCGTCAAACTGGGTTTCGACGCTCCAGATCCCGCCTTGCAGGATCCCGCCCTTGCCGGATGATTCCAGCACCGCGACCCGCGCTGCTTCGGCGGCCTCGACACTTGGCGGCGCGCCGCTCAAGATTGCGCGTTGTCCGTTGAGTTCCAGCGTCGCCCAGCTTTGCCCGGCTTCTTCCAATGCGGTTTCTGCAGATCCCTGCAAGGCGCCGTACATCTGCTCAGCATTGAGATGGTATTCCGACGTGCCATGCACCGTGATGATGCCCAGCAGCGCGAGGCCCGCGCCGCTCAAGCCAGCAATCATGGTATCGTAGGCACTCATGCAGTCTCTCCCCTGACTTGCACTGCATTACAGCTTCAGGTCTGCCTTATACCTTGGAATCAGGCAAGTGCGTGTTACAGGGCGGATATGATGACATCTTTCGATCAAATCACCTCAGCCAGCAATCCGCAGATCAAGCGGTTGCGGGGGCTAGAGCGCAAGAAAAACCGTAATGAAACAGGGCTTTTCCTGGCTGAAGGCGCGCGTCTGATCGAACAGGCCATGGCCCAGGACTGGGAGGTCGAAACCCTTGTCATCTCCAATTCCGGGGCCGAACGCGACTATGTCCGGGCGCTCTGTGCGCGTGCCCAGCAACGCGGCGCCCGGGTGCTTCAGGTGCCGGATCGGCTGGCTGGATCGATTGCTCGAAAGGACAATCCGCAAGCCGTGATTGCAGCCATTCGGCAACGCGATCTCACACTTGTCGATCTCGACGCTGCGCATCCAGGCCTATGGATCGGTCTCTATGAATGCCGCGACCCGGGCAATCTCGGCACCATCCTGCGCACGGCCGACTGTGCCGGTGCAGCGGGTGTGATCCTGATCGAGCAATGCTGCGATCCGTACAGTGTGGAAGCCGTGCGCGCCTCGATGGGATCGCTGTTCGACGTGCGTCTGGCCCGCGCAGGCTTTTCCGAGTTCAACACCTGGCGACAGGATGCCGGGCTCTCAATGGTTGCTGCCAGCGTCAATGGCGACAGCCGACATGACGGCGTGGATTTCGTCCAACCCAGCCTGATCCTGATGGGTAATGAACAGGCCGGCCTGCCGCCTCATATCGAAGCCCAATGCGATACGCTTTGCCTGATCCCGATGCGCGGCGGCGCCGATAGCCTCAACCTGGCCCAGGCGACCGCAATCATGCTCTATGAAGGCTGGCGCCAGAGGGGGTTTGCATGATGAACACGTCCTCCACCCTTTTCCTCGCCGACCAGTGGGATCCAGACCAATACGCCCTGCTCGATAGCGGCGATGGCCATAAGCTCGAACGGTTTGGCGAACAGACGGTCATCCGGCCCGACCCGCAAGCCTTCTGGACACCGACCACCCCGGTCGAACGCTGGGACGCGGACGCCCGTTTCGATGCCAAGGCTGGCGATGATGATCGTGGCAATTGGCGCCTGATCAATCCGGCCGCCGCCGAGGCCTGGCCGATGGAGTGGCGCGGCCTGCATCTGAACGCCCGGCGGACACCATTTCGGCATCTCGGCCTGTTTCAGGAGCATAGCGTCCAGTGGGCGTTCGCGCAGGACCAAATCCGGGCATCCGGGCGCAAGATCCGCCTGCTCAACTTGTTCGGCTATACTGGCATGATGAGCCTTGCCGCTGCGCAGGCCGGCGCTGAGGTGACACATCTGGACGCCAGCCCGAAATCAAACGGCTACGGCAAGGACTATGCGGTGATGAGCGGTCTTGAAACCGCGCCGATCCGCTGGATCGCTGATGATGCGATGAAGTTCACAGCCCGCGAAATCCGCCGCGGCAATACTTATGACGCCATCGTTCTCGACCCACCAAAATTCGGGCGCGGCACCAAGAATGAGACCTGGCGGTTCGAGGAAGACCTTCCGGGCCTGCTCGAAAACGTCCGAGCGTTGCTCTCGCCCGATCCGCTCTTCATTATTTTGACAGCCTATGCCGTACGCCTCTCGCACATCGCGCTGGCACAGGCGCTCGGCAGCCAGCTCACCGGCTTGGGCGGCCATATGGAAATGGGCGAAATGGCCATTCCGCACGCCAATGATGATCGGCTGTTGCCGACCTCCATCTGCGCCAGGTGGCGCGCAGTTTAAGCTGGATCAGGCGCGCTCGGTCGCAACAATGGCGGCGCAAGCCACGACGATCACGACCGTGGCGACGAGCCAGATCGACTGCATCTCGAGATTAATTTGAGCCGCAGGGGCCGCCTCAAACGTCACGTCCAATTCTGGCGCGCGCGATTTTACCAGGTCCCAGACGCCGCCAATCTGAGACAGGGCGGCGCCAATACCGATGCCGCCAGCCCCAAACAGGAGCGGCGTGCGCCAGCGCGATCTCTTCTTGACCGGCGTCATGACACGCTCGACGAACGCGTCGCTTTGCAAGGCGTCATCCTGCGCTTCGAACAGCGCCGTCAGGTCTTCATATCGCTCTTCGTGTTCCATCTTCTCTACTCCATCACGCCACATTGCCGGGCGCAAGCTGTTTGCGAAGCGCCGCAACGCCGCGATTGACGTGCGACTTTACCGTGCCCAGCGGAAATCCTGTCGCCCCGGCCGCTTCGGCGTGGCTGAGCCCTGCTGCCACACACAGAACCACGCAAATGCGCTGGTTTTCAGGCAATGTCTTCAGCGCCCGGTCGAGGTCCATGTGGTCGGCCATGCGTGCCGCCGAGACGTCAAATGCGATGACATGCGCGCCTTCATCAAACTCGACCTCTGGCTTCTGCTTGCGCCGCGCCTGCAGGAATTCGCGATACGCAATCGTGCACAGCCAGGCCTTGAACGATCCGCCGCGATAGGTGCCGATCTTGCGCCAGGCGGTCAGAAACGCCGCCTGTGCGAGATCATCCGCTTCGACCGGCCGCGCGGCCAGGCGCCGGGTCAGGCCGCGCACCTTGCCCTGATAGCGTCTGACCAGGGCTTCAAACGCCGCCTCCTGTCCGGAAGCGGCGTCCCGCGCCAGGTCTAAATCCGTGGTCTCCACGTACCCCTCCGCCCTGGCGACTAGTCGTGGCTGAACCGCCACAGGCCGAGATAGGCTGCCCCGAGAATGATCGGGAAGGAGGAAACGCCCAGCATGCCGCGGAAGGCATCCGGCTCATCATGAGGGATCAACATGCCGAGGCTGATAAAGGCCAGGCCGAAGGCGATCAGGAGGATGCCGCGTCGCAGATCGGACTTTGCCGGATCATTGAGATAGGACATGCGCTCGACCAATTCTGGAGACACTTCCTGTCCCTTCTCGACGGCCAGGCGCAGGGTTTCATGCGCTGTCAGGCGCTTTTTGTAATTATAGTGGCTGAACAGCCAGATCACCCCGACAATCGAGGCGAACAGAAAAATTGGGATGAACACGTCTTCCATGATCTTGCTTCCTTATCTACGGCCCAGTTTGCGGGCTTACAGATAGAGATGCAAACGAACCGGCGTTTGGATGCAGACTGTTTAAAGTTTTGCAGTTGCCGCAGTTTTGGTCACCGCGACCCAGGCCGCGGTCATATCGTCTGACCAGGCCTCACCGGCCAGGCGCTTGAACACGCTGGCCATGACAATATAGAACCCTTCGAACACGTCATCATCAATGCCATAGCCTTCATGGTTCATGCGTTCTGCCGAAACGAAATTTACCGCGATCGGGTCATCATTCAGCAGCCCCTCGGCCATGGTCAGCGCTTCGTTCAGCATGTGTCCGCGTGCGCCCATATCTGTGTCGAGGACGAACAAGTCCTCAAATTGCGGGTAACGCTGGAACAGTTCGGCATAGACCGGCGGCACCACGTCTTCGCACCGTTCGGCAACGACTTCGAGGCTTTGATTGAAGGCAGAGATCAGATTCATTTGCGTTTTTATTCCGTATCCACGCCCCCGCAGCAAGGCCCCTCACCGTCGCAGTAAGGTTACTTAATTCCTAAGACGCGAATTGGCACGAGGATTGCTCGCCTATTACGCGAGTACAACGTGGATGTGCCCTTATGGCACTCGGGAGACACACGTAATGAGGACGACCTGCGTAGATTTTGCGCGCAATACGCGCGGCAATGTAGCGATGATTTTTGCACTGATTTCAGTGCCCCTGCTTCTGGTGGGCGCATTTGCGATCGACAGTTCACGCCATCTGAGTTCCAACCAGCAGCTGCAAGCGGCGATCGATGCCGCCTCCCTCGCCGGAGCGCGGGCGCTGGAAGATGCGACCAAGACAGATTCTGAAATCGAGGCGATCGCGCAAGGCGCGTATAAAGCGAACCTGCTCGGGCGCCATGGCGACGTCACTTGCCTGGATTCAACCGTCACCGTGAACCGCGCGACTGGCACTGTCATGGTCCAGGCCTCGTGCAAGACGCCAACCTTGCTTGGCGCCGGCCTGACCCGCGAAGACATGGACTCTGTGAGCCAGTCGACGGCGCGCGCCAACCTGACCAAGCTTGACCTCGCCTTGATGCTGGACGTTTCCGGTTCGATGGACGGTCAGAAGCTGACCGACCTGAAAGCGGCGGCCAAGCAAACCGCTAGCACGTTGATCACGCCAACCTCTGGCGACCGCGTGCGGATTTCCTTTGTCAGCTATGCAGCAGCGGTGAATGCCGGCGTGTATGGCAATGAAGCCCAGGGCAATCCTGCCAATGATGATTCGGATGGCGATGGCCTCGACAAAGTCTGCGTGTCAGAGCGCGTCGGCACAGCGGCCTGGACCGATGATGAGCCGCAGCTTGGCAAATATGTCGGCGACGAGGCCGGGTCCTGCCCGGACTCCAGCCTGTTGCCGCTGACTTATGACCTGACCGCCTTTGACACTGCAATTGACAGCCTGACCGCTGGAGGCATGACCGCAGGTCACCTGGGCGTTGCCTGGTCATGGTACCTGGTTGCGCCGGACTGGGATGATGTCTGGCCAACCGCTTCGGCGCCGCTCTCCTATACCGAGCCGCACTCGGTCAAGGCGGTGGTCCTGATGACTGATGGCCAGTTCAATATGAGCTATGATCCCGGCATGGGCGACAGCAACACGCAAGCCAAGAAGATGTGCGGAAAAATGCGCGACGCCGGCGTCCGTATCTATGCCGTCGCCTTCCAGGCCCCGACCTCGGCCAAGAACACGCTGAAGAATTGCACCGGCGATGACAGCCGCTTCTTCGACGCTGGCAATGGTACGGAGTTGTTGGCCGCGTATGACGCGATTGCGAGCCAGCTTTCGCAACTGACGCTGGTGAATTAAGACGACAAGTCCAGTCTAGCCTCATCCTGAGCGAAGCTTGCCCTCGACGTGATCGAGGGTCGAAGGACGAGGCGGGCTTTCAGGAAGCACGGCCCTTTATCCTTCGACTTCGCTCAGGATGAGGGCCTTTTTTAAGGCTCGGATCTAAAGCGGAATATTATCGTGCTTCTTCCACGGATTGCTGAGCTCTTTGCCTTTCAGCGTCCGCAAGGCCTTGGCCACCCGCCGCCGGGTTGAGTGCGGCATGATGATATCATCGATATAGCCCTTGCGGGCGGCGACATACGGGTTGGCGAAATTGTCTTCGTAATTCTGTGTGTGCTCGGCAATCTTGGCCTCGTCGCCAATATCCTTGCGGAAGATGATCTCAACCGCGCCCTTGGCGCCCATCACCGCGATTTCGGCGGTCGGCCAGGCATAGTTCACATCACCGCGCAGGTGTTTGGAGCTCATCACATCATACGCACCGCCATAGGCCTTGCGGGTGATCACGGTGACTTTCGGTACCGTCGCCTCGGCATAGGCGAAGAGCAGTTTGGCGCCGTGTTTGATGAGGCCGCCATATTCCTGCTTGGTGCCCGGCATGAAGCCCGGCACGTCCACGAAGGTGACAATCGGGATGTTGAAACAGTCACAGAAACGCACAAACCGGGCGCCCTTGCGCGAGGCGTCGATGTCGAGCACGCCGGCCAGCGTCATCGGCTGGTTGGCGACAAAGCCGACGGTCGAGCCTTCCATTCGGCCGAAGCCGCATATGATATTGGCGCCAAAGGCCGGGCTGATTTCAAAGAAGTCGCCTTCATCGACGGTCTTCTCGATCAGCTCTTTCATATCATAGGGCTGGTTCGGATTGTCCGGGATCAGCGTGTCGAGGCTGGCATCCTCGCGCTCAATCGTATCATAGCTCGGGCGCACCGGCGGTTCTTCGCGGTTCGAGCCCGGCAGGAAATCGATTAGGCGCCGCATCTGCGTCAGCGCTTCGATATCATTCTCGAAGGCGCCATCGACAACGCCGGATTTCGCCGCATGGACCGAGGCGCCGCCCAGCGTTTCGTGGGTCACTTCCTCATTGGTCACGGTCTTCACCACGTCCGGGCCGGTGACGTACATGTAAGACGTGTCCTTCACCATGAAGATGAAATCCGTGAGCGCTGGCGAATAGACATCGCCGCCGGCGCACGGCCCCATAATCACGGAGATTTGCGGGATCACACCGGATGAGAGGACATTCTCCATGAAGATGTCGGCATACCCGGCAAGGCTGTCGACGCCTTCCTGGATGCGCGCGCCGCCGGCGTCGAAAATGCCGATGACCGGCGCTCCGACTTTCGCCGCCGCCTTCTGGACCTTCACGATTTTCTCAGACTGCGCCAGCGACAGTGAGCCGCCGAAGACGGTGAAATCCTTGGAGAAGACATAGACCAGGCGCCCATTCACGGTGCCGAGCCCAGTGACCACGCCATCGCCGGGGATGCGCTGCTTTTCCATGCCGAAATCGTGGCTGCGATGCTCTACGAACATGTCGGTTTCTTCGAAACTGCCATCATCGAGCAGCAGCTGGACGCGTTCGCGGGCGGTCAGTTTGCCCTTTTCGTGCTGGCGTTCAATGCGGGCCTTGCCGCCGCCCATTCGAGCTTTTTCCCGCCGGGCCTCAAGCGCTTCGATCACGTCCTGCATCTGGGTTCACCTCCCCGAAAATCTTCGTCTGGCACGGGTTTTAATGCTGCGCTCGCGAAGGGCAAGGCGACAGAACGGCAAAACGGGCCTCCCCGAGGGGAAGCCCGTCTTATGCCTTTCATTCTGAAAGTATCGCTGGCTGGTTCTAGTAGTAGCCGCGATGCCCGCGATGACCGCGGCGATGTCCTCGGTCCCCGCGTCGCGGAATACCGTGGATTTGACGGACCTCGTCGCCGCGTCGGACGATACAGGTGACCGGGCGTTCAAAGTCGCGGCGGCGACCTTCGAATTCGACCTCATTGAATGTCACACGGAAGCCGCGAGGGCCGATGCGTTCAGCATAACGTCCATCGTCAAAGTCGACATCTCGGAAGCCAAGATAATCAGCCTCGGCGCGGATCGCGCGGCGACAGGCACGGATGGCCCGGCGTTTCATGCGACGTACATCGCGGCGGTTATTGTGACCATAATGACGACCAGTATTGTAGCCATAAGACCGATAGCCACGATCGCCGAGATTGAGGTGAAGACCACCATTCTCGGTCTGAATCGAAATCGTGCCATTGACGCGCGTGCTCGATTTGCCTTGGTCGGCGAGCGCCGGCGCAGTGAAGAGCAGAGGCGCCGCAAGGGCAAGCGCGGCTGCTCGAGGTTTCATGATGCGTTTCATCATGGCTGCAGGAATACATATGCCATTTCAACTGAGCCTGAGCGGGCCATTCGGGTGGCATTCATCAAAATCCAGCGCTGCCCATTCCTTGCCATTTTGTCATGAAAGTGTGACCGTGGCCTGGGATTCGGAAACCGGCGCACCGCGCGAAAAGAGATTGAGGGACAATTATGAAAACCATAACCGCTAGTCTGCTGACTCTGGGACTTTGCCTCGGCGCGCAGGCCCAGGATACCAGCCGTGATGCTGAACTCGTCACCTCCGTGACCAAAGCAGAAATGCGCTATGTGATCGAATCTGCGGGCTTTACTGTCACCCAGGATCTGAGCACGGGCGTCGGCCTGGTTGGCGAAGATGCCAATGGCCTGATTTTCGCGGTCGAAGGCAAAGCGTGCGAAGAATCAACCACCTGCCTGGGCATGGAGACTTATCTTGTTCTGGAAGGCAGTTTCACGGCTGATGATGCCAATTCCATCAATCGCAGATGGTCCGCAATCAAGGCGTCTCAACTGGATGATGGCAGCCTGTACTTGTCGCGCTACATGATTCTCGATCACGGCCAGACGCTGCAAAACCTGCGCCTCAGCCTGGTCACGACGCACGCGATCACTGAACAGGTGATCGAGGAAAACAAGGAAGAAGAGAAAGAGACAAAGCTCACCACTGCGCAGATCGAGTGGGGCGATGATTCAGGCAGCTACGCCAATGATGATGCCTGCGACGACGCCCGATTCCATGAGGATGGCGACGAGTGGACGTATCAGCGCAATCATGTGCTGCACGATGCCACGGACTGTCGCACGCTGTACGATGCTGGAACGATCACGATGTACCTGCATTTCGGCAACAATTCCGGTGAATATGCGGATGACAATACGTGCGACGATAATCGTTTCACCGGCGAAGGGCGGTCCATCCTGACCACCGATAGCCACGTCAAACGCGATTCTGCCGACTGTATTGCCGCCTATCAGCAGGGCCGCCTCAACCGGCCATAACTGGCGCTCTATTCGTCTTTATTCACTTTTCCGCGCAGCGCTTTCACAGCGCTGCGCTGTTTTTTTGAGTCGAGTCGGCGACGGATCGAAGCGCGTGTCGGCTTGGTCTTGATTCGCTTACGCGGCGGTTCAGCAACAGTGCGCACCATGTCGGCCAGGCGCTTTCGCGCAGCTTCGCGGTTGAGCCCCTGACTGCGATGATCCTTGGCTTCCAGGATGAGATCCCCTTCCTGGGTCAGGCGCGCGCCATAGCGGCGACGGAACCGCGCTTTTACAGCAGCCGGGATGGAACTCGCCACCACATTCCAGCGCAGCTGTACGGCCGTCGAGACCTTGTTGACGTTCTGCCCGCCCGGCCCCGACGCCCGGATAAACCGCTCGCTCAGCTCCCATTCCGGGATCTGGATAGTCTCCGTCACAAACACGTGATCGCGGTTCGACATGAAAGCTCCGTTCAGGGTCAATTCAGGCAGTCTAACTAGGTTGAGCTGCAAGGCTTGTCACGAGCAGCCGAAACCGTGGGTGCCGTGGGGGCGCCGAACCAGGAAAGGAGGGCCTTGATGTCCATCCTCTCAAAATTGACGTCCAGCGTAGCCGCAATCGCCTTGGCATCCGCGACGCTTGCGCCGGTGGCCTATGCCGACCGCGGGCAGCGCACCGAGCGCGATGCCAGGCCGCAAACTCAACAGCAGCGAGCCGAAAGGCGCGCCGATCGCCAGCGAAACAATCAGGCACGTGGCGAGCGCCGACGCGGAGAACGTTCAGAGCGGCGCGAACGCCGCCGAGACGTCAACACCGGACAAAGTCAGATTCGCGGCGAACGCAGCATGACCCGCCGTGACACCGGCGAATTGCGCGGCGGAGAACGCCGAGCCGAGCGACGTCAGGAACGACGCCGGGATGCCAGACGAGACGATCGTCAGATGGAGCGCCGCCAGGAACGCCGGGCTGAGCGCCGCAATGACCGTCAGGCAGAGCGTCGTCGCGAGGTCCGTAGCGATAATCGCCAGGCAGAGCGCCGTCAGGAACGCCGAGCCGAGCGCCGCGCAGAACGACGTGACGATCGCCGCTATGAGCGTCGGCAGGAGCGTCGCGCGGAACGCCGAGAAGACAGACGTTATGAACGCCGTCAGGAACGGCGCGCCGAACGCCGCGAAGATCGTCGTTATGAACGTCGTGCTGAGCGCCGCGCACAGAACCGTCGTGAAAACCGACGCATTCGCAACAATTCGTATAATCGCGGATACAATCACGGTCGGCGTTACGATCGGCATTGGCGAAATCACCGGAATTTCAATCGACATTACCGCTATCACAATGGCTACCATTATCGTCGGCACCACCGTCGTCATAATTTCCGGCACTATTCACCGCGTGCCTTCTACTGGGGTGGCCACCGTCCATTCTATTACTACTCGCGGCCAACGTTCAGCTTCGTGTACAATAGCCACTATGTGCCGCGCTATCGGATCGGTGGACATTATGGCTATCACGACCACACAATCATCATCGGTGATTATGATTATTGGGGTCTGTACGAGCCGCCTTATGGTTATCACTGGGTCCACGACTATGATAGCGGCGATGCGATCCTGGCATCGATTGCCACAGGCGCGATTATCGGCCTCGTCATCGGAGCCCTGGCCGACTAGCCCGCCCTCATTCCTCCAGGCGCGACGCAGCGCCTACTCAGAGACACCCGCTGGCAAAATGTCAGCGGGTGTCTTTGGTTCACAAGATTAAATTATCTCGTGAGCGCCTCAGATTCACCTTTCATTAGGCACGAGTCATGCTTAATTCTAAGCGTCCGGAAAGAAATTCAGTCCGGACATAGTCGTTCAACAGCTGAAAGGAGGTGATCCAATGTCGAGTGAGAAACCAGGAACGGTGATTGGATCCGTTTGTGTCAAGGGTTTCATGGAGCAGCCTCCGCGAACCTCCTGACACGGTCTTGAGGCTGCCTGCGTCGGCTAACGTCCCGCAGAGTTGAACGCAGCCAAGGATTCAAGAGCCATCCGGCTCACGGACCCCAGCCGAGTTCCGGCTGGGGTTTTCCTTTGTCTGAAAGGCTAAAATCCACTCGTCCAGCGCGTGCTGCGATTCGACAGCACAACCCCGTGATACTATAACCCGCGCCCATGTTAGGGCCTGTACACGCCGTTCGCCCGCCTGAGCCAGTTCAGGACTCGATCGATCCCCGCACGGTGCGGCCGGTCTTGATTGATGAATCTGCCATCGAAATCGACGTCATGATCTATCGGCAACACCTGACCGAGTTGACGCCACTGGTCATCATCAATTCCATCGAACTCCCCATGCCGCCATCACAGGTGTTTTGTGACCTGATGTGGAATGCCGGCTACCAGGTTATTTTCGTGCGCCGTCCAGGCTTTGGCGGCGCGCCGGGCCTGCCGCGCGCCCTGCTCTCGGCAAAGGAAATCCGGAACGGCGCGGCGGCGATCACCGAAGCCGCTCTCTTGCAACGTCTGCTCGACACCATGGGTCTGAGCGACGCAGTCTTATTGGGCCTTGGTACCGCGAATTCCGTCTGCGTCCGCTTGAGCAAACTCAGTCGGAACGTTCAGTTCGCGGTGTTCTCCAACCCTCTCTTCCACCAGGATGTCTGGGACATTGTCCGGCCGCGATGGATGCAATCGATGATCCGTCAGACCCTGACTTCGAAAGGTGGCTTGCGGTTTACGGTTCTGGGCCTGAAATCGGCACTTCGGCGCAACCCGCTCTGGTTCTATCGACAATTTGCCCAGAAGAGCGCGGGTGACATTGAATATGTCGCCGAGAACGCGTCCGACTTCGAAGCCGCGTCCCTGCTGCTTCAGCACATGACTCCAGAGATGGTTTATTATGATCTGCAAATGGCGCTGGTGCACGACACAAAAGTCGATGCGAGTTTCTTTCGGGACATAGACGGCGTCATCCTGTGCGGGCACGAAACCATCGAAGACTGGAAGTCCCGGATGGAAGAACAGTCCAGTCATTTCGATTTCCCGATCGTTTTCGCGCCGTCTGGCGACCTGTTTGTACCGTACAGGTCGCCGCACACACTGCTTGAGATTCTGGACGACAACGTCGCAACGCGAACCTCCGCAAGTTGACGATCCGGCGATCGCCCGCCTAAGTCTGCGCATGATCCGCTTCCTGCTTGCTCCGCTGATTCTGCTCGCCGCTTGCTCTGCAGGCGATCAGGCTTCCAAGCCACAAAATCTCTGCGAAGAAGCCGGCGCACGATGCGTCAGCGCCCCGGTGCGCGATGTCATCGCGGTCGATGGCGACACATTTGAACTGCAACGCCTGGATGGCCGGGTGCGCCTGCGCTTGATCGGCTGGGACAGTCCCGAGACCGGCGACAGCGCCGGCTGCGCAGCTGAGGATGCGCTGGGGCAGAAGGTTGAAGCGCGCGCCAAGGCGCTGTTCGCAGATGGCAAGACCCTGACCTTCAAACCCGAAGGCACGGACCGGTTCGGACGCACACGCGCGCATGTCTATCTCGATGGCACGCATATTGGCTGGCTCCTCGCCAAAGACGGGCTGTCAGCCCCCTGGCCGAGTGAGACGGTCAAGCCGAATTGGTGTGACTGAGCAAAAAACCATTACAGTTCTGCAACTTGCAGGGATTGCATAAGCTTTGCTTTATAGCGCTGTGAGCGATTTGACCGATCTCTTTCGGCCGGAACGGACCTGGTTTCTGACCATTACCCTTGCCGATGCCGACAGCACGCTGCTGACCCGCCATGTCGGCGAGCTCGCCGACAGCGCGCGCGATTTTGAGCACCTGCACCCGTTCGAAACCATCGCCACCGTCATTCTGCCCAATCACATGCACGCGATCTGGGTCCTGCCGGCGGATGATAATGACTTCCGGCGGCGGGTCGAATATCTACAAGCCAGCTTCGCCAAGCGCATGGTCCAGGGCGGTCACGTTCCGGAAAAAGACGCCGACAAGCTCTGGCATCCGCGTTTCTGGGATTATCGCATTCGCGATGGCATCGATATGGAACGTCATATCGGCTTCATGCACGGCAATCCGGTCAAACATGGCCTGGTCAGCCATCCCGATAAATGGCGCTATTCGACCTGGCACAAGTTCCGAGCGGACGGCTTCGCATTGTGGACGTCGGACCCGTTGCGCACGTCTGGTGAGCCCTGAACAAAAGCGGCCAAAAGACGCAAACGTCGCGACGGCAAGTCCCTGCCCCGGTTCCATTCTCACTCCTTCCTGTCCTAAAGTGGCCCTCACACCGCTCGTCCTGCGAGTGACCCACCTGCAGACCAGAATGAAAGACGCCCCGATGCCTGCCATTTCCATGACCCCGCAAGAAGTCTCTGATTATATCGCCCAGGCTGGGCGTGACGCCTGGGTCGTCCCGGACGTGCCGGACACCACACCGCGCCGCAAGATCGAGAAAGTCGGCGTCATCGGCGCCGGCACCATGGGCGGCGGTATCTCGATGAACTTTGCCACAGCCGGTATTTCCGTCACCATTCTGGAACGCCAGCAGGAAGCGCTCGACCGCGGCCTCAAGGTCGTGCGCGGCCACTATCAGCGCAGCGCCGACAAGGGCCGCTTCCCGGTCGAGGAAGTCGACGAGCGCATGAGCCGCCTGAACGGCACGCTAAGCATGGATGATTTTGCCGATTGCGACCTGATCATCGAAGCTGTGTTTGAAGACATGGACCTGAAGAAGCAGATCTTCACCGATCTCGATCGCATTGCCAAACCCGGCGCCATCCTCGCGACCAATACGTCAGCCCTGAACATTGATGAGATTGCCAGCGTTACCAAGCGCCCTGAGGACGTTATCGGCCTGCACTTCTTCTCGCCGGCCAATGTCATGAAACTGCTCGAAATCGTCCGCGCCGATCACACGGCCGACGACGTGATTGCGACCAGTATGGATCTCGCCAAGACGATCAACAAGGTCGCCACCCTGGTCGGTGTCTGTCCCGGCTTTGTCGGCAACCGCATCCTGTTCGCGCGCCAGACCCAGGCCCAGAAACTGGTCTATCAGGGCGCCATGCCGTGGGATGTCGATGCCGCGCTCAACACGTTCGGTTTCCGCATGGGGCCATACCAGATGTCAGACCTCGCCGGTCTCGACATTGGCTGGAAGAAAGGCGCCAAGACCGCCAATCCGATCCGCGACGCGCTGTGCGAACTGGACCGCCGCGGCCAGAAAACCGGTGCCGGCTATTATGATTATGACGAAAGCCGTCGCCCGATCCCGTCTGACGTCACCGCCAAGATTATTGCCGATGTCACTGGCGTAGAGCCGGGCGGCGCACCAGGCGAGGCAGAGATCATCGCCACCTGCATCTATCCGATGATCAATGAAGGCCTGAAAATCCTCGAAGAGAAAAAAGCGCAGCGGGCCTCGGACATCGATATTGTCTGGCTCAATGGCTATGGCTGGCCCGCCGATAAAGGCGGCCCGATGCTGTATGGCGACATGGTCGGCGCTGAAGCGGTGCTGGAAACCATGGAAAAACTCGGCGCTGATGATGACCGGTTCGCACCATGCGAGACACTCAAGCGACTGGCCAGGGATGGCGGCCGCTTCATCGACGTCCAGCCTGGCTGATGCCGGACGCAGCCCGTCCCTTTGACGGCGAGTATGACTATGTCATCGCTGGCGCAGGGTCGGCCGGCTGCGTGGTTGCGGAGCGCCTGTCGCGCGATTCAGGCACGAGGGTACTGCTGCTCGAAGCGGGCGGTCGCGACAACTGGATCTGGTTCCATATTCCCGTCGGTTACCTGTTCGCGATCGGCAATCCGCGCTCGGACTGGATGTTCGAGACCACGCCGCAGCCGGGCCTGAACGGTCGCGCACTCAACTATCCGCGCGGCAAGGTCCTGGGCGGGTCGTCAGCGATCAATGCGATGATCACCATGCGTGGCCAGGCGGCCGATTATGATGGCTGGCGCGATACCGGACTGCCAGGCTGGGGCTGGGACGACGTCCTGCCGGTGTTCCGGCAACTGGAAGACCATTTTCTGGGCAATGGCCCGCATCACGGCACCGGTGGACACTGGCGGGTCGAGCCGCCGCGCGTGCGCTGGGACATTCTCGACGCGGTACGCGACGCGGCTGCTGAGGCGGGCATTCCTGCGACCGAGGATTTCAACACAGGCGACAATGAGGGCGCGGGCTATTTCCACGTCAATCAGAAAGCTGGCCGGCGCTGGTCCGCCGCACGCGGGTTTCTGAAACCGGCGCTGAAACGGCCAAACCTGCGTATCGAAACCGGCGCCCTGATTGATCGCGTCATCCTGGACGGCAAGCGGGCGAACGGACTCGTGTTCCAGCAAAAGGGCGCGCGCTATGACGTGCGAGCAGAGGGAGAAGTCATTCTTTGCGCCGGCTCGATTGGCAGTGTTCAGATCCTGCAGCGGTCCGGCATTGGCCCAACCGAGAATCTGACCCAGGTCGGGATCGCACCCGTGCATGACCTTCCAGGCGTCGGGGCCAATCTGCAGGATCACCTACAACAGCGCGCGATCTACAAGGTCGCCAACACGGTGACGCTGAACCAGACCTATTATTCGCTGTTCGGCAAAGCGAAAATGGGGCTCGATTATCTGCTCCGGCGGCGTGGCCCGCTGACCATGGCGCCGTCCCAGCTCGGCCTGTTCACGCGCTCTTCGCCAAAGCATCAACGCGCCAATATCCAGTTTCACGTCCAGCCGCTCTCGCTCGACAAGTTCGGCGATCCGCTGCACCGCTTCCCGGCCATCACGGTCGCCGCTTGTAACCTGCGTCCGACCTCACGCGGGTCGATCCGCATCGCCTCGCCGGACCTGGCAGCAGCGCCGATCATTGATCCGAACTATCTCGATACAGACGCTGACCGCCAGGTCGCAGCCGACGCCATCCGCGTCACCCGCCGCCTGATGCAGCAACCCGCCCTCGCCCGCTACGCGCCGGAGGAGCACCTGCCCGGCCCGGCCTATCCTGATACAGACCTCGCGCGTGCCGCTGGCGATATCGGCACCACCATTTTCCACCCGGTCGGCACCGCGAAGATGGGCCCAGCCAACGATCCGATGGCGGTGACCGACGGCGCGCTGCGGGTGCGCGGCCTGCACGGTTTGCGCGTGATCGATGCCTCGGTGATGCCGACGATCACGTCTGGCAACACCAACACCCCGACCATCATGATCGCGGCAAAAGGCGCTGACCATGTCGCGCGGCGCGGCGCCTAACGCGCAAACTGACCCAAATACCACACCAAACTGGTTTCCTGTGGCTCTTCCGCGGGAGCAGAATTTCGAGACGTTCGAATAATGATCCGAATGGGCAGGAATGCCACTCAATGTGCTCACACAGAGGGTGCGGATCGGCTGGAGGGTGGTCCTCGCGTGCGCGCGCTCTCACGCACGGAGAGTCTCATGTTGAACAAATTACTCAGCGCGACAGCATTGGGTGTTGTCTTCGCAGTCGCGGGCGCAGGAACAAGCCAGGCACAAGCCAACACAGACGCGGATTGTCAGGATGGCGGCGGTGTCGATTCACTGCAATGCGGTACGGGCGCGCTGGCGAGCAATGAGGAATCGACGGCGATTGGTGCAAACGCGATGGCGACCGCAAATGATACTCTTGCCGTGGGAGAAAACGCTGTTGCAGATAGTGACTACGCGACTGCGGTCGGCGAGTCGACGGAAGCAACAGGCGAAGGCGCAACGGCGATTGGTAACGACGCCGAAGCAACCGAAGACTTTTCGACCGCTGTGGGTGCAGATGCGGAAGCCCATGCACTTAGATCAACGGCACTCGGCCACGGCGCAGAAGTTCGCGAGAACGCTGAAAATGGGACCGCGATTGGCCAATCAGCCGTTGTGGAAGAAAACGCAATTGATAGCACGGCTATAGGAGAAAGCAGCTACGCCGCCGCCAGCCACGCGGTCGTGATTGGTCAGGGGGCAACTGTATTCGAGGACAATGGCACCGCAGTTGGCGAGAACGCGAATGTAAGCGCCGGATTGGGTACGGCAATTGGCCAGGACGCCAATGTAAATGCCAACGCTGATTCCGGCACAGCGGTGGGTCAGAACGCCGAAGTAAGAGCCGCAGCCGGAACCGCAATCGGCCAGGACGCCTTTGTCTCTGACGATGCGGATAACGGTACAGCATTGGGGCAGAATGCAGAAGTGTGGTCAGATTCCGGGACGGCGATTGGCCAGAACGCACTTGTGTTTGAAGCCGAAAACGGCACCGCTGTCGGCCAACTCGCGGAGGCTCGGGCAGCCGATACAACTGCGCTGGGCGCAATGTCATCCGCCTCCGGCGAAAACAGCACGGCAGTCGGCTATTTTGCGCGCGGCCTGGCTCAAAATGCGACAGCGATCGGTGAAAATTCTCTGGTCGCTTCGGACGCGACAAACGGGACGGCGGTCGGACAATCCGCGGAAGTGCGCGAAGGCGCAGAATATGGCACAGCAATCGGAACGGATGCGACGGTCTCCGAGTTTCAACTCTACAGCACCGCGCTTGGTGCCAGCGCCTTTGCCGACGCTGCGGATGCAACCGCCGTCGGATATGGCGCGACGGTTTACGAGGACGATGGCACCGCACTCGGCGCAGATTCTAGTGTATCGGGAGAGTTCGGCGTTGCCATTGGCTCCCGCGCGAGCGTCAGATCGGGCGCAACAAACGGCATCGCGGTGGGATACAATTCATACGCCGCCTACGAAAACTCGGCCGCGTTTGGTGCCAATGTGTCGACGCAATTTGCCAACCAGTTCCTGTTCGGGAACGCGACCCACATTTACACGATGCCGGGTATCGTGTCCGACGCATCGCGCGCGGCACAAACCGGTGACCTGGAAGTCGTGCTAACCGACGCGAATGGAACGCTGGCCAGCGATGGTGGTTCGTTCCTGAGCCGCCTGAACACCGCAGAGACCGCGCTTTCAAATACGCAAAAGGCGGTTGCAGATGCGCAAGCCATCTTGTCGAACCCGGGCTATATCCTGGACGGCAACGAGACCAGCAAAGCGATCAATACCAATGCCACGGCGATCCAAACGGTCGTAGCGACCGCCAATCGCAACCAGGAACGGATTGCCAGCGCGGAATCAGCGATTTCCGACAACACCCGCTCGATCAGCCTGCTCAACAATCAGTTCGAAACGCTTGGTCTGCAGGTTGATGAACTGGCACGGATCGTCTCTGACAATACCGAGCAGATCGCGGCCAACACAGCCGGGATCGCGATCGCCAATGCCATGGCCGGGTCAAGCTGGCTGCAGGCCAATGAAACCCACGCCATCACTGCGAACTGGGGTTATTATGACAATACCAATGCGATTGCGGTGACCGCCACCCAGCGCCTCAACCAGAACTGGTCGGCCAATATGGGGCTTGGCGTTTCGCCGGACGAAGGCAAAGTCGGCGCCCGCGCAGGTCTGCGCCTCGGTTGGTAGCCATTGCACACGGGTTGAAGCTTCGCGACAGCCCTGAGCCTGGTTCATGTGAGCGCCGCCGGCGCGATACGGAACCTGCTAGATATGAAAAGGCCGCCCCGGAGAGGAAGGGCGGCCTTTTATCAGAAAAGGTATGAAACTTAGTGGCGGTTGCTCAGTCGAGCGCGACGCCGACGCCGCTTGTCCAACATGCTTATGCCCGTTTCCTCTGTTTCTTCGGGAGCTGGGGCTTTGATCACGGCGATCGGTTGGGCCATTTTGGTCTCATTTACCGGGGTCGCCTCGAGAATAGTGCTAGGAACCGCGATAGGGGTGGTCTCGGTTTCGCGGACTTGCGGGGTCATTTTCTTTGCCTTTCAAAACTGGACGTTAGCCCAATCAGCGGGGGTTGGTGGAGAGTTGTCTGATCCGCTGATGCAATACCAATTGGGAAAGCTATTATCGTTTTTCAATAAGCATTTACCGATTTTCGGAAAGTTTTTGCGATTTCTGAATAGAATCAGAGACATAGCGCGAAAGATTTTTTCGTACGCCACACGCGTAACACATTGACAGCGTGGGACTTTTTCCGCGGGATCGTCAAAATCTCAGCGACGCTGGGCCAAAAACGTCCTGCGTGCGGGCTCGGACAGCCCCTACCCCGCTTCCAGGTGGCGCGGTGTGGCGACAAAGGGCCGGGCCTGCAGGCTGCGAATGGCATTGGACAGGCGGGTCTGGTCGGCCATCAGACGTATATATTGCTGGTCACAGCCAGAGATCGGCGTTGGATAGGCGGCAATGTCAGCCCGCACCAGGGTCATGGCCGATTGCAGGGCGGTCAGGGCCGTTTCAAGCTTGCTCTCATAGGGTTCAACACTCATCGCGGTCTCCTGGTCAGCTTTTGGCCCTTACATACACGAGTCCCTGTACCCACCCAAACCGGCTCCACGGTTGACCGCACCGGTAGGATGTCCGACCTCTCGGATAAGGCGACACGCGAGCGCCATCTGCCTTGGGAGGGCGAGATTATGATTCATGACCGGCACGGATGCGCCTGTTGCCACGCCAATCTCGGGGCACTGTTTGGCTATGACCCGCAGCAGGCGGTGAAGATCGAAATCCTTCCGGTCAGCCGCCTGGACGCCGCGAGGCAGCAGGCCCGCGCCGGGCTGGTGACGCAAACCGCCTGCGGCACGAAATATTTGATGAACGCCCCCACGGACACGGCCCCGGACCAGACCGTCCGCGTCTATACGGGCGGCACGGTGATGACTGTGGATGCGGACTTTTCCAGGCCCGAAGCCATCGCCATCCAGGGCGACCGCATCCTCGCCGTCGGGGCGCTGGACGAGGTCAGACAGGCGGCGGGTGCGGAGGCCGAGCTGATCGACCTCAACGGCCGCACCCTGATGCCCGGCCTGATCGACCCGCACACGCATATCCTGATCGGCGCGCTGATGGACCAGGCCATGGACTATGTCGGCACTGGTCGGTTCTCGACCACGGCTGAGATCCTCGACTTTATCCGGGCGTTGGATGCCGAACGACCGGCGGACGAGTGGATTGTCTGCCGCAATTACTATCCCATGCTGCAACCGTTCGAGGCACCGATGGGGTTTGCCACGCTGGATGGGGTGTCGACGACACGGCCGATCTTCGTGCTCAATGCGTCCGGCCATATTGGCTATGCCAACCGCGCGGCCTTTGCCGCCGCCGGCATTCCAGACGATGTGGAGAACCCCGCTGGCGGCGAGTTTGTCCGCGATGCCAGCGGCGCCCTGACCGGCGAGATGCGCAACCAGATGACCTATACACGCGTGCTCAGCGCCCGGCCCGGCGGTGCGGGGTCAGCGCCGGCTGATGCAGTGCTGAAGACCTGCGCGCGGTTTGCCGCCCTTGGCCTGACCACGGTGACCGAGCTTGGCCTGGGCGGCCTGCTGCGCGGCGCCGGTGACTGGGACATCCTGCAACAGGCCGGCGCCACCGGACGGCTGAGCCAGCGCGTCCGCGCCTATCCGCTCTATGCCTTTGACGCCGCCTGGGACGAAGCCGCGCTGCAACCTGGCGACGGCGACGCGCTGGTCCGACTCAGCGGCTACAAGCTGATCGCCGATGGCTCCAATCAGGGCTTTACCGGCCTGCAGCGCGCGCCCTATCACACCGTCGACTCGACCGGCATCGAATATATGACACCCGCCGAGCTCACCGACCTCATCCGCAAGCGCGCCCAGCAAGGCTGGCAGATTGCGGTGCATGGCAATGGCGACAAGGCGATCGACAATATCCTCGACGCCGTCGAACAGGTCGCGTCGGAAGGCCATGACGTGCGCGCCAACCGTATCCGCATCGAGCATTGCTCGATCCTGCATGATGAGCAGATCGCGCGGATGAAACAGTTCGGCATCACGGCCAGCTTCCTGATCGGTCATGTCCATTATTGGGGCGTCGCCATGCGCGACAAGATTTTCGGGCCGGACAAGGCCAGGCTGCTTGATCGCTGTGCCAGTCTCGAGCGCGCCGGGGTCGACTATACGATCCATTCGGACTTCTTCGTCACCGATCCCGATCCGCTGCACATGATCGAGATGGCAGTGACCCGGCAAAGCTGGAAGGAGCCGGATTTCGCCCTCGCCCCGGAAGAGTGCGCCAGCCGCGAGAAAGCGATCCGCGCAATGACCTCAACCGCCGCCTGGCAGATCGGCTCCGAGCATGAGATTGGCAGCCTCGAGCCGGGCAAGTTCGCCGACTTCGTCATCCTCGACCGCGATCCCTCCACCGTCCCGGCCGATGAGATCAAGGACATCCAGGTCCTCGAAACCTGGATGGGCGGGCAACCGACCTATCTTGCCGAGGGGCCGGCGCAGGCGGGTTAGAGCGCTGCCCCTAGGCGTAGCTCAGTGACAGGACGCGCATGACGGCGAGGCTGGCAAACAAGCCCGTCGCGAGCGCCAGTTGCCAGCGCGGAATGTGCTGGAGGCCCAGCCTGTTTCGAAACAGCAAGACGACCAGGTTGGCAGCGCCCACCAGTCCGAACCCGATGGCGGCAATGGTCTCAAGCATCCGTTTACGGCCTCACACAGCGCGAGCGTCGGCGCCGCACCAGAATTGCATCCAGGGCCTGTTTCACGGTTTGCGGGTCACGATGGGACATGGCGCCGTTCTAAGCCCCTTCACCGCGCCTGAACAGGGCGACCGCGCGGAGCGGCGCAGGCGGATGCTTGGGCGGGGCGCAGGCCTGGGGGCGGTCTGGATAGAGGTCACACTGGCGCAACCCGAACAGCTTGGCCCAGCGCGCATAAGCCTGTTTCGACAGGCCGAGCGCGGCCCGGATCGCCGTGGGCGCCTCCCCCGCCCGCGCCCGCCGCTCGACCTCCACCGAGAGCGCCCGTTTCTGGTCCAGCGAAAGAGTCCGTAAATCCGGCATGGACGCGAGTGTAGGCGCGCGGGAGGTGGGTCGGATTGGAGGGGGTGAGTTTGGGAGGGGGTTTTCTAAGGGTCGGCCATAACTGGAGGCGACCACTCGTTCCTAAAACCAGACATAAACAGGGCGCTGCTAGATCCCAAAGTGGGAATTTTCCGCGCCTTCTGATTCAATGAATTAAATGAGGTCGTTTTGCCTTGCACGACACGCCAAACAAGCGCATGCATGGAATATGGAACTTTTGACTGCTGTCTTGTTGTTGCTGACGGCGTTTCTTTCGCTCAGCGAACGGTTGATTTACCGGGATGTTTCAAAAAAGGCGAATTAAGAAGTGATATCACTTCATAATGGGCCACGAAGATGACAATACAAACCGGCTCAAAAAAGCGAGGGCGCCCCTCGTTACTTACCGATGAAGGTATCGATCGTGTTCTGAGATATGTTGTCAGGTACGGCAATGGTCCTGCTGTGCGGTACTCTCGGTTATCGCGTTCGACTGTCGAGAGAATAAAGAGTAGGTACGGATTCACGGGCAAAAGAATATACCGCCCCGTTGTGCGAGATGCAGCGGAAATCGGCATCCTGGCAACATCCAAGAAGTATTGCATGTCGGTGGAGTTGGTTGAAGACATTTTGAAGGCCACGGGTCACTGGATCGCCGATCCGGAAAGAAATGTAGAAGATCTCTTGAGGTAGCGCGCGCCAAATACGGCATACACAATGATGGCTTTTGCTCGCTAACCGGAAACTGCGAGAGACGTCGGTCCGTGTTCAAAGCTGAAGCACATCCACGTTCGGTGCATCACAGTCTGGCTCGACATTGTTCAGTACATCAACCGCGTGTTTGATCCGCTTCTTGGTGGCCTTGAGCTGGTTGATGTGTTCATCAATCGAGCGAACCTTTTCGTGCAGAGCCTCGATGATCGCCGGCCTCGACAAGGAGGCATCAAGCTGATCCGGCATCAAACTGCGGAGCTCCGCCAATGAGAACCCAAGCGATTTGCCGAGGTCGAGTATGCGCAGGCGTTCAGCGGTGTTTTTGTCGAACTCTCGATAGCCGTTCAAACCACGTCCAGGCGACGGAATGAGACCTTCTTTCTCATAGTATCGGATGCGCGAGGCCGAGAGCCCGGTATCGCGTGCAAGTTGTCCAATTTTCATAGCGCTTGACCTTAAAGTATACTTCAAGGTTTATAAGGGTTGTCGAACCAACGCAAATGGAATCGACATGACCCCACCAAATCTGTTCTCGCCGCTCACGCTGCCCAATGGTAGCGAATTGCCGAACCGGCTCTGCAAGGCCGCTATGGAAGAGAATCTCGCCGAGCCTGGCCAAGTTCCAGGCGATCGCCTGTCGACCCTTTATCAGCGGTGGGCAGATGGCGGCGTTGGCCTGATCCTGACGGGCAACGTAATGATTGATCCCGGCGCCGTAACTGGGCCTGGCGGCGTCGTGCTCGAACACGGTAGCGATCTCGCGCCGTTTCGAAAATGGGCAAATGCTGGACGCTCTAATGGCGGACACATCTGGATGCAGATCAATCACCCAGGGCGCCAACTCTACGCGGCGTTAGAAGAACAAGCAGTTGCCGCCTCTCCGATTGGCGTGGACCTCGGAAAGTACTCCAAGATGATGGCGGTGCCGCGGGCGCTCGAGGATGCTGAAATTCTGGAGATCATTGATCGATTTGCCACAACGGCCGCGCTGGCTGAACAAGCTGGCTTCACCGGTGTCCAGGTTCATGCGGCGCATGGATATCTGATCAATCAGTTCCTGTCTCCTCTAACAAACAAGCGAACTGACCGTTGGGGCGGGACCCCAGAAAACCGCGCGCGCTTTCTCTATGAAACCGTCAAAGCTGTCCGTGCGAAGGTCTCTCCTGAATTCTGTGTTTCCGTGAAGTTGAACTCCGCCGATTTTCAAAAAGGCGGATTTCAACTCGAAGACGCCAAAGAGGTGACGAAAAAGCTCAACACACTTGGCCTCGATCTGCTCGAGCTATCCGGCGGAAGCTATGAAAGCCCCGCCATGTACGGGCAGACCGACGATACGTCGACGTCACGCCGCGAAGCGTTCTTCGTGGACTTCGCACGTGAAATCGCGGCGGTTGCAGAAATGCCTATCATGGTCACCGGCGGCATCTATCGAAAGGCGACAGCAATTGACGCGCTGGCCAAGGATGAAGGGGGATTTGGGGTCGATGTGTTGGGCATAGCCAAAGCATTGGCGCACGTTCCCGATTTGCCAAACCAGTGGCGCCAGGAACGATCGCTCGATGTCGCGCTTCCAACTGTAGAATGGAAGAACAAGACCATGGCCGGGGTCGCGATATCGGCAATCGCGCGTCGCCACCTTGTGCGACTTTCGAATGGCAAAAAGGCAGGCGCAAGCCTGTCGCCATTGATCAGCTTGCTGTGGGACCGGATGCGCGCGAAGCGACTGACCAAGCGCTATAAGGCATGGCGGGTGAAGGGATGATTACAACCGCATTGTTTGCGCTTCTCATCGCGCCCGTTTGGGCTTGGATAAAGGGCAAGAGAAAGTGACTCACTGCTCTTTCACCTGGATCTAGCATTGCGGGCTTTCGTCAATGGGCGCTCTGAGCTGCTGAACTAATGTCCGCATTTGCTCGCCCAGCTGACAACGTTCCGCGCGTTGCGCTATATGCGACTTATGAAAAATCAAAAACTCATCGTGATGGCGGGACTGCCGGGCTCTGGCAAAAGTACCGTCGCTGAAGGGATAGCGTCCTCGCTGCAAGCTCCCGTAGTTTCCATCGATCCGATTGAGGCGGCTATGTGGAAGTCCGGTCTCGCGAAATCGGAAACGGGCATTGCGGCGTATGCCGTCGCGCGCGCGGTAACGGCGGAGAACCTGAGACGCGGCCTAACCATCGTAGTTGACGCCGTGAACCCGGTTGAGGCGGCGCGGGATATGTGGCGATCGCTGGCCGCAGAGCACGATGTGCCCCTCGCCTTCATCGAGGTGAAGTGTGCAGATGAAGCCGTGCACAAACGCCGAATTGAAGCGCGCGTTCGCGGCATCGCCGGGATGAGCGAAGTGAGCTGGGCGAGAGTGCTGGAGCGAAGACAGGAATATGAGCCTTGGTCTCAGGCCAGGCTACAACTCGACTCCTCGAACAAAGATGCACCTGCCTTGATCCAGGAAGCGCTGCAGCATTTGGACTCCGCGGATTCGTAATCCCCCCAAATCTCCCAGTTCTGATTAATCGTAATTCAACTTTGCGTTGTATACTCGCGGCCAATTCAAATAAAACAGGCCCTTTCAGAATGTCAGACCCTGCCGATACTTCGACCGACCCTGCGGCCGCGCCGCGTCATGCCTATGCCGGATCCTGGGACACTGCCCAGCGTGTGTTCGAGCTGATTTCGCAGCATCGCACCTCGGCCGAGCCGACCTCTTATGCGGTCTGGTACGCCTATGTGACGGGCCAGCAGGCCGAGCTGAAAACGGCCATTGATACGGCGCTGGAAGAGAATGGCGGCATCAGCCTCGCCGAGATGCAGCACCTGCACGCGCAATTCGTCGCTGATGGCAGCGACAGCGATGGCGACCTGGAGGATATCAGCCGCGCCATTCGCGAGGAAGTGGCGGGCGCGCAGTCGCTGGTCACCGACATTATTTCCAATACCGATGACTATGTCTCGTCCATGGACAAGGCCAAGGACATGCTGTCGCCGGAGGCCTCGCAGGAAGAGCTGTCCGACGCGATTGGCGGGATTATCGAGCAGACCGAATCCTCGCGCGCCTCGGCCCAGAGCATCCAGGTGGCGCTGCAGAGCAAGCATGATGAGATCACGCAGCTGAGCTCGAAAGTCATCAAGTTCAGAGACAATCTGATGCGCGACAGCCTGACCGAACTGGTCAACCAGCAGCGCTTCGAGGCGCTGATCGGCGAACATGCCGCCGATGCGCTGGCCAATGGCTATTCGCTGACCGTGCTGGCGGCCAGCATCAAGAATATCCAGGACCTGAACGAGACCGCGAACATGGATATTTCCGAGTTCATCCTGAAATCCTTTTCCGACATTGCCCGCCGCGTGGTGGGCGACCAGGGCGTCTGCGGGCGCTTTTCGAGCAATTTCTTTGGCATCCTGCTGCCGCGCGCCGCCTATGCCGAGGCCGGCAAGATCGCCGCCGCGATCAGCGAGGAGCTGGACACGTTCAAGATCGTCAAGAAGCCGAGCGACCAGCTGGTCGGCTATATCGGCGCGGCCTTTGGCGGCACCTCGCTCCGCATCGGCTCCAGCCCCCGCGAACTCGTCGCCCAGGCCATGGCCCAGGCGCAAAAGGCGCGGCAGTCAGAGCAGAACTCGGTGAAGTTTGACCTGACGCCGCAGGCGAGCGCGGAGGAAGAGGTAGCGCCGGATGTGGCAGTGGGGATGTAGGGAGGGGAGCGGATTGAGGCGACTTTATCCCATGAGCAGACATCGCGACCTAAGGCCCTCATCCTGAGCGAAGTCGAAGGATTAAGGGCCGTGCTTCCTGAAAGCCCGCCTCGTCCTTCGACTTCGCTCAGGATGAGGCTCAAAGAGTTTACCGCCCATCCCGGGCTTGACCCGGGACCTCCGGCAACGCTTTCGGTTTGTGTGGGACGAGATCCCGGATCAGGTCCGGGACAATCGGGGTGGCGCCCATGACTGCTTTGACGCCGAAAGCGGACATCAATCTTTCGGCCAAAATTCACGAAGCCGAAAAGGGTGCCTGGGGTTTTGCTTGATCCACTCATCCACATCGCGAAGCTTGTTCGGGAATGCTGGCACATGTTGCCTGCGCGTATTGGTTTGAAAGCGATAACCCGCTGACCAAAGCCGCTGGACCTTTTCCCATTGCCCTGCTTCAGTTCTACGCGGCGGCTTAAATGATCGACCCATATGGGCCATTTCCTGCGCGCATTGCGGGCACTTGTATGTTTGATCTGAAACAAAAGGTTTTTTGAAAGACTTACAGCAAGCGAAGCAAGCAAATGACACTAGAAAGGCGGATCGCCGCGTTCCTTGCGATCCGAGTTCTTGGTCACGTTGCTGACGCTCCGCAAAGAGTTCGCTGAAGCGCTTTAGTCCAGCCGCCTTTCGCAACTGAGCGCGTCTAGCCTTTTCGGATCGCTTTGCCATCCATCACACTTGCATCCTTGGCGGTTGCGCACAATGCCTTGTGTGGATGGCTCCTGCGATGCAAGGGCTTTTTGAAGTTTCGGCGATCATGGTCAGGTACAGTCTTGTGTCCGGCCTGTTCATGAGGCGGTTGTGCCTCTGGCCTTGATGGTTTCCGCGGATCTGGTCCCATTCTGCT
>JANSYM010000012.1 GCA_024742355.1 Hyphomonadaceae bacterium | reverse complement strand
CCAAAAAGCTATCTCAGTTCGGATTGGGGTCTGCAACTCGACCCCATGAAGTCGGAATCGCTAGTAATCGCGTAACAGCATGACGCGGTGAATACGTTCCCGGGCCTTGTACACACCGCCCGTCACACCATGGGAGTTGGTTCTACCTGACGGCCGTGCGCTAACCTTCGGGAGGCAGCGGACCACGGTAGGATCAGCGACTGGGGTGAAGTCGTAACAAGGTAGCCGTAGGGGAACCTGCGGCTGGATCACCTCCTTTCTAAGGATGTTTCTAGTATGCCGGGCTTGCCCGATATCGTGAAACACTTAGCAGAAGCCGGTTTCTCAAGACCGGCAAAAACAGGGCCAGGCCGTCCTCATATCTCTTCAGAACGAAACGGGTTACCGCCCGTTGCTGGCAGCGCCCTATTCAATCGGGTGCCTCCCTGCGCATTCGCGTCGCGAATACGCTAGGTCGCACGCATTGAATTGGTCGGTGCCAATTCAATGGGGGTCGGTAGCTCAGGTGGTTAGAGCGCACGCCTGATAAGCGTGAGGTCGGAGGTTCAAGTCCTCCTCGACCCACCAACGCCTCTTTCGCTTCGCGAAAGATGGCGGGCGACAGTGCATTCGCTTCGCGAATGTCACGAGAGCCAACCGCCGGGGCCTTTCCCCTCTCGGCAGATTTTCTTTGAAAATCGCCTGCCGGGTTGCGGCCCCTCAATCCGCGAAGCGGATTTCGGGGCCTTAGCTCAGCTGGGAGAGCGCCTGATTTGCATTCAGGAGGTCAGCGGTTCGATCCCGCTAGGCTCCACCATCCCCATCACCCGAAAGACTTGATCGTCAAGCCGACAGGCTTTGCCATCCAGTCTTGGATGACATGACATCGTATAGAGAGATACACATCAGTTTCATGCTGATCCGGGCAGTGCGCCCAGGATCTGCGGGACCTGCCTCATGCAGCCGTAAGGCGATGGGGCATCCGCGAGGCATGATACTATCCAAGTCAAGTACACTAACCCGTCAGGTCGAAAGGCCTGACAATAGTTCTTTCTTCCCTGCATGGGGCCGGAGACCTCCGGCAATGTGGGATCCAGAGGAAAGAGCGGGAAATGTGATGCTTTTGGTCTGGAAGAATGGCCCGGACGAACCAGCCTGGGCCGCGGCAGTTAAACCTGTCTTTTTCTGGATCAAATCAAGCGCGAGAAGGGCGTTTGGTGGATGCCTTGGCAGTAAGAGGCGATGAAGGACGTGATACTCTGCGATAAGCTAGGAGGAGCCGAGAATAGGCTTTGATCCCTAGATCTCCGAATGGGGCAACCCACCTGACAGTTTGATATTATCAGCCTTGCTGTTGATATCGAGCTGAACCAGGTACTTTGAGACTGAATACATAGGTTTCAAAGAGCAAACCCGGGGAACTGAAACATCTAAGTACCCGGAGGAAAGGAAATCAATTGATACTCCCCTAGTAGCGGCGAGCGAACGGGGACCAGCCGAGCCGTGAGTGTGACCAGAACAACCTGGAAAGGTTGGCCATAGTGGGTGACAGCCCCGTATGGGAAGCATGATCGGACGTATTAAGTAGGGCGGGACACGTGAAATCCTGTCTGAAGATCGGAGGACCACCTTCGAAGGCTAAGTACTCCTTACTGACCGATAGCGAACCAGTACCGTGAGGGAAAGGTGAAAAGCACCCCGACGAGGGGAGTGAAACAGTACCTGAAACCGAACGCCTACAATCAGTCGGAGCTTGACTGGACTCTAATGACAATCCGCTACAAATATGGTGCAACGCACCACGGAGTAGCATTATGTCGGACATTGCATTTGTGACAGACGGAACCTTCGCAGCCATCGGGCTTGTGTTGGGGCTGATCAACATGGGGGTCAATCATTGCCCCGATGAAGGTTGCCTGGCCAAGACCGAGCGACAGGCCTATCTGTCATCGTCCGTTGGCAGTGTCCATTTCCAAGAAAATGACGTTGGCGAGGAAGTCTACGTGCAGCGGCAAGCCGGTCTTGCCCGCGGCCCGTTCGGCCTTGCTTACGGTGCTTCCATAACGGAAGACGGCGGCCTTTGGGCCGGTCTTGGAACGACAACGACATTCACGACACCGAACGATCGGTGGTACACACAGTTCCACATCATGCCCGGGCTTTATGCCAAAGGGGATGAGGCAGATCTAGGTGGCCCGGTGATCTTCCGGTCCGGCGTTGAGGTCGGCTACACGAACAGGGAAGGCGTACGCACGAGCCTGAGCTTCGATCATCGATCGAATGCCGGTCTTTACAGCGACAATCCTGGTCTTGAAACCGTTCAATTCCGCGTGTCTGTCCCCACGAACTGACCATCATGCGCAGGGGCGCATGTAAGGTTGTCATTAGTGTCCAGTCTTGTGACGGCGTACCTTTTGTATAATGGGTCATCGACTTGGTCTATCTAGCAAGCTTAAGCCGTTAGGTGTAGGCGCAGCGAAAGCGAGTCTTAATAGGGCGTTGAGTTAGATGGATCAGACCCGAAACCGAGTGATCTAGGCATGACCAGGCTGAAGGTAAGGTAACACTTACTGGAGGGCCGAACCCACATCTGTTGAAAAAGATCGGGATGAGTTGTGCCTAGGGGTGAAAGGCCAATCAAACTCGGAGATAGCTGGTTCTCTGCGAAATCTATTTAGGTAGAGCGTCATCCGAATACCCCCGGGGGTAGAGCACTGGATGGGTAATGGGGCCCCACAGGCTTACTGATCCTAACCAAACTCCGAATACCGGGGAGTACTAGATGGCAGACACACGGCGGATGCTAACGTCCGTCGTGGAGAGGGAAACAACCCTGACCACCAATTAAGGTCCCCAAATAATGGCTAAGTGTGAAAGGATGTGGGATTGCTTTGACAATGAGGAGGTTGGCTTAGAAGCAGCCATCCTTTAAAGAAAGCGTAACAGCTCACTCATCAAGCGATCCTGCGCCGAAAATGTAACGGGGCTAAAGCCATTTACCGAAATTGTGGGCTCGTAAGAGCGGTAGCGGAGCGTTCCGTAAGCCTGCGAAGGTGCACTGCGAGGTGTGCTGGAGGTATCGGAAGTGAGAATGCTGACATGAGTAGCGACAAAGCGGGTGAGAGACCCGCTCGCCGAAAATCCAAGGGTTCCTGCGTAAAGCTAATCTGCGCAGGGTTAGCCGGCCCCTAAGGCGAGGCCGAAAGGCGTAGCCGATGGGAACCACGTTAATATTCGTGGGCCTGGGAGTGTGTGACGGATTTCGAAAGTTGTCATCCCTTATCGGATTGGGATGGCGGCCTGGAAGTCCCTGGAAATAGCCCTCCCATATAGACCGTACCCTAAACCGACACAGGTGGATAGGTAGAGAATACCAAGGCGCTTGAGAGAACGATGCTGAAGGAACTCGGCAAATTACCTCCGTAACTTCGGGAGAAGGAGGCCTCACTCTGGGCAACCAGAACTGAGGGGCACAGACCAGGGGGTTGCGACTGTTTATCAAAAACACAGGGCTCTGCGAAGCCGCAAGGCGACGTATAGGGTCTGACGCCTGCCCGGTGCCGGAAGGTTAAAAGGAGATGTGAGAGCGTCGAATTGAAGCCCCGGTGAACGGCGGCCGTAACTATAACGGTCCTAAGGTAGCGAAATTCCTTGTCGGGTAAGTTCCGACCTGCACGAATGGCGTAACGACTTCCCCACTGTCTCCAGCATCGACTCAGCGAAATTGAAGTCCCCGTGAAGATGCGGGGTACCCGCGGTCAGACGGAAAGACCCCGTGAACCTTTACTGCAGCTTGGCTGTGGCACCGAAAATAGTATGTGTAGGATAGGTGGGAGGCTTTGAAGCAGCGGCGCCAGTCGTTGTGGAGCCATCCTTGAAATACCACCCTTATTCTTTTCGTTGTCTAACCGCGTCCCTGGATGGGACCGGGACCCAGCCTGGCGGGCAGTTTGACTGGGGCGGTCGCCTCCTAAAGAGTAACGGAGGCGCGCGATGGTAAGCTCAAGCCGGTCGGACATCGGCTGTTGAGTGCAATGGCATAAGCTTGCCTGACTGTGAGGTCGACGGACCGAGCAGAGACGAAAGTCGGTCATAGTGATCCGGTGGTCCCGAGTGGAAGGGCCATCGCTCAACGGATAAAAGGTACTCCGGGGATAACAGGCTGATGATGCCCAAGAGTCCATATCGACGGCATCGTTTGGCACCTCGATGTCGGCTCATCACATCCTGGGGCTGAAGCAGGTCCCAAGGGTTCGGCTGTTCGCCGATTAAAGTGGTACGTGAGCTGGGTTCAGAACGTCGTGAGACAGTTTGGTCCCTATCTGCCGTGGGTGTTGGAAACTTGAGAGGATCTGTCCTTAGTACGAGAGGACCGGGATGGACATACCTCTGGTGGACCTGTTGTGGCGCCAGCCGCATTGCAGGGTAGCTATGTATGGACGGGATAACCGCTGAATGCATCTAAGCGGGAAACCCACCTCAAAACCAGGTTTCCCTTGAGAGCCGTTCTAGACTAGGACGTCGATAGGCCAGGTGTGGAAGCGCTGCGAGGCGTGGAGCTTACTGGTACTAATTGCTCGATTGGCTTGATCTTTAGAAACTCGTGTGTGGTGGTGAACGCCTCATACGGTCGAAGATCAGAAACATCCCAGAATTTAATACAAATCTGCGGTCATTTTGGTTTCTTTACTTTGCTAGCTTTCGCCGACCCGGTGGTTATGGCGGGGGTTCCCCACCCGATCCCATCCCGAACTCGGCCGTTAAGTCCCCTAGCGCTGATGGTACTGCGTCTTAAGGCGCGGGAGAGTAAGTCGCTGCCGGGTCAGCAAAAGCTAGCGAAGCAAAACAGACATCTTCCTTACGAATACCTGCCCCGGCCTTGCTGGTGTGGACAAACGAAGCCCGGCTCTGCCGGGCTTTTTTTGTGCCTGGAATCCAGGTGACCGATGAAGCCACCCATGCGCTGTTCTGGGCGCTCCCCATTTGCGATCACTTGGCCTAAGGCTCTGTCATGACTGAGTTTCCGGTAGCCAGGCGGTTTGATGGCGGCGACGCGCCGCTCTTCATTTTTGTCGACCATGCGAGCCATGCCATTCCGCCCGCCTATGATGCGCTGGGCATGCCGGATGAAGTTCTGGCGACGCATATTGGTTGGGACATTGGCGCTGCTGCGCTTGGCCTGGCGCTGGCCAGGAGCCTGCAGGCCCGGGCCATGTTCTGTCAGTTCTCGCGCCTGCTCATCGATCCCAACCGCTCGCTCGACAAGTCTGATCTCATCCCCAGCGAAGCCGACCGCATTCCCATCCCGGGCAATCAGAACCTCAGCGCCGCTGACCGTCACCAGCGTATCGAGGCCTATCACCAGCCCTATCACGAACAGCTTGAACTGGCGCTCGACCAGGTCTGCCGCGACCATGAAGACCCGCTCATCCTGTCGGTCCACTCCTTCACGCCGCGCCTGCTTGGCGATGCGCAGATCCGGCCCTGGCATATGGGCCTGCTGTGGCGCGAGGATGAGCCGAGCGCGCGGACCTTCATGGCCGCGCTCGCGGAGACCACCGATTATATCGTCGGTGACAACCAGCCTTATGATGCCCGCGTGTTCAATTATTCGGTCGATCGCCATGTCGGCCCGCGCGGCCTGCGCCACATTACCCTTGAAGTTCGCCAGGACCTGGTATCGAATGAAACGGACGTGGATCGCGTGGCTGGGAAATTGGGGCCCGCTCTGAAAACATTGCTGCCTGGATAGAAAAAGAGGCAGGCGCGCAGATCCCGAAGAGAGGAGCTGCTTGCCATGATCCCATCGCTCACCCTTGGTGTTGAAGAAGAGTATTTGCTGGTCGATCCGGACACGCGCGACCTGGTCGTCGAGCCGCCGCCGGAATTCATGGATCAATGCCGCGAGGCGCTCGGTGAACACGTCACCCCGGAATTCCTGCGCTGCCAGGTCGAGATCGGAACACCGGTCTGCGCCAATATAGGCGAAGTCCGCACGCACTTGACGGCACTCCGCAAGACCTTGATTCGAAATGCAGAAAAGTGCGGCATGCGCCTCATGGCAGCGTCGACGCATCCATTCGGCGAGTGGGAAACACAGAAACATACCGACGCGCCGCGCTATCACCATCTCGACCAGGACCTGCAAGGCATGATCCGCCGCATGCTGATTTGCGGTATGCATGTCCATGCCGGCATCGAGGATCCGGACACGCGCATCGATCTGATGAACCAGGCGCGATACTTCCTGCCTCACCTGCTCGCCCTGTCGACCTCGTCACCGTTCTGGGCCGGTCACGATATGGGGATGAAATGCGCGCGGCTTGGCATATTCGACTCAATGCCGCGCACCGGCATGCCGGACCGGTTCGAGAGCTATTCGGAATATGAGCGCATGGTCGAACGCATGGTCAAAGCCGGAGCGCTGGAGGACAGTTCGAAGATCTGGTGGGACCTGCGCCCAAGCGCGCGTTTCCCGACCCTGGAAATGCGCATCACCGATGTCTGTACCCGTCTCGAGGACGCGATCTGCATCGCCGCTCTGTATCAGAGCATCCTGCGCATGCTGATCCGGCTGCGTCAGCGCAACCAGCGCTGGCGCATCTATCCGCGTATGCTGATGGATGAGAATCGCTGGCGGGCGCAGCGCTATGGCGTCACCCGCGGCCTTATCGATCTCAGCCGCGGCGAGCAGATTGCCTATCCGGTCCTGATTGAAGAATTGATCGGCACTCTGGAAGAAGAGGCCCGCGCCCTCGGCTGTTTTGACGAGGTCCAGCATGCCCGCACCATCCTCGATCGCGGCACCAGTGCCTGCAACCAACTGGCGGTGTTTTCAGAGGCCAGAGCCAATGGCGCCGACGCGCCGGAAGCGCTGAAAACCGTGGTCGACTGGCTGGTCACGGAAACGGCTGCAGATTTGCCGTGAAATAACAGTCTAATGCCAAAGCTGGGCTTGCGCTTCACCCACGGTGCAGCTATATCCGCCCCTCGTTCGGAACTCCCTGAACGAACCCGTGACGCGGGATGGAGCAGCCCGGTAGCTCGTCAGGCTCATAACCTGAAGGTCGTAGGTTCAAATCCTACTCCCGCACCCAAATAAACCCCTGAAATCTTTACGGATTTCGGGGGTTTTTCTTTGCGCAGAATAAAGGTGTCAGGTCGCGGACGATGTGAAGGATCGGCGGATGGAACTCAGCAGCGTCGCACATTGAGCCTGGGTTAGAAGACGCTCAGCCTTGTGCCCGATGAGTTCGACAAACCGGTCCATCAAGTCGGTGCGCGCCATAGACGTGTCGCCCATGGCATTCCTTTCCCGCCGATCAATGTACTGCGCGTAAGTGGGAAGCATCCAATTTTCTTGATTGTTACCGGCAATTCTGTATTTTGCCGGTAAATGACCATCAAAGAACTGCCTCTCATTATCCAGACCAGCTATGCGGAGTTGATTGACCAGCTCCGAATTGACGCTGCTTCTGATTTTCCTGCAGGCTCGACTTTTCGAAAGCGGACCATCTCCGGAAAGAATTATTGGTATGTTCAGGAGCCGACCGGACCAACGGGCCGGCCCCCGGAACGCTATCTCGGGGCAGATACACCCGAGCGCCGCAAAGCAATTGAAGACGGTCAGCGCGCAAAGGCTGACGCCGATAGTCGGAAGGCGATCAGGCGATCATTGACGGCAGCTGGATTGCCAGAGCCGGACGGCCTGACCGCCGCTGTCATAGAAGCGATGGCGGATGCCGGTGTCTTTCGTCTGCGCGGCGTCCTCGTCGGCACGGTTGCTTTTCAGACCTATGCCGGTTTGCTCGGCGTGAAACTCCCCGGGGCAGCGATACGAACCGGCGATGTCGACCTTGCGCAGGATTACGGCGTCTCAGTCGCGCTCAATGAAACCATTGACGCCCCTTTGATCGATGTTCTCCAGTCGGTTGATCGTGAGTTCCGCCCGGTGCCGTCCCTGACCTCCCCGAATGTCGTAACCGCCTATACACGCCCTGGCGGTTTCCGGGTCGATGTCCTGACGACCAATCGCGGTGGTGACAGCGACGAGCCTGTGAATCTCCCAAGTCTGCAATCGGATGCAGCCACGCTGCGCTACCTCGATTACCTCTTACGCGACACCGTTCAAGCGGCGGTGCTCACGCGCTTTGGCACGCTGGTCAACGTGCCGGCACCTGAGCGATACGCCGTCCATAAACTGATTGTCTCAACCCTGCGTCGAGATTCGGGCGAAAGCGCTGCGAAAGCCGACAAAGATGTCGCTCAATCCGGCATCTTGATCGATGCACTGTTTGCTAAGCGCCGCAGCGCTGACCTGCAGGACGTGTTGACTGAAGCGCTAGAGCGTGGGTCAGCGTGGCGCAGTCGCCTCCGAACCGGGGCCGAGCGATTGAGCAATGAGTCCAAAGACGCCTTTACCGAGATGCTGACTGACTAACGCGCCATACAGCTCATAAGCTGACGATCGTAGGATCACCCCCCCTCCCGGGAACCTTTCCTAAGTTCCGGCGTCTAATATGTTAGAACCACCGGAAACCTCATGACTGCACCTGCCATCCGCTATGACAATCTGTCGGACATTGACCTCGCTGCCCGGGCGGCGGCGCGGGAGGCGGGGGCGATCCGGACGATTACCACGCGCAACAATCAGCGCCTGTTCCGCGCCGCCTGGAGTGTGCTGCGCAGTCATACCGATGCCGAGGAAGCGGTGCAGGAGGCCTATCTGAAAGCCTTTAACCGCATGGCCGATTATTCCGGCAAGGCGAGCCTGTCGACCTGGCTGACGCGGATCGTCGTCAACACCGCGCTCGATCACAAGCGCGCGGCTGAGCGTCGCCGCGCCGCCCTGTATGACCAGGACATTGCCGTCATCGAAGACCAGCGCGCCCTGCATGCCGCCAATTCCGGCGCCGCGCAGAGCCCGGAAGCGGAACTTGCCCGCGCCGAGCTTGGCCGGGCGATCATGAAGGCGGTCGCGCGCCTGCCGGACGATTATCGCTCGGTCTTCGTGCTGCGTGATATTGAAGGCATGTCGGTGCGTGAGACGGCGCAGGCGGCCTCGTTGAAAGAAGCCACCGTCAAAACCCGGCTGCATCGCGCGCGCCACCTCCTGCGCGACGATCTTGCCGTCGATATTGGCGGCATCATTGCCAACACGATTCCCTTTGCCGGCGCCGATTGCGAAGCGATGACGCAGCGCGTGCTGTCGGCGCTCACCCCTGCCCAAACTGGAGATTGACCCATGACTGATCGAGACCTCATCATGCCTTCGCGCCGCGCCATGCTCGGCACCGCCGGACGCACCCTGTCCCTGGCCGGGATCGCGATGGTGGCGGGCGCCTGCACCGGCGTCGCGTCAAAGGCCACGGCGGACGAAACCGACAGCGACGTGCAGATCCTCAACGCCGCGATCGCGCTCGAACATGAAGGCATCGCTGCCTACCAAATTGCCGCCACGAGCGGCCTGCTCGACCCCGCTGTGGTGGACATAGGCGTCACCTTTCAGGGCCACCATAAGGGTCACCGCGACGCGCTGGTGAGTGCCGTGCAGGCGCTCGGCGGCGTGCCGGCCGAGGCGGAGTCGCTGGAGCATTATGCCACCGCGCTCGATGCCGCATCGCTGACCAATCAGGCCGATGTGCTCAAGCTGGCGCTGCGGCTCGAGACCGGCGCCGCCAATGCCTATCTCGGCCTCATTCCCGCGCTCGGCACTGACTATCACCAGATCGCCGCGCGCATGGCCGGGGATGAAGCCTATCATGCCGCCATCCTTGCCAATGCGCTGGGCGAGCCGATCCCGGTTGAGCCGCTGATCTTCGGCTAGGCGCGCCTGACCCATGACCCGCGCCCTATTGCGTTTTTGTGTGCTGCCCAGCGCCCTGTGGCTTCTGGCCGGGTGCGGGGCGCCGCAAACCGCGCCCGCTCTCACCGAACCCGCCTCGGAGCCGCCGCCCGCCGCATCCACTGAGATCAACCCACCCTCAATGGCGATCCATATCTCGGATCAGGGCGAGGTCTCCGAGGCGGGTACCCATGAAGCGGGTGCCCTGATCGAACGCGGTGAGCGTGTCTATCAGCGCCAGTGCGGCGCCTGCCATTCGCTCGACCAGAACCGGGTCGGGCCGATGCATCGCGGCGTCATCGGCCGCGCCGCAGGAACTGTCCCCGGCTACCGTTATAGCCGTGCCTTGCAGGGCCTCGACCTGGTCTGGACGGACGAAACCCTCGATGCCTGGCTGCAGAACCCATCGCAGATGGCGCGCGGCACAGCCATGGGCTTTCGCCTGCAGGACGCGGCGGACCGGGCGGCGGTGATTGCATATCTGGAGTCTGTGAGCGAGTGAGCCGGACTGATCAGGCCAGCTCCGTCAACAGGAAATCCACCGTCGCCTTGATCTTGTTGAGCCTGTATTTCGGCTGATTGTAGAGCAGATAGATGCCGCCGCTTTCACTGCGGGTGATGGACAGGTCAGCGTCCTCGAGCGTCACTTCGACGAGATCACCGGCCGCCAGTTCGGGTTCAACGCCCCAGCCAAAGAACAGGCCGAGGCCGGCGCCGGTCAGGGCTTGCTCGACCAGTTCGCGGCCGACATTGCAGATGAAGACAGGATGCGTCTGCACCTCCTGCCAGCCATCCTCGGTCCGGGCCTGCCAATGGATCAGTCGGTTCGGACCGCGATACATCAAAGTGCGGTGCGCCTTCAGGTCGTCAAGGACACGCGGCGTTCCATGTTCGGCGAGATAGGTCGGCGAAGCGACCAGCTTCATCTCGCTATCAGCAAGTTTCCGGGCAATGGAACGTTCCGGCAGCTCCGTCGTCGCGCGGATGGCAATGTCGACTTCGTGACTGGCAAGATTGTAGACCTGGTCGGTCAGTTCGACATCAAGGATGAGGTCCGGAAACCTGGCGCGCAGCTTGTGTATGGCCGGCATCAGCAAGAGGCGGCCATAGCCCGGATTGGCGGTGATGCGGAGGAGGCCGCTCGGCGCGCTCGGCCGGTCCGTGAGCAGGGCCTTGGCATGCGACAGGGATTTCAGCGCTGGCCGCACCTGTTCGAGATAGACACTGCCCAGCTCGGTCAGGCTGACGCTGCGCGTGGTGCGATTGAGCAGGCTGGTCCCGAGGTGGGATTCCAGGTCCTGAATGCGGCGCGAGATTGACGACGCCGGGACCCCGATAGCACGTGCAGCCGCGGTGAAACTGCCGAGCTCGGCGACTTTGGTGAAATACTCAATGGCGCGAAGTCGATCCATGCGGTCAATCCTCATCGTGGGACCTGACCGTGTTCTTGTTCGATTATTGCCGAAAAAGCAATACAATTGGGCAAATCAGGCGATTTTTCCAGTGACTAGGTGCTCATATCTAGCGGTTTCGACATTAGAAACCGGTTGGAGACCGACATGAAAATCATCGAACACGAAACCCTCGGCAATCCTGCAGATGTCCTCGAGCTGAAACAGGTTCAGGATCGAACCCCCGGCGCTGGCGAAGCGCGCGTGAAAGTCCTCGCCACGCCAATCCATCCGGCCAACCTGTTGCAGATTTCCGGTCAATACGCGGCCGCGCCGGACCTGCCGGCCATTCCAGGCGGCGAGGGCGTCGGAACCGTGGTCGAGCTTGGCGCCGGCGTCGAGCATTTGCAGGTCGGACAGAACGTCTTGCTGGCCGGCGTCGGCGGCACATGGCGCGATGAGATTGTCGCGCCGGCCGCTGGGTTCATCCCGGCACCGCCCGGAGACGTGGAACAATTGTCCATGCTGGCGGTCAATCCGATGACCGCGCACCTGATGCTGGCTGACTTTGCCGATCTTGAGCCTGGCGACTGGATCATTCAGAGCGCCGCCAATTCCGCTGTGGGTGAGATGGTCATTCAGCTGGCCGCTCAGAAAGGCATCAACACGGTCAATATTGTCCGCCGCGAAGACCTGATCCTGCCGCTCAAATCGCTTGGTGCCACTGTCGCGCTCGTCGATGGTCCGGATCTCGCCGAGCGGGTTCAAGCAGCAACCGGCGGCGCGGAGATCAAGCTGGCCATGGATTGTGTCGGCGGCGACACGTTTGAGCGCCTGGTTGAGACGCTAGGATATGGCGGTTCCATCGTCGTCTATGGCACGCTCTCAGGGAAATTTCCGGAGCTGAACATGCGCGCCCTGATCGCCAATGATGTGCGCCCGAGAGGGTTCTGGTTGCAACAATGGTACACCACGGCCAGCCAGGAGCAGAAACAGGCGGCCATGGGCGCTCTGGTCCCGCTGATCGCCAGCGGCGCAATCAAGACGCGAATTGATTCACGCTTCCCGCTGGAAGAAATCGGTGACGCCGTGAACCGCGCCGCCGCCAGTGGCCGGGATGGCAAAGTGCTGCTGGTCCCTAACGCCGTCTGATACGGCCCTAGATTTCAAGACACGGAGAATTCAGATGGAAACGCTTCACACCCCCACTTATGCGGCCTTGTTGGGCGGCAGCCTGCTCGTCCTGCAAATCCTGCTCATGCTGAGCGTCGGCACCTATCGCACCGGCGCCAAGAAAGGGGTCGGCGTTGACGGCGACATGAAGCTCGAGCGCCTCGTTCGCCGCCATGGCAACCTGGCGGAAAATGCCGCCATCTTCCTGATCGTGCTGACGCTGTATGAGGTGATGTTTGGACAGACTCTGATCGTGCTGGGCACAGCCTCCGTCTTTCTTGTCGCGCGCTTGCTGCACGCGATCGGCTTTTCGAGCCTGTCGGGCTCTCATCTGGTTGACGCGCAAGGGTCCGGATCGAGTTTCGTCCTGATGCGGGCCGCAGGAGCCGGCCTCACTGCGCTCTCTTCGCTGGTCATCGCCATCGCGCTGATTGTCAGTGTGGTTCCCGCGCTCTGAGATACGCGATGTCAGGATACGGGTGCGCGCGGATATCTGCTCGCACCCGTTTTCTTATGACAGCCCTTCGGCGCAGACGCGGTTACGGCCAGTTGTCTTCGCGCGGCTGAGCGCCGTGTCGGCGGCGGTGACCATGTCTTCGCCGGTGCGACGGTCCTTATAGGCGCTGATGCCGAAAGAAGCGGTTGCCATGGCAGATCCGGACGCCCCGGAATTGGTCGGCATACGCGCGCCTTCAAACTTGTGCTTGATCGACACCATCAGATTATACGCTGACGTGATCTCGATGTTCGGCAGGATGATTGCAAACTCGTCGCCGCCATAACGCGCCACCAGATCCTGGCCTTTGGTGAGCTCGAACACCAGAGAGGCAAACTTTTTCAAGACCTCATCCCCGGTCTGGTGACCGTAAGTGTCATTGACGCGCTTGAACTCATCCAGATCCGCCAGAACCAGGCAGAAGGTTGAGCCATTGGCGCGCGCGTCTTCAATCTGCCATTTCATACGATCTTCAAAGGCGCGGCGATTGCAGACGGCCGTCAAAGGATCGAGCAGACTTTGCTGTTTCGCTTGTTCAAGCTCCTCATTCAGTTTCTGGACGCGCGCCTGCGTTTCCAGCAGGCCCTGGCTCAGGCGAGAGGAGGCCTCCGCCATTTTCAGGCTTTCTCCGACCAGGTGAGACAGCATTGATTTGAAGTCCTGATCGGCATCGTCGGTATTCGTGGAGGTCTCGATCCCATGCAGGGTCGAGCAGAACTCTGCGTTCTGCGACATGCCGGACTGAATCAGTTTGGAGACATCCTGGATGCTCTCTTCAAATTCTTTTCCGATCGCTTCCTGTGCAGCTTCAGCGCTGTTATCGGCAAGATATTCACGGTGGATTTCAGCCAACTCATAACGGTCCAGGGCGCGGCCGCTGGCCAACAGCTTGTCGACCGCAACGGTGACCGCTGGCGGCGTTCTGGCGACATAGGCATACCACAGGGCATAGGTGGTCGGGTCCGGCGGCGTGCCGTGTTTCTGGATTTCCTGGAATGCCGCTTTGCAGCGACGGAAAATCAGGGAGCGTTCGCTGGGTTGCGGCGCTGGGCTCTGCTCTATCTCTTGCTCTTTAACAGCGGCCTGCATGGTGATCTCCAGAATATGTAATCCGGAAAAATCTACCTCAGGTTGTTTTAATTAGCGTTAACCGCGCTGCATCAATGACTTAGCAGGTGGGCAGAGAGCCTAGGCCGGGTCCGCAACCTGTAGCAATCGCCGCGCTTCGCGTCGCAGAAAATGGTACAGCTCGTCGGGCATGGTCAGGAATTCAGGCACGATTCCGGCCATTGGCCAGATGATATGAGCGGCCTTGCGCGCCGCCAGCGCGGCAAGATCTTGCGCGATCTCGCGTTTCGCATCCTGTAATGTCTCCGGCAGGAATGGGTCGAATGGGCCCCAGCTCACGGAAATCGCGTGGGCGTTGGGTTCGCCGCGCATTTCGCGCGCCAGGCCGCGGCGGCCTTCGCGTTTGACATTGTCCCCGTAGACATAGATCCAGTCCCGGTTCGCTTTCAGATCCGCGCGCGTGATCCAGGTCTGTCGCCGAATACGCAGAGGTGCGCCAGAATTGCCTAAGGCCATCAGATTAACCTGCCATTTACCAATCCATATGGTTAAGGCAAGAACCGGGCCAAATTCTATTTTAAGTTGTTAACGTGGGGCTCGCCACCCGGCCTAGGAATCGTTGCGGCGCAGGTCTTCATTGATGCTCGCCAGGCGGACGCTGACAATATAGGCCTGCTGGGATTCCATATTGGCCATGATCAGACCGGCTTGTTCGCTGTTCAACAGACGCAGGAATCCGGCCGCGAAGCCGGGGTCCATCTGATTGAAAATGGTTGCCGCCTGGTCTGGCTTCATGGCGCCATACATTTGCGCCAGATGCTGCAGATCTTCGCTGGCAAAGGCTTGCATGTCCTGCCAGCGCGTGTCGAGCGTCGCCTGCAAGGTGCTGAGGTCGGCGCGGGTCTGTTCGAGCTCGGTTGCCCAGGCCTCGAGTTCGAGTTCGCGCTCGTTGAGTTTGTTGATTTCGGTGGACAGTCGCAACTGATCCGCAGCCATGGCGTCGGCCATGTCCTCGGCAAAACAGATCTGGCCGGTAATGTCGGTCAGTTTCGAGCGGACTGGGGTGTGTTCGGGCGATGCCGCGGCGGCCGCGAGGGCAGTTGCAGCTGTCGCGCCAGTGGCCGCGTCGGCGCCGTTTGGCGAGGCGACACTGCTTGGCACCAGCCGTGAGGCGGCTGCTACGGTGAATAACAGGCCCAGGGTGAGCAAGACATTCGTTCGATTAGCCGCTTTCGCACCCATGACTTACACCACTTTCATTCTGGATCTCAGTTGGACGGGACGCGAATCGGTTGTGTCCATGTCGCGCTGGGCGGTCGCCGCTGATTCTTCAGACATATGTTTCATCCGGTGCATGAGGTCGGTGATCTCGCGCAGCCGTGCATTCGACAAAGCCAGGGCCTCGCGCATCTCGTCAGCGGTTTGCTGCGCCACCGGGGCGGCCGGCGCAGGTGCATACTGGACCGGTTGCGGCGCAGGCGGCGGGGCTTGTTCGAGATCGCGCATCAGGCCTTCGACCCGGGCGCAGGAGGTCTTGGCCTCTTCGATCAGGTGGGCGAGGCGCGTCGCCAGCTCGCCGGCATGGTAGCGGGTTTCGTCTGTCGTCGCAGACACAGCGCTGATCGAGTCAGACAGCGCCTTGATCGTCGCGCCCAGGCCGTTTCGCGTGTTCTGCAGGGCGCGCAGTCTCCGGCTCAGCACCATGCAGTAAATGCAGGCAATGGAGGAGATCAGGATGATCGCAATATCAAATGGAGAAACTAACACGCACTACCTCAACAAAAACTCAGTGATCATGACGCCCTTGGACACCCCGTCGCCGAGGACGAGGTCTGCGCGGCGAGCGAGTTGTTCGCGCATGTGATTGTAGAAATTCGGGTCTTCGAAATCGGACACTTCGACCGAACGAAGATAGAGCAGGAATGCATCGATCAGGGCGGTTTCGGCGGATTTGACGTCCTTGGCTTTCGATTTCTCGGTCGCCACCGAAACCTGCATTTTCAAATATCGAGTCGCCGGAGCGTTGCCGATCGTAATCAGGATTTCCTGCACGGGCGTATAGGTTTGGGCCTTGGCGGTTGGCGGTTTCTCGACCGGGACGTATTCCGCCTCGGCGGCATCCGCGACGGTGGCTGCTGGCGCGGGCGACGGCGCGAGGAAAAACACACTGGCAAAAGAGGTTGTGGCGCAGGCCAGGCCGAGGACCATAAGACCCATCATGTTCAGACCAGATTTCGGGGCGGCTTCCGCTTCCGGATTCGTGTCGTCCTGCGCACTCATGATGGCCTCACTAAACCAAAAGTTGTTTTCCTGTTTAAATCAATCCCTAGTAAAGGAAGCCTTAACGCTTTCGCCCGAGATTTTAACCAAACTCAACCGTAACGAGAACTCGGGTCTTTTCGACATGGATTTTATCGCCACTCTGCGATCCCTTAGTTTGCAGCGCCAAATCATTCTGGGTGTCACCGTTCTCGGTGTTCTCGCGGCGATGACCTTCCTCGTGCGTGGCACGATGAAGGAACCAATGTCCTTGCTCTATTCCGGGTTGGATCCGGTTCGGGCCGGGGAAGTGATCAATGAGCTCGAACAGCTCGGCGTGTCCTATGACATTCGCGGCGAGGCGATTTTCATTCCTGCCAATATTCGCGACAAGACGCGCTTTGCGCTGGCCCGTGACGGCCTGCCGCGCCAGTCCGTTCAGGGCTATGAACTGCTCGACGATGTAAACGGGTTCTCGGTCACCTCGGAAATGTACAATGCCGCCTATTGGCGGGCGAAAGAGGGCGAACTGACCCGGACCATCCTGACCACGCCGGGGGTTGATTCAGCGCGCGTGCATATCGGCGCAAACCTGCGCTCGGGCTTTTCGCGGTCGCAACCAACGCCGACGGCTTCGGTCACATTGTCATCGGCGCGGCGCTTGAGCAGCGGTCAGGCAGAAGCGATCCAGTTTCTTGTCGCACTTGCCGTTTCGGGCCTCAATCCGGAAGATGTGGTCGTCATCGACCCACGCCACGGCATTCTGGCCGGGCAGAACAAGGAAGTTGCGGAGGCTCCGTCCGTCGTCGCCGAAACCCAGGCCGGCGTGCTCGAACAGAAGATCAAGCGCCTGCTCACCGCGCGGCTGGGGGATGGCAATGCAGAAGTCTCTGTCAGCATTGATGTCAGCCGCGAGCGCCAGACCATTTCCGATGTGCGCTTCGACCCTGAATCCCGCGTCATCCGCTCGCGAACCACGAATGATGCGAGCGAAACAAATCAAGGCGGCTCAGGCAATCTGACAGTGGCGAGCAACCTGCCGGACGGCGCTGGCGCCGGCGGACAATCGGAAAGCTCTCGCAAGAATTCAGGCGAAACCGTTGCCTATGAGCTGAACGAGACCCGCACGCAGACCGAACGCCTGCCGGGACAGATTGAACGGGTCTCGATCGCGGTCCTGCTGAATGAGCAGGCCCTCGGCCTTGACCTCACGGCGGCAGACATTGCCCAACAGCTGGAACAGGTGCGCGCTGATTTCGAGGCTCTGGTCAGCAATGCAGCGGGTCTCGATTCCGCCCGCGGCGACACGATCACGATTGAGCTGATGCCGTTCCAGGAACTGCCTGAGGTGGAGATGACGCCGGCGCCAGGCATGATGCAGCGCCTGATCGAGCAACATCTCTGGTCGGCTGTGCAGGCCATCTTCCTGGGCGTTATCGTCCTGGCGCTCGGCTTCGGTGTGATGCGGCCAATGTTCGCCAATTCCGGCGGCGCCGCGGCGCGGGCCAAAGGCGGGGCAGGCGCCAGCGGCGCAGATGGCAGTGTCGAAGAAGACCTGTTCGGCGCTTCGGCCACCGACCCGATCGACTACCTCAAAGACTATACCCGCGAAAATCAGGAGCAGACCGCAGCCTTGCTGCAGGATTGGCTGAAAGAAGACCGAAAGATAGCGGCCAATGAATAGATTGTCGCCGCTGACCCTTCCCAGATTCGACGTCAAAGCGCTGTCCCGGACAGCGCGAACGCTTGAATCGCACACCCAGGCGCCGGACGGGCAGAGCGACTATGTGCCAGAGCCAGAGCCGACGCCGGAAGCCGAGGCGCAGGGCGATACGCCGATTGCCCCCGATCTTCAGGCCCCGATCATTCCAGAACCCGAGCCGGTCGATACCGGCGTGTTGTTGGCCAGCCTGGAACAGGCGCTGGTCGAGGTCGAGCGCAATGCCGCTCTGACCTGCCATCAGGCACTCGCGGATTTCTTTGCTGCCGCGTTTCCACGCCTGAACGAAGCGTTTCTTGCCGCCGAAGTGTCGAAAGCGCTGGAAAGCGTCGCACCTCCGCAAGTTGAGCGGCTGGTGGTGCAGATTCCATCCACACTTGAAGCGAGCTTCCGCCAGTCTCTGCAAGCCTCAGCACGCCTGTCTGAGGTCTGTGAACTGCAATCGAGTGACACGCCCGACCGCATGCTGGTCGACGTCGATTGGGGCGATGGCGGCCTCAGTTTCGATATGGACCAGTTTCTGAATTCAAGCCTCGGACGACTGTCCGGGCCGCACAACACATAAGAGGACAGGATGTCAGAACCAGAAAGAGCAGAAAGCGTCGTCGGCGAATCAGAACGCCGCAGCGTCTCGCCGGAAAACCAGTACCGACGGTCGATCTACGGCCTCCCAGTCAATGTGATTGTGTCGATCGGGCAGAAGAAACTCAGCGTCGCTGAACTGCTGCAACTCAAGCCGGATACGATCATTCCGCTGACCGCCAAGATTGAAGATCCGATCGAACTGGTCGTCGAAGATCGCGTCATCGCCCATGGCGAACTGATCGAGCTTGAAGATGGCGCCATTGGCGTCCGCCTGACCCAGATCGAGGAACACGAGGATGCCTAGCATTCGGTCTACGAATTGGGATGGATTGATGATCCGTTCCTTTTTGCTGATCGCAGGATGCGTCCTGTTGGCCTCCGGTGTGGCCGCTGCTCAGGCGGTGCCGGCACCGGATGGCGCGGCGCTGCAGAACATTCTCGGCGGCGACGGGCAGGGATTGAGCGGGACGGTGGTCCAGCTCTTCCTGTTTGTGACCGTGCTCAGCCTGGTGCCGGGCATTGCCATGATGGTCACCTGCCTGCCCTTCATGGTGATCGTCTTCTCGATCCTGCGGCAGGCGCTCGGTGTTCAGCAGGCGCCGCCCAACATGATGATCATGGCGCTCGCCATGTTCCTCACCTTCTTCATCATGGAGCCGGTCTTCATGGAGGCCTGGTCGACTGGCCTGTCGCCTTACATAGACGGCACCATCACCGAGCAGGAAGCCTGGTTGCAGACGACCGGGCCGTTTCGTGAGTTCATGATGCGGCGGACCGATCCGGAGGCCATCTTCATGCTCTCGGATGCGCTCAACCGTCCGGTTGGGCCGGATGAGCAGCCGTCATTCGCCTTGCTGTCGACCGCCTTCATGCTGTCTGAAATCAAGCACGCGTTCCAGATCGGGTTTGTCATCTTCATGCCATTCATGGTCATCGACCTCGTCGTCGCCTCAGTCCTCATGGCTGTCGGTATGATGATGGTGCCGCCGACCGTTGTTTCACTGCCATTCAAGCTCGGCTTCTTCGTGCTCGCCGATGGATGGCTCAAAATTACAGAAGCCTTGATCAGGGGGTATGCCTAGGTGTCGACCAATCAGAATTCCGCGCAGCAGTCAGACAGCACGACGCAACATATAACGCCGTCGCAGCGCGCAGCTGTGGTGATCGCGATGTTGGGCGAAACCGCCGCGAAGCCGATCGTTGAGCTTCTGGACGATCGGGCGATCGCCAATATTGCGACCTCGCTGGAATCGATCTCCGTGCTTGCGCGTGAACAGCTGATCGAGATCGTCATCGATTTCCTGCGCCAGTTGCGTCTGAACAGTGGCTCGCTGCGGGGCGGTTCGGAATCAGCGCGCAAGATCCTTGAAGGCGTTCTGGACGAGCCGCGTTTGCAATTGGTGTACGGCGCGCAGCCGGCTGAGGACGAATTTCCTGTCGAGGCGCCGAAGCTGGACAATCTGTCCGACATCTGGACCGAGCTTGCCAAGCGCGAGCCAGCCAAGACAGCGACCTATCTCGCTGGCCTGACGCCGAACATCATCGCGCTGATATTGCGCAATCTGGAAACGACGCTCTGTTCAGAGCTCATCTGTCTGCTCGATGAGGAAGTTCAGACCAAAGTGCTCGGCGAAATGGTGGATCCGCCGCCAGCCTCCCCAGACATTGACAGCGTCATCGCCCGAATGGTGAAGATGGAATACTTGCAGGCGGCAGAAGTGGCTGCCGCAGATGACACGACGCAGTTACAGTCGGTCGGTGAAATGCTCAGCCTGGTGCCGAACGAGCGGCGCAAGTCACTGATGGGCTTTCTGGAGCAATCGCATGCTGAGAAAGTCGATCCCATTCAGCGCGGCATGTTTGCCATTGAGGACCTGCCGAAAATCCTCAACCGCAATCAGATCCCGATCCTGTTCAAGGCACTGGACCAGGCTTTCCTGATGGAGGTTCTGTGTTGCCTGCAGGCGCAATATGCCGAGGTGGCGGAGTATTTCCTGTCCAATATCTCGAACCGGATGGCGGACCAGTTCCGCTCAGAGCTCGAGCGTCTTCCAGCGCCGGACCAGGCCGCAGCGGAGCAGATCGAGAAGACCTTCCTGACCAAGATGATGGAACTCAAGCGCGACGAGGTCATCGTCGTCGAACGGATCAAGGAAGAGGCGGCGGGCGAATAGGTCCTGCCGCCGCTTTCGATTAGCTTCTAGCGGACAACCAGTTCAGCGTGGATCGCGCCGGCGGCGCTCATGGCACGAATGATGTCGGCCATTTCCTGTGGCCGCACACCAAGCGCGTTGAGCCCGTCAATCAGCTGCGACAGGGTCGTGTTGGCTTCCAGCAAGGCGATATTCTCATTGCCGGTCTGGGTCACATCAATGTCCGTGCGGGGGAGGACGATGGTCTCGCCCGCCGCAAACGGATTGGGCTGCGAGACAACCGGGTTCTCGCGCACCTTGATCGAGATATTGCCCTGGGCAATCGCGACCTTGGAAATCGTCACATCCTGACCGAGCACAATCGTACCGGATTTCTCGTCAATGACGATGCGGGCCGGGCTTTCGACATCGATCGGCAAGTTCTCAATCGCGGCGAGGACACGTGCAGGCGAACCGCCTGTTCCGGCCAGATTAAGTTCAATCGTTCCGGGGTCGCGCATATAGGCGACGGGCCGCCCAAGTGTGCCGTTAATCGTGTCTTCGACCCGGGCTGCGGTGGTGAAATCTGGATTGCGCAAAGCCAGAGTCAGCGTGTTCTGCGCGTTGAAATCAAACCCGATCTCTTTTTCGACAATCGCGCCGCCGGGAACGGAGCCTGTGGTGGGTGTGCCGACTGTGTTGCGCGCACCAGCCGCCTCGACATTCACGCCGCTGACCATGACGCTGCCCTGAGCGACGGCATAAACCTCGTTGTCGGCGCCGCGCAGCGGGGTGAGGATCAGCGTTCCGCCCTGCAAACTATCCGCATCCCCGATCGAAGCGACGGTGACGTCAATGCTTGATCCATTGCGCGAAAACGCAGGCAAGGACGCCGTGACCAGGACGGCCGCGACATTGTTCGGTTTGATCTCCTCGCCCTGCACATTCATGCCGAGGCGTTCGAGCATATTGGTGAGGGAATCCTCGGTGAACGGTGCGTTGCGTACTGAATCGCCAGTGCCGTTCAGGCCAACCACGATGCCATAGCCAACGAGATCATTGGTCCGCACGCCCTCAATGTCGAGAATATCTCGGAGCTTGGCCTGCGCATCGGCGGCTGATCCAAGGACGGGCATCAGCGCGATGGCAAAACAAGCGAGAACAGAGGTAAGGCGCATACGATTATCTCAGATAGTTGAGGAGTGAGAGGTTGGAGAGCCGAGAGGTCAGCAGATAGGACGCTTCGAGATTGGCCTCGAGCTCCTTCAATTGCGTCGCGGCTTCGTATTGATCTTTGCCCGTCAGGTCCTGGAACGAGGACGTGAGCAGCACTTTCTCGCGGCCAAGCAGATCGAGTTCTGATTGCAGGCTGTCCTGCCGGATGCCGATCCCGGCTTCGACATCCACCAAGAGCGTGCGTCCGCGATCGAGGCGCTCAAGCGCCAGGTCCATGGCAGGCGTGCCAACTGCGGCGAACGGGATGGCGGTGCCGGGCGCGGACAGCGCCATGAGAGAGAGCCCCATGAACATGTCTGAGAAAGCACCCTGGTTCGACAATACCGCATCGCTGTCGCTGGCGGTTTGCGTGCCCTGATAGAAACTGGTCTGGAAGCCGCCAGCCGGGTCGTCGAAATAGGTTTGCACCTGTGCCGCGAAATCGGCTTCATCGACTGCGCCCGCAGCGATGGTCTGCAAATCCGTCAGCAGGGCGTCAGCATCCTGAAAGGGCGCTGTCGCGGTGGCATCGCCGGAGAACAGGTAGCGTTCGCCATGGCGCACATTCAGGCGGGATAGCACTTCGCTCAGCGCTTCGCGGGCCTGGGTTGCGACCGTTTGTTGACGCTCGACATCCTCGATCCCGATGGCCGACTGCATTTCGAGTGACAAACCTTCCGTCAGGTCGCGGATCGACCCCATGGCGTTTTCGGACAGAGAGAGACGGATCTGGCGCAGCTCTATGCGCGCCTGGTCGTCGGCATTGTCCTGCAACGCCTTGTCGCCGAGCAGGGCATGATCAATCCGGCCATTGAGATGGCTGATCAGATCCGATTGCCGACCGGTCGTGGCCTCTTGTGCGCGATCTGCGATTTGGGTGCGCAACTCACTGATCGAATTGCTGAGGGCGGTGCTTAGAAAGCTGTTGAGAGAAATCGAGGACATGGCGCTACAACTCCATCAACTGGTTGATCATCTGGCTCGCCGCTTCGAGCACGCGGGCATTGGCGGCGAAGGCTTGTTCGATCAGCAACAGGTCTTGCATCTCGCGTTCAATATCGACGCCGGTCTCGTCTTTCTCGGCCTGCTGCACCGCATCGTGCTGCAAGGTGACCGACGAACGGACGGCTTCGTTCTGAACACGGTTTTGTCCGGCCAGGGAACCAAGCTGTGCGATCAGGTCGCTGGCGGAATAGCTGCCCTGCAAACCGGGCTGAGAAACTGTCCGAACCTGCTCCAGAGCGCCGACCAGGCCGGTCAGGATGCTCGTGTCGCCGGGATTGCCTTGCGTCAGGGCGCCAAGGCCATCGCGCAGGCGCCAGCTCGCTCCGCCTTGTGCGGGATCGACCAGCGCGTTGATTTCAAGCCGGCTGGCAATGCCCGCGCCTGCCGCGCTGTTGGAATCCAGAAACAGGCCAGGATCTCCAACCAGCAGGGTCGGATCGATCGCAGGATCCGTGAACCGGTCAATCATGTCCTGCGCCATTGTATCGAGCTGGTTCTGGAGATTGGGCAGGTCGGTGTCGCGCAGTGTGAACAGGGCGGCGAGAGACCCGCTCGAGACGGCACCGAACGTCGGCGCGCCGGGCGTAATGTCGACGCCATCGACCGTCAGTCCGGACAGTTCGCCACCGGCAAGGGAGAAGTCGGCCGACATGGAATTTGTCGGCGTGAATTCGATTTCGCGGGCAGGGCCGGCAACCAGGTAGACGCCTTCTGTGGTCAGCACGTCGATGGCACCACTGTCGCGTTCAAAAGTCTGGATTGAGATATGTTCTGAAATGCGATCCAGCACCCGGCCGCGCTCGTCAAACAAAGCGGCAGCTTGCGGAGAGGTGCGATCGATACTGGCAAGCGAGCGATTGAGATCCGCCACTTCGCGCAGCGAGGCGTTCACGATCTCGACGCTGCTGGCAATGTCCTGATCGGCCTGAAACCGGCGTTCCGTGATCAGGTCGCCGAGGGCGTTGAATTCGGTGACCAGATCTTTTGCCGATTGCACGACCTGGTTTGCATGCGTGGTCGATTCCGGGCTCAGCGCCGCGTCGCGCAAAGCCGTATCAAATGAGTTCAGGCGCTGGAACAGGGTCGAGCTTTCAATGTCCTCGCCGATGCGTCCGGACAGGGATGCCCAGGACGAGGAGAGAATTTCAGCTTGCGCATAGTCACTGGCCAGCAATCGGCGTTCGCCGGTCAGGCGGGCATTGGTCGAGCGGTCAATACCCTCGATCTGCACCCCGGCGGTTTGCGCGCCGAGAATGGTCTCGCTGACACTCAGCGCCCGGCGAACATAGCCAGGCGTTGATGCGTTCGCGATATTGGTGGCGACCAGGTCCGCACGCGCGCCAATGGCGTCGAGTCCGGACCTGGCGGATACGATGGCACTTGAAATGCTCACGTCGGGCGCCCCTCTGAACTAGCGGAAATTATCGCTTCAGATTGGTGGTTTCCTGCAGCATCTCATCGACTGTCTGAACGATCTTGGCGCTTGAAGAGTAAGCGCGTTGCGTCTCGATCAGGTCAGTGAGTTCGCGGGCGATGTCGGTGGTCGATTCCATCAGGGCGAAGCCTGATATCGATCCGACCGGACCGGTGCCAGCGTCCCAGAGATACATGTTGCCGCTCTGCGCAGAGACCGTATAGGCCTGACCGTCCAGGGCTTTCAGACCGTCCATGTTCGGCACGTCGCCAACCGGGATCTGATACAGTGTCCGGCGGAAGCCGGTATCATAGATCGCCTGAAGGTTTCCGAGCTCGTCAATCTCGATCGATTGAAGGTCGCCAATCGGCGCGCCGTCCTTTGTCACCGACGTCGGCGAGAATGGCGCCGACAGCTGGGTCATACCGGCCGTGTCGAGCGGACGACCGATGAATACATCGACCGGTCCGTGCGACAGGGTCAGCGCGACCTGGCCAGTTGCCGCGTCATAGGCAGCGCCGCCGGAAGGTGTAACACTCGCGATACGGCCACCATTTGCCGACGTATCGTCGAAGGTGATGTCCAGTCCGCCAATCGCCGTTGTCGGATCGCCGGCATCGTCAAAGATCTGAACCTGCCATTGATTGGAAGATCCGGTGCCGGGCACAACCGGGGTAAAGTCCATGCGCAGGGTCTGCGCGCGGCCGAGATTGTCATAATACTCGATCGGCAGGCTGTAGCCGCCGCCCGCCGCGCCGGCGGTGGTTGCATCAGCAGGCAGGTTGATGCCGACTTCAATCGACGCTGTCGGCGAGGCGACGAATTGCGAGGTCGCAATATTGACCGGCTGAAGATTGGTGCCGCTATTGCGGCTGACATTGCCGATCGAACCGGTGCTGTCTGCGGGCCAGCCGAGGAGGAACGAGCCACTCTGCGTGCGCAGGTTGCCATTCTGGTCGGCGGTGAAGGATCCGGTCGGAAGCAGCATCAGGTTGCGATCTGCTGCGGACTGGTCGACGCCCTGAATGTCAGTGACGGGCACCAGGCCGCGTCCGGCCACCGCAATGTCGGTGGCATTACCAGTGGAGATCAGAGAGCCGACGGCACTCACATCTTTAAAAGTGTCGACCATGACGCCGCCGGCTGAATAAGCAGACGATCTCTGTTCGAGAACCATGGAGGAAAACTCCACCTGGCTTCGTTTGTACCCGAAGGTTTCAGAGTTTGCGATATTATCGGAAATGGTTGAGAGGCGGGTCGAGTTGGCGTTGAGGCCCATGACCCCGGCATTCAAAGATGATGATATACTCATGTCGGTTGCTCCTGCAGTCGATGCAACCGAAAGTAGAAATCATAGGTTAATAAGCGAATAACTCAACTTAAGATGGACTTAACTCGCCACGTCCTGCTTGAGCAGCGTGATCGAGATCCGGCGGTTTTGCGCCGCATACGGATCATCCGGAATCAGCAAGTCCGTATCGGCCCGTCCGGACACTTCCTGAATGCGCGACAGCGGGAATCCTTTTTCGACCAGCAGGCGCCGCGCGACATTGGCACGCTCGGTTGAAAGATCCCAATTGTCGAACTGGAGACTGTCGGCATAAGCCAGCGAATCAGTGTGGCCGACGACTTTGATTTCGTTTCCGAAGGCACCGAACGAATCGGTGACGGTCGTGACCAGGTCTTCGAGCAGACCGGTCGGGCGGCTTTCGCCGAGGGCGAACAGAGGCATGTCCTCAGAATCAACCAGTTCCATGACGATGCCCTCCGGAGAGAGTTTGACCTGGATGTGATCGCTCAAGGCTTTGGATTCCTCGCTGAGCATCATTTCCAGCTGCGCAATCGCGGCGGCTTGCTCGGCTTCTGTAATCTTGGACGGTCCAGCGTCTTCGTCGGAGGCTTCCGCGAATTTCTCATTCTCGTCCTGTGTGAGCGGCTTGGTCTTGGCCAGCGTCGACGATGCGGTCGCGCCAGTGCCCATCTTGGCATAAGTCTGCTCAGTGAAGATGGAAGAGCCATTGAGGCCATCTGAACCACCCCCTGAAATCCGTGAGATCGGAATTGTCGGATTGAAATAATCCGCGATGCCCTTGCGCTGTTCTTCTGTCGTCGCGTTGAGCAACCACATCAAAAGAAAGAAGGCCATCATCGCGGTCACGAAGTCGGCATAGGCCACCTTCCACGCACCGCCATGGTGTCCGTCACCACCAGCTTTTTTCTTCTTCTTGATGATGATGACCGGAGCCAGTCCGTTCGAAGCGTCAGCCATTGTGCCTACCCAAATTTTTCACTGAAGCTGGCTTAGCAAAGTACGGTAAATTTCCGAAATACAACTCAGGGTCGATTTTTTGAGCTCTGCTAACCTTTTATTCATCATAGAATTCAATCTTAAATAGAGAGATTTCTCTTTCATCTAGGGGTATATTTTGAGCGCCGTGCTTCGGAAAAAGCTTGAATCGAGTGGCGGCGTTCCGCCCCGTGTGTTGCAGAACAAACCGTTCTGGACGACGCTCGAGCGCACGATATCCACTTGGTTGAACGGCGTCTTGCAGGATGAAGGCGAGCTGCGATTGCAGTCGCGCGAAGTCAGTCCCGGGGCCGCCCTCGCGGACGATTTGTTCGGCGCTTATGTCTATGGTTTCCGAAACGAATCACGTGAATTCGTTGTCGCTGTTTCGATCGACAATCTCGTGGCAGCGCGGTTCGCCGCGCAGAAAATGCAGCAGGATGCCTCGCGACTGGCTGAGGCACCGCAATTGTTTTTGCAGCTCTTGCTAGAACCCCCGGCCACGCGCTTGAGCGAAGAGCTCGCCACCACGTTCGATATGCTGGGCGCTGAGGGCGAAATGCCTGAGGCCGCCGCATTTGAAGGCCTGGAAATCGAGGGCAATTGCCTGGTCGTCTATTATCTTTGCGACCTGGAAGGACAAGCGTTCCGCATCGGCGTTGCGCTGAAACTCGACGCCGTCCTGGCTTTGGCAGATTCCGCTGGCGATGATTCCCTGGGTGGGGGGGCGGTCAGCGGCGGCAAGGGATTGTCGCAACCGCGGGTCCAGAATTCCAGCGTTCGATTGGATGTCGTGCTCGATCGCGTGCCGATGACCGTCGCCGACTGTCTGCGGCTTGAGGCGGGCACCGTTATCGAGCTGCCCGGCACGCACCGGTCCAAGCTGACCGTCACCGCCAACACCGTCGAAGGCCCCGTGGATATCGCTGAAGGCGAACTCGGCGTCTGGAAGCATCAGCGGGCAGTGCGGCTGAAATCACAAATCGATCCGGCCTTCCTCCAGGAGGTCGCAGCGACATGAACAGACTTTGTAGAGTTGGGTTGAAGGGAGGCGTTCTGTGGGCGCTATATTAGGACTTGTCGTTACGATGGGCATGGTCTTTGGCGGGTATATCCTCGCCGGGGGCAAGATGAGCATCATCCTGAAGTCTCTGCCATTTGAGATGATGATGATTGGCGGCGCCGCGACCGGTGCTTTCCTCGCTTCAAACGATTTTGCCACGATCAAGCATACGGGCGGCGATGTCATGGCCGCCTTTGCTGGTCCAAAATGGAAGAAGAAGGATTACCAGGACCTGCTGTGCATGATGCATGAGCTGCTCAGCGTCCTGAAGGAAAACCCGGTCGACATCGAAGCGCATATCGAGGCGCCGAATGAGTCGGAGATTTTCCAGCGCTATCCGAAGATTCTGAAGGACCACGAAGCGATCGAGATGATCTGCGACACGATCCGCTCGATGATCATGAATTTCGACAATGTGCATCAGGTTGAGGAGCTGCTCGAGAAGCATCTGGAAAGCCTGCTCGAAGAACGTCTTCACGGCTCGCACGCCCTGCAAAGCATGGCCGACGCCTTGCCAGCGCTGGGGATTGTTGCTGCGGTGCTTGGCGTGATCAAGACCATGGCGTCGATCGACAAGCCGCCGGAGGTGCTGGGGGGCATGATCGGCGGCGCTCTGGTCGGGACATTCCTTGGAGTTTTCCTGGCCTATGGCGTGGTCGGACCGTTCGCCGCCAAGGTCGCGCATACCCGTAAAGAAGAGCATTTCTTTTATTCGATGATCGGTGAGATGCTGGTCTCCAGCCTGCACAAGAACCCGGTCAATATTTGCCTCGAGGTGGCGCGCCGACACGCGCCGGCGCGGGTGCGGCCATCCTTTGATGAAGTTGAAGAAGCAGTGAAAGGGCTACGCCAAGCAGCATGATCCGGCGCTTAACATATGCCAGTCTCGGCCTGGTTCTGACAGCGGCAGCCTATGCCGACCCGGAACCAGGAACAGATCAACCGAGTGACGAGCCCGTCCGCGAAAATAGCGCGGCGGGCTTAGACGCATTTGTTGAAACCGCGATTCGTGGCGGCCTTCTGGTCCGCAATGGCGAGGCTGAGCCGGGCGACGCGCCGGCCATGACCCTGGCGCAGGCAATGGTCTGTTCGAGCGACTACCCGCTTGATTTTTCTGTCGAAAAGTCTCTTCGTCGCTTCACTGAACTGCCCGCGGCCGGCGCCGACGACGCGGGTGACGCAAACGCTGCGTTCCTGAAAAACCTGAAGTCAAAACTGGCGCTTGGCCTGTACAGCGAAGCCGGTGCGATGCTGGCCTTTGCGCCCGACGAGGAGTGGCAGGTCTATCGCAAGTTCATCGAGTTGATGTCGGCGCGCTCCGAGCCGGACATCGCCTATTTCCGCGACCTGACCGCCTGTCATGGCGAGGCTGATTTCTGGCTTGCTGTCGCCGAACTGCGCGGGTTCGAGCCGGACGGTGTTGAGCGCATCCAGCCGCACGTTCCAAATATTCGCGGGCTTCCGCACAATCTTCGTCAAGATGTCGCGACGCTGACCATTCCAACGCTCATCCTGCAACGCCGCGCCGACCTCGCGCAGCAGGTCCTGTCGACTTTCTCGGTCGAGGAGATTGAGAACTCGACCCAGCTGATGGCCCTGAAAACCGCGATTGCCGACATGCCCAATGGCAGCGAATCCGATGACCGCCTGGTCATGCTGATGAGTCGGCCGACACTGAAGCTGCCAGCCTTGCTGATCCTGATCGAGCGCAATGACACATTGCGGCCGACGATCAAGGAATTCGCGCTTGAGGAAGCCTGGAACATCCTCGAGCAGAATGACACCAAGCACGGCTTCGAACAGGTTCTCGCCTTTGTCATGCAGAACCTGGAAAGCGACAATCTCTATGCCGGGCTGCAGCGCGTGCAGACATTGCCGATCGCCGAGGCCGAGGAAATCCGCGCCGCGGTCGATCGCAACATCATCGAATCCCTCGACGCCTATCTGGTCAGCGCCGAACCAGCTGCCTCGTTGAAAGGCCTGAAGACTCTCACGCAATTTCATACCAGCCTTCCTTATGACGCGCAGGGCAATGCCTTGCGCCGCCGCGGCGCCGAGATCGCCCTGGAGCTTGGCCTTATCAGCCTGGTCGAAGCTCTGCTGGAGCAGGTCGAGCGTGATGAAGACGTCGCCCAGCTTCTGGCGCAAGCCGCGTTCTGGAGCGGCGCCGACGACAAGCTGTTTGACCTGCGAGCCGCTTATCCGAGCTTGATTGACGTCAATCGCCTGGCCGGTATTCGCGCGGTTCAGGCAGGCGCTGCAGAAGTCGCCGCCCGCTCTTATGACAATCTCGACGGCGCACCAGCGACACAGCTGGAGCTGATCGAACATGCCGCGCTGGCAGACGATTGGGCGCTTTATGCCGCCAATGTGGAAACCCTGGCACCGGAACTCAGCCTCGATGACGGCCTGCGCCTGGAGCGTGTGAAACGCATCCATCGCGGCAAGCAGGCCGAAGGTCCAGCGCGTCCTGAACGCCTTCGCCCTTACCAGATCGCCCCGCTTCTCGAAGCGTCCAAACTCGCCCTCTCATCTTCGCAGGCAGGAGCCAGCCATGAGTAATAGCATCTATGCCACGATTTCGCGGCAAGACGGTTTGTTGAAAGAGCTACAAGTCGTCGCCAACAATATCGCGAACGCCAACACGACCGGATACAAGACCGATCGGGCGGTGTTTGCCGAATATCTCGTCAGCACAGGGCCCGACACGCCCTCGCTCTCGATGGGCGCGCTGGCCGGGCACAGTTTCGACCTGACCCAGGGCACGGTGAAATTTACCGGCGGCCAGTTCGATGTCGCCATTCAGGGCGAGGGATTTTTCGCGCTGCAAACACCAGCGGGCGAACGCCTGACCCGGTCCGGGTCGTTTCAGGTTTCTGCCGACGGACAGTTGATCACACCTGATGGCGCCAGTGTCCTGGACGCTGGAAATACGCCCATCCAGATCCCGCCCGAGGCCGCGAATATTTCCATAGCCGGCGATGGCACGATCACGGTGGATGGCGAGCTGCTCGGGCAGATTGGCGTGTTCAGAGCCAATGGTGAGCTGCAGCGCGACACGGACACGCGCTTCTCGGCTGAAGGCGGCACCGAACCCATCGAAAATGCGAGCGTTCTGCAAGGCGCGCTCGAAGCATCAAATGTTTCTCCCGTTCTGGAGATGGCGCGGATGATTGAGGTCCAGCGCGCCTATGAAGCGGGGCAAAACGTGCTGGAGGAAGAACACCAGCGCATCACGCAATTTATTTCAACGGTAAGGAACCGGTAGGCACAGGAGGTAAGCCATGAAATCTCTCCAGATAGCAGCAACCGGCATGGCCGCGCAGCAGATGCGCGTCGATGTCATTTCGAACAATATCGCGAACATGAGCACCGCGGCATACAGGCCGCGCGTCGCCGAATTTTCCGATCTTGTGTACCAGCAATATCTCACGCCTGGCACGCTGACCTCGCAGCTCGGCACTGTGGTGCCTGCAGGCATCCAGCTCGGCACCGGGGTCAAAGCCTCGACGGTCTCGGTTGAGATCACCCAGGGCTCAATGCGCCAGACCGGCGCCGAGCTTGATATCGGCATTGATGGCAATGGCTTCCTGGAGGTCGCGCTGCCAGATGGTGAGTCGGTCTACACGCGGGACGGCAAGCTCAATCGCAGCGCTGATGGCCAGATCGTCACCATGGATGGCTACCCATTGGCTGACGGCATCACCATTCCGGCGGATGCGAACCGCATTTCGATCAGCCGTGATGGTCAGGTCACGGCCTATTTCGACAATGATGAGAACGGTCAGGGGATCGGTGTCATCTCACTGGTCAGCTTCGTCAATGAGAAGGGCCTGGAAGCGCTCGGCGACAATCTCTTCCGTCGCACGGAAGCGTCCGGTGATCCGAACCGGCAGGTGCCTGGCAGCAATGGTCTCGGCACATTGCGCCAGGGCTTCCTGGAGGATTCCAGCGTCGATGTGGTGAAGGAGATATCCGACCTGATCGAAGCGCAGCGGGGCTATGAGCTAAACTCCAAGGTGATCACCGCCTCGGATGAAATGCTCGCGGCCACGACGCGGCTGAGGTAGCGCCATGATTAGCGCCATCTTTTTCAGCCTCGGGTTGAGCGTATCGAGCCCGGTCTCGCTGACCGCCAATGATGTCATCCGTGCCGGCGATCTCATCACCTACGAGAATACAAGTCCCGAAGGCGATGTCTGGCAGGACGAGCACAATGCACTGCTGGGACGTGAGGTCCGCCGCACCGTCTATGCCGGGCAGAGCATTCAGCAAAAGGACACGCAGAGCCCGCGCCTCGTAAAGCGCAATCAGCTTGTCACGGTAAAGTATCTGAGAGGGCCGTTGGAGATTTCTCTGACCGGCCGCGCCATGGGGGAAGCCGGTGAGAATGAGACCGTCCCCGTTTTGAACCTTCAGTCACGCCAGGTGGTTGAAGGCACTGTCCAAGCAGGAGGCTGGATATGGGTAAAATAGGATTTTTCGCTGCGACCGGGATGGTCGCGCTGACCGTGTCGGCCTGCGCATCAGGCGGCACGGAAACCGCGCAGCAAGTGGCGCCGCCACAGCAGCCGATCAACTGGTCGCAATCGGCTCAGTCCGGGCCGACCGAAACGGCGCAATCGGCGTCGCTCTGGACGACCGCGCCGAACGCCTTGCTGGGCATGCGCCGGGCCAAGGATGTCGGGGATTTGCTCACCGTTGTCGTCGACATGAATGACCAGGCGAATGTGCAGACTTCGCTGTCGCGCAACCGTTCGACCAATGAGCAGTTCAATCTCGGAGCGCTTTTCGGCCTGCCGCAATGGGCCAATGGCGTTCTGCCGGGCGGCGCAACGCTGTCGCCAGGCGTCGACTATGACCGAACGTCTGCCCTGACCGGCAATGGCGCCGTCAATCGCGCCGAACAGGTGACGTTTCGCCTGTCGGCCCGTGTCGTCGGGGTCGAGCCGAACGGCAATCTCATCATTGCCGGATATCAGCAGACCCAGGTCAGCAATGAAATTCGCTACCTGACCGTGTCCGGCGTCATCCGTTCACAGGATATTACCCGCACCAATACCGTGTCCTACGAGAAAATCGCGGACGCCAATCTCTCTTACCTGAGCCAGGGTGAAACCATGGCCGGGATGAAACGTGGCCTTGTTCCCAGGGTCCTCGAAACTGTCCTCCCGTTCTGAAAGGAAACGTGATGAAACTCATCATTACCAGCCTCGTCGCTATCATCTTTGTCGCTGCCGGCAGCTTTGCCGCGGTGGTCTTGAAGACCCCGTCTGAAGCAACCGCGTCGCAAACCGAGGCGGGTGATGATGAGCATCACGATGATCACGGCGATGATCATGGCAAGACCGCCAAGAAAAAAGACAAGCATGATGACGGACATGGCAAGAAGGCGAGCTCCGGCAGCTCTGCCTATTACAAGTTCAGCCGTGAATTTGTTGTCCCGATCATGCGCGGTGGTCAGGTCACCAGCCTGGTCATTCTGCATATCAGCCTGGAAACCGACTCCTCGACGTCCGAGAAACTGTTCTCCGAAGAACCGAAACTGCGCGATAATATCATGACCACGCTGATCGGCCTCAGCAATGATGGACGCACGCTCGAAGAGCCGACCAATATCAACAATTATGAGACCATACGCTCGATGATCCTGATGAATCTCAAGGACTCAATCGACGATGGTATTCAGAACGTCCTGATCGTGGATATGGCGAAGCAGAATCTCTAATCGTCAGAGATTTTGCGCGTCGTTGCGAGGTCACCGGTCAGATAATTGTCGGTGCCCAGAACCAGTTTGCCATTCTCGCTTCCGAGGGCCGTGACCTTGGTGATGAACTCAGCATCGGTTTGAGCGATCGGTTGACCACCTTTGAACAGGTCGAGCTGGAACTGATAAATCCCGCTGGCAGCCTTGGCGTTCTGGTTGGCGATATCGCCGTCCCATGTGTATCGATCCGTAGACGGATCAAGGGCTTCTTGCCAGACCACATTGTTTTGGTTGTCGGTCACGGTGAGCACAGCCTGATCGTGCGCGAGTGAGGGGTTCACCTCGAACTCCACCGGCTTGCCTTCATAAGCGACATGTTTTGACGCGACGGCAACTTCCTGGCCGAGCCAGTCATTCGCGACAATCGCGTGCAGGTCGCCAATCATCGAAGCAATACCTTCAAGACTGACATTGGTTTTGACTTGTTGTTCCAGGGACGAGAAGGTCGCGAGCTGTTCGACGAACTGGGTTGAATCGAGCGGCGACAGCGGGTCCTGGTTCTTGATCTGCGCGGTGAGCAGCTGCAGGAAATTGTTGAACTCTTCGCCAATGCCGCTGGTATTGATCGCGGTGCTCGACGTGCTGGTCGTATTCGTGGCGCCAGTCGATGCGGCGGGATTTACCTCGGTCATGGCTTACTCCTAAAGCGTGAGATCGAGCCGGTCAGGCTGCGTGTAAGCAGAATTGGACCGGAGAAGAGGGGATTCGGCCGGTGGCTCTTCATTTGCCGAGAAGAGTGTGCCGGAGCCGTTGCGCTCTGGCATTTGCCAGGACGGTTGTGACTGATCGTCCGCCTGCTGACGGAAGGTCAGGTTCTGCTCTGACAGGCCATGGTCTTTCAGCGCTTCAGTCAATTCGAAATGAAGCTCGCGAAGGCGGCGAAGCGCTTCGGGGTTTTCTGACGTGACCGTGATTTGCTGCACGCCCTGAGCGTCAAACTTGAAGTCGATGGCGACGCGTCCGAGTTCGGGCGGATCAAGCTGCACGATTAATTGCTCGCGCGGCTCGCCGCCATTTTTCACGGCGTTGAGAATGATTGCGTTAAGCTCACTTGGTGCGGCAATCGGAACCGACGGGGCCACTGGCGTCAGTCCAGAGGTGACTGCAGGCGCGGATGTAGCTGTCGGTTGCGCGATGGAGATCAATGCGTCGGGCAAGGCGGCGGTGGGGGCTTTGGCGTCAGCACCTGAGGCGCTTAGAGCCGATTTGACCGTCGATGCGGTGAGGTCTGCTTCGCTGGCCAGCTCAGCAAGCTTGCCACCTTGAGGCGGAAGCTCCACGCCATCCTGTTGTCGGATGATGCGCAATGCGTCGTCGCTCGCTTCAGCCGTTGCGCCAGGCGTTGGGAATTGCGCGGCGACATCGGCGCCGGATTTGACTGACTTGGTGACTGTGTCGATGGACGCGTCGATGACGGCGTCGGCCTTGGGCGTCGCCTGGGCCGATGGGTCCAGCTTGACCTTGGCGTCTTGCATCTGCTCGGCATTCACGGCCCCGGGCAAGACTGTTGCCTGGGCACGCTTGCCCTGGACAGACGGGTCTGCATCGCTCGCGACGTTGATGTCCGGCGGCGTTTTGGTTGGAGCAATCGCTTGCGGTACAGCCGTCTCTGCCTGAGGCACTGCGTTAGTGCGGGCTGGCGCGGGGGCGCGTGGCAGATCAGCGTCCGTCGTCTCCGGTGCGGCCTCCTCGGAGGCCAGGATCGCAGGATCAATCGGCTCGCGGCCGGTCAGTGCGGATGCGCCGTTCGCGCGCGGTGTTTTCGCTGCCGGTTCGCTCTGATCTGCCAATGCAGTTTCGCCGACAGGGGCGTCTGCATCCGGATCGGAAGCGCCATCCGAAGAGTCGCGGGAAACAAGGGAAGAAAAAGAGGGTTCGTCTGATTTAGACGAAGCGTCTGAGAGCTTGTTCTGCTTCGGCGCCGACTGAGAAGGCGCCAAGCCTTCAGAAGGTAAGATCGATATCATTTAGCGTCATCCTGACTGGCCACCAATACAACAAGGGGGCGTAAAGACTGAATTAACAACTTTAAGTTTAAAAACGATTAAGCTTTCGAGGGTCTAGGAATGACCATTACACCGACGTCGATGCCTTTGCCGACGGGCGCTGCGCAAGCGCCAACGCAGCCAAAACTCTCCGCTGAAGACAATAGCGAGTTGCGGTTCGAGCAATTGCTCTGGGCCGAGCTGCTCACGCATACAGGACTCGAAAAGGCGCTGACTCTTGGCGGCGGTGACGGCGCCGCCATGTTCTCGCGCTATTTTGTCGAGGCGATTGCGGAAGACATTGCCAAACAGCATCCATTGGGACTGCTCGACAAGCAACGGGCTGCGCCGACTGATCCAGAAGCAGGGAGTGAGTCATGAGCATGACAACCGAACAATTGGAAACATGTCTGGCCTCTATAGAATCTGTATTTGAGCGCGAGGCCGAGTTTATTGTCGCCGGAAATCTCGCCGAGCTGGGTGAGTTGGCCAAGATTAAGCTCGACCACTTTAATGCGTTAACTTCGGCGATCGAATCCGGGGCATTGGCGCAGCAATCCCCGGCCATGATCAAGCGCATACAACAAGTCCAGGCGACCGCCGGCGAGCATAGTCGCCATCTCGAAGCGATGCGGCATGGCCTCGGCCGCATCCTGACGCGGCTAGGCCGCATGCAGTCAGATACGCTGGTCGGTTCCTATAATGAGTATGGCAGCCGCGTGAAATTCTCAGATTCTGTCGGCGGCTTTGAAAGCAAGGCTTAGCATTAAGAAAATGTACACCCTGTAATAGTAAACAGCAAAATACAACCTAGAGTGGTTTGCCGTAAAAGGGCTGTCAGGATGACATTGAACAAAGAGTCCCTCTTAGGACCACACCAAATAAGGAAAAGCATCAATGTCTAGTATTCTTACCAATAATAGCGCCATGGTTGCGCTTGAAACATTGCGTGGCATCAACAAAGACCTCGCAATGGTCCAGTCTGAAATCTCGACTGGTAAGAAAGTTTCGTCTGCGAAAGACAACGCCGCGATCTGGGCGATTTCAACAGTTATGTCTACGGACGTTGAAAGCTTCAAACAGATTCAGGACTCGCTGAACCTTGGTAACTCTTCAGTCGGCGTTGCACGCTCGGCTTCTGAGCAAATTACCAACGTTCTTCAGGACATGAAAGAGCTGATCGTTTCGGCTCAGGAAGAAAACGTTGACCGGACCAAGATCCAGACCGACATCTCGGCTCTGCGTGACCAGGTCGGATCGATCGTTGGCGCCGCTCAGTTTAACGGCCTGAACCTGATCGACGGTGCATCAACTGATGATGTTGCCGTTCTGGCGTCTCTCGACCGCACGTCTGCCGGCACCGTCAACGCGTCTTACATCAACGTTGCGCGTTCTGACCTGTCGATCTCCAACTCCAGCACGGCGGCCACTTATGGCGGTACGGCTGTGACGGATACGTCTCTGATCGACAATGGCGGTACGAACGCTGGTACGGCTGACACGGTCGCTGATACGGCCACGCAAGTCATCACTGTCGCGTCTGTTGCTGACGGCAACGGATATCGCATCGAGCTGGATGATACCGGCACGAACAACAATATCGGTACACGGACATTCGAATATGTTGCGGGTGCCAGCGATAGTGCAAACTCTGTAGCTGCGAACCTCGAAACACAGCTTTCGAACTTCCTGTCTGCTACGGGTCAAACCGACTACACTGTATCGCGGACTGACAATGCGATTTCGATCACCAACAATTCTGGCGCAGCAGTCGACATTACCAGCTTCTCGTCTACAGGCGGTACAGCTGGCGTTTCTGCTGGTGGCCTGGGTGACCTGGCAACCATCGACGTAACGACAGACACCGGTGCTACGGCTGCTCTGACATCTATCGAAGGTCTGCTTGGCCAGGCGATTGATGCGGCTGCTGGCTTCGGTTCTGCTCAGAAGCGGATCGATACGCAGAGCGAATTCGTTCAAACCATGGTTGACTCTCTGACTTCCGGTATCGGTGGTCTGACGGACACAGACATGGAAGCAGCTTCGGCGAAACTGCAGGCCCTTCAGGTTCAGCAGCAGCTTGGTACTCAAGCGCTGTCTATCGCGAACCAGGCGCCACAGTCTCTGCTGTCACTGTTCCGATAATACCAACCGCCTGAAGCGCTCCCTCGAGCGCTTCAGGCTCTTTTACAAGATCCTGGGAGGATTGATTGCAGGCACTGGCTCACAAAGCGTATGGCGAAGTTCGTAACCGAACCGCTGATAACAAGTCTCTCGAACATGCTTTGTTTCAACAAATCACCGATGGACTGATCGCTGCGAAAGATCTGGAAAAGACCGATCCTTCGACCTGGGCAGACGCTGTAAATCGAAACCTCGAATTGTGGACCCTCCTCTCCACAGACCTGCTTCATCCTGAAAATCAGTTGAACGAAGCGACCCGCAAGTCTCTCCTTGAACTTTCCATTTTTGTCCGGCGCGCCAGCATGAAAATTCTGAGCGGCGAGGGCGAAATCGCTGATTTGATTGAGATAAATGAGTCCATCATGGGTGGCCTCAAACGCCAGGTTTAGAACCAAGAGTAGACTTAAAGAGGGGACTAGGAATGTCCGGTTTAATGCTAAAACTCGCTCCGGGTGAGCGCTTTATCATCAATGGCACCATGCTTGAAAACGGCGACCGTCCAGGTCGCATTCGCGTACCTGGGCCAGACGTCATGGTGCTTCGATGCCGCGACGCGCTGAAGCCAGAAGAGGTCGATACGCCGGTCAAGCAGGTCTATTATGCGATCCAGCTTCTGATCACCAAAGACCTGGAAGAAGACGATACGCTGCCCGCGCTCTATCGGGCCTGCGAAGACCTGAAAGGCGCATTTGCGCACATCAAGCCCGACCTTATCCCGACGCTGTGCGAGATGCTGCGCCGGGGCAATTATTACTCTTCGCTCTGCTATCTGAAGCAGGTGATCGAGCTTGAAGCCCAGCTGCTGGGCCAGGACAATTCAGGCGCTCTGGCGGCTTAGAAAATGGTGTTCCAGCCGGTCATACCCCTGTCAGGTTTTGGAGGCTGGAACTTCCTGCAAACGACGTATGATTCGCAGCTGGATACTTATTCCAAGTCGCCGCAAATCAAGAACGATATCGACTATTTCACCGAGAAGTTCGCAGAACCGATGGCGGTGGAGGATTTCCTCAGCGATGGCCGCTTGCGCCGGATCTCGATGACCGCATTCGGTCTCGCCGGCGAGGAGTGGAAAACCGGCTATGTCCGCACGGTTCTCGAAGAAGTGCAGAAACCCGAGAGCACATTTCTCGCCCGGCTCAACAATCCGCAATATAGCCGTTTTGCCGAAGAGATGCGGCCTGTCGATGGCAAGATCCTGCTGACATTGCCGAATCTTGAACGCATCACAGCGCGGTTTGCAGCAGAGGCATTTGAGTTGGCCGTCGGTGAGCAAGACAATGCGATGCGTCTGTCGCTCAATTACAAGGATGAGATCACGGAACTGGTGACGGACGGCGCGTCGGATCAGACCGTTCTGTATCGTCTTCTGGGCAGTGTTCCGGTGCGCACCGTTCTGGAAAGCGCGCTCGGTTTGCCAACCGAGATGCAACAACTCGATCTCGATCAGCAGGCGCGCATTCTTGATGAAAAAATGAAGAGCCAGTTCGGCCTGTCATCGGTGCAGGATCTGAAGGACCCGGACACGATCGATCGCATGGTGTCGCGCTATGTCGCGCTTGATGGATTGAACCGGAATGCCGCCGCCACAGGGCCGGCGGCGACAGCGCTCGTCTTGCTGGGAAATGCTGTCGGTTTTGGTTCTTTCGCCAGTCAGAACCTGTTTCTAAGCCGGTTTTAAGCTCGCCGCCCCAGCTTCGGGAGCGGGAGATTCCAGCGCCGGGGTCAGCAACCCTTTGAGATAATCAAACGACATCTCGATCCCATTGCTGGGCTCGGTCAGGAACTGGTCGAGGCTTTTGTGCAGCGCATGCGCGAGGTCGGCCTGCGGATCGGTGCCGAACTCGAACAGTCCGGCGCGGACCATGGGTGCGATTTCTTCATATGTGGTCATCAGGCGGCGGAAGACCTGCAGCATCTGGTTCTGCTCATCCGTGGCCGCTTTGGGCAGGCTGCGCGAGACACTGCGCAGCACATCAATCGCCGGATAATGTCCGCGCTCGGCAATCTTGCGCGACAGGACGATATGACCGTCGAGAATGCCGCGAACCATGTCGGCGACGGGTTCTTCGAAGTCAGAACCGGCGACAAGAACCGAGAAGATCGCAGTGATGTCGCCGCTGGTCTTGGCGCCAGGGCCTGTACGTTCGGCGAGCTCTGAGACCACGCGCACCGTCGAAGGCGGGAAGGCGTTCAAGGCTGGCGTCTCGCCCGCCATCAGCGCCGTTTCGCGGTGGGCCTCGGCAAAACGCGTCAGGGAATCGAACAAGAGCAATACTGAATGGCCCTGGTCACGATAATATTCCGCCGCTGCCATCGCGCAGTAGGCGGCGCGTTTCTTGGCGCCGGGCGGTTCGCTCGCGGTCGCGGCGACAATCGTGGTCTTGGGCAGGATCTCCGGTGGCAGAACGCTGTCGATAAATTCCTGCACCTCGCGGCTGCGCTCGCCGATCAGCGCAATCACCACCCGATCTGCGCTCATGCCGCCAGCGAGGCGGCCTAGCAAAGTCGACTTTCCGACGCCGGAGCCCGCAAACAGACCGATGCGTTGGCCGCGACAGATCGGCAGCAATGTGTCGGTGACATTGAGCTGTGTCGACAGGCGCGGCCCAAGCGGCTTGCGGTCAGCCGGTGAAACCGGGTCGCGCTGCAGCGGCGCGGTCACCGCGCGCGGGTTTGCGACGTCCGGGACGCGGCGCATCTGGACCTGGCCGCGATAGTCGATCAGCGCGCCGAGCCAGTGGTCGCCAATCTCGACATGATCCTGGTGCGAGACATAAGCGCGGTCGCCGATGCGCAGGGCGTCGGTCGAGCTGTACATAAGGACTTTCGCGCCTTCGCCCGTGACCGTCATGATCTCACCGATCAGGTGCTGGCCCGGCTTCTCGATGATTACACTGTCGCCGATGCCGGAGGCATGGCTGATGCCGGCGAGTGAGATCATCCCGGGGAGAATCTCGGTCACCGACCCCCATAGCCGGCCGGGTGATGCAAATGCGCTGTGCGTCGTCAAAAGTTAATTAAACCTAGGGTATCTGTTAATCCTTTCTTCAACTTATAGTCGCAAATTTTGCGGAATCGTTAACTTATGGGGATTTCTCGATGTTGTCTGACATGTCGCTCTTCCAGATCTATGGGGCAATGGCGCGACATGCGGCTGAAACTCAGAAAACCAGTGCGGGAAATCTCGCGCGTGCGAACGAGCCGGGCTACAAGGCGGTCGAGGTCGAATCCTTTGCCGATTTCATGACTCGAACCAGTCACCAGCCCGGCGGGCTGGATTTCGCGCAAGGCTTCGAACAACGCCTGACCAGCGGCGCGGCAGCGCCGAATGGCAACACGGTCAGCATTGAAGAAGAAGTTTTCAAATCGGCCGAAGCGGTCGGCAAACACACGATGGCGCTGAATGTCTACACCAAGTCCATGGACTTGATGAAACTCGCGCTCGGTCGGCGGACATAGGGGCTTGAAGCATGAATCCATTTGATTTTTCCATGCAGCAAGCGGTCGCTGGCATGCGCACGCAATCGCAGCGCATCACGGTCGGCGCGGAGAATGTCTCAAATGCCGACACGCCCGGCTACAAACGCAAGATCCTGGTCAGCGAGCCACCCACAGGCAGCGGCGTCTCGTTCGCGGCTTTGCGTACCGTGCTCGACCAGACGCAAGGTGCGACCGAGTTCAATCCTGAGCATCCAATGGCCGACCAGGAGGGCTATGTGACGCTTTCCAATGTCTCGCTGGTCACCGAAATGGCCGACCTGCGCGAGGCCAGCCGGTCTTATGAGGCCAATCTCAACTCATTCCAGCAGGCGCGGACAATGTACAATTCATTGCTCGACGTGCTGCGGCGCTAAGGAGGGTTAAGTGACCAATTTCGGATTTGGCGCCTACGCCTCGATCAACCCGGCCAAGATTCAGACCCCGACCAGCGGCGCGGCCAAGCCAGCCCAGGATGACAATCCGGTCGCAAAAGGCGTCTCTGACTTCAAGACCGCCATCCAGCAAGCTGAGCAAGCCGCCGTCGAGACAGCGGTGACCGGCGCCGATCCTCACGCCATGGTCGAAGCTCTGGCGAATGCCGAAATGGTCCTCGAAACCGCTGTGACGGTGCGCGACAAGGTTGTCGAAGCCTATCAGGAACTGCTGCGCATGCCAGTCTAGACGGAGCCAGGGGATAATGGGCGAATCTGAAATTTTTGAAGTTCTGCGCGCGTCTCTCTGGACGGGCGTGATGATGGGGCTTCCCATTCTCGGCGTGACGCTGGTGCTCGGTTTTGCGATCGGCCTGGTTCAGGCGCTGACATCCGTTCAGGAAATGACCCTGACTTTCGTGCCGAAAATTGTCGCCGTGGTCGTCGTTTTCTTTCTCAGCATCGGGTACATGACGCGGGTCTGTCTCGATCTTTTCAACAATACCATCATCCCCATGATACTGGGCTAGGGCGCGGATGTCAGACATGAAACTGCTCGATTTATCCAAGCCAACCGCACTGCTCGCGATTGGCTTGATGTTGGTGATTCTGGTCATGGTGTTGCCAGTTCCAGCCTGGGTCCTGGACCTTGGCCTGACGGCGTCTTTCGCGTTTGCGATCCTGATTTTCACGACCTCGATCTTCATCGAAAAACCGCTTGATTTCTCCTCATTTCCGAGTGTGCTGCTGGCATCTCTGATCCTGCGCCTGGCGCTCAATGTGTCCTCGACCAAGCTGATCATTTCGGAAGGTCATTCCGGCACCGATGCAGCCGGCGGCGTGATTGAGGGCTTTGCCATGTTCATCATGGGCGGCAATCTGTTTGTCGGCCTGGTTGTGTTTGGCGTCCTGATCATCGTCAATTTCATGGTCATCACCAAAGGCGCGGGCCGGATGGCGGAAGTCGGTGCGCGTTTCGCCCTTGATGCCATGCCGGGCAAGCAGCTGGCGATTGACTCAGATCTTGCCGTCGGTGCGATCAGCCATGAAGAAGCGCGCCAGCGTCGTCAGAAAGAACAGGAAGAAGCCAGCTTCCTCGGCTCGCTCGATGGTGCCTCGAAATTTGTCAAAGGCGACGCCATTGCAGGCCTCCTGATCACCGCACTGAACCTCATTGCGGGTATCGGTTTCGGCGTCGGCGCGCATGGGCTGTCTATTGGCGAGGCCGCGTCAAACTATTCGATCCTAACAGTTGGCGATGGCCTGGTTTCGCAGATCCCGGCAGTTATCGTATCGGTCTCTGCCGCGCTGCTGCTGTCCAAGGGCCGCGACGATGGGGCGATTGACGAGGCGCTCGGCAAGCAGCTGGGCGGCAATGCCACGGCGCTGATGATCGTCTCGGGCCTGCTCACGGTCTTTGCCTTGTTCCCAGGCCTGCCTTTCCTGCCTTTCATGGCCGCGGCCATCGGGTTCGGCGTTGCCGCGTATTATCTGCGCAAGCAGCAACAGGAACTCGAAGACAGTGCCGTCAGCGAAGAACAGGAAGAAATCCAGAAAGCCGATCAGATCGGCGATTCCATCCATTCTGACGAAATCCACCTCGAGGTCGCGCCTGATCTCGTCGCGACGGTGCTCCAGGGCGATAGCGGCATTGAGGCGCGGATCGAGAAGATCCGGCGCTATATCGCGGAAGAATACGGCTTCGTGCTGCCTTCCATTCGGATGACCGATAATCCGACATTGGAGCGCAATATCTATCGTCTCAAGATTCAGGGCGTTCCGGTCGATACCGGACTGCTACGCCCAGGCTCCATGCTGGCCCTGATGGAAGAAGACCAGCTGCCGCACCTGCAGGGTGAGAAGGTTCTGGAACCGGTCTACAAGGCCTCCGCCCGCTGGCTGCCAACGACGAAGAAGCAGGAGCTCGTCGCTGCCGGCGTGCCAGTGATCGAGCCGATTGAGGTGCTGGCCACGCACATGCTGGAGCTGATCCAGGCGAACTTCTCGCTGATCTTTACCCGTATGGTCATGCTCAACACACTGGATGCGCTGACCAGCGTTTCGGACGAAGACCGCGCCGCAAACAATAAGCGCCTGCTGGACGAGTATATCCCCGCCAAGGTGGCGCCAGAGCTGTTGCTGTCGGTCCTGCGTGCCTTGCTCGAGGAGCGCGTTTCGATCCGCAACATTTTCCTGATCCTCGAGACAGTGGGCGAGGCGAAGTCGCAAGGCGCGACCGTCACGCACATCATCGAACTCGTGCGCCAGCGCCTGTCCTTCCAGATCCTCAACAAGCTCCAGGACGGGGAAGGGCGGCTTCCACTCGTCCAGCTCTCGACCAATTGGGAACAGAGATTTGCCGAGCATGAGATCAAGTCGGAAGCCGGCGCCACGGACATTGCGCTGCCGCCGGAACTGTTCAGCGAACTGCTCAATGGCATTCAGGAGAAGCTCAACGAAACCGCTTCGCGCGGCGTCGTGGCCTCAATCGCAACCTCCTCGAAACGCCGGCGCTTCCTGCAGACCGTGCTCGCCAGCAAAGGCATTCGCAACGCGGTCCTGGCTTATGAAGAGATCAAGTCAGGGACCAGGCCGCAAATCGTCGGCGTCGTATGATCCCGATCATTGATCTGCTCGGACCCGACCTCGCTGATTGGGTCGGGCAGTTCATGCTGACGGTCGCACGGCTGTCATTCGTGATCATCCTGATTCCGGGCATTGGCGAGCGCGTGATCCCGGCGCAAGTGCGGATCATGGTCCTGCTGGCCCTGTCCGCAGCGATCTCAGGCCTCGGCATTGCCGATTATGACATGCCGACGCGAATGGCGGACTTTGCGTTGGTTCTGTTGACGGAAGTCCTGCTCAGCCTGTTCCTGGGGATTGGGTTGCGGGTGATTATCTGGGTGCTCGGAATTACCGGCGCTGTGATCGCGCAATCGATCGGGCTGTCGCAATTCCTCGGCGTCGCTCTGGAAGATGAAGCCCAGACCGCCACCGCCAACCTGCTGACCATGGCCGGCGCGGCCTTGCTCTTCTCCATGGACTTCCACGTCCAGGTCATCACCAGCTGGATCGGGCTCTATGAAACAGTTCCAGTGGGCACCGTGTCGTGGACGGGGCAGGCCTATCTGTTTGACAGTTTCTATGCCGCCTTCGCCTTCGCCATCATGCTGTCCTGGCCCTTCGTGGCGATGAACCTGCTCTACAATATCTGCCTCGGCTTCATCAACAAAGCGATGCCGCAAATGATGGTCGCCTTTGTCGGTGCACCATTCCTGGTCGGCGCTGGCCTGTTCCTGCTCGCCGTCTCGATCGGGGCGCTGCTGATGGTCTGGCAGGAGCGGATCATGCAATTGATCGTGTGGTTATAGGACGTCATGGCTGACCAGGAAGAACAGTCCGGCGAAAAGGAATTTGAAGCCTCCGATGAGCGCCTGCGACAGGCGCGAGAGGATGGCGATGTTCCGATGTCCAAGGAGGCCAACACGCTTGGCCTCCTGATCGGAATCGGCATCTCGGCCATTGTTTTCGTCTCGTTCACGTCAGAGCAATTGGGCACGGGTTTCACCAGCCTGTTCTATTATGCCGAGGAATACGCGACCGACGTGTTTACCGATCAAGGTGTGCAGACGCGCAAGACCCTGGCCGACATCATGTTCGCGATCCTGCCCATCTTCATGGTGCTTGCAGCCTGCGTGATCCTGGTCCTGATCCTGCAACAAGGCATCGCCTTCTCGACCAAGAAGATTCAGCCTGACGTCAAGAAGCTGTCGCCGGTCGAGAATATCAAGAAGAAATATGGCGCGAAGGGATTGCTGGATTTCCTCAAGGACGCCGCGAAGATGATCTTTGCAGGTCTGATTGCTGCGTACTTCCTGCTCTATTTCGCCACTGAATATTACGGCGCCAGCGCGCTCGGGCGCGAGGGGATCGGGACATTCACGCTCAATCAGATTCTCAAGCTGATCTTCTATTTCTTCATCTTCCAGGTCGTCCTGGCTCTGCTTGACCTGCCGCTGCAGCATTATCTGCACGGCCAGCGCCTGCGCATGACGCGCGAAGACCTGAAGAAAGAGATGAAACAGAATGAAGGCGATCCGCAGCTGAAGCAGCAGCGCCGTGAACGGGGCACACAGATCACCCGCAGCGACATGCTGCAAAATGTCGAAAGCGCCACGGTCGTCATGGTCAACCCGGAACATTATGCGGTGGCCCTGAAATGGGACCCGGACAGCGACAATGCGCCGGTCTGTGTCGCCAAAGGCGTCGATCACCTGGCCGCAAAAATCCGCGAAGTGGCGCAGGCCAACGGCGTCCCCATCTATCGCGATCCCCCCACCACGCGGTCCATGTATCGCCTGGTCGAAATTGATGAAGAGATCAAACACGAACACTTTGCAGCCGTGGCCGCGGCCATCCAATATGTCGAGCGTGTTCGCCAGCATATAGGAAAACGGGATGGCTGAGCCGAGTGAGATTGTTCCCAAACTGCTCGACCTGAAACACCAGAATCAGGTCCGGCGTCTGAGCGCCGTGATGTCAGAGATCCGGCTGATCGAGCTCAAGCAGAAAGACCTTGCTGAGGAGCGCGCGAAGCTCGATCAGGATACGGATGGATTTACCCGAATCAGTCTCCAGAATGGATACGGACGCTACCTCCAGGCCAGAAGTGAGGCGCTGGAAGAGCAAGCGCGCGGACTGAAAGCCAAAGCAGCAGAGATTCAAAATAATATAAAAGAAACAATGTGTTCGCAGTCGATTTTGCGCGAAGACAGCAGCATGTAAACAAGTTTACCTTCTCTTCACCATGTCCGTCATACTATCGCTGCGCGAATAAGCGGCATATTCAATCATAAAACGCCGCACGCGAATGGAGAGAAAAATGAGTGCCAAGACCCCGTCACACGTGGATCATCAAGTTGGTCGTCGAATCCGTCAGGCGCGCCGCGACGCGAAGCTGACTCAAGAACAGCTCGGAAACATGATTGGCCTGACATTTCAGCAGGTGCAGAAATACGAAAAAGGCGTGAACCGCGTTTCGGCCGGAACGCTTTACGAGATTTCCCAGGTGCTCGATCTGCCGATCAGCTGGTTCTTCGATGAAGACGTCGTCAATCGCATCGGCGAGACTGACGCATCTGATACGACGGAATTCAGCGACTGCATGAATCTGCTGCTGGACCTGCGCCAGAGCAGCAATCTCGGACCGGTACGCGAAGTGCTGCGCCTGGCTGGCGCGCGCTAGACACGCACACTTTTCATTTTGGCATCCAGCGCTCGGGCGTCCGTCAGGAGGCCTGGGCGTATGTTGTCATTGAGCCGCCGCCCGATTGCATAAACGCTTCGAGGTCCTTGATCACCGACAGGATGAGCTGAGACTCGATATCGTCCTCGCGGATCTCGCCGTTCGGGGACACGAAGCTTTCCCACAATTTCAGTTTCAGCAACATGTCGACCGGGCTCTCGGCCGCCTTTGCGGTCATGGCTTTGAGAATATCCACCTGAATGTCGAGTTCGGCATCAGCCATCTCTTCTGTTTCGATAGATTGAGAGAAGTGCGCATGGCGCCGCAAGGACTTGGTCCATTGTGGCATCTCGCGATCAATCAGTGGATCCGACCCCATTTTGAATTCCTTTCGAGTGTTCCGCAGTGAGTGCGTAGCAGGTGCTACACTAAGAACTATGCGGCCCTGCTCGAGTTTGTTCCCGCAGCATGGAAAAAAGTTCAGAAAAAATTCAGTTGGCAAACAGTCGGTCAAGGAAACACCGCTTTGGGTGCGGCTCAAACCTAGTCTTGGTCTATATTTGGTGACTTGGGCTCGTCGCCGGACGCCTCTTCGCGCTCTTTTTTCTTGAGCTCTTCGATCAACTGTTTCAGCTTTTCGGGAACGGGTTCGTTAAGCACGTCTTCATAGCGCGCTCTCAGCGCTTCCCCCAAGGGGGTGTTTTTCCGCCATTCTGGCGGCAATTCAGGTAAATCTTTCTTACCCGACATATGCGTGACCCTACCATTATCCCCTTAGAGTGAGCATTTGGACACGAAACCGCCGCGTTAAAGCAAGGCGGTCAGTTATATAATTTCTGCAATACAGGTTTTGCGTTATTTAAGGGTCGGTATTACGCATTCTGGTGTGCTGAAATCGGCTGCACTGTAGCATTTGCCACAGGTTCCTCTGCATCTACCGTCAGAGGATGGACGAAGTTCGGCCTGAACCAGGGTGAGAATTTCTGATTGAACAGCCCGCGTAGCCAATCAATCACAATCTGAGCACGGGCGAGGCGGCGAACCCGTTCGGTATAGGTCAGCCAAAAACGAATCGGCGCAACTTCCGGCAAGGTCAGCGGCACCATCGTTTTACCCAGGCTGTGGACGTAAGTCGGCAATAGCGCGATGCCGCCGCCATTGGCGCACACTTCGATCATCACCGAGCCCGAATTGGTCACCAGCGCGAAGTCGATCAGATCGCGAAACTGTTTCGCCTTCGGGGCCCAGCGCTCCATCTGATTGACGTAGCCGGAGTGAATGATGCAGCGGTGATTGTGCAGATCGAACAGGCTGGCCGGGTGACCGAAGGTTTCGAGATATTCCGGCGACGCAAAAAACGCATAGTGCAGAATGCCCAGCTTTTTCGAGACGATTTCCTGCCTAAGCGGTTCGCTGAATTGAATGGCGATTTCGGATTTCTCGTTCAGCAGTTCAGTGTCCGGCTGGTCGGTGGTCACCAGGCGCAATTCGATCTTGGGGTTCTGCAGATGGAAATCAGGCAGGTGTGGGGCGATCCAATGTGCGGCCAGGCCATCGCCCGTGCACAGCGTGACCGGGCCTTCCGCTGGTAGGTCGTGATCAAGGACATCGCTGCGCAGACCATCGGCCGCATCTGACATGATTTCGGCATAGCGCAGTGCCTTCTTGCCCGCTTCTGTCAGCGTCACCCCGCGCGGGGAGCGGTACAAGAGACGCGCATTGAGTGTGCGTTCCAACTCGTCAATCTTGCGCGAGACAGTTGGTGCCGTCTCTTTGAGCCGCGTCGCGGCAGCGTTCATGCTGCCAAGCTCCGCTACGACGCTGAAGACTTTGAGCTTATCCCAGTCCAGATTTTCAAACATTGTGCCACAGCCGATCCACTATCCATCACCCTATTACATTTCTGTACTACCGTAATTCGATTCTGTCTGCATCGAGCATCGGCGAATTGTGTCATCCCGGAAGAAGAGAAGGAGAGCAGCGATGACAACAATTACAGAAGAATTGGAAACCTATCCGTTCGTGCTTGATCGCGACGCGATTATAAAGGGCATGGGTGCGTTTGGGTGGCGTCTAGCCAAACCATCTGAACACGAAGAGATGATGTCTCTGGCGGAGGAGCTGTTGGGGAGCTCACTGACATCCGCCGAGATGATCAACTGGATCAATAGCATTACCGGCTCCACATCCTGGATCTGCGGCGATCCGATTGATGGGATCTTCATCATCGTACCCGTCTCGCCGGAAGGCTTGCAGGCCATCCAGGCTGGCACATTTGACCCCAGCGGGCCGGAGAAGGAACACCTTGCAGCGCTCGGTCAGACCTGTGCTGGCGTCTATGTCGGCGCCTATGCGGGCGCGACCCACGAGGCCCGCAAGAAAGTCATGATGGCGACCGTGACCATGCGCGTTGACGGATACGGTCAGGTGCCTGCCTTTGCGCGCGGCGCGACCGAGGATGGCGTGCGGTCGATGGTCAGCATCGGTTTTCAACCGGCAGGCTTCGGCGCTGACAAGCTGTGGATGCAGCCGCCGGTGCGCCGTCCAGAGCGGGATGCCGCGTGATGTTGAACATTACGGAAATCGGCCAATCCGGGCTGGCCAAGCCGCTCCCGGAGGACTTGGTCGACAAGTTCGAAATCGAGCTGGTGCGCAGTTTTGATTCCTATCAGAAAGTCGTGACCGTGCGGACGCTGACTTATATGGGCGAACAGGATTGCCCCTATGACGAAGAGTTTGACGGCAATGACATGTGCGCCACGCATTTGCTGGCGCATCTCGACGGGCAGCCGATCGCAACACTCAGATTGCGCTGGTTCGCGAGCTTCGGAAAGATTGAACGCGTCAGCGTCCTGCAGCAACATCGCAGCAGCGGCGTCGTGAAGGTCTTGTTGGCGGCGGCGTGCGAGGTTGCAGCTCGCAAGGGGTTTCGGCGGATGACGGCGCAAATCCAGGCGCGGCTGTGGCCGCTCTGGTCGAAGACACTGAATTGCGAACTGCTGGAGGACCGGCCGAGTTTTTACTTCTCCGATTTCGAATACAAGGAGATGGTGATCTCGATCGCTGCCCATCCCCAGGCCATCCGGATCACATCCGATCCGTATGAAGTCATCCGTCCGGAAGGTGAATGGGATGTGCCTGGGATTCTGGATGCATCGCAAAATCGCGGCGGCGACGATGTTCGCGTGGTGGCCGCGTAAATGTCGCTACTGATTGTCAATGCGCGCGCGCCAAACGTGCCCGACCAACGGTTCTTGCCGTTGGCGGAGCGGGTCACAGATCTGGTTCGGCGTGCGCGGATTGCGCAACTTCCCATCGCACACGTTCACCAGGGCGTTCGTTGGGTAGCGACCACGCTGCAAGTGCCGATCGGGCGGTACGATCCGGTCTTTAACGCCATTGATCTCTGGCATGAGGTTCCGAGCGGCTTGATCGAGTTTCTTGTCGACAGTCCATCGAAAACCATCAATCTGGCGGGCGTGACCCGGGAAGCTCAGTTGGAGCGCCTCTGCAGCCTGTTGACCGAATCGGGATTTCAGCCGCGCCTGCAGCAGGCCGCTCTGATGTCGCTGGACGATCAGGCCGTCGCCTAGTTCAGCCAGTGCGCGGGATCCGCGTCCAGGCTCAATTCCGCATCGCTGAAAAACCAGTCAATGGATCGGTCCAGGGCCTGTGCAATCGTAAACAGCGTGCCGGCTGAAACGCGATTACTGCCTTGTTCGTATTTGTGAATTTGTTGACTCGACCGGCCAAGGATCTGCCCAAGCTCGGCTTGTGTCACCGCAGCCTCAAGGCGCGCGCGCCGAATGCGCTGACCGATCTGGACATCCATACAATTGTCTTGCGTCTTGGACATGGGCCTGCCTTTGACCAAGAGAGTAATTCGGCAAAGGTAAATTCAATCTAAAGTAGCGGTACTCAACTTTCGCTCACTCCTAAGTGAAGGGGTTTGAGCTGACGAAGGCCCGACATTAATGAATATTATGCTTGCACGACGGGGCATTTCGGTATGTTTGGCGCCTGTCGCATATATGGATGACAAATTCGGGGGAAGCCGTGTCGGGATCAGAAATCGATCGACACCTGGGTCGAAGAATAATCGAAGCGCGCGAGCAATGCGGGCAAACGCAAGCGGCATTGGCGCAGCGGATTGATATTGAACCAGCCGTGCTGGAAGCGATGGAGTCCGGGAATATGCGCGTGGCGTCGCTGCAACTGGCACGTGTGGCGCGGGAATTGGATTTGCCGCTCAGCTGGTTTTTCGATGGCTTGCCCGGCCAAGAGGTCTTTGACGCACCGCGTCTGCGCCGATCAGTTTGATTTTGTTCCGGCGGGCGCTGAAATCGTCATCTCGGCGGCGACCCGGCGCAAGGCCGATTCTGCGGCACCCAGGCATTCTTCCAGTTCGTAAAGCGCTTCCGGCGATGCGGGATTGATATCGCTTTTGACCCATGCGATCGCGCGAAGCATATCGGCAACATATACCAGGTCGTCGACTGATAGTTTAGGCTTGCTCATCGCGCGCTGAATAATCCCCTGGCCGTCATGTCCTGACAGTTCGATCTGTGTCGATTGCGGTGATTAAGACACCATTCCCGCATCTTCGCAATATGTAATATTTAATACACAAAGCGGGTGAGCGCGTCTGACGTCGGGGCCGCCTGTGATTATCGAGGAAGTGTCAGCACAAACCACATCAAGGCAGGCAAGATCATGAACAGGATGACGACGAATACCCAGATCGGAAACCGCGCGCGTGTCGCTTCGACAGGCCGCACTTTGCCGCTTTCCGGCATGACTTGGTGCGTATTTGTGCGCATCTGGAAATACTCTCGGGCGATGTAGAACACGGCCAGGCCAGCCGAAATCGCGGCACTGGCGAGGATAAGCAGTTTGTTCTGTGTGCTGATACCGACAAACAGATTGGAAACTGAAAGCGCCAGAACGGCGAGGAGCGTGAGACTGTTTCTATCCATGCGATGCGTCCTGCTTTCCTGTTGCCACTAGCCGTTCACCACGGCGAGATCCGCTGGCGCCGCTTCTGATTGATCGTGCAGCGAAAGCCGGTTCCAGGCATCGAGCGCCGCGATCTTGTAGGCCTCCGCCAGCGTCGGATAATTGAAGACATTATCGATGAAATAGGACAGCTCACCGCCGAGCACGAGCACCGCCTGGCCGATATGGATGAGCTCCGTCGCGCCTTCGCCGACAATGTGAACGCCTAGGAGCTGTCGCGTCTCGATGTGGAAGAGCATTTTCAGCATGCCGCGCTGCAGACCCATAATGTGCCCGCGCGAGGTTTCGCGGAAGCGCGCAATCCCGCACTCATAGGGGATGCCTTGCTCTTTCAGTTCGCGTTCCGACAATCCGACAGTCGAGATTTCAGGGACCGCGTAGATGCCATATGGAAAATGCTCAGGCTGCGCCGGATTTGGCACGTCAAAGGCGTGGCAAACAGCAATCCGGCCCTGCGACATGGAGGTCGATGCGAGGCTTGGAAAGCCAATAATGTCGCCGGCGGCATAGATGTTCGGGACTTCGGTTTCATAACTGACCGGATCGACTTTCAAACGACCGCGCGAATCAGCGCTGAGACCGACCTTGTCGAGCCCGATATCGCCTGAGGCGCCAATCCGGCCCGCTGCATACAGAACCATATCCGATTTGACCTTGCGCCCATCGCTCAGATCGACGACGCAATAACCATCGCAGGCATGGACGTTCTGCGCCTTGCAGCCGAGCAGCATGCGGATGCCGCGATCGCGCAGCTCATAGGTGAATTCATCGATCAACTCGTCATCAATGAAGCTCAGTATGCTGGTGCGAGGCTCGATGACGGTCACGGAGATGTCCAGCGCGCTGAATATGGTTGCGTATTCGATGCCGATTACACCGGCGCCGATCACAGTCAGTGAGCGCGGCAGCTCAGCGACATGCAGGATCTCGTCACTGTCCAGGACGGTTTCACCGTTGAACGGAATGTAATCTGGCCGGTAAGGCTTCGTGCCGACGCTGATCAGCGCACGCTCAAAGGAAAAACGGCGCACACTTCCATCGGACGCAGTCACTTCGATCTCGTTGGGCGATACAAACCGCGCGTGTCCGCTGATCAGGGTCACATTGTTGCGTGTAAACTGATGCTCCAGCACGTCGACTTCGTGATCGAGCGTCTTTGACAGGCGATGGCGCAAATCGTCCGCCGTAATGTCTGATTTGACTTTGTAGGTGCGGCCATAAAACCCGCGCTCACGCCAGCCGGACAAGTTTAGCACAGTTTCGCGAAGAGTCTTGCTGGGAATGGTGCCCGTATGGACCGAGACCCCGCCAACCCGGCGGGATTTTTCGACGACGAGGACTTTCTTATCCAGTTTCGCAGCCTGAATGGCCGCGCGCCGACCGGCTGGGCCGCTGCCAATTACGATCAGATCAAATGCAGTTTGCATGGTTCGCCTCAATGTTCACGAATCAGCATTCGCTGATTTACTCAACATAAGGTTGAAATTTTGCAATTCCTCGAAAGAGTCCGCTTACCGTTTCACCAATTTTAGGTCGAAGGTCTCGGCCGCCAGCTCGGCAACTTTAAGGGAGTTTTCGACGCCAACAAAGATAGGTGGGTAGCCCTGAGGGATGGATTTAGAGCGCGCAGGCAGAAACACGATCGCCTGGCGTTTCTGAATATGTTTGACCGCGTAGAATTTCAGCGCGTTGCCGCGTGCGCGTTTCTTCGCGGTCGGCATATAGATTCGGCAAACCCGGCCGATGGGGCCTGATACGATAAAAATGCGCTGATCCGATATCGCATATTCTTCTTTTGATGGACCCATCATCCGAGCCCGAAAGAACCAAACGACGATCCCTGATATCACCAATGCCCACAGGGAAACCAGCGCCATCTCCGTCTGGAATCCGCTGAGCGGATATGCGAAAACCAGGAAAAGTCCGAGCAGGCTGACGGCGACCATTGGGAAGAGAATATTGAAACTCAGATTGCGACCACTGCCGCGGCCTGTCCATACCAGCGTCTCACCGTCTTTGAGTTTCGCGGTGAAGTCGAAACCTGCAATCTCGGACATGTTTGCAAGACCCCTGATACGTTGCGCGGACCGACCGTAGGTGCCCTCACATAAGACCAGTTTCGTGCGATTCCGATTACATGACTTGTAAAACTTGGATCGACGTCCTTGCCAGAGTTACGGCCGTAGAAGCACGGTTTGATTTTCTACTGTAAGTAGTTTTTTGTTAAGCGGATGATTTGAAGACGGAAATTGCGAACCTTCTGGAGGCCTGAGAGACACCGCACCGCTCCAAGCCTCATCCAGGAACGTCCGCACTTACTATGCACCACAGGAGCGGTGTGGGCTCAGGCCTGCACCGTTCCAAGTGCTCCATCGTCCGGAAGACCAAGGGGAATGAGCAATGGAAACCAAGGCGGCGCACAACAGCTCTTTGCCTCCCATCGCGGTACTCGCACTCGCGCTTGGATGTCTCGCATTGGGCGCGTGTTCAACTGCCGCTTCAGCGGGAGACGACGCGCTCCGATTGGCTAGCCTTGGCCGCATTCAGGCGACGCCATTTACCGATAGAGTGGACGTGCAGGACTGTCGTGCCGCCCTCGACGCGACCTATGGGTTTGTTCGCGAATCACGCGCGATGAAGAATGACGTTTTTGTCGTTCAATCGTTTGATTGCAAAGCTGCGCGCGTCGTCGCGTCGGTGAGTTTGAAAAACTACTCGAGCAATCCGATGCACTGTTTTGCTGAAACAGAGGACGGTGTTTACGGTGTGACAGTGGCTCCAAATGCTGCAGGGTACTTTGAGTATTCTTACGCTGCGCAGGCATATCAGAACTGTCAGGGCGCTGGTTGATCTGTCTTGAACGACCAATGTTCTCAAACGCGCGCAGCTGGGTTTACGACTCATTAACTTTCAATGTAAAATAGTTTACGCTCAAGTTTCGCGTTGAACTTGTGGGGGGAGGATTTGCGCATGAACCTGGATCTCCGATTGGGTGAGAAGCTCCGGCAAGCCCGTCAAGCTGCAGCGCTGACGATTGCGTCTGCCGCAGAGCAGCTGCAACTGTCCGAGTTCGAACTGACGCAAAACGAAAGCGGTGTTGTTCGGGTGACTCCGATGATCCTGCAACGCGCTGCGCGCGCATACGGCGTCGAGATTCGCTGGTTCTTCGATGCTCACCCAAGCAGCTCGGGATTGAGCCAAGACGAAATCAACGAAGACGAAGCAAATGCTTTGATTTTGCAAAGTTTCCGAAGCAACAAGACATTGTCTAATCTGTGTGAGGCACTAAGAGAATCGGACGACGCGGGAAAACCGCGGAAATTCGTAGCCTAAACAGTGGGGTTGATCATTGCTTCGGACAGTTGCGTCAAAAAAGGGCGACAAGCTCAATCGCCTGTCTGATGCGACGTGGGACCAGATCGAGCAGAGCGGTGAATTCCTCGAAGCCGACGCCGGCGACATCATTCTTGATGCGCACCAGAGCGACGATCATTTGCTGATTGTCCTCGCGGGCAATGTCACGTTGCTCTATCCGAGCGATGAAGAGTTTACACCTACAGCGATCTACCGAAATCGCGGCAAGGTCCTGCATCATGCTGGTATGCATTTGCAGACGTCCAACCCATTCCAGATTGCAGCACTGGAAGACGGCACGCGCGCCGTGTTGCTCGACCGGAAGACCGTATATCAGCTGATCGGGAAAGATATTGGGTTCGCCGAGTATTTGTTTCGGGACCTGTCGACTCGTTTGCTGGTTGCGCTCGATTTCCTCAAACAGGAGCGCGAAGATCCGCTTCTCCTGCGCTTGGCCAAGCGCTTGCTGAGCATTGCGCAAAACGAATCGAATGTGGAGCTCACGCAGGCGGAAATCGCGGAGATCATGGCGGTGACGCGCATCAGTGTTTCAAAATGCCTGAAATTGCTGGAGGAGCTTGGCCTGGTTGAACGCAGCCAGCGCGCTTTGATCAAGGTCAATATAGACGCGTTGGAGGCTTGGGTCGCTGACCAGGAAGCCTAAGGCGTCGGTTGAGACAGGCTCAGGTTGCAGTTTTCAGCGCGACTTCTGCCGCAGCCCGGCGCAATGCGGCTTCTGAAACACCCAGGCTTTCGATCAGCTCTTCCGTCACGTCGTCTGACAAATGCTCGAATTCGGGTGCGAATACGCGTAGTGCGCGCAATAAGTCCGCAACATATTCGAAGTCCGTCATGCTGACATAATGCTTGGACATTGATTGAGTTCGGCCCCCGCCAAATTTGACCGCAGATTTTGTGACCTATTGCCACAGGAATTCAGCCTAGCCTGCAGTGGACGGGGTTCAAGTCCTGTTTTCGATTTCGAACAAAAAACTTGGCGTGGCGCATTCAAACCATTGATGAAGGGTTAAGAGGAAGGGGTGGAATTGGAATACAACTCAAACGGGAATTAATGATAATTCGCTATGTAACACGCTGAAGCTTCAACAAGGCCGATGGGTGATTCAAATGAGTTGGTTCCGCAAACTAAAAGGCGAGTCCGGGCAAGTCGCGATTATCTTCGCGCTGTCTATCATTCCGATTTTCGCGGTAGCTGGCTTCGCTCTGGACTTCCAGAATACGATCAAGAAGAAGCAAAAAGTTCAACTGGTTGTGGACTCTGCAGTGCTCGCGGCGGCTCGCCTGAAGCAAACCGGCGCGTCGGATAGTGATGTGAAGTCCTCGGTTCAGAGCTTCATCGACGCGCAGATCAATTCGATTGGTGGCGGCTTTCGCTGCAATGCTGCGGTGACCAAGGTCGTCCATGGTGTTGAAGAAGTGAATTCCGAAATTCTGTGCTCGCAGGAAACGACCCTGTCGCGCGTTATCGGCAAGGAAAAGCTCGATTTCCGCGTCGATTCGACCGCTGAGTACGGGATCGACAAGCTGGATGTCGCTTTCATGTTCGACATTTCCGGGTCGATGAACAGTTCCAGCCGCCTGCGAAATCTGAAAGCGGCGGCGAAAGAAGCAGTTGATGTGCTTCTACCTCCGGACGCCCCCGCCGAGCTCATCGAGGACACGCGCCTCGCCATGATTTCATACAATAGCATGGTCAATGCGGGGCAGTATTTTGAACAAGTGACCGGTGTTCCCGCGACGCGGACCTATACGCACACAATCGCAGGCTCTGATTCCGGTGTGACGACAGACCGAGGACGATTGAGTTCGGACCTGACCATCGAGCTGATCGATGCCAGCCGCAACCGCGTGATCACAGAATTTGGCGATAATGCCGTCATCGGAATCGAAGACTGGGCGGGCAATAACCGAACTGAACAACGCCTGACCGTGGGCATTACCGTGCCACGCTCAAGCTATCTGCGCGGTCGCGTTGGTAGCATGCGCCTCGAATTGAGAGGCCCAACGCGGCGCAATCGAACAGATAGTGGCGAACCATATTCCTTATACGGCGAACGCCGAGGTAATTACTCGCGCCGCAACGGTCGAAACTGGCGCGAAGGTGATTACTCGTTGCGGGTTCGCGCATATGACCAACGACGGGGTCGCGGCTCCGTGCTGTATGACGAAACGTTTGATTTCGAAATCGCGCGCGACACAAGCTCGGAACCCGAAACCAAGACCTATACGCTGACATCAACCTGCGTCTGGGAGCGGGATGGCACGGAAGCCTTCACGGATACCACACCTGGTACCGGCGCTTATTTGGCACACCGTCAGGCCTGGTTCGAGGAAGACTCCAATCACCGTGATGGCGGTGTCTGGAAAGTCGGACATCCGAATCGCCCTGATCATAGCTGGTATCGTGGTACCGAGTGCCGGAACGCGACTCCCTTGGGCCTGACCAATAATCGCACGCGCCTCAACACCTATGTCGACAATCTGACCGCAGGCGGCGGCACAGCCGGGCACCTGGGCGTCGGCTGGAGCTGGTATCTGATCTCTGACAGTTGGGGCGGCATCTTTACCGGCGCCAGCACACCATTGTCTTTCACCGAACCGGACTCCGAAAAGGTTGTCATCCTGATGACGGATGGTGAGTTCAATGCCGAGATTTTCCCGGAGCAGGGGTCTTCGGATGACCAGGCGCGCGACCTGTGCGACGGCATGAAACGCAAGAGCATCAAGGTCTATGCGGTGGCATTGAACGCGCCACGCGCGGGCCGGGAAGTCCTCGCCTATTGTGCCTCGGGAGCGGACTATTACTTTGAGCCCGAAACCGCTGCCGAGCTGACAGAAGCCTATCGCAAAATCGCGACATCGATCTCGGATCTGCGGATTTCGCAGTAAACAAAGGGTTACTCAGGAACTGCAAATTTGCGCCACCTGAGTAACCATGTTTGTGATCGGGTTTACACGATCTCGAAAACTCTGATATTCAATTATCCGTAATTAAAACAAGATATTGTAATGTGTTCCTCATCAAAGAAGGTGAGGAAAACATGAATATCCAAGTCAAGAAACCGATAACGTCCGGCTTCCTGGAAAGCGTCAATCTTATGTATGATCGGGCGATCGAATTGCTCGGACTGTCGGATGATGTTGCCCTGGCCATCCGCAATTGTAACTCGACCTATGAGGTCCAGTTTTCGGTTCGCCTGCGCGGCGAACTGCACAGCTTCAAAGGCTATCGCTCGGTCCACTCCGAGCACATGGAGCCTGCCAAAGGCGGCATCCGCTACTCGATCGAAGTGCACAAGGAAGAAGTGGAAGCACTGGCCGCTCTGATGAGCTATAAGTGCGCGCTCGTTGAAGCGCCATTTGGCGGGTCAAAAGGCGGCCTGATCGTCGATCCGACGGAGTGGGAACCGCACGAAATGGAAAAGATCACGCGCCGCTTTGCTTACGAGCTGATCAAGCGCGATCTGATCAATCCATCTCAGAACGTTCCGGCCCCTGACATGGGCACCGGCGCACGCGAAATGGCCTGGATCGCCGACGAGTATCGGCGCATGAATCCGACCGACATCAATGCACGCGCCTGCGTCACCGGCAAACCGCTGAATGCAGGCGGCATTGCGGGTCGAACCGAAGCCACGGGCCGCGGCGTTCAATACGCATTGCAGGAATTCTTCCGTCACGAAGATGATGTGAAGGCGGCCGGTCTGTCCGGCACGCTGGAAGGTAAGCGCGTGATCGTGCAGGGGCTCGGCAATGTCGGCTATCACGCCGCCAAGTTCCTCAGCGAAGAAGATGGTGCAAAAGTCGTCGCAGTGGTTGAGCGCGACGGCGCCCTGTTCAACGATGATGGCATCGATGTCGAAGCCCTGAAGGCGCACATTCACGGCCGTCATTCGCTGGCAGCATTCGCGGGCGCGACGTACAGCCCTGATGGGGCCAAAGGCCTGGAATATGACTGCGATATTCTGATCCCAGCTGCGTGTGAAAGCGTGATCACGCACGAGAATGCCAGCCGCATCAAGGCGTCGCTGATCATTGAGGCGGCCAACGGTCCGGTGACCGCTGACGCCAATGACATGTTGCTTGAGCGCGGCGTGACGATCATTCCTGATCTCTACGCCAATGCGGGCGGTGTCACCGTGTCATACTTTGAGTGGGCGAAGAATATTTCGCACATGCGCTTTGGCCGGATGCAACGTCGCCAGGAAGAAGGTCGCAGCCGTGCCTTCCTTCAGCAGCTCGAATCTTTGCTGCCCAATGGTCTGGATGAAGGGCTGAAAGAAAAGCTCGAATCCGGTGCCGGTGAAGTAGATCTGGTTCGCTCCGGGCTCGATGACACGATGCGCGCCGCCTATGTTGCCATGCGCGAGGTGCGCGCAGCGCATCCTGAGTGCAAGGACCTGCGGACGGCCGCCTATATGGTTGCCGTGCGCCGCATTGCCAGTGTCATGGATCTATACACGATGTAGATCCTGCCCTGCAGCACCAAATGAAAAGGCCGCCATCCGAACCGGATGGCGGCCTTTTCAAATGGTGTAACATGAGAATCTGGCGGCTCGGCGATCGGCCTAGTTTCTGAGGCGTTTTGTAGCCGGTTCTGCCTGTTCGGATGGCAGTGCGTGCAGATTCTCCGCAGCGACGATCACGCGATCACGCCCAGAGCGTTTGGCCTGGTACAATGCGGCGTCGGCGCGTTCCAGCACGTCATCAATGCTGGCTTCCATAGGCAGCGGCTCGGCAACGCCGATGCTGACTGTGACGTTGAATGGGCCACCATCGCCTGGAAATTTCACCTGTTTGATCGCTTGGCGGATGCGGTCGGCGACGCGGGCGGCGGCATCCGCGCCGGAATCGACCAGAACAATCGCGAACTCCTCGCCTCCGAGACGGCCGATCAGGTCTTCCTCTCGCACCACGCTGGCAGCTACCGAGACCATTTTAGTCAGGACACGGTCGCCGACGGCGTGGCCGTGAACGTCGTTCACCTGTTTGAAATGGTCGATATCCAGCATCAGAGCAGACAGACGTGTATTGTCGCGCTTGAATCGGTTCAGCTCGCGCTCGCCGAAGCGCATGAACGCGCGGCGGTTAAGCGCCTTGGTCAGCGGATCGATGGTTGCAAGTTCGAACAGGTCACATTTTTCCTGCTCGAGCTCGACCAGATCGCGCACCGCGTAGCGCGCGGCGCTGCGCATGCAGATATCATTGCTGACCAGCTGTCCGAAGCTTCCGAGTAGGGTCATTTCTGCGTCGCTGAACGTGCGGGCATTCGGGTCCGCGATGCACAGCGTGCCAAATCGTTTACCGTTGGGATCGGTTAGCGGTACGCCAGCGAGCGCCTTCATCTTGGGCAACTCCAATCCCGTCGTATGGCTCAGGAAGAAGGATTCTTCTCCGATGTCAGACACTTCAAACCGGCTTTGCGACAAGTGCATGCGGGCGAAATAGGATTGAAGATCGGCGCTCGGGTATCCGGAAAATCCATGTTCGCAGTGATACCAGCTTCTGTAGCGGCGATTGAGCGCTGCGATCACGTAAGGTGTCCGCAGGGCCAGTGCGATTGAGTCGGCCAGGCAGAGCGCGCCAGCAGACTGATCTTCGCATAGAATTTGGTAGCGTTGCAAAATCTCCGATTTTTGCTCTTCGAATTTCGGAGGAGGATATGAAATCATTTTTTATGTTCTCCCTAGCCTGGAAACAGCTACGGGAAATCCCCTACTATTCTATTACTGGTTGTATAGTTGTTTACACCTTGCGCCCGTTCTCGGGCGCTATGTCCCCCGATTCCATTACAGATCGCGCGGATTCAAAAAAATGCAGAAAAAAGCCCGCACCTTGCGATGCGGGCTAGGGAATAATGGAGATTTGGAAACGGGCGTTTCCATTGACCCTACGCATGAGCGGTCAATTCCGTTCCATTTTTTTTGAAAAAAGTTTTTCCGGGTGTGCGAACAGGCCCTTAGGCCGCGTCTTTGACCAGCGCGTCGACCCGCCCAAAAATGTCATCGAGCCCGTGAAATTCGATCGATTGAGCAGCAGAATGAGGATCGTCTTTCTCGCTGGTGGTCAGCAGCTCGCTTAGCTTCGATCGGGCGCGGTTGATCCGGCTCTTGATTGTACCGACGCTGCAATTGCAGATCGTCGCGGCTTCTTCGTAAGAATAGCCCGCTGCGAGCACGAGAATGAACACGTCGCGCTGTTCTGCGCTCAGTTTGAACAGCGCCTGGATCGCATCCGAACAGGCCGAGCGGCTCTCAAGCTGGCATTCCTGGACCAATCTGTATTCGAAATCAGCCGGGTCGTAACAATCGACCGGGCGTTGTTTGCGAACCAGCTGCAGGAACTCGTTGCGGGTGATGGTAAACATCCAGGCGCGAAAGGCGCCGCGTTTGGGGTCGAAGGACGTGCGCGCTTTCCACGCTTTCAAACAGGCATTTTGGACAATGTCGTCCGCCATATCTCGGTTGGAACAAAGCATCCGCGCATAGGCCCGGATCTCTGGCAAAATCGCTTCCAGTTCGTCTGTGAACATCGTTCAGCCCCTCTAGCCGTTAAAGATGTCCAAAGAGTTGGTTAATTAAGGGTAAACCCAATTCTTCATTCGTAAACGCTGTAACTAGTTTGGGGGACAAGCGTATAGATTGAAGTCTACCCAAGCTTTCACGCCGCATTGTGTCTCTGGTTGCTTTCCCAAAGGTGCCTCATGGGTGCTGAACGCGCCCAGATTTCAAGTCTTCCTGCTTGGAAACGAAATCTTAGGTATTAAAAAACTAGTGTAGGTTGAATTATGGGGATTTCGCGATGTTCTCTGAGAAATTAGAGGCACTGTTACCAGAACTGAGAGCCTACGCTCGCTTGCTCTGCCGTGATGTGACGCGGTCGGATGACCTGGTTCAGAATGCCTGTCTCAAAGCCTGGCAACACCAGGATGATTATGACCCAGGCAAAGGCCCGTTGCGCGGCTGGTTGTTCCGGATTCTGAGGAATGACTTCTATCAGCAGCGCCGCGTCGACACGCGCAGCGAAACCAGAGAGCAGGAAGAAATCGAAGCAAAACTCGTTGCCGACTGCAATCTCGAACAACGTTCCAGCCTGACCCGAATGTTGCAGGCCGTGGACTCGCTGAAACGTGCGCAACGCGAAGCGTTCCTTCTCGTGGTTGCTGCCGGTTTCACCTATGATGAAGCTGCCGACGTGCTCGGATGTTCAGCCGGCACGGTGAAGAGCCGTGTCAGCCGCGCCCGCGAGATGGCGCTCGGTCGCTATAACTCCGAACAGCGCTTCCCGGAGGTCGCAGATCGCAAGGCCTCGCCGATCGACGAATTGCATGATGCGCTCAATCGCATTCAGATGCGCTATTCAGCCGCCTGATCGCGCTGATTAAAGAAGCCGCGTTTCTTCCAGCAGATCCGGCAAGTCATTCTCGTAAAGGACGACGTCTTTCTCACTGCTGAGTTCGCTGACCAAGCGGCGCGCCTCGGCAAAGGAATTGCGGGCATGATAGTCGACTTTGGTCTTGTCGAGGGCGGACGCGAAGGCCTCGATCCGGTCCGGATTTACGGCGATCACTGTGTCGCACAGCGCTGAAGCATGTTCGCCGAGACGGCCATGCACGCGGTCATGCTCAAGCCCCATTTCAGCGACGCCCGGTGTCACCAGGATGGCTTTGCCGCCGCGTTGCCTGGCCAGTTCGCTGAGCACGGTCACGGCGTTTTTGAAGCCGACTTCGTTTGAATTGTAAGCGTCATCCAGGACCAGTGGCTGGCCTGGCGCATCTACCTTTTGCAGCCGGTGCTGGACCTGTTCCACATCTTTGGAGAAGGCCGGAATGCGCGTCGCTGTGACGGGACTGATCAGATAGGTCATGGCCACGGCGAGCGCGGAGTTGAGAATATTGTGGTCGCCGAGCAAGGGCAGCGTGTAGGTGATTGGCGGCTCTGACGGTGACCGCGTGTTCTGCAGCGTGATCGCCCAATTGCTGTCCTCAAGATCGGCGCTGACAATCTGGAAATCAGCGTCAGCCGTATCGCCGACCGTGCGGATGAGGTCCGGATACTGCGCCCGCAAGTCCGCAAAAGGCTGGTGCTCAAGGATCTCGTGCGGATAGACCGCTATGCCGCCGCGCGCACAGACATGTTCGACCAGTTCCGATTTGGCTTTTGCGATCGTGGCAATGTCGCCAAATCGTTCTGTATGCGCATTGCCGATTGCCGTGACGATGCCAAATTCGGGATCGGAGAAATCGCACAGACGTTTGATCGAGCCGATGCCATAGGCGCCCATTTCGGCGATGAAATATTTGTGCCCACGTTGCAGTTTTTCGCGAATGTTCCGCGTCAGGCCCAGCACGGTATTGATGCTACCGGGGCTATAGAAGACCGGCCCTGCGGATTCGAGGATTTCTGCGAATATGTGCTTGGTTGTGGTCTTGCCGAACGAGCCGGTAATGCCAATGGTGACGGGCTCGAACGCTTGCAGCTTCTCCACCGCCTGATCGATAAAGCCCTGATTGACGGTCTCCTGGAATGGTCGCAGCAGGCGATTGGCGAGCATGATCCAGAGGGGCACCAGCTGCAGGATCGCGAATACGGCGAACGGGTGCACGAAGAGCGGCCCCAGACTGATCAAATAGAACCCGCGCGCGAGCCAGCGAATGCGTTTCAGGCGCTCGGTCGCGACCAGCTTTTTCTTGTACGTGTATCCGCGCTCGCGCACGCTGATCAGCGCGAGCAGGGCGGCGGCGATGAGCCAGACGAATGTGCCGAGATCGATGAAGGTGTTTGCGATTACCAGGGCGATCAAGCCAAGCGTCGCCAGGACATCAAACAACCGCACCCGTAACACCGCGCCCAGGAAGCGCGAGCTGTCATACTCTTCCTGCTGGAAATAAGTCAGGATCGTGTTGATCCGCACCATGCCGAAGCCGGCAAGCGCCAGGACGAAAACAGCGAAGGGCAGGTGGCTCAACATGTTCATTTGCCCCGCAATTGCTCTTTGATGGCGAGCGCGATCTGGTGGCGTCCGCGGTCGAGGATCGAGATGTGATCATAATGCGGACAGACGACCAGCGTTGATTGGGCGATTCCAGCTGCGAGCTTCTCACCAATCTCGACCGGGGTTTCGAAATCCTGGCCGCCATAGATGATCGTGGTCGGGCATTGGATCTGCGGCAGCGTATCCGTCTGATCCTCGTTGACGGTCTTCACGAAAATATCGCGCATGCCGATCTCGCGGCTGTGGACATAATCGGCCGACCCATATTCCCGTTCCAGCACCTGCAAAGCCTCGTCGCTTTTGGCCATGGCCTTGCGGAACTTGAATGCCATGCCGCGTCGCCGGCCTTTCAGCTTTTGCCAGGACGTGCGCGTGCGCGGCACGCCAGCAGATGCAACCAGGACGAGATGATCAATGGCGTCATGATGCTGCGCCGCGATGCGCATGCCGACTCGGCCGCCAAAGGAATGACCGACCCAGGTGAAGCTGGACAGGCCGAGCTCGGCGCGCACAAAGCCCAGGATGTGCTCGGCATAATCCTGTGTGCCCCAGTTTTCATCCGGCCGCGGCGTGTCGCCGAAGCCAGGAAAATCAATCAGATAGCTGCTCGCAACGGGTGCCAGGGCTTCCGCCACAGGGATGAAATCGCGATAGGTTCGGCCCCAGCCATGGCCAAATACCACGGGAGGCTTTGAGGCGTCCCCAATTTGAACCAAATTTGGCTTCAATGCTGTGGTCATAGACTGGCTTGATCCCGCTCGGCGATTCGCTCTCTATACTCTACGCAGACCTTAGACTTAAGACTGGTGAAAAATTGGCAAAATCGCTCAAAACTGTGATTATTTTCGGCGGCGCCAGCTCAGAGCATGATGTCAGTGTCGTCAGCGCACACCAATTAATGGACGCGGTCGATGTCCGAAACGTCGATATTTTGCCGGTCTATTCTGATTTCGCCAACCGGTTCTGGATCGGGTCAGGCCTGCGCGATATCTCAAAATACAAGCCGCGCCCGCCGCTCAGCCAGCAAGTGACATTTCGCTGGAGCGACAATGGCCCGGTCGTCTGCGGCATGGATGGGACAGTGATCCAGCCGGTCGATTGCGTGCTTCCGGTCTTTCATGGGACGTTTGGCGAGGATGGCCGCATCCAGGCCTATTTTGAACTGCTGGGCATTCCGGTGACTGGCCTGCCCGCCTCGAGCAACGCGATCGCCATGCGCAAGGACGTGACCAAGGCGCTGGTCAAGGCGGCCGGGGTGAACGTGCTGCCCCATGTCACGGTCAACCGGGCGCAGATCGAAGATGCCGATATGATCCTGCCAGACGTCAAAGCGGCGCTCGGTTATCCGGTTATCGTCAAGCCGGCCAATCTCGGGTCCAGCGTCGGCGTCGGCCTCGCCAGGACCGCAGATGAGGTCTGGCCGCTGGTTGAGTATGTGCTCAAGAAAGACACGCTGGCGCTGATCGAACCGCAGGTTCAAAACCTGGTCGAGTATAATATTGCCATGATCGCCAAGGGTGAGGAGATTAAGCTCTCGGCAATCGAGCGCCCGAAATCAGGCGCTGAGCTGCTGGATTTTCGCGAGAAATACCTGTCAGACGATGGCGGCACCAAAGGCACGTTCAAACCGTCCGAAGGCATGCTGTCCTTAACCCGCGACATCAATCCGGATCTGCCGCGCGAACTGAAGGACAAGATCCACGATTATGCGCGCCGGACCTTTGCCGCCCTCGGCAAGCGCGGTGCGCCGCGGATCGACTTTATGTCGAATTCCGAAACCGGTGAGCTTTGGTTCAACGAGATCAATGCCATTCCCGGATCCTATGGCTTCTTCCTGTGGGAAGCAGCGGCGGAGCCCTTACTGTTCCCGGAACTGATCCAGCATCTGATCGACGAAGCGACGAGCGACACGATCAAGACGTTTGAAGACCCTGTGCCGCAGGATGCGCGCTTGCTGCCGCGTCGCTAGTTGGCCATCAGACCGTAAACCTGTTGCGAGAAACGCGCGATGTCGCCCCCGAAATCGTGATCGTCCGGCAGCCCATCCGCCAGCACGATCAGGTGGAAGGCCGCATCAGGGCTCTCAATCAGGGCAATATCGTGCATCAAGCCGTTCAGCGTGCCGGTCTTGTGCGTGATCACAGCCGTGTCGGGCAGCAATTTTGGGATGCGCTCATTGCGCAGATTGTTGGCGAGCATGTGTTTGATCTGGGCGTAGCGTGGATCGGTATCGATCAGCTGGAGTAAGCACAGACAATTGCGCGCTGTCGTCAGATTGGCGCGCAAGGGCGGTCCGAGGGACGCATCATCGAAGCCGACAGCGATATTCGTGTCCGCCAGACCGTTCTTCCGTAACCAGCTGTTAACCCTGTCCAAGCCCACCGCATCGAGGATGGCAGTGGTCGCCGGGTTGTCGCTGACGATCAGCATCAGTCCGATCAGGGCCTTCAGCGGTATTTGGTCGTCCGGCTCAAAAGCTTGCAGAATGGAACAGTAGAATGTGTCGTCCAGATCGCCGATCGCAACCGGGCGGCTAAGATCCAGATCGTCAGCGTCCAGAGCGGCACAGGCAATTGCGGCTTTGATCACGCTGGCAGACGGGAAGGGACGGTCTTCGTTAATGGCGACCGACAAGGCCGGGTCGACCTTTGAATGCGCGATCACTGCGATGTCACCGGGACGTTCGGCAAAGGACTGGCAGATCTGGTTCAGTTGGTCGAGTAGGGAAGCGGACATGCATTCTCTTGGCACGATCGCTTACGTCCCGTCGATACCTGTACAGGAGGTGGCAGAGAATCAGGCGCTCGATGAGGTTCAGGCAACATTTGAAATGTGAATTAGTTGCATATGCAACTATTGTCTGGTATAGCGACCACAATTCTACTCATAACATTGCGCGGAGGTGGTCCTATGGCCGATTTGTTTGACAATCCAGCCGGTCTTGATGGCTTTGAATTCATTGAGTTTTCGGCGCCTGAAAAAGGCATGCTCGAGCCCGTATTCGAGACCATGGGCTTCACCAAAGTGGCCAAACACCGCTCCAAGCAAGTCGAGTTGTGGCGTCAGGGTGGGATCAATCTGATCACCAATTATGAGCCAAAGTCTGCGGCCTGGTATTTTGCCCGTGAGCATGGTCCAAGCGCCTGCGGCATGGGCTTCCGGGTGCGCAACGCGGCTGAGGCTTACGACCACCTTCTGGAACAGGGCGCCGAGCCGATCCAGGTCGAGACGGGTCCGATGGAGCTGCACATTCCAGGCATTCGCGGCATCGGCAATTCGATCATCTATCTGATCGACCGCTACACCCAGGACGGCGAAGGCCTGTCAATCTACGACATTGATTTCGAATACCTGCCAGGCGTTGATCGCAATCCGGAAGGCTTTGGGTTCGATCTGATCGATCACCTGACCCACAATGTCTATGGCGGCCGCATGGCCTATTGGGCCGACTTCTACGAGAAGCTCTTCAACTTCCAGGAAATCCGCTATTTTGACATCAAGGGCGAATATACCGGACTGACCTCCAAGGCGCTGACGGCGCCGGACGGCAAGATCCGTATCCCTCTCAACGAAGAGGGCAAGTCGGGTGGTGGCCAGATCGAGGAATTCCTGCGCGAGTTCAATGGCGAAGGCATCCAGCACATCGCGCTGATTTGCGATGATCTGGTGACTTGCTGGGACAAGCTGCAAAAGGGCGGCGTACCGTTCATGACCGCGCCTCCCGAAACCTATTACCAGATGCTTGATGAGCGCCTGCCGGGCCATGGCGAGCCTGTCAGCGAGCTGCAGACCCGCGGCATTCTGCTTGACGGCACCACAGAGGGCGGTCAGCCGCGTCTCTTGCTGCAAATCTTCGCAGAACCACGCATCGGGCCGGTCTTCTTCGAATTCATCCAGCGCAAAGGCGATTACAAGGAAGGCTTCGGCGAAGGCAATTTCAAAGCCTTGTTCGAGAGCATAGAACGTGATCAGGTCAATCGCGGTGTACTGAACGTTGAGGAGCCTGCCTGATGACTGAAGCTCCAAACCTGCAAGGCGTCCATCACGTCGCCTATCGCTGCAAGGATGCGAAGGAAACGGTCGAGTTCTACAATCAGGTGCTCGGCATGGATTTCCAATTGGCGATAGCGGAGGATCACGTGCCCTCGACCGGCGCCTATGATCCGTACATGCACATCTTTCTCGATGCCGGGAATGGCAATGTCCTCGCCTTTTTCGAGCTGCCGGAACAGCCGGAAATGGGGCGCGATGAAAAGACGCCGGAATGGGTCCAGCATATTGCTTTCAAAATCGGCTCCATGGAAGAATTGATGGCGGCGAAAGAGCGTGCCGAGGCGCATGGCCTGGACGTCCTTGGGCCAACGCATCACGGCATCTTCAAGTCGATCTACTTCTTCGACCCGAGCGGACATCGCCTCGAACTGGCCTGCGATATTGGCACACCGGATCAGTATGCTGAACTGAAGCGCGTCGCACCGGTCATGCTGGAAGAATGGAGCCAGACCAAAAAGGCCCCCCGCCACGCAGCCTGGCTGCATGAGAAGATTGCTGAAGAGAGCTAATACATGAAACTCGCCACCCTTAAGAATGGCACCCGCGATGGGCGTCTGGTTGTTGTCTCCAAGGATTTGACGCGCTGCACAGACGCGGCACGGATCGCGCCGACCTTGCAGGCTGCCCTCGATGACTGGGACAGTGTTGCGCCGCGCCTGGCGCGTCTGGCTGAAGGCGTTGAGCTGGGCTCGGTCCCAACCTTCCGCTTTCACGAGCGCGAGTGCGAGAGTCCGTTGCCGCGCGCCTATCAATGGGCCGATGGCTCGGCCTATATCAATCATGTGGAACTGGTGCGCAAAGCCCGCGGCGCGGAAGTGCCGGAAAGTTTCTATGATGACCCGCTAATGTATCAGGGCGGCTCAGATGCTTTCCTCGGCCCACGCGATGACATCCCGCTCGGCGATGTCGCCTGGGGCTGCGACATGGAAGGCGAAATCGCCGTGATCACCGATGACGTCCCGATGGGCGTCGGCGAGGCCGACGCGGCCGATCACATCAAACTGATCATGCTCTGCAATGATGTCTCGCTGCGCGGTCTCATACCGCCAGAACTGGCCAAAGGGTTTGGTTTCTTCCAGTCCAAGCCGCCAAGCGCGTTTACGCCGGTGGCGGTGACGCCGGACGAGCTTGGCGCGGCGTGGAAGGACAATCTCGTCCATCTGCCGCTGCGTGTTGACTATAATGGCGCGCCGTTTGGCCGGGCCGAAGCCGCGGATGATGCAACCTTTTCTCTGGCACGCCTGGTCAGCCATGCTGCCAAGACCCGGCCGCTCAGCGCTGGGACGGTGATCGGTTCCGGCACGGTGTCAAACAAGGGCGCCGATGGCGGCCCCGGCAAGCCGGTTAGCGAAGGCGGTCTTGGTTATTCCTGCATCGCCGAAATCCGGATGATCGAGAAGATTGCCAGCGGCGAGTTCAAGACGCCGTTCATGAAAGCCGGTGACAGCGTCCGCATCGAAATGCTGGATACGGATGGCAAGTCCATATTCGGCGCAATCGAGCAAAATGTAGTGGCGGTTTAGGCCTTACCGGAACTCTGACTGTAACGCTGACAATGCCTCAGCCCCGGGATTGAGTTCCGTATACGGAATCTCGTTCAGCGGACGGGTTTCCATATTCTGCGTCCGGTGCAGGTCCGGCTGGCTCTCGTCGATATAGAGCAGACCGGTCAGGATTTCATTGGCATTGTCGCTGGCCATGACCCGATTGAACGCGGCGCCACGATCGGTCGGATCGTAGCTGTTATCGATCTTTCTGAGCTGGATATAGCCGCCATCGTGCAGCTCGACGGGCATCACTTCGCCTTCATCATAGGCCGCGACAATCTCCTGGCTCGGCGCGATATAATCGGCGTGCACGGCTTTGGAGTAGAATTCATAGGTATGGGCATAGGACTTGGTTGAGCCCTTATGATCATTAAAGCTCACGCAAGGGCTGATCACGTCGATGATGGCGAAGCCCTTATGCTTCAGGCCAGCCTTGATCAGTGACACCAATTGCTTGCGGTCGCCGGAGAAGCTGCGGGCGATAAATGTGGCGCCAACAGACAGTGCGAACGCGACCGGATCGATCGGCGAAAACTCGTTCGGATCACCTTTCTTGGGCAGGGACCCGAAATCTGCAGAAGCCGAGAACTGACCCTTGGTCAGGCCATAAACGCCATTGTTTTCAAGCATGTAGAGCATGTTCACATTGCGCCGCATAGCGTGCGCCATCTGACCCAGGCCAATCGACAGGCTGTCGCCATCGCCGGAGATGCCTATCGTGGCGAGATCATTATTCGCTGACAAGGCGCCCGTTGCAAAAGACGGCATACGTCCGTGTACGGTATTGGCGCCGTGGGAGTCGTTCATGAAATAGCTGGTCGTCTTGGACGAGCAGCCAATTCCTGAAATTTTCAGGGCGCGATGCGGCGGGATGGACAGCTCGTAAAACGCTCGCACGATGGCGGCCGTGACGCTGTCATGACCGCACCCCGCGCAGAGCGTCGACATGTTGCCTTCATAGTCGGCCCGCGCGAGACCCAGCTCGTTCAGCGGTTCATTCGAACGGCGGATCTTGGGTTTGACGAAAGAGGTCATGCGATCTTCCTCAGTTTGATCCGCTTCATCAGCTCATCACAGACGAACCGGTAATTCAGAGGCTCGCCGGAATAGTGCAGCACCGGTGTGAGCTTCTCACGCGGTACGCTGGTTTCCGTCAGCAGCAGGTTCAGCAATTGCGCGTCGCGGTTCTGGTCGATCACGAAGACTTCCTCATGATCAGCAATGAAGGCCTCGACCTCATCCGTGAACGGGAAGGCGCGGATGCGCATATAGTCGATCGGCATGCCGTCGGCTTCCAGGCGCGTGCGGGCCTCGGTGGCGGCGGCGTCGCTGGTCCCAATGGCAATCATGCCATATCGCGTCTGGCTCGCGGCTTTCTGTACCACCGGCGCCGGGACAGCGGTCTTGGCGCTCTCCCATTTTGCCAGCAAGCGGTCGACCACTTCCTGATACTCGTGGCCGAGTTCGGTATAGCGCGCGTGCGCATTGTGGCCGGACCCGCGCAGGAAATACGCGCCCTTGGGATCGGTCCCCGGCAGCGTGCGGTACGGAATATGGTCGCCGTCAACATCGAGATAGCGCGAGAAGGAGTCCATCTTGGCGAGATCATCTTCCGACAGGACCTTGCCGCGATCCGGAACGTAATTGTCATCCCAGGTCAGTTCATCGACCATCCAGTCATTCATGCCGAGATCGATGTCGGACAGGAAGAAGACCGGCGTCTGGAACCGTTCCGCGAGATCGAACGAGCGCACGGCAAAGTCGAAACACTCATTCGGATCGGACGGGTAGAGGACGATATGCTTGGTATCGCCATGCGAGGCATAGGCCGTCGTCTGGATATCGCATTGCTGCGTCCGCGTCGGCATGCCGGTCGATGGGCCGGTGCGCTGAATGTCAAAGAAAACGACCGGGATTTCGGTATAGTAGGCAAAGCCGATCCACTCGCTCATCAGCGAAATGCCGGGGCCTGAGGTCGGGGTGAACGCGCGGGCACCATTCCAGGCCGCGCCGATGATCAGGCCCGCGGCGGCGAGCTCATCCTCGGCCTGAATGATGCAAAACTTGTTCTTGCCGCTCTCTTCGTGGACGCGGAGTTTTTTGCAGTATTTGACAAAGCCATCCATCAGCGAGGTCGACGGCGTGATCGGATACCAGGCGCCGAAGGTCGCGCCGGCATAGACGCAGCCAAGCGCCGCGGCCGTATTGCCGTCAATCATCACCTTGTCGCTGGTCTTGTCGAGCGCTGAGACCCGGAAGCGCAGCGGACATTCATAATTCGCTTTGACATAGTCATAGCCGAGCTTCACCGCTTCCATATTGCTGTCGATCAGCTTCGCCTTGGCCGCAAATGTCTCCTCGATCAGGCTGCGAATGACGCCGAGATCGATATCGACCAGCGCGGCGACGGCGCCGACATAGGCCATGTTCTTCATCAGGATGCGCGAACGCGCGGCTTTCACCACTTCATTGCACATCGCCATCAGTGGAACACCGATCACGGTGACGTCCGGGCGGTTCTCAAGCTGCGGGCGCGGCCAGGTCGAATCGTATAGCAGCACACCGCCGGTCGCGAGTTCAGCCAGGTCCTGATCATAGGTCGCCTGGTTCATCGCCACCATCATGTGGACCTCGCCGGAGCGTCCGGCATGGCCGTCGCCCGAGACACGGATTTCATACCAGGTCGGCAGGCCCTGGATGTTTGACGGGAACACATTCTTGCCGACCACTGGAATGCCCATCCGGAAGATCGACTTCATCAGCAGGCCGTTGGCACTGGCCGAACCGGTTCCGTTTACGGTCCCGATCTTGATGACAAAATCGTTTAGTCCTGGTCCGCTCATATCAGGCCTCTGTCGGTTCCAATTGATCCGCCGCGTGGTGGATCTTGATAACGCCTTCCTTCATGTCCCAGGCCGAAGTCGGGCAACGCTCGGCACAAAGGCCGCAATGCAGGCAAATATTCTCGTCCTTGATCATCACCCGACCGGTCAGCGGCAGCGCCGATGACACGAACAGGTCCTGATCAACGGTCGGATCAGACGCTGAAAGCGCGGCGCGCAAGTCGGCTTCGCTCTCGGCGTTCGGGGTGATGGAGAGGCACTCTACCGGGCAGACATCGATACAGGCATCGCACTCTTCACAGAGCGGGGCCTCAAACACCGTGTGCACGTCGCAGTTCAGGCAACGCTGAACCTCAGTCGCAATCTGTTCGGCCGAAAAGCCGAGCTCAACTTCGGTGTCGATTTTCTTGAAACGCTCGACCAGCTCGACATGTTCCATCTTGCGGCGCGGCGCGTCGTCAAAGGCGTTGGAATAGCGCCATTCCGCCATGCCCATCTTGGCGGAAGCGAGATTGATCTGGTCGGGCAGGCGATCGGTCAGCGGTAAGCCGCGGCAATGATTGTGGATCGAAATCGCGGCCTGGTGACCATGCTCCACGGCCCAGATAATGTTGAGCGGGCCAAAGGCGGAGTCGCCGCCGAAGAATACGCCTTTGCGGGTCGATTCGTGCGTGACCTTGTCGACAACCGGCACGCTCCATTTGTCGAATTCGATACCGGCCTCGGCCTCGATCCAGGGGAAGGCATTCTCCTGACCGATTGCCAGGATGACATCGTCGCACGGGATCATCTCTTCGCCGACGACGCGTTGATCGGTGATCCGGCCAGCTTCGTCGAGGTCATACTCCATGCGCTCGAACAGCATGCCCGTCAGCTTGCCATTCTCATGCACGAAGGCCTTGGGCGAATGATTGACCAGGATTTCGACATTCTCTTCTTCAGCGTCCTCAAGTTCCCAGTCGGAGGCCTTGAAGAAGGCGCGCGGCTTGCGCGCCATGACTTTCACATCGCTGGCGCCGAGACGCAGCGAGGTCCGGCAACAATCCATGGCGGTGTTGCCGACGCCGATGATCAGGACTTTCTCGCCAATCTTGTCAGTGTGCTCGAAGGCCACTTCTTCCAGCCAGTTGATGCCGATATGGATATTGTCCTGGCACTCATCGCGGCCGGGCAGGCCGAGATCCTTGCCTTTGGGTGCACCGGTTCCGACGAAGACCGCGTCATAACCTTCTTTCAGAAGCGCGCTCATGCTCTCAACGGGCGTACCGAGCTTCAGCTCCACGCCCATGTCGAGAATATAGCCGAGCTCGTCCATCAACACGTCTTCCGGCAGGCGGAATGCGGGAATGTTGGAGCGCATCAGGCCGCCGGGCTTGTCCAGCTTTTCAAAGATCGTGCACTCATAGCCGAGTGGGGCGAGGTCATTGGCGACCGTGAACGAGGCCGGACCAGCACCGATCAGGGCAATCTTCTTGCCATTGGTCTGAGCCGGTTTCTTGGGCAGGCGGTCGCGAATGTCATCGCGGTGATCAGCGGCGACACGTTTCAGGCGGCAGATCGCAACTGGCTTTTCCTCAACCCGCGTGCGGCGGCAGGCCGGCTCGCACGGGCGGTCGCAGACGCGGCCGAGAACACCTGGAAACACGTTCGAGGCGCGGTTCACCATATAGGCGTCGCTGTAGCGCCCTTGGGCGATCAAGCGGATATAATTCGGAACAGGCGTGTGGGCGGGGCAGGCCCATTGGCAATCGACGACTTTATGAAAGTAGTCCGGGTTGCCGGTATCAGTTGGCTTCATTGAACTCGACCAGTCTCCCTCACGACCGATTCGCGGTCTGGACAGTAGCCTCTCTCGGACGGCTTAACGGGGAGTGAAGCGCCGTTTTTTATCCGAGTCGAGATCAAAGCGCATAAAAATTCACGTGAACAGATTGCCAGTGATGACAGGGGACTAGGACTGACGTCGCGGTAGAGACGTGATCGCTAAGTCAGCGACCGGACATAATAGGCGACGGATTTTGCGCCGGCATCAAAGGATTGCTCGCCAATCTGATGGAAGCCGAGCCTTTGATGGAAGCGATGCGACCCGGGATTGGGCGGCGCGATATTGACCTCGCACCCGATCTCGTCACGGTCTGAAAAGTGCTCGAACGCAGCCTGGTAGAGTGCCTCGCCCAGTCGCTGCCCGCGGGCCTCAGGCAACAAGGCGATTCGGTCGACATAAATGACAGACTTGCCGGTGCGGGTCGCATAGTCTTCAAACCAACGGAGGTTAGAGCTTGGATAGTCTGGGATGCCCGGCTCGATCAGTGTCAGGAAGCCAAGCGGCGCGCCGTTCGCACCCTCAGCGACAAAACAAACCGAAAGATCGATCCACTTTTTCAAATCCGTGAGCGTTTCGGTGCTGACGCCGGGCACCGATGCCTGATTGGCGGAATGCAGCACGGTCAGGTCAGAGATGCGGAAACGGCGAACGCTCATGCTCAGTCCGTATGCCGATCGCCGACCCAGCCTTTCGGAGCAAGGTGCGATTCGGCAAAGGCCAGCGGGCTGTCTTCCAGGGTCGTGGCGAGCGTATCGTTCCAGCGATTTAGAAAGCCGAAAAGCGCAATAACGCCGACAATTTCGACAATCTCGTCCTCGCTATAATGCGCGCGCAAGGCTTCGAAATGGGCGTCGGTCGACTGGTTCGGTACGCTGCCCGCAGCCAGCGCCAGATCGAGCGCGGCTTTCTCGGCCGGGCTGAATAAGTCGCTGGTTTCAAAACTCCACAACGCCTCGAGCTTGGCCGCATCGGCGCCGCGATGTTCGGCGCCATGTGCCGTGTGCGCCTGGCAATAGGCACACCCGGCAGCGGCGCTTGATATATGTGCGATCATCTGCCGCAAGACCGGGTCGAGACTGGCATTCGGACCCAGGATTGCGGCGGACAGGGCCATGAAGCCTTGCAGGATCGCAGGCTGGCGCGCCATCACTTTCAGGGAGTTGGCTTCAAACCCCATCGCTGCGGCCGCCAGTGCCAGCAAATCCTTGCTCGCGGTCAATTGGTCTTCACTCGCTGGGCTAATTCGCGTCATGACATTTCCTCCGTGGCGACAATCGAAGCGCCTAAAGCGCTGAGCGGCAAGCGATCTTTTCTAAACTGACGGGCTTGCCTAACGCTGGATCTGTCGGCATCGTTGCAGCAAAGAGAGACACAAGCGGGGAGGCAAAGCCCATGGAAGTCACAGAACAGCAGACGCTGCGGATCAATTTCGAACTCGGTCCGAAGGATATCGAATATTTCAAAGGCCGCCTGGCAAAGGCGCGCAAGAACCGGGCATTGCGCGACGATGACCGGGTCATTCTGGCCGCCGAGGCGCTGGCGGTTAAAGCGCTCGAAAGCGACCCGCCGACCTTCGTCGTCTCGCGCATGCTGACCTTGCAGAACATGGTGGCAATGCTGAAGGACCGCGACTGGAACCTCGAAAACGACGATCGCGCCCGCGTGCTGGAAGTGCTCGCCTATTTTGCGGACCCGAACGACATCATTCCGGACGATCTGCCCGGGATTGGGTTCCTGGATGATACGATCATGGTTGACCTCGCCGCCTTCGATCTGGCGCCAGAGCTCGAGGCCTATGCTGATTTCTGCGACAATCGCGATGATCTCGCGGCCAAGGAAGCCGATGCACAGCCGCTGAAAGTGGCGCGTGATGAGCTGCAGTCCCGCATGCGTCGTCGTCGCCGTCGTCGCACAGGCGGCGCGCCTGGATCAGACATGATCACGTCGCTGTTCCACGCGGGATAGGCCGACACAATCGTCCCGGCACCTGGCCGGGACAATCACTTTGGGGCCTTAGCCCATATTCATATCCATGGCGCCGAGATATTCGCGCTTGCCAATCGGCACGCCTTTCTGGCGCAGCAGGTTGTAGGCCGTGGTCATGTGGAAGAAGAAGTTCGGCATCATGAACGAGGTCAGGAAGCCGAGCCCTTTGAAGGGCAGTTTGAAATCCCCGAGCGCGAAGATCAGGTCATTGCCAAGCAGGCTGTCGAGTTCTGCGGGCTCGATCGATTTCAGTTCGGCGATCGTATCAGCCAGCAGCGTTTCCAGTTCGGCATAGGACGCAATCTTCATGTCAGGCGGCGGCCCGGCCTCGCCTGAGCGCATCGACCGGATGCCGCCCATGGATTGGTGGCAGACCGCGCGGATCTGGAACGAGAAGGGCAGCATGTCCTCGACCAGGCGTTCATGGATAAAGGCATCGGCATCATCGCCGAGATGGGCGCGGCCGGCCTCCATAATGCCAACAAGCGCTTCAGCCTGGCGGATCATCACGCCAATAGTGGATTTATAGATCGGGGTGGTCATAAGCGAGGCTCCTCCAGCCAAAATGGTTCAAGCGCATTTGGGGAAGGCAAGGGGGTAGGGCAAGGCCCTGCTATGCGCCTGCCGCCGCGAGAGCGCTGACAATCAGCAGGAAATAGCCGCCAAAATGCCTGGCCCGCATGCCCCACAGATTGCCAAGGGCGCCGGACAGAAGCATCGCCGCAATGACATAGACCACCCATTTGCGGGTCTCGCCCTCGAACAGGACCGGGGTCGCAAGCAGTATTGCGCCGCCGACCGCCCAATAGACCGCCGACAGAAACATGATCGCATGCAGAATGCGCTTGGCCGACGCATTCGGCGCCTTGCTCGGCCCGACGACTTTGGCCGCGCCGAGATAACCATGCGCAATCGCAATCGCGATGGTCAGTGCGCCAGCGACATAGAGGAGAAGATTGGCCATGACTTTGCTCCGATGAAGAGCAGACTAGGCTTGGCGCGGGCATTTCGAACAGCCCCCGGATCGCCGCGCGGCGGAATGGCGCGCATGCGCCCCGCCCTGATTTACTTGATAGAGCGCCACGGCTTGGCGGCGACTTGCCAGCCATCTTCGTACAGGATGTTTCCCGGATCCCAGGTCTTCACGACCTCGATCCAGTAGCCATAGGCTTCCAGAAATGGCTTCATCGCCCAGACGCGCCGCAAGGGTTCGTGGGCGGTGTCCTTGAACCAGAAGATCGCGCGGTAGGTGCTATCGCTCATATCCGGGCTGTGGAGATGTTTTTGCAACCACGCCATCTGACGCGTGATTGCGTCCGCATCATAAGCGCGCACATCCTTGAGATTGCGAACGCGAAAGGCGATCTGGAAGATGCCGAGTTTTGACGGCGTGCCGCTGCACGGCTGGAGGCTTTGAAAGCGGACATATTTCATGGTCAGCTCGAAAACAGAGCATGAAGAAGCGCCTGCCGGCGCAATCTGCGCCTTGAATAGGTCCACAAGACCTGTTCGTTCGCTGGCGCGAACCGGCGAGATTGGTGGGGCGTTGAGGAATCGAACCTCTCACCTGACCACTCCACTTGTTTAAGGGACCGGGTTTACAGCCCGGCGTGGAGAAAACGCCCCACATAGGCGTGTGCTGTCATGCTGTTAGAAGGGAATAGGGCTCTCATGCGCGCCTCAGCGGGCGCGGCGTATTGCTAGGTGCAATAATAGTGGTGGAGCGTTCTATTTCTCATGGTGTGGGGCGTTTAGGGGATGGCTCAGCTCAAGGCAAGATAAATCTTACGCGCTTCGGTTCACACGTTCGTCTAGCGCCCCCCTTCTCCCGCGATCGGGAGAGGGGCCAGGAAGCCAGTTGAATTTGGATGCTAGTTTTTCCCAAACTTCCGATCGCGCCCGGCCAGGATCCGCAGGCGCAGGGCGTTCAGCTTGATGAAGCCCTCCGCGTCCTTCTGATCGTAGGCGCCGTGGTCGTCTTCGAAGGTGACGATGTCTTCGCGGTAGAGGGAGTAAGGGCTGCTCCGGCCGACCAGGTGGACGCCGCCTTTATACAGCTTCAGTTTCACTTCGCCGGTGACGTAAAGTTGCGAGTGGTCAATCGCGGCCTGGAGCATTTCGCGCTCCGGGCTCCACCAGAAGCCATTATAAATGAGCTCGGCATAGCGCGGCATCAGCTCGTCCTTGAGGTGGCCAGCGCCGCGGTCAATGGTGATCGATTCCATACCGCGATGGGCGGTCAGCAGGATGGTGCCGCCTGGGGTTTCGTAAATCCCGCGCGACTTCATGCCGACAAAGCGGTTTTCCAGCAGGTCGAGGCGGCCAATGCCATGCTTGCGACCATATTCGTTGAGCTTGGTCAGGATCGTCGCCGGGCTCATCGCCTCGCCATTGATGGCGCAGGCATCGCCTTTTTCGAATCCGATGGTGATGATTTCCGGCTCGTCCGGCGCATCTTCCGGCGCGATGGTCCGCATGTGGACGAATTCCGGTGCGGCTTCTGCCGGGTCTTCCAGGACTTTGCCTTCGGAAGATGAGTGCAGCAGGTTGGCGTCGACCGAGAAGGGTGCCTCGCCGCGTTTGTCCTTGGTGATCTCGATGCCTTGCTCTTCAGCAAATTTCAGCAAGTCGGTGCGGGACTTGAAGTCCCAGTCGCGCCATGGCGCGATGACTTTGATGTCGGGGTTCAGGCCATAATAGCCGAGCTCGAAACGGACCTGGTCATTGCCCTTTCCGGTAGCGCCATGACAGACCGCATCAGCGCCCATCATGTCGGCAATCTCGATCTGCCGTTTGGCAATCAGCGGCCGCGCAATCGAGGTGCCGAGCAGGTAGACGCCTTCATAAACCGCATTGGCGCGGAACATCGGGAAGACAAAGTCGCGGACGAATTCTTCGCGGACATCCTCGATGAACACATTTTCCGGTTTGACCCCTGCCGCGATCGCCTTGGCGCGGGCTGGTTCAATCTCTTCGCCCTGGCCGAGATCGGCGGTGAAGGTAATCACCTCGGCGCCAAATTCTGTCTGAAGCCATTTCAGAATGATGGAGGTGTCGAGCCCTCCGGAATAGGCGAGCACAACTTTTTTGGGCGCAGAGGACATTGTCGACTCCATCGAGATTTTTGATTCAGGCGCGTATGGCGCGCTCTGCGATGCAGCGCAAGTGCCTTCAGCGATTAGCTGGCCTGTTGTTTTCGATAGGCATCGTCTGGCGCTCACGCCCGAACCTGAACGCGCGATGACCGAAATCGGGCAGGGGCGGACACAATTAAGGTTAAATTGCCCAGATTACAGCCAGTTCAGCGCCTTGTTTCCCCGGCAGGCTCGTTTTCATCAACAAGCGAATGGGAGACGCATATCATGAAAAGAACAACTCTGACCGTCACCGGCGTCCTCGCCGCTGCCGCCTTAGCTTTTGGAGCCAATGCCAAGACCAAACCCACCCCTGAACTGATTGCGGATGTCCCGACCATGAATGCTGTTTCTTCTTATATCCTTCTCGACCGAACGGGCTCCATGTCTGACATCTGGGACGAAGCGCTCGGATCGGTGAACGCTTATGCGGCCGCCGTCGGCAAGGTTGAAGAGGGCGAAGCCGATGACCTCGAGACCACGGTCACACTGGCCGTCTTCGATCATCAGGAAGGTTTCCAATATGACGTCCTGCGCAAGGACGTGACGCCTGAGGCCTGGTCGAATGTCACCAATGACGAGGTCAGCCCGCGCGGCATGACCCCGCTCTTCGATGCGATCAATCGCACCATCACCATGGCCGAGGCCGACAATCCGGAAAAGGCCGTGATCGTGATCATGACCGATGGCCAGGAAAACTCCTCACGCGAAGTGACCTATCAGGGCGCCAAGGCCGCCCTCGACCGGGCCGAGAAGCGCGGCTGGGAAGTCGTCTTCCTCGGCGCAGAATTTGCCAATTTCGGTGATGCCGATGCGGTCGGCGTCGATCGTTCCAAGCAGATGGCGGTGAGCTCTGGCTCGCTGGCCGTGACGCAAGAACGCCTTGCCAAGAAAGCCCGCGACTATGGCAAGGGCGAAGAAGCCGAGATCATCTTTGACGCTGAAGACCGCGCCGTCGCGGAAGAGGAAGACGTCAAGGAACGCAAAGGGCCATCCAACCGCTAAACCTGAGCGGTTCACAAAACCTTCCCGCAGGCTCGGGACGCGACGCGGGAGAGAAGAAGGCGCAGGGATGTTTCTCTGCGCCTTCGGACGTTTCATTTTTGGCGCAAAACAGGCGTTATTTTCCATCACAGTTCAGTCAGAACAGTCAAACGATGCTTGTCAGCTTTCGGGACTTCGCGCAGCTTGCTGTGATCGGGAAGGCTGCACTTTAACCTCTTGTTAGTCGTCGAAGTGCTGCAGACCCGATATAACTGCGATGTGCGAATGGAGATGGGACGTTGAAAAACACTCGGTCAACGAAATTGCGTAGCGTTGCCAGCGTTATAGCTGTGGTATTTGCCGCCGGCATGGTTGCCGCGTGTGGCGGAGGAGGAGGCGGCGGCGCGTCAGTCTCGCCATCACCCCCGCCACCTCCGCCTCCCCCACCGCCGCCGCCTCCCCCGCCGCCGCCACCGCCTCCTCCTCCGCCATCTTCGGTGACGATTAGCGGTGCGGTGACCTTTGACAAAGTGCCCAGTCAGAGTGATTTCACCGGGCTCGATTATTCGGCGATTGCGCAAGTGCCTGCGCGCGGCGTCATCGTTCAGGCGGTTGACGGCAGCGGCACAGAACTCGACCGCGATATCACGGACGCCAGTGGCAATTATTCGGTCGACGTCAATTCTTCGACCAATGTCCGCATCCAAGTGCGGAGTCAGCTTGAGCAAACCACCGGCGCAAGCTGGGACATTTCGGTGGTCGACAATACGAGCAGCAATGCAATTTACATATTGCAGGGCACGCTTGCCGACTCTGGTACCGCGAACTCAACTCGCGACCTGAACGCTGCTTCGGGCTGGGGTGGCGCCAGCTATACAAGCACGCGCGCCGCCGCACCGTTCAATATTCTCGACGCCATCTATGAGGCAGTCTCGGGAATTGCGATTGTCGACCCAAATGTCAGTTTTCCAACGCTGCAAGTATTCTGGAGCGTGAATAACGTTCCTGTTAGCGGCGACGTCACGCAGGGCCAAATCGGGACCTCCTCCTATACCCGCACCAATGGTGTACCGACGATCCGTATCCTCGGCGATGAGAACAATGATACGGACGAATATGACGACCACGTCATCGTGCACGAATTTGGGCATTATTTCGAAGACCAATTGTCGCGATCAGATTCGCCTGGAGGGTCGCACAGTTTGAGCAATCGGCTTGATTCCCGCCTCGCCTTTGGCGAAGGCTGGGGCAATGCTTTTGCGGGCATGATACTCGGCGACCCGAATTATCGCGACAGCGGCGGTAGCGGACAAGCCACTGGATTTACTTTCAGCGTCGAAACTGACCTGACCTCATCCGCCGGACCGCGGGTTCCGGGATGGTTCAATGAGGCGACCACGCAACAGTTATTGTACGATTTGTTTGATAGCGCGGATGATGGTGCCGACACGATATCTGGCGGGTTGGGGCCGCTCTACAATGCCTTCACAGACCCAGCCTATAGAGACGCGGTCAATTTCACGACAATATTCGAGTTTGCCAACCGGGTGCGGAATGAAGCGGGGATCAATGCGTCGACTTTTGATGCGATGCTGGCCGCCGAGGACATCAACACCACGGATCCGCGCGGCGTTGGCGAAACCAATGATGGCGGGTTGCCGCAGATCCTGCCGATCTACAAGGTGGCGACTGTCGGCGGCGCGGCCGTAAATGTTTGTTCAACAGCAACGAATGGCGATACGAATAAACATGGAGTTCGCGAGTTTATCACTGTCACGCTTCCCAGCACTGGCGCTGTAACGATGACGGCGACCGAAACATCTGGTCCGGCAACGACCACCGACCCGGATTTCATCATCTGGGAGCGCGGTTCGGTATTCACGAACGATTCCCGCAATCAGGACCGCCGTGCGTTTTCAAGCGCTGATGGTAGCGAGAGCTGGACCGGTACACTCGATGCGGGGACTTATGCGATTGAGATCTATGATTGCAACAATGCCGAGTGCGGCGGCGCTGCCGCAGGTGACAGCTGCTTTGACTTCACGGTCAACTAGTCGGACAAGGAGAATATGATGCGTATGAGAACAGGACTCTTGGTTTCAATCAGCGCGGCCACTCTGCTCGCGGCCTGCGCGCAAGGACGCGCCGCCGATCCGGTGGTCGCTAATGCGCCCGGTGAGAGTGTTGAACCCGCGATCACGGAAACGAAAAGCGATGTCAAACTGGCGCCGCCGATCACCACGGTAAAGCCTGGTGCATCCGTCACCTTCTCGCACGATACCGTGGCGGCGATTGCGGTGAATGAGACCGGTACGGTGACTTTGACGGTGAATGAAGGCTATCCGGCTGGAACCTTGACTCTTCAGGCCAGCGGAGAAGATGGACTCGACGTGTTTGGCGCACAAACCAGCGCTCGCTTCGATATGGCTGATGTCACGACTCATACGTGGCGCATCAACTTTGCGTCAGCTGCTGACGGGGCTTATCACATCCACATTATGGCGACGGCGGATATGAGCGATGGCTACTCTGAGAGCCGCGCTTACGCCGTCCCGGTGAAGATTGGCGACTGGCAATCGGCTCAGTCAAAGGCGCAGGTGGCGACTACAATTGATACCCTGGAGTCTGGCGAAACAGCAGTTGTGATGCAGGCGGAAGAAACCATCGACTAAACCGACACCCCATTCCGACTATACGAAATATTCCGTTCCGATCCGTTTATCAGGGGCGTTGCGCCAGATTATGTATGAGTAGGCGACGCTGATCAGCACGGTTGGCAGCAGTGTGCTCATGAACATTACGATCAGCCAGCCGCCCTCCAGGACGAAGGCGCCGACGAGGCAGACAAAGCCGGACAACATGAACAGTCGACCCGCCAGGCGGTGGGTCTTTTCCCACGTGATGTCGCTCGACAGCGTCCACGGCGTGCGAATGCCAAGAAACCAGTTCGATCGGGTCTTGGGCAGGTAGTTGCCCTTGATGATGATCAGCACCGCCGACGCGGCGATGACGAAGCGCACAAACTCGTTGGCGTCCGGATCAGCGACGACGCTGCGCACCATCAGCATGGCAATTCCGGCATGCACCGCCAGAAGCATGATCATCACCGAACACCAGATCGCGACATAGGCCTTGCGGCTCTTCATCAGATTGTCGCCATTCGGATCGAGCCGCGGGGCGATCGCCAGGAGCAGGCTGACAAACACCGTCGCTGCCGGGATCATCCATAAGGCGAATAGGGCTTCGCTGCGATCGCCATAACGGTCAGGCGTACCGTCCAGCCCCCAATGCACGGGCACTTGTGCATCTGGAATTTGCGGCATCGCCCATAAATTGACGGCGCACATGCCGATCACGGCAATGGTTGAGAATATCAGTCCGGTTCGCATCATTCTGCGGCCTCCTTCAAATCGTCATCGCCATCATCCTTGCCAATCATGCCCATCAGGGCGCTGACGGCGTCTTCGACGACGCTTGTATTGGTGCGGTAAATGATCGATGTGCCGTGGCGCTCGGCGGTGATCAGATCGGCATCCTTCAAGACATTGAGATGCCGCGTCACCGTCGGCCAGGCCGCGTCAAAGGCCTCGGCCAATTCGCCGGAACTTTTGGGCCCCTGCCGAAGCAGGGCCATGACCTGGCGCCGCAACGGATGCCCAAGCGCTTTGAACACTTCATTTGCCATTTCTGCTAATTAGCAAAAAAGATAATTAGGAGTCAAGCTAATTTGAATGTGGCTTCGTGATACAGCGTCCTATTCTGAAGGTGCTATGCCGCTTTCGCCCTCATCACTGAGCAACATGATCGCGGCATAGCGATTAAGCGCATCCGGGTCGAAGCCGCTATCACCCGGGGAGATTTGCCGGATCGATCCCCAGTTTTCGGTCAATCGAATGGCGACGTCATAGATTTCGTGCTCAGCCAGCTGATCGCGCACCGTGAAGGCGCGGTCCTGACAGATGGTCATATCTGTTTCGTCCGGGCTGCAACTGGCAATGATGGACAGGCTGGCTGGCCCGTTGTCACTGAGATGGGGCTGTGCGGTGTAGGTGGCGAACAAGGACAGATGCTCGATCGCCTCATCCGACAAAGTCGATGAATTCTCGTCGAAAAAGACAAACAGGCTTTCATCCAGCTTTGCATGGGCGGGATCCTTTTCAGCAATCCGTGCCTCCATGCCGAGCCGGGCGGTGATTTGCTGAGCATTGTCGGCCCACGGCGTGATAACTTCGGAGATCAGGGTGGTGACACCAAGCCGCTCGCGCAGGAAATCCGCGCTTTCTCTGGAGCGCGCGATCTCGTCGGCGGCGCTGCGTTCAATCTCAAGCTGGCGCATGCGAGATTCCAGATAGTTGCGATGTTGGGTTTCCGGAAATACATCGAGGAAAACCTCCATCATCAACGGATCATCGCTGGCGACCACTTCGGCCAGCGCCGCCGCTTCCTCGTCATTTGCCGCGACCAGCTCGCATCCGGCGAAACAGAAATCCGCTTCTCCACGCAAGCCACTTTCGGTCCACGGGATCTGGAAGCCGCCGGTGACATCTTCGACCCGGGTCGCGACGACCCGAAACAGGGTTTCAACCGAATAGCCGGGCTGTGTCATCAACGCCGCGAGCGCTGCTGAGTAAGCGCTATTGTTCAACCCGCTGCCATCTTCGGCGACCATGCCCGGTGCTGTAGAGTAAGCGATCAGGGTGCCGCGCACGCGCTGGCTGCTCGCCAGGCCTTGCGGCGCATTTCGCATAGAGGCGGGCAACGGATTGTTCCGACAGGCATCCAGCACGATGAAATTTGTCTGGTTTCCCGCATATTCGAGATAATCCATGATCAGATCGAGCTGGGGCTGCCGCATCAGATCGAGCGCTGAGGTCAGTTTGGCGTCGGACGCGACAAGATAATTCACACCGCGATGCTGGGCGCCGTGGCCGGCATAAAAGAAAAAGCCGACAGCATCCTCGCCAGCATCTTTCAATCGATCCGCGTGAGCCTGGAAGGCCTCTTCCATACCGGTTTTGGTGCCATCGAGGACGGTGTGGACTTCAAACCCAACGGTTTCCAAGGCCCCTGCAAGCAGCTCTGCATCATTGACCGGGTTTTCGAGGTTCCAGCCAACCGTCTCGTAATTGCTGTTGCCGATGACCAGCGCGATCCGTTTTTCGGCGACTGCCGTCGCGGTCAACCCAACCAGTGCGATGAGCGCACACAAAATCAGACGCATCGTGTCCCTCCGAACGGTCTCTCCTGATCACGATTAACCGTGACGGGCGGATTTGTCAGGGGGGGAACTGTCCGGCGGTTTAGCCTTGGTCGAGCTTGGCGGCCATGGTCGAGGCCATCTTCGGCATTGCTTCGCGGCCATAAAGATCAATCTCGAAATGATCGAGAATGGCAATCATGCGATCGATTTGGTCGGCAGAAAACCGGGTCTGCCATTTTTCCAGCTGTTGTTGCTTGTCGTCAGAAAAGGTTGTTTCGCGCGACGTGCGGCTGGCTTTGTCGACCAGCGACATGGCAGCGTCCGGCACATCCATTTGCCAAGCCGAAAACAGATGCCGAAGGCTGGCCTCCGGGTTCAGCAGCATGTCTTCATAATGCAGCGTAATCCAGTCCTTGTTGTGCCGCTCATGCGTCAGGAAAGAACGATTGCGCGTGCACCATTTGGCGACGCGGACTTCTTCGACGGTGGACAGCGATTCCAGGAACGCGCGATCTTTGTCGGAATAGTCGCTATAACGGGTTTCCGGGAACACATAGTGAGACGGGCGCCTCTGCCAGTTTTCGTGGCGCAGCGTTGACGCCGCAATGGCAATCGGGTGCCGTGTCAGCACCACCGGTTTCAGCTTGAAGTCGAACTGTTTCAACAGCCAGGGCAAGCAATCATTGATGCGAATGAACTTGACCACCAGGCGGTTGGCATTTCGATAGTCCTGCACGCTTGAGTACTGACAGACATCGGTCGTGAGTTTGCGGCCGCTGAGAATGTCTTTGAACAATTGCCGTGCTTCTGGCCAGTCGGCGTCTTCGGGGATGCGTTGATGCCAGTCGAACCCGATCTCGGAAAGCTCCGGCACCCAACGTTGATGCAGTGGTTCGTACAGTGTGGCCGTGTCCTGGATGCTGGTCAAAACCTCGAACAACCAGGTCGACCCGCCGCGCGGATTGGCGGAAACCAGGATCGAGTCGCGCGGATCAAACCGGCTTTGACGGCTGATCTGGTCCAGCTGGTACTGGTGGACTTTCTTGCCAAGCTTTTTGACGATCCCGTTCACGATGTCTGTTCCCTCAAGTCCCGGTTTCGGGCATCCTTATTGATCATTGCTTTCGTATTCAAAAACCACGCCAACAAAGCGCAGCAACATGCCAGCTGCCGGTGCGTGATCCATGCGCGTTTCCGGCAGTTGCGGTTCGACCATAGCCAAATCGGGTGGCGGCGTGTATGGCGCGCGCAAAGATATATGCCGAAAACGGCCCTCCCTCCCCAGGACGCACGATATGACTGAGCCAACATCCCTGCGCAATATTGCGATCATCGCCCACGTTGACCATGGCAAGACGACACTGGTCGACTGCCTGCTGAAACAGTCCGGCACGTTCCGCGAGAATGAAGCGACGGCTGAGCGGATGATGGATTCCAACGATCTCGAAAAGGAACGTGGGATTACCATTCTCGCCAAGACTACGAGCGTTGTCTGGGGCGATACGCGGATCAATATTGTCGATACGCCCGGACACGCCGACTTTGGCGGCGAGGTGGAGCGTATCCTGTCCATGGTCGATGGCGCGATCGTTCTGGTCGATGCCGCTGAAGGGCCGATGCCGCAGACCAAGTTCGTGGTCTCCAAGGCGCTGAAAATTGGCCTCCGTCCGATTGTCGCGGTCAACAAGATCGACAAGCCGGAACGCCGCCCGGACGAAGTCATCAATGAAGTGTTCGACCTCTTCGATGCACTTGGCGCCGATGATGACCAACTCGATTTCCCGATCCTGTACGGTTCGGCCAAGAATGGCTGGATGTCGACCCAGTATGAAGACGAGCGCACGGACATGAACGAGCTGTTCGACCTGGTCGTGCAGCACGTGCCGGAACCCAAGGTCGAAGACGGCGCCTTCCGCATGCTGGCGACGACGATTGGCGCCGACAATTTCCTTGGTCGCATCCTGACCGGCCGCATCACCTCTGGCACGGTCAAGCCGAACCAGACGGTGAAAGTGCTGTCGCGCGATGGCAGCCTGGTTGAGAATGGCCGCGTCTCGAAAGTCCTCGCCTTTCGCGGACTGGAACGCGAGCCAATTGAAGTCGGGGAAGCCGGCGACATTGTCTCCATTGCAGGTCTCGCCAAGGCCAACGTGGCTGACACGTTCGTCGACCCGAGCGTCAACACACCGATTGAGGCCCAGCCAATCGATCCGCCAACCCTGTCCATGACCTTCCGCGTCAATGACAGCCCGCTGGCCGGGACTGAAGGCGACAAGGTCACCAGCCGCGTAATCTGGGATCGTCTCCTCAAGGAAGCCGAAGGCAATGTCGCGCTTAAAGTCGAGCGGTCGACGGAAGCCGAGAGCTTCATCGTTTCCGGGCGCGGCGAACTGCAACTCGCTGTCCTGATCGAAACCATGCGCCGTGAAGGCTATGAGCTTGGCGTCTCACGCCCGCAAGTTGTCTTCAAGCAAGGCGAGGGCGGCGAACGGCTGGAGCCGATCGAGGAAGTTGTGATCGACGTCGATGACGAGTTTTCCGGTGCGGTCGTGCAGAAACTTTCCGAGCGCAAGGCCGAAATGGTCGAGATGAAACAGTCTGGCGTTGGCCGCACCCGGATGGTGTTCCACGCCCCGACGCGCGGCCTGATCGGCTATCAGGGCGAGCTGATGACGGACACGCGCGGCACCGCAATCATGAACCGCGTCTTCCTCGATTATGCAGAATACAAGGGCAAGATTCAGGGCCGCCGCACCGGCACGTTGATCGCCATGGACAAGGGCGAAGCGGTCGCTTTCGCGCTGTGGAACCTGGAAGATCGCGGCCCGATGATGATCCATCCGGGCGACAAGGTCTATCAGGGCATGATCATTGGCGAGCACACGCGCGACAATGATCTCGAGGTCAATGTGCTCAAGGGCAAGAAGCTCTCAAACGTGCGCGCCTCGGGGACAGATGAAGCCGTCCGCCTGACCCCGCCGCTGCAGATGACGCTGGAAAAATCTCTCGCCTATATCGCGGATGATGAACTGGTAGAGGTGACCCCGCAGAGCATTCGGCTCCGCAAGGTCCACCTCGATCCGCATGAGCGCAAGCGCGCGGCCAAAGCCGCAAACGCTTAGCGCACATGCAACGCCCAGCACCGTTCTGCCAATCTGAACTGGCATCCATGGTGGCTGACCAATAGGTCCCCTCAGCCCGCATGAATCCTGACCTGCATCAGGCGAACGGCCGTCCGCGTTCCTATTCTTCGTCGGCGGCTTCGGCTTCGTACCACTCGCCGGTGCCGTGACTAGTGCCGCCGCTGACATGGGCGGTGAAGGCGCCTTGCATGCCCTCAAAGTCACCCGACTTGCCGTACAGGCCGCCGACGCAGCCCATGCTCATGCTGCCTTCGCCCATTGGGTTGCAGCCCATGATCGAGGCCCAGGTGCCGCTTTCTGCGGACCCTTCGCAAATGCCGTGCATGGCGAAGATGTTATTGTTGGGCGGCTGAGAGGTCGCCACGCATTCCGTCGTCGAGGTCGCGGTTGACCCATCGGCGAATGTGGTGACCACATCTGCAGTCCAGTGCTGTCCCGACGGACCGGTCCCCGGCGCCATGCCCAGCATGGTCTGATCCGTCGTCGTCGATTCAAACGTAAACGTTTGCGCGCTCGCAAGCCCGGAAAGGCCGACGGCGGCCAGCGCCACAAGGGCCCAGCGTGTCGTAATCTTACTCATCATATTCTCCCACCATACGCCTGTTACAGGCGCGCCAGAGGCGTCTGGTTATGGTTGAAATATCGTCCCCTGGCGGAAATTCTTTACCATTTAAAGCCCTGTTACGCAACGTAAAGTTGTCGCAGGCGGGGCCGGGGACGGAGCAGACCGACCGATTATCCCGGGCTCGACCCGGGACCTCGTGCGAGTTTCCCTTTCACCGCCGATACCTGCGCAGGCAGGTATCCAAGGACGGTAATATCGCCCCGTCCTGTTCGCCAGATCCTGTCCCTAGACACCTGCCTGCGCAGGTGTCTTCGGAATCGGAGTGACCCAAACTATCCACGACGCTCTGCCCAGCCTGGTCTGGGCAGCCCATCATCCGTCTTTGCCGTTTGGACCGGGAGCGATAAGAGCGCTCCCGACCCCGGCCACAATATCCCGTGCTGGGCCCCACGGAAATTCCGTGGGGAGCGCCTGGAGGAGATTTGCGCACACCAAATCCCCTCACGAGGTCTCCCCCTGAGGATGCAAGAAGGCTAGGCGCGCTTTGCGACAAACGCGGGAAACGAACTGCTGCTCTTTCGAGACAGCGTAATAGCGCCTGGTCAAAGCGCGCCTGCGGTGACATTCATTCATACGTTAGGCCTTGATCACCTGGACCAAGCGCCTGCCAGGGGTGGTTCTGCTCTTATAAGTCTTTTTCGT